>CAZHPM010000001.1:0-120367 GCA_964534485.1 uncultured Halobacteriales archaeon
GCGGTGTCTCCTCGATGCGCTCGTAGGTGGGGTCGTTCGAGAGTTTCTGGTCGACCAGCAGCGAGGCCAGCGCGAGCACGACCGTCTCTGTGTGGCGACTCGACGCGATGTGGTAGGTCGGCACCACCGTCAACCCGCCGGGGCGGACGAACTCGTGGACCTGCTCGGTGATGGGACGGGCGTCGCCGTCGAACACCGGGCCAAACCCCCGGACACGGCGCCTGATGGCGTCGAAGGTCGCCTCGTGAACCCTGCCGGTTTCGTCGAGTTCCTCCCGGAGCGCGGGGTCGTCGAGGAACGTGCGGAACTGCTCGTAGGTCCCCTCGCGGCCGTACTGGGAGCGAAAGCCGGGCAACAGGACGTCCACCAGCGCGCCGTACTGTGTGTCGTTGAGACCGCTGCCGGCGACGAGCCAGGGGTTCTCGTGGGCCATCGAGAACGGAATCGAGAACGGCACCTGCTCGGCGCGGTGGTGGCTGGCGGCGTACTGTGCGTCACCCACCTGTGGCACGAAGGCGACGGTGTCCTCGTGGCCGCCGTGGGCGACTCCCTCGCTGTCGAGTCGGCGGGCGAACTCCCGGTCGTAGTCGCCGTCGTCGTGCATCTGGGCGTACTCGTCTTGGGGGTCGAACTGGACCACCGCCGGAGTGACCGTCCGGTTGCTGCCGGCCGCGACGGGGTAGGACCGGTCGTCGGCCAGATACTGCCGGAGGATGTTCTTCGTGGCGTGGGTCTTGCCGGAGCCGGTGCCGCCGGCCACGAGCGTGTGCCGGAACACCAGCGGGTCGCCGTCGTCGTACCCGTCGGTGAGCCGGTAGTCGATGGTCGGGGGTGTCGCCGCCGTCTCGACGAGCTGTCCACCGACCGAGAGCCGACCGAGAAAGACGCCGTCGGTCGGCATCTTCAGACCCGTCTTTATCTCGTCTTTCTCGGCGGCGGCGTGGACGACCGTCTCGGGCTTTGGCACGCGGTCGGTCATCCGGCGCCGGAGGCTGCCCTCCTCCTCGTAGAGCACCGCGACCGGCTCCAGCGTCGCCATCAGCCTGAAATCCTCCTCGTCGATACCCGTCGAGCGCATCGCACGCCGGGCGTGAATCTCCGTCGCGTCGTCGGCGTGGTACTCCTGTGTGTACTCCAGCCCGGTGACACGGCAGAACAGTCGCTCGCCGTCGGGATAGGGCGCGAGCAGGTACGACCCGACCCGGACTGCCGAACGGTTGGCCGCTGTCACGTAGACACGCAGGCGCGTCTCCTCGTCGTCCTCGCTCACGCGCAGTCCCGCGGCCGCCGACAGCACGCCGATACCCCTGTCAGTCCCCGCCGGCGCCGCCTCGAAGCGCTCGAACTCGTCGGCTGCTGGCTGCCGACCCGCGTCGGTCTGCTGACCGTCCGTACCGTCGCCCGGTTCGTCCTCGTCGTCGAATCCAGTGAAATCCCCGAGGTCGGACATAAACGGGCTAACGACTGCGAGCAACTAACACGTTTCCCCCGGCACACCACTCCCGGCCGGCGGCAACTGGTTTTTGTCTCCACGACAAAGAACGGTCGATGCGACGGAGAGCAGTTCTCACGGCAGTTGCGGGCGCTACGACGGCCGTTGCGGGCTGTGGAGTTCTCGACTCCGACAGCCAGCGCCACCCCTTTGCCGGCGCGACGGTCACCGTCAGGGTCGACGACGAGAGTTCGAGTGACCACGACCTCGACGCGAACACGCGGACGGCGCTCGCGTTCTGGGAGACGAACGGCCCGGAATATGCGGGTTTCGAGGTTGCGTTCGACACCGTCACCGACGAGCAGCCGGATATGGTCGTCCGGTACGGCGACGACCCACGGGGCTGTGGTGACCTCCCAGAGGCCAGTGGTCGTGTGCTTGGCTGCGCGCCGAAACTCGGTCCGAACACCACTGTCCCCGACCCGGTCGTTGCGAGTGTCGTCGCCACGCGCCTGTCCGGACTGGTGTTGCTCACCACGAAACACGAACTCGGACACGTGCTGGGGCTCGGCCACAGCGACGCCCCCCGGGCTGTTATGTCCGCCCGTCCGGACGACCGGTTCCCACTCTACCAGGTCCGACTGGACACACACCGGGCGGTGCTCGCCACACGACAACGGGCAATCGAGGGCGCAGACCGGTTCGAACGGGGTATCCGCGAGTGGAACAACGGGGTCTACGCGGGCGCGGAGACGAGTTTCGAGGCCGCGAACACGGCGTTTATCGAGGCCCGGGACCGACTCAAGGCGGCACGCGCGTCGTTCGAGACCGCAGTCAGCGAGCGCGAACCCAACTCCGATTCGACACTGACCGTCGATTTCGCCGAGACACTCGACACGGACGGCCTGCGTTCGCTGTTCGACAGGGCGCTCGGGCGGGCCGACACGGCGGCGGAGTTCGCCGCCCGGATAGCCGCGGGCGCACGGGCGGCCGCCGACCGGGACGCCGAGACGGCAAACGCCAGACGCGACGAGGCGAGCGAACTGGCCGCCGACTTCCGCGACTCCGGGCCGGTGGCCGTCCGTGACATCGCCTACGCGCTCGGTCTCACCCGCGAGTACAGCGGCGACGCCGTCGTCGTCCCGGTCGACCCGGGGGCAGTCTGACGACCCGTCTTGGCGGGTCAGAGCCGGTGTCCGGGACGAACACCGGGAACTACCGCGGCCAGTACGCGTTGATGCGGTCGCGGACGCGCCAGCGAACCGGTGCTGGAACGGCGAGCAGCAGGAGGAGTGCGGTCTCCTCTCGCGGTTCGCTCCCGTAGACGTGGTTGAGCAACACGTACGTGACGACTCCGAGAAACAGGCTGAGAATCCACGCGCTGGCGGCAACACGACCGACGCGAGATTTCAGTGTCTCGGCCAACTCCGTCGGCGAGTGTGTCGTCCCGAGCAAGACAACGTACAACACGACCGGCACGGAGACGATCGAGAGCAGGATGTGGACGGCGAGCATGACGAGATAGACGACCCGAACGAGGTCCGGTGCGACGATGGCCTTCTCGAAACCGCCACCGACCCGGAAGAGGTAGACGACCAGGAACAACAGGATGAGTGTGAACGCCGACAGCATCGCCCGGGCGTGGTTCTCGACGTCACGATTCCTGATGAAGTAGACACCCGCAACCAGCGAGAACAACGCGAGCGTGTTGATGAGGGCAATCAGGTGTGTAAGGAGGTTGACAGTCGAGTTCGAGAGGTCGGGGTAGACGTCGACCACGCCGGTGAACGTACCGATGACGAGCGCGTAACCGACGACCGACAGGAGTGCGGTAATCGTCGCCGGGCGGGCACGGATGCCGTTCCTGACCTGCTGTGCGACGGCCATATCTGCCGTTACGAGTGCTGGATAAATTGTCTTGCGAACACCGACGACAGAGTAGTCACAGTCCCTCGACGGCGCGGAGTTTCTGTTCGACGTCGGCAGGTGCACTTCCCGGGCCGTCTCGCACCCGGTGTGTCGGAATCAGGACCGGGGCGGGGTTGGCCGCGAGTGCCTCACGGACCGCTCTCTGCGTGTTCTCCTCGTCGGGGCCGAGGCCGGGAGTCATCCCCGCGAGTTGCTCGACGGTGACCTCCTCGCCGTAGGCGACTGTGCGGACGGCCTCGAGGACCTCGCGCTGGTCGGTGGGCATCGTCATCGCCACCGACACGTCCTCGAACTCGTCGGGTTCGCCCTGCAGGTACGCCTCGACCCGGTCGAGCAGTTCGTGTTCGTGGTCGGCATCCGGCGCCGGCGACGCCGGGAACTCGACAGAGAGCACCCGTTCCTGTGCGACTCCAATCTGGACGTAACTGTCGAGATACCCCATCTCCCGCGCGTATATCCCCGCCTCCGCGCTCATACCCCGACCAACGCTCCCCAGCGATTCAACCGTTTCGGTAGCCACCGACCGCTCTCCCGGACCGGGTGCCCGGAGCCACCGACCCGAGAACAACTCCGCCGACTGGACGGGGGCGGCGACAGACACGGCCGTCGAGTCTCTCTGCCGGGGTCGTGCCACTCGTCTCGGGACCCGGAGTGACCGTCGTCGGTGCCGTGTTGTGGTCGGGCGCTACGACCCGCGGTTGGTCCGGTCGACGGCTGTCTGGTGTCTGCCCGGGACCGGCGCGGTGCTCGTGTTGACGCGTGACCTGTGGCTCGACCGGACCGACCTCCGGGCTGGCACACTCGACCCGCGGTAACCTCCGAGGAGCGTCTCTCTGCCCGCTTCCGTCTGTGGCCGGCGACAGTTTGCCGACTCTGTATAACTAGACTCCACGACTAAGTTTGCACACCCCTTACGGAGAAGTAGCGCCCGCGTGTCCGGCGGCACCGACGCTGTCGGCCACCGGCGGGAGGACAATGGACAGCAATCAGACAGACTCTCTTCCGAGACTCGACCGGTACCCGGACCCGGCCGCGAGCTACGTGTTCGGTGGGGACAGACCGGTTGTTCGGACGGCAAACAACGAGTTCGAGTCGGCCTTCGGGACCGCGGCCGACGGGACACCGCTGACCGAGGCACTCGGGACCGCCGACACCGACGACCTGCCAGACCCCGAGGTCGGCGGACAGTTCACCGTCACGGCAGAGACGGCCGACGGACAACTCCCGGCTCAGTACCGCGGCCGTATGATGCCCCCCGTCGACGGCGAACCGGGGTATCTGCTCTTTGTCGAGAGCACGAGCAGCGAAACCCTCGGCGTCGACCGCGTGGCGAGTGTCATCAGTCACGACCTGCGCAACCCACTCGACGTCGCGAAGACGCGGCTCCGTGCCGGGCGGGAACTCGACTCCGAGGAACACCTCGAACACGTCGAGCAGGCCCACGACCGGATGGAACGCATCATCGAGGACGTGCTCACACTCGCCCGTGGCGAGGACGTCATCGACCCGGAGGGAACAGAGGCTCTCGACGAAATCGCCCGCGAGGCCTGGCGAACCGTCGACACCGAGCGCGCGACACTCGACATCGAGGGGCAACTCCCGACGGCGACCGCAGACCGGGACCGCGTGAGCCGCCTCTTCGAGAACCTGTTCCGGAACGCGGTCGAACACGGCGGCAGAGACGCCCACATTCGTGTCGGCCCGCTGGCAGACGCGCGTGGAATGTACGTCGCCGACGACGGTCCCGGTATCCCCGGCGAACACCACGACGCCGTCTTCCAGCCAGGGTACAGCTCCGACGACCACGGCACCGGACTCGGCCTGGCGATTGTCGAACAGATTGCCGACGTGCACGGCTGGACGGTGTCGGTCACCGACGCCGCCGACGGCGGTGCGCGGTTCGAGGTTCGCGGTGTCGACGGGAGCGAGTGACTACAACCCCTCTCTGACGCGAAAGCGCAGGTACCCACCGTGAGAGAGCTCCAGTGAACCCACCCACCAGTTCCACCGCTCGGCGAGTGTGTACCCCTCGGGCGCGTCGGCGAGGGTACGACAGACCAACTCGACAGTGAGTGTCACACCGAGGTCGTCTGCGAGACGGCCCGAGTCGTCGAGGTCGGCCGCCTGCCGGGAGACTGCGCGGAGTGCGCCGTTGCTGGCGCCGTACTCCGAGTCGAGACGGGCGACCAGTTGGTCACGGTCCACACGACTATCTCACCCGCCGGTCGCTTGAGGGTGTCGGACATCGTCGAAAAAGTGGGAGAGGGAAGATGTCGACCTACTGAACGCAGTGTCGCCAGCCGGATGGGTGGGATGATGGGGGGGATGACTCGGTGGCTGGCAGACGGGAGCGGTGCGTTCGGGAGTGCGCACGACCACACTGTCCGGGCGGGCGGATGCCGGAGCGACGGGGGGACGCCCGGCCGTCTCGCGGGGGCCCGAACGGACGCGATGGCACGTCGGCCCGGTGGGCCGTCCCGCGCTCGACCGCTGCCCGAAACCGGGTGTCGTCTTCCGCGGACGTGCCGCGGATACTGGGTGACGAGCACCCGACGTCAGGTGGCATGCACGCGGTAGTACGCGACGGACACAGATAAACCTGACCCTGAATGGTAGTAGATGGGTATCTGTGGTTTTCGTTGGGTCGACCGCGGGATACGAGCACTCAGGGTGTCAGTCGACCGGCAGTTACCCACCCGACGTCGCCGTCGTCGGCGAGCGCGAACACCATCTGCTTGCGGACGCCGTGGGCGAGTCGAACGTCCAGGGCGAGACCACGGGGCGTGAAGACGTGGTCGGCGGGCAGCACACGGACGAGCAGTTCGGAGTGGCCGAGGTCGTCGACGGAGTCCACGTCGGCGTACGTCCGGAAGTCAGCTCCGAACTTGTACCCCGTCTTCGGGACGACACCCCGACTCCGGAGTGTGCTGTAGACGTGTAGCCGGCGGTCGAACCGCGCCCCCTCGACGCGTCTCCCACAGGCCAGCACGGCCCGGTTCTGGTCTGTCTGCTGGCTTTCGGTGTCGACGGTCAACAGCCCACGCCCGGAGAGGTCGGCGGCCTCGACGAGCGAGAGCTGGAGCGGGCCGTCGCTGGCGAGTGGCTGGCCGTAGAACGCCCGCTCGTGGAGCGCGTCGGGCGGGTCGTCGACGAGAACCCTGTCCGCCAGCAACAGTCCCGAGACGGCGGGGAGGTCGTGGTCGGTGGAGCCGTCGACCGCTGGCGTCTCCACCGCCAGGTAGGTCACCTCGCTCTCCTCGTCGACCACCGCGAGCACGCCGGTTGCCTCCTCTGGCGCGCGCTCGGCAACCGCCCGCAGCGTCTGTGCGGGCACCTCCTCGCGTTCACTCACCGCCAGCACGCGGTAGGCGACGGCGTCGTCCCAGGGCCCCTGTCCGCGCGGGTAGACGACGAACTCGCGGCGCCCGGTGTCGGTTTCTCTCGCCGGTGAGAGGTAGAATCCACGGTCGCGCAGTTCCTTGTAGAGTAAAAAGCCGATTTCGGAGACGGCCGCGGAGGCGAGCAGTGTCCGGAACCCGACCCGACCGTCGTCAGTTTCGGGTCGTCGGTCGCGTACCCCGTCGATATCGCCACGAAAGAGCAGGTGTGCGGCCTCGACCGGCGCGAGTTCGAGGTCACCACCGCTGGGCCGGCCGTACCCCCGGGAGTCGTAGAACCGCTCGCGGGCTTCCGACCCCGCGCTGACGACCTGTCCGTCGAAACTCACCTCCATCGCTCACTCCGCCCTCTGTCGACTGCAGTCAGACATACCCGGTAGAGGGGTCCCGAGTGGCAAAAGAACCGCGGTCGCCGTCTGTGGTCCCCGGAGAGTCAGTCGGCCGTCTCGGCGTCGGTGTCGCGGCGTCCGTCGACGCGGCTGTCGTCGCTCTCGGCACTCGGGAGCGCGTCGCGGAACTGTTCGAGCGTGCTTCGGGCCTCGGAGTCGGGACCCAAGACGCGGACGAGCGCGCGAGCGCGGCGGGCGCGACTCTGTCGCCACGTCTGTTCGCGGTGTTCGTACGTGCGAATCCCCCGGAGAAAGTCGATCTTCCGGAACTCCGGCCAGTACGGCGTCGAGAAGTAGACCGCGGCCTCGTTCCCGTTTGCCTGCCAGGGGAGGAAATTCGACGTGCGCTCGTCGCCGCCGCTGCGCACGATCAGGTCGACGTCGTGAATCGGCCCCTCCGGAAGCGACTCCTCGACGGTGGAGACGTCGACACTCGTGGGGTCGAGAGTACCCTGCTCGACCTGCCGTGCGATATCGCGGGTCGCCGCGAGCAACTCCGCGCGTCCGCCATACGCCAGCGCGATGTTGAGATAGCGGCTGTCGTGGCTCGCAGTTCGCCGTTGTGCGTAGTCGATGGCCTCCCGCACGCGCTCGGGGAGTCTGCCGGTGTCGCCGATGGCGCGGATGCGGACACCCCCCTCCTGTACCTGGTCGGCGTCGGCGAACTCCCGGAGTTTCTCAGACACCAGGTCGAACAGTGCCTCGCGCTCTGCCTCCGAACGGTTGAAATTCTCCGTCGAGAAGGCGTACAGCGTCACCTCCTCGATTCCGAGTTCGTCACACCAGTGCAGCAGTTGCTCGGTGGTCTCTGCACCCGCCCGGTGGCCCTCGGTTTTCTCCTTTCCCACACGCGAGGCGTACCGACGGTTACCGTCCTGGATGACCGCGACGTGGGAGGGTGTCTCGGACAGTTCGGCCACCAGCAGTCGCTCGTAGACCCGTTCGGCGGCCTCCCGGAGGCGACCCAGCATCTGTCTGGACTCTCTGCCCCTGGCGCTAAGATTCTTGTGCTTGTCCTCGGGCGACGCCCGAACCGGCGAGTCGGCAGATTGAAACGCCAACAGCCTCACGTGTACTCCGATGACGGACGACGATATCTACACCGACGCCTTGCACGCCGGACAGGAACCCGACCCTGCGACGGGGTCGCGCGCGCCACCGATCTACCAGACGACATCGTACGTCTTCGACGACGACGAACACGCCGCGGAGATGTTCGCGCTCGACGACGAACCGATGGCCTACGCCGCGGCCTACACGGGAAAGAACATCTACAGCCGCATCATGAACCCGACGACGATGATGCTCGAGAACCGCCTCGCGACACTCGAAGGCGGGGTCGGCTGTATGGCGACTGCGAGTGGTATGTCCTCGCTCGACCTCGCCACGTTCCTGCTCGCCGAGAGCGGCGACAACGTCGTCACCGCGTCGGCGCTGTATGGAGGCACCTACACCTACTTCACACACACCGCGAGTCGCCGCGGTATCGAGGCGCGTTTCGTCGACACGCTCGACTACGAGGCCTACGAGGAGGCTATCGACGAGGACACCGCCTACGTCCACGCCGAGACCATCGGCAACCCGGCGCTCGTGACGCCGGAGCTCGACCGGCTCGCGGACATCGCCCACGAGAACAACACGCCACTCTTTGTCGACAACACGTTCGCAACGCCGTACCTCTGTCAGCCGTTCGACGCCGGCGTGGACCTCATCTGGCACTCGACGACGAAGTGGATTCACGGCAGCGGGTCGACAATCGGCGGCGCGCTGGTCGACTCCGGTGGGACACCGTGGGCCGAGTGGGGGTACGAAGAGATCGGCGAGGACAACCCCGCCTACCACGGTGTCAACTTCTCCGAGCGGTTCGGCGACGCCGCGTTCACCTTCGCCGCCCGCGCCCGCGGCCTGCGCGACCTGGGCAACCAGCAGTCACCGTTCGACAGCTGGACGACGATGCAGAAACTCGAGTCACTCCCGATGCGGATGCAGCGCCACTCGGACAACGCGATGGCCGTCGCGGAGTACCTGGAGGACCACTCCGCGGTGTCGTGGGTCAACTACCCCGGACTGGCGTCGCACGAAACCCACGACAACGCCGGCGAGTACCTCGACAACGGGTACGGCGGGATGATAACATTCGGGATGGCCGACGGCTACGAGGCCGGCCGCCAACTCTGTCGCGAGGTCGACCTGGCGAGTCTGGTCGCGAACGTCGGTGACGCGAAGACACTCATCATCCACCCCGCGAGCACGACCCACCAGCAACTCACCGACGAGGAACAGGAGGCCTCTGGCGTGACCGACGACCTGATTCGCCTCTCTGTCGGACTGGAGGCGACCGAGGACATCATCACCGACATAGACCAGGCCATCGAGGCCTCGACCTGACGGGGGTCGCGCTCTGGCGTGTTGAACGTCCTCGCCCGCTCTCCGTGAGGTCTGGCCGACTCCGTGACTGGTGGTGGCGTGTTGAAGGCCCACGACCGCGAGTCATGTCAACACCTCGACCTCGTAGCCGTCGTCCTCAAGTGCGCCGATGAGCGCCTCGACGTGGTCCGGACCACGGGTCTCCAGGTCGACCTCGATTTCGGCGTCGTTCATCGAGACGTCCCGCGAGGTCCGGTCGTGTTGTATCGCGTAGATGTTTGCCTCGGCCTCGGAGACGATATCGGTGAACGATTCGAGTGCACCGGGCCGGTCTGGCAGCACCGTCCGAATACGGAGATACCGTCCCGTCTCTATCAGGCCGTGGACGATGACCGTCGACAGCATGTTCATGTCGATGTTGCCGCCACAGAGCGCCGGGACGACCACCTCGTCGTCGTCGTACTCGAACTGTCCGGAGAGCAGCGCCGCGAGCGCCGCCGCGCCGGCACCCTCGGTGAGCATCTTCGACCGCTCTAACAGTGTCACGATGGCGACCGCAATCTCGGCGTCCGAAACCGTCACCACCTCGTCGACGCGTTCCTGGATGACCTCGAACGTCTTCGCCCCCACCGACCGCGTCGCGATGCCGTCCGCAACCGTGTCGACGCTGCCGAGTTCGACCCGCTCGCCGTCCTCGACCGACCGGGCCGCACTCGCCGCACCCTCTGCCTGCACACCGACGACCCGGATATCGGGATTGCTGCCCTTGAGTGCCGTCGCGACCCCGGCGATGAGACCGCCGCCGCCGATTGGAACGACGACGGTCTCGACCTCCGGGAGTTCGTCGACAATCTCCAGTCCGACCGTGCCCTGACCGGCCATCACCTCCCAGTCGTCGAACGCCGGCAGATAGTAACGACCCCTCTCGCGCTCGATTTCGCGGGCGCGCTGGGCCGCGGCGTCGTAGTCGACGCCGTGGAGAACCACCTCTGCGCCGTAGGCGCGTGTGGCTTTCACCTTCGATGTTGGCGCGTCCTCCGGCATGACCACCACGGCGTCGACACCCATCCGCGTGGCCGCGAGTGCAACCCCCTGTGCGTGGTTGCCCGCGCTCGCGGTGACCACCCCCGCGTCGAGGTCACGCTCGGGCAGTGTCGCGATGCGGTTGGTCGCGCCGCGAATCTTGAACGCGCCCGTCCGCTGGAGCATCTCCTTTTTCAGGTGGACGTCTGCACCTGTCATCGAGGAGAACGTGTACGAGTAGGCGAGTGGCGTCTTCCGGGCGGTTTCGGCCACCCGCTCCCGGGCCGCCACCACGTCGTCGAATTCGAGCATACGACCCCCTTTTTTGCGGTGTCTCTTATCTGTGGCGGCACGCGAACGCCCGATTCTGTATCGCAGTATTTGCTTTATCGACTGCTGCTGTCGTGTCGCGTGCCCCGTCGAATATCAGTATCGATACTGAGGCAAAACAGTATTAAACAGAGCACTCGTACCCAGAAGTATGTCCACGACCCTCCCCGACCGGATTCGCGTCCTCCACGTCGACGACGAGCCCGGCCTCGCAGAACTGACCGCGACGTTCCTCGAGCGCGAGGACGAGCGGTTGACGGTGGAGACCGCGACCAGCGCCGAGGAGGGGCTGGAGCTGTTCGACGAACCGCGACACGACTGTGTGGTCTCTGACTACTGTATCCCCGGAACGGACGGACTCGATTTCCTCCGGGCCGTCCGGCAGGACCACCCGGAACTGCCCTTTATTCTGTACACCGCGAAGAGCCCCGAAGCCATCGACTGCGACAGCCGTCTCGCGACCAACTACCTGCAGAAACAACCCGGGACGGAACAGTACGAGCGCCTGGCCGACCAGATTCGCGACGCCGTCAGGTCACGACACGAGTACAGTAGACAGGCAGACGTCCACGTGAGCGACTGAACCGGACACGACTGCGAACGGGCCAAGCACCCCCGCCCGGGAGCCACGGTCGGCCTCGTCACCGAACCGGCAGGGGTCGCCGTGTCTCGTTTTGCCCGGCACACTCCAAAGACGACCCGAGTAGCCGTCCCCCGCGCTCGCCCGCTGTGGCGTCTCGCTCGTCACTGCTCTCCCCCCGGTGGGGTCGGTCGTGTCTCCGCTGGGGTGATACACCTCATGTCGCTATACGAATCCACGTCTCTGCCAGGTTCACCGGAGGTCGTGAAACTCCACGTCGCCGGTGTCGGTATCGATTACCACCCCAGCAGGCGGTTCGCCGCCGTCGGTGGTCGTGTCGACACCGCCGGGATTGACCCGGACCGTGCCGTCGTGGTCCTCGTGGACGCGCTGGTGGGTGTGACCGTGGAGAACGTAGTCGTACTCGCCACAGCCAACCAGCGCGTCGACGATTGGCTGGCTGGTGCCGTGGTAGACGGCCACCGACACGCCGCCAAGCGAGAGTTCGCCCATCTCGCCGAGATACGCCCCGAACGACCGGACGGCGTCCCGGAGCGACCACTCGCCGTCGTTGTTGCCCCTGACCGCGTAGAAGTCGAAGTCGGCGTCGAACGGTGTCGCAGAGAACGGTGCGACGATATCGCCACAGTGGACGACGGTGTCGACACGACCCTCGAAGCAGTCGACTGCCGCCGCGACGACCTCGAGGTCGTCGTGTGTGTCCGAGACGACGCCGATTTTCATTCGATTGTGACCTCCCCGTCCGTGTGGTCGCCCTCGGCGTGTTCGTCCCACTCGAGTTCGAACTCGACGCTGAGTTCTTTCGGGCCGTCTGTCGGCCCCTCGCGCTCGGCCTTTATTTCGAACTCCGAGGTGTCTGGCGGGTCCATCGTCACGGACTCGCCGCCGGCACTGAGTGTCAGTGACTCCCCGTTCTCGAGGTTGTCGGCGACCGTTCGCAGGAGTGTGGCGATGTCTTTGCGGCTCTGCTTGCTCTCGGACTCGAACAGCACTTCTTCTGGCATATCTACCGGTACGTGTCCACGGGGTATAAGTGTCGGTGCAGAACCTGTCACTGCCGGGGTCTGGCCGGGTCGACGTGGTGGGTGACAGCCTCGACGCGGTCGAGACCGTGGCTGTCGGCGACCAGCGGCACCTCGCGCACCGGCAGGTCGAACTGTGATTCGACCGTCCCGATGATATCCTTCTGCTCTTGATACCGTGGCCAACAGGTCTGACAGTCCTCGGAAGCGTCCTGCAGGACCTTGTTGACCAGCAGGCGGCCGACGGTAATCTCGCCCTCGTCGAGTTCGGTGAGTAGTCGTTCGGTTTCGGCAACGGACATCCGCTCTGGCAGGGTGACGGCCCTGAACTCGGTTCTGTCGCCGTCGCGGAGTCGGTCGCCGACCTGCTGGGTTATCTCCTCGAGTTGGTCCATTCGCTTCGAGTAACTGGGTCCATCGGAGTCGCCACCCCGACCCACGAGACTGCCGAGTGTGCTCGTGACGGAGTCGAACTGCCCTTTCAGCGAGATGAGTCGCCCGACAGTGGTGTTCATCACGTCTGGCAGACTGAGCAGACGCAGTGTGTGTCCCGTTGGAGCCGTGTCGAAGACCACGGCCTCCCAGTCCGGATTGTCGTCGTACTCCGCGAACAGGTCGAGCACCGCCACCTCGTCGGCCCCGGGAACCATCCCGCGCTCGGCAACCTCGCCGACGTCGTCCTCCGAGACGTCGATACCCAGCGAGCGCACGTCGTCTATCATCTCGCCGAACGTGTCGCCGTACCGCTCCCGGAAGCGCTCTCGTGGGTCGATCTCCAGCGCGTAGAGGTCTGGCACGTCGGTCACCCGCGTCGGTGTCTCTCCGACTGGACTGTCGTAGGCGTCAGCGATACTGTGTGCCGGGTCTGTACTCACAACCAGCGTCCGTACGCCGTTTCTGGCAGTCTTCAACCCGGTCGCGGCGGCCAGTGTCGTCTTCCCGACGCCTCCTTTCCCGCCGAACAGGACGAACTCGGTCACGGTTTCGCTAATACGCGTAGCCACATAAACGACCACCGTTCTCGACCGACTGTGCAGGCACCGGTTCCCGCGTGACCGTAGTGTGTGCCCTCTCCTAGCCGGGTCCGTCCCGTGGCGCGTGACCGTTGTCCGGTCACCGACCAGGGTAACTGATATCCGAGACCGCACACGATTGTGGAGCGACCCATCGCAGTCGTGGACGCGTCGGTCGGTGACACGCCGGCAGAGCGGACTCTCACCCGGGATATCGACGCCGTGACGACGGGTCTACACAAATAGCAACTCGACTCCGAGGCGGTTCACGGGGCCAGTGCCGGGCGCTACGACGGTGTGGTCGTCGGTAACCCACAGACCTCGGTGTACGACGACCACGACTGGATTCACGCCCTCACGTCGTGTCGAGGGGTCCACCGGGCGGACGTGCCGGTGTTTGGCATCTGCTGGGGCCACCAGTTTCTCGCCCAGTCGCTGGACGGGCGCGTGGTCGACGTGGGCGAGTACGAACTGGGGTACCGGACTGTCGGGTCGACCGGTTCCCGCCCCGAAGGCTGGTGTCTCGCGTTCTACTGGTACACCAGAGTCCGGGACGACAGACCGGTTCGAGTGGTGTGACTGTCACGCTCAGATGCCAAAAGCAAAGCGGAGCATATCACGCGTCCCCGGGCCGAGTCCGACAGCGACGATGGCACCGAGCAGCATTATTCCAAATCGGGGACTCTCCTCCAGGAACTCCCGGTCGAACAGCGCCACGATGGCCAGTGGCACCGCGAGTTTGACCAGCGCGAACGGCCAGGCGTCACCGACGTAGACGCCGGCGAGGGCATCCCCGCCCTGCAGCGAGTTCGTCACGTCGATTACGAGTTCGTTGAACGGGTGTTTCGGACTGTAGGAGATACCGAGATTCCAGACCTGTGTCCAGTCGTTCGCGAGAACGTTCGCGTAGCCGTCGATGGCGTGCCCCCAGAGTACCACCAGTCCGACGAGTCCGGTGCCGGCGTGGACCGCGGGCCGCCACTCGCGGGCCGCGGCGTAGACGGCCGCTGCGCTCGCGGTTGCCAGCCCCACCACGGCGACCAGTACACCCGGGTGGAAGGCGACGTACTCCGTTGTTACCGAGAGCGAGAACAGGTAGCCAACGGTACCGACTAGCCAGAGTGTGCCGATGGCCGCGAGCGGGCGCGTGTACCCGTCTGTCAGGTCCCGACTGGCGAGCAACTTGGCGAACAGAAAGGCACCGAGCGCGATGACGAAGACAGTGAAGTAAATAAAGGGGCTGATGAACGCCGCGCTCGCGGGAAACTCGAGTGCGGGCGTCTGCCCGGCGCGGTTCGCGGCGACGAAGGCGTCCTCGACGGTCCGGAGTGCACCACCGAACAGCATGAACGGGACCAGTGCGTAGAAAAACTGCTTGTACGGCCGGAGCTCCATCCGCTGGAGCAACAGGTAGATACCCGCGAGCATGAACACCAGCACGAGGATGTAACTGGCCGTCGAGACGACGGTGTAGCCGGGTTCGGCAATAAAAACGGTGTTCTGGTAGGCGGCGTCAGAACAGCCAGCGGCCTGCTCGCCAGGTACAGTGCGACCCTCGTCGGCCAGGTGGACGTAACAGCTCTCGCCCTCGGCGTCCGCCCGCACCGGTCCCCAGAAGAACTGCCAGAGAAAGCCATGATACACGCGCTCTGTGAACGCCAGCGCGGCGGCGACGAGGGTAACGATACCGGTCACGAGGGCCGCGGACCACGCCTGTTCGGGACTGAGGCCGACCCTGTCGAGGGTCTCCATACCCGTGAGTCGGGACAGCCGGCACATTGAGGATTCCGGTCTCGTGTGGCGACTGTGCACGCTCGCGCGGGAGTCTCGTCAGGCACGGTCTATTTGTGCTGTTCTTCCGCAACTGTTCTAGTATGAATCGCAGAACGTTCCTCGTCGCAACGAGTTCGGCGGCGACAGTGGCACTCGCGGGCTGTTCCGGCGGCGGCGGCGCCGACACGAGCAGTCCGGAGGCGGTCGTGGAGTCGTACTACGACGTCGTGGCCTCGGACACAGAGGCGGCACGGGATTTGTTCCACAGCGAGTCGCCATCGCTCCAGAGGGAAGCAAACGCGAACGCCAGCGACGTCGATGTGAGCTACGACAACGTAGAAGTCACGCTCGTCTCCGAGAACCTGAGCGAGAGCGAACTCAGAGAGAAATTCCCGGTCCGGTTCCGCAGGTCCGGCGGTTCGCTGGTCTTCAGCGACGACCTGAAAGCCACAGTCATCGAGGAGAACGCAATCGTCGAGGCGTCGTACGAATTCTCCGGAGAGGGTATATCGGGAACGCGACAGTTGACTGCCGAGTGGTTGACCACGACCGAAGACGGCGACTGGCAGATTGTGATAGCGGGCACGACATCGGAAAACTGACACCCCGAACGGGTTTCCTCGACAGTACCGCGACGCTCCGGTGACCCCGCGGAGAGAACAAACACCACAGTTGCCCGTTCTGGATGCGACAGAATTTAATCGGCCGATAGGCTACCAGACGACTGTGGGCCTGTAGCTCAGTCCGGTAAGAGCCCCCGGCTCATACGGTATCGAGTCCCGTCTCGGTGCCTGGGACACCGGGTACGCGGTGGTTCAAATCCGCCCGGGCCCATCCATCAGATGCACGGTTCCTAGCCGACTGAATCGCCCGCGAGAGCGTCTGTACCATCTGTTTTCGAGATTCCGGCCGATTTTCGCGCGCGCTTTTGCTCTGGAGTTCAACCATGCTACGTACGCGGGTCGACGCCTTCCGGGCTTCCGTGATGTTTGATGGGGGCGTCGCAGTTAATCAATCACTGATTGATACTGCTGGAGGTCAGTTTGAGGCGAGAGGATTATACCAAGAGCAGGCGCAATACCACGGCCCTCAGGCCGTGGATACGCGCCGTCACTCTGAGGAACTAACAACGACACAGACACTGTTCCACAACCACTCGCAAGTGGTTGCTGCGTTAGACCGGCACGGGTGGTCAGCATCAAAAACTGTGGAACGTCGCACTGTCCCACGCTCGCACTCCGCGCGACGAGACCGGTAAAAATCCTGATGAAGGCGAACTGAGAGACGAACTGAAAACCCACTCCAAATACGACGGACTGCATAGCCAGTCCAGTCAAAAAGTTCTCGAAGAGCTTTCTGAAGTCTTCAGTTTGTGGTACGGTTCCGATGACAATCGGGATACCCCGCCGGGATACCGGAAAGAAAACTACTGCGACCACCACGGCAACCGCGTTCACGAAGAGCATCCCCGTTCAACAGTGACGTGGAAAACAAGCGGCATCCGACACGACGATACGCACGACCAAATTCGACTCAGCAAAGACTCTCCCCACAAGGATGGACGCGATTTCATCCTTTGCGAGTATGAGGCCCCACCTGAGGTCGAGTTGGAAAGCGTTCAGCAAGTCCGAGCGGTTTGGAAATCGGGCAAGCAACAGTGGGAGCTACATGTTGTTTGCAAGTACGACATCACCACCGAGTCACCGGGGGAGAACGTGACTGGTGTTGACCTCGGTATCTGCAATCCTGCCGCCGTCGCGTTCCCCAATGACTCTTTATTCTACCCCGGCAACCGACTTCGCGAAGACAAGCACTACTCCCAGCGCGAAGAGTACCAGACCGAGGGAAATCACGGCCCATCGCACAAAGCACAGTGGGCGCGTGAGAAACTGTCTCGGCGGAAAGACCACTTCCTACACGTATTGTCGAAAGACATCGTTGAACGATGTGTCGAACACGATGTTGGCACGCTCGTTGTCGGTGACCCGAGTGGAGTAGACGAGAGTGACTGGGGTCGCCACGGCAACAAGTGCCTCGACAATTGGGCCCACAAGCGGGTGATGAACCTGATTGATCACAAGGCTCGTGAGCGTGGCATTGAAGTGGAGATGCCGGACTCACGGATTCCAACTGCGAGACACCCGTACGAATGCCGCGAAACCCGAATTATCCCACCGCGCGGGATTCCCCCGCGTTCGCGGGGGAGAAAGTCAATTGCGTTCTCAACTGGCTTTTCGAAGCCCGCTTCCACGCCGCATATCCGCTTGTGTTTGAGCTACAACTCACACGAACGCAGAAATTAATCGTCCGGCGGGTCAAAGCGAGCGACTGCTACAATCCCGAACAGACCGGAACTGACCGGTCGTTGGCCGTGGTGCAGCACAGACCGCGGGCACGATGCAAAAATACACATCAAAATCGAGAACATATTCTGTTGTCCTACTTCAATTGTAACTCAAAACTGCGGCGCAGTCACGATTCCATAAGCTCGTAGAGATGTGCTAAAAGACTCTAATTGTGGCAAAAATTGATTTAATAAATGTATGATTATTCAGATATAGAAAATATATGTGACGAAGTGTAAATAAACAAACCCCCATGTTTATTAATTACAACTTACTATTGTATCACTAACTATGAGCAAGTGGTGGCGGATAGGTACAGACAGGAGATGGCGCGGACAGTCACAGACAGTTGGTGTCGTGCTGCTCGCGGCAATCACGCTCGTACTGGTTGCGGCGATTGGTTTGTTCGTTTTTTCTGATACTGGCGGGGGTGAAGAGGCCGAACTCTTACTGACGGACCTCGAAAGCGAACTGAACGCGGGCAACATCACAATCAGTCACGCGGCAGGCGATACGCTCAATCCAGAGGAGGTGAACGTGATTGTTGAGGGGAACACTCGAACAATCCCGATGGATGAGTTCTCCGGCGTCGGCGACGAGTTCAGTGCTGGGCAGACAGCGAGATACCAATTAAATAACCCCAGCGAGTTCTGGATTGGTGAGTTCCGCGTCATCGTGGTCCACGAACCATCAGATACGATTCTTCACGAGGAAAAAAAAGCCGTGGAGTTCAGCGACGAGGGACTCCAGCTTCAGGTTGCAGACGCCGGCGGCGGCCTGAGCGGGGGCAGCGCCAGCGTGTGGGGGAAACCGACAGGAGCGGCCACTCTCGCCGACCAGGACGAGGTGAACTGGGATTTCAAAGTGACAGCAGCGTTCGGTTCGGAAGAGCAGGTCATCACCGACTCACTGGGTGATGCCTACGACCTTTCGGTGCCAAGCAGTGAGTTTGACGACACCAGTGTCAGCAACGGCGACGACCGGGGGACGCTGGAAGCGGCAGAAGTTTCTGGTGACAATACCGTCACTCTCAAAGCCGAATATACGAGTGACAACGTTCCAGACAGTATCCCGGACCGGTTCGTGACCTCGACTGTCGACGTCACCGTTCAACAGCCCGAGCAACGGTTCGACGTTGACGGGGAAATCAATGATACCGTGACAAACAACGAGGTTCGGGTCAACTACACGATAGAGAGTACGGCTGACCTGACCCTTGAACAGGATATCACGTACAAGGCCACTGCCTACGAAGACAATCCCGCATCGTCATCGTCGGCTCTGGAAACAAAAACTGACACAGAGTTAGATAATATCGGAGCGGCGAACGATACCGTGACGCTCGCACCCGGTGACTCTGTTTCAGGGTCGTTCAATTACACGCCCAGTGATTCGACAATTGCGGCGAACACGGAAGCCGTCACAGCCGAGGTGAGACCGGAAATTGGAGACGTGTTTAGTGCCACCGAGACGTTCACGTCACCAACGTTCGAAGTTGGCATCGCCGGCGACAACGTCGACCCCGACGCCCGCACACTCACCGTCGATTACGAGATTGAGAATACCGGGTCGTTCTCCGGGAGGAAAGATATCGGATTCAATGCCACCGCCTACGACAGCGCCGGTGACCCGATTACCGACCCACCCGAGTACACCGGCACGGAGTACACCGACGGCTATACTGGTGTCCAAGTCAACAGCAGTGAGACGCTGACGACGGCCGACAGCCAAATCGAGGAGTTCAGCTTCGACGTGCCGGCCTCGACCGACAAAATCCGGTACAATATCTCGACGGAAGACGACACGAAGAGTCGGACTCTCGATACGGTACCCGCCGCATTCGATGTCCTGAGTGTCACGCCGCAGAGCCAAACAGTCAGAGAGGGCAACACGCTCTCTGTCGATGCGACACTCGAGAACACTGGTGGCCTCAGCGGAACGAAAACCGTCGATCTGGCCGTGACAAATGGTACCGCGCTCGCAAACAGTCCGGTCTCGAAAGACGTGACACTCGACGGTGGCCAACAGAAGACAAAGACGTTCACAATCGGAACGACGAACGGCGACGCGGGGACAGGATACGAGGCCACCGTCTCCACGCAGTCGGGTAACAGCACGACAACACCAGAGAGTGTCACCGTGCAGGAGCCGGCAACCTTCCAGGTGAGCATCGACTCAATAGACTCGCCGGTCGTCGAGGGCAAAGCCCTCGAGATCGACGTAAACGTCGAGAACACCGGTGACCTAGACGGTACACAGACGGTTGAACTGACGGTGGACAACGGTCCAGCCGGCGAGTTGGGCGCTCCGTCGAGGGACGTGACACTTCAGTCCGGTGACTCGACGACCGAGACGTTCTCTATCGGAACCGCGAAAGATGACGCCGGTGACTACGATGTGGCCGTCTCGAGCGAGAACGATACCAAGACCGAGAAAGCGACCGTGCAGGAACCGGACAACTTCGAAATAAAGAGCGTCTCGCCGAACTCACCGGCGGAGGGTGAGACCCTCGAAATCGACGTAAATGTCGAGAACACCGGTGACATAGACGGTACACAGACGGTTGAACTGACGGTGGACAACGGTCCAGCCGGCGAGTTGGGCGCTCCGTCGAGGGACGTGACACTTCAGTCCGGTGACTCGACGACCGAGACGTTCTCTATCGGAACCGCGAAAGATGACGCCGGTGAGTATAGTCTGACTGTCTTGAGCGAGAACGATACCGCGACCGGGACGGCGACCGTGCTACAGCCACCGAACTTCGAAATAAAGAGCGTCTCGACGAACTCGCCGGTGACGGAGGGTGAGACCCTCTCTGTCACCACGACTATTACCAACCCCGGCGAAGTGGAGGGCACACAGACTGTCGACCTGACGGTCGGTCCGTCCGGCCAGTTGGGCGACGCTTCGGCGGGAGTGACGCTGTCGCCTAGCGAGTCGAAGACAGTGACCCTCTCGGTCTCGACGGAACCCGGTGATGCAGGCACGTACAGCGCGACAATCAAAGGTGGCGACACCGAACCTCAGGCGCCCGTGGTAGTGAAAGAGGAAGAGCAGGAGCCACCGAACTTCGAAATAAAGAGCGTCTCGACGAACTCGCCGGTGACGGAGGGTGAGACGCTGACCGTCACCGCGACAGTCGAGAACACCGGCGACGTGCAGGGCACACAGACTGTCGACCTGACGGTCGGTCCGTCCGGCCAGTTGGGCGGCAAGTCGGCGGAAGTGACGCTGTCGCCTGAGAAGTCGAAGAAAGTGACCCTCTCGGTCTCGACGGAACCCGGCGATGCGGGCACCTACACCGCAGTGGTCTCCTCGGATAACGACACGGCAAGCGAGGTCGCCAAGGTCAACGCGCCAGCAGCGCCGGCGAACTTCCAGGTGACAAGCGTCTCGACTAACTCGCCGGTAACCGAAGGTAATACGCTGACCGTCACCGCGACAGTCGAGAACACCGGCGGCCAGCAGGGCACACAGACGATCGAGCTGAGCGTCGGCGCGCTTGGCAGTGATTCGACGCAAGTGACTCTCAAAGGCGGCGAGAGCACGCAGAAGACGCTCTCGGTTGGCACCAGCAGCGGTGACGCTGGCTGCTACACCGCAACGGTCTTTTCGAAGGACGATTCAGCCGACGCCGACGTGAGAGTGGACCTCGTTTTTTACTGCAGGGCATAGATTCACATATGTCTACTATCGATAAGAACTCTCGCGATGCAGTCCGCAGAGCGATGGATGGACACCCGGACCCTGTCGTGAGTATCAAAGGTGCCGCAATCGGCTCTATGCTATCTGTCGACCAAGCCCGCCGAGAGCTGAAGGGGTTAGAATCTGAGGGTCTTGTTGAGTTCAAGAAGGTCGGCGGCCAGCTCATCTGGTGGGAATCCGACGAGTTCGACAGCGGTGAGATGCTCGAGCCACCCACCGCGTCGGGTTCGAGAACCTACGACACGAAAGACTCCCACGACAAGAACTCAATCGACCCCGACGAGTACTGATACCTGTCGCTGTTCTCGATGCTTCTCCCATCATCGCAGAGTCCTTTCCAGACGACCAGTATCACGGCATCGGCAAGAAGATAGTCGAGAAGGTATCTGATGGCACGCTCCCGGAGGTGTTCGTACCGTACCCGATGCTGCAGGAACTCCTCAAGAAAGTCAACAAGGCAGACGGCTGGCAGGCAAAAGTCGAATACCTTCGGTAGTTCGGCAAGGAAGACAACTTCCGAGTCGGTTACCCCACCAAGCAGGACGTTAACAATGGATTCAGCGTTGTTGGTGCGTTTCGTGCGTTCGAGACGCCGGACGGCATTGCCGTCGCCTTCGTGCGGAACCACGGCCACAAGTACATCTACTCATTTGATGGGAAATTCGACGATGTCCCCGATGTCTCCCTGAAGATGAGACCCACCCCCCACACCCCGTAGCTCGTTTTTCCACATCATCGCGGGGTCCTTGATTAAGACATCGACCAATCACAACTTCTGCCAATTGTTACGCAATGCTGCGTCCCCGGTTGTGTCTGACTCGCCCGTGGTCGGTCGCAAAGAGCGGTTCCAGACCGTGTTCATCTGAGACCCTCGGATGATTGACCTCAAGCCAGTCATTGAGGATTCCGCAGACCCGGTCACTCAGTGCCACCAGTCGTTCCCCCTGTGACTTATTCTTCAGCGGTAGATCCACCTCTGGCCGGTGGATCAGCTTGAGATACTGCTCGTCGGCGTGGTAGTTGTCGACATTGAGTCCTCTCGCCGACCCGACACGCGGGCCAGTATGCCAGAGAACTGCGAGCAGACTGTGCTCGAGACTCGCGTAGCAGTATCGGTCGAGATGCTCCAGTACCTCCCGCGCACGCTCCGAGTTGAGCATCTCGTCGCGCGCGTCTTCCCTCGTCGTAGTCGGGAGCAGAATCTTCTCGTCAAGTTTGGGCTCGACTGCGTCGATGCTTGCACAGAAGCGCACGAACAGACGGAGTGTCGCCAGTTGGCCTTTCATCGTCGCGGTTGCGAGGCCGTCCTCGTTCTGCCGCTTCACGCGAAACCGGTGAAGGTCGCGACTGGAGAGTTCGTTTAGATTCTCGATACCGTCGTCTGCATACCATCGTACGAACTGTTCGAGTCGGTAGTCGCGAGCCTGTAGCGTTGCGTCCGCAACCTCTGTCCGGCGGTCGTCGAGGTACATCTGTTTGCCAGTGCGCGGGTCGAGTGGTTCGAGATTGTTTGCCATTTGGTATCATCTTCAACCCGAAAGTAAGCTCACCTAACGGCCGTCGACAGGCTCTGTACTCCCGCAAAATAGCTAGCTGACAGTCCCACGCGCTGTGGATGATCCACGTCCGGACCCACTCCTGCGAAGAGTAAGCGCGACGGAGTAGTGAGTAAAGCAGAGCGGAACGACCGAGGGTCCAAATCCGCCCGGGCACACCCCCGCGAGGAACGAACGTAACAAACAGCCTACACACAGAAAAGACGACCCAGACAGACCACGTGCAACGAGGCGAGTGGCTCTGTCGGGGCTTCAAATCCACCCGATACAACCGCGAAATCGTCCGTTCGGTGGCTCTGTCGCCGGGGAACCGACGAGGCGTATCAGTTACCGACACCAGTGTTACTGTCAACACGTGTCACAGAATCCAAAGAGACTTGTGAGAACCGGAACAAAGCCGGTGTATGTCTTCGGACGCCGACCCGCGGGGGAGCGACGCCGGCAGCGCGCAGGCGGAGACAGCAAAAGACGACAGACGGGCCAAGAGCCGCCAGAAGCCGCCGTACGCCCCGGAACTGGGCCACCCTTCGCTGCACTTTATCCGGCAGATGCGGGATATCTTCACGTTCATACAGGACCTCTTTGCGACGAGAGATATCGCCCGCTCCCGTCTCGTCGGGCAGGGAGACATCTACGCGCTCGGACACCCCGACTACCTCAAGCGTGTGTTACTGACCGACCGCGAGAAGTTCCGCAAGTCCGAGGATTTCAACATCGCCTTTGGCGAGGGCGTACTCACCGTCGAGGGCGAGGAGTGGCGACAGCAACGCGACGCGCTCCAGCCGTACTTCACACGCGACACCGTGCGAACCTACGGTGACGGGATGCTCAAGCAGATCCGCCGCCGGACCGACCGCTGGACGGACGGCCAGCGGTTCGACCTGCAAGAGCGGTTCACCGGGATGACACTTGACGTGCTCTTTGCGACCATCTTCGGGCGCGAACTCGAACTCGACGGCGACGAGCGCCTGCGACAGGCCGCCGAGGACCTCCACGAGTGGTTCGTCCCATCGTCGTACGTGCTCCCGAACTGGATTCCGACGCCCTCCCGTCGCCGGTTCAGAAAAGCCCGGACGACCCTCCAGGACGAGGCCGACCGACTCCTCGCGGAGGCAACCGCCAGCACGCCGACCGACCCCACGGAGGCCGACGACCTGCTCTCGTTGCTCGTCGGCATCCGCGAGGCCGGCATGGGCGATTCGGCGATGCTCAGCGACGAACGACTCCGCGACCAGATGGTCACCATCACCTTCGCCGGCCACGACACCACGACGGGGACGCTCACGTTTGCCTTCTGGGCGCTGGCCAACCACCCGGAGGTGCGCGAGCAGTTCCACGCCGAAATCGACGCACTCGAGGGCCCACCGACCGTCGAAGACCTGGATGGACTCGTGGTCACCGAGCGCGTCATCAGGGAGACGCTTCGTCTCTACCCGCCGGTGTACATCCTCCCGCGGATGAGCGCGACCGACCTGGAAATTGGTGGCTACCACATCCCCGAGGGCGAACGGGTCAACAGTATGCTCTGGAAGATTCAGCGCGACGACCGATTCTTCGAGAATCCCCACGAGTTCGACCCCGACCGGTGGGACGGCGACCTCCAGTCCGAGATTCACAACTTCGCGTACGCGCCCTTCGGCGGCGGCCCGCGCATCTGTCTGGGCCGCGAGTTCGCACTGGTCGAGGCCAAACTCGCGCTCGCGACTATCGGCCGACAGTTCCGACTCGAATGGCTCGGCGACAACCAGACGACCCGCACCGGCGTCGAACCGCCGGTCTCCCCGCAGATGACACTCCGGATGGAACCCGGCCACGAATTCCTCGTCAAAGAGCGGTGAGGAATCGCTGTGAACGAGAGCCCAAAATAGACTGAACTCACAGCCTGTTCGGTGAGATATCTCTATCATCTGTGATTGTCTCGAACTCGAACTGGCAGTCGCGGCGGATTACTTGCTGTAGCGGAAAAATAATGATCTTCGCCCGTGATGTTACAATGGATGAATCCGCCGTCAGATTTAGATTGGCTCACTGCCATGAGAGTAGAACTCGAGTGGTATCGAGAGCAACACGCCGAGTCGGATGTGTCTTTAGATGAATTATACGACTTCTCCGAGAAGCGGCTTGCAAGACAGTTTCCAGAAAATAATCACGTGAGAGACAAGATGAGACAAGTTCTACAGCGTCTGCGCGACCGCGGTGAACTCAAATTTCTCGATAATGATGGAGAATATAGACTGTCAGAACTCGATTTGGAAAAGCCACCAACTGCATATCCACATATTAGTACTGATGTGGAACTGCCACGAGAAGAGATTGATCGGGAGAAATCCGAGTTGATAAAAGCCACTGAATCGGAACCAGAACTCTTCGAGAAAGACACGGAGTACATCAAAACACGTCGAAAAGCACGCGATTACGCGTTCCGAGAATTGGTTCGGGAGGAATACAATAACACCTGTGCTGTCTGTGGGAGTCAACGGGTGTCACCATACGGGAATCCAGAAATTGAAGCCGCTCACATCTACCCTAAATCGGAGGATGGAAGCGACGATGTTCGAAACGGTATTGCCCTGTGTAAGTTTCACCACTGGGCGTTTGATTCCGGGTGGTTGTCTGTCACCAACAACCACGAACTCATCGTAGCCGACGCCCCCGACAAGAACGGCTATGACGAACTCGAGCAACTCGAGGGGCGGTCGTTACGACTTCCGGAAAACGAAGATGTGCACCCCCATCCAATATTTCTTGAGCGACATCGAGAGATTCAATACTTCGATTGAGATCAGGTGTAACTCGATCGCTCAGGGCCGGTTCGGGTCGACTGTCGTCACACCGACTCGCCACCGTTCACGACCGCGAAGTGATACCGAGAATGCGCGGAAACGCCCACCGCTTCAAGAGTGGTTTTCGACCCGCTCTTTCCCGTCCCACTCCGCGGAGTTGTCTTCTGGCTCGTAGCCAAGCACCTCCTTCGCGCGCTCAAGCGAGTAGTACTTGCGGTCGTTGTCGGAGATGCCGTAGACGGTTTCGAAGTCGTAGTCGGCCTGGAGCGCGCAGTCGTGAATCTGCGCGCAGTCCCGCGTCGAGAGCCACATCGCCTGGCCGCGCTCGTAGTCGACGGGGGGGTAGTCCTCGTTGAGGTTGCCGATACGGATGTTACAGACCGAGATGCCGTGTTCGTCGTGGAAGTACCGGCCGATGAGTTCGCTCGTCGCCTTGCTGATGCCGTACCGGTTGCCCGGGCGGGGGAACTCGGTCCCATCGAGGCGGAACTCGTCGTCCGAGCGGTAGATCTCCGGCGTGCGTTCCTCGGATTCGAAGGCACCGACAGCGTGGTTCGAGGAGGCGTAGACCACCCGGTCGACGCCCTCCTCGACGGCAACCTCGTAGAGGGTGTGCGTGCCGTCGATGTTGTTGTCGAGGACACTCCGCCAGGGGGCGTCGCGGCGCGGGTCGCCGGCGAGGTGAACCACAGCCTCGACTTCCTCCATCGCCGGGCGCACGTCCGCGTGGTCCTGAATCTCGCCGGTGTAGTAGGGAAACTCCGGTTCGTGTTCGGGCTGGCTATGGTACAGCAGGTGCCAGTCGTACTGCTCGCGCAGTCCATCCAGTACCGTCTGACCGACGTGTCCGCCCGCGCCAGTGAGGAGTACCGACTCCGGCATTCAGTTGGTACAAACGCGACCGGTGGTAAGTAGCATGCGGTTTGCCGCTACCGGTGGACCGTACTACCACGGGACCGACCACCGGGTATGGACGAGACGCTGCCGACAGAGCGCGAACAGGCCTGCTTCGAGACGGGTATCAAATTCGGGTCGCTGTACCACCAGTTCGCCGGCACGCCCGTCAGCCCCGCCAGCGCGGCCACGCTCGAGGCCGCGATGGAGGAGGCAATCGAGAACCAGCCACACTGCGAGCGCGTGCGTGTCGACATCGACACCGACGAACTCGCCGCGACAATCGAGGAGTCACCCGCCACGTACACCGAACTGACCGGTCGATTTCTCGACGTGACCGTCGTCATCGGGTTCGAGGACGCAGAGGTCACCGCCGAAATGCGGATGGAAGAGGGCTATCCTCGCATGTCTGTCACCGGCGTTAGACAAACCTGAGAGATAAGTGCACGCCGGTACTGGTCCATACGATGGGACGTACTCGCCGGCATCTGCTCGTCGCCGGACTCTCACTCGCCTCCGTCGCGGTTGCAGGCTGTAACAGCAGTGACGAGAGTGGCCGTGACAACGACTCCGAGAACGGAACCGACACCGGCGGAAACGGGACGAACGCCACCAACTCTGGCGGGAACGGAGCCAACGAGTCTGCGAACGGCACGGCCAGGGCAGACGTCGAGGACCGACTCGAGACGGCAGAGACCCGGCTCGTGGAGATTTTCGAGGGGTTCGGCGCGGAACTCGACAGTCTCGACGTGACAGAGGGTGGCGAACTCTCGGTCGAACAGTACCGGAGTCGACTCGCGGAGGCGCGAGCAGAACTCGACGGCGCACGGGCAGACGCCACGCCCGACCAGCGCGAGCGCATCGACGCCTACGAGCGACTCGCGGCGTTTTTCGCCGAGTTCGTCGACGCGTTCGGCGAGTTCGGAACCGCGATGTCGGAGCTTGGCACGGCGAACCAGTCTATCGAGAACGGCGAGTGGAGTCGGACAGTCGAGCCACTGGACCGGGCCGACGACGGGGTGTCGGCGGCCCGAACGGGGCTCTCCGACGCACGGACGGCCTTCGAGGCTGTCGACACCGACGCGCTCGGGGGGTTCGGAGAGTTCGCTCTCGCCGACGTCGAGAGCCGACTCGACGAACTGGCGAACATACTCACCGCACTCGACGCGACTGTCTCGGGGTTGAGCAGTGCCGCGACGGGTAACATCGCCCTCGAGGCGGGCACACGGGCAGTCGAACAGGCGCAGTGGGACCAGGCCACACGGGAGTACGGCACTGCCCGCGACGAGTTCGCAGACGCCACCGTGGCCTTCGAGTCGGGGGCCAGCGAGACCACCGGCGAGTACAAATCGGACCTGGAGACGTTCGCCTGCCAGTGGGAGACACTCCGCCGGGCGATGGACGCCTTCGTGCGCGGTTCGGAGGCGTTCGCCCGCGGTGACGAGGAGACGGGACGGGCGGCCTTCGACGAGGGCGACCGGATACTCGAGGCGGGCGGGCGGTGTTGAGACGTTCCCGAACCCCAAAGAGTTAGGAGTACTCCGCCCGGAGAGCGCACAACAGATGACCACAACAGAGGAGTACGAGGTGGTGGTCGTCGGCGGCGGAATCGCCGGCTGTTTCGCGGCGGCAACCGCCGCCGACGCGGGTGCGGAAGTCGTTCAACTCGAGCGCAAACCCCGCGAACGCAGCGGCCACATCGCCTGTGGCGACGCCATCAAGAGTCCGCGCGACCCGGAGAAGTACCCCGGTCCAATCGACATGGAGGCGGTGACGGCCGACGAGCGCGTGCTCGCGAACGGGAATATCGACCGAATCGAGTGGCACGACGAGGAACTCGGTGTCAGGAAGGTGTTGCCGTACTCGGACTGTAGCAACGTCATCGACCGCTACGAGTTCGGCCAGCACCTGCTGGAACAGGCCACACTCTGTGGTGCCGACCAGCACTACGACACCGTCGTCTCGGACGTGACCCAGAACGGGCAGATAACCGGTGTCGAGGCGGTCAGAGACGGCGACCCGGTTCGCTACCGGAGCGAGGTGCTGGTCGACGCCGCCGGCGCGCAGTCCATCCTGCAGGATATGGCCGACTTCGCCGACCTCGCCGGTGAGACGAGTCTCGAAGTTCCACACTACACCCACTTCGGGTCGGCCTACCGCGAGGTGGTCGAAACCGACGAACCGGTGCCCTACGAGAACGCCATCGTGGGCAAACCGCTCGAACAGATGGGCTACATCTGGTACTTTCCGCGGACACCGACGGAGA
This sequence comes from uncultured Halobacteriales archaeon, assembly GCA_964534485.1. Lineage (GTDB taxonomy): Archaea > Halobacteriota > Halobacteria > Halobacteriales > Haloarculaceae > Halovenus. The sequence goes on from CAZHPM010000001.1 coordinate 28,827, forward strand.
TAAACGCGGGACTGGGCTTCCAGATGAGCAAGGACCCGGTGCCACTCGCGGACAGACTCGCACGCGACATGCACGGACGCCCGGAGTTCCAGGACGCCCACGTCGCAGAGAAGTTCGGGAAGAAGAACAAACTGGGGTCGTCGATTGCGCTCCGGCGGCCACTGGACTCGATGGTCGCGCCGGGGTATCTCGCGACCGGCGGCGCGGCGGCCACCACACACCCGATTTCCGGCAAGGGAATCCGCGGGGCGGCCCTGTCGGGGTACTCTGCGGGGAGACAGGCCGCCAGGGCCGTCCACCAGGGCGACACCAGCGAACAGGGGTTGTGGGGGCACAACCACTACCTGTACGTCGAACACGGCGAGGCAACGGGACTGGCGACCCGTGACGCCTACAACGTCGCCGCGAGCTCCGAGGGTATCTCGGTGTTGCGTGCCGTCGCGGCACTCCTCCCCGAGGACGAACTAAAGGAGATCGTCGGTACGGACTCGACGGTCGACAGTCTCACCGGACTGGCCGCGCTCGGAGTCGGGACGCTGAAAAACCTCATCGGGGCCTCGCGAAGCGGAACCTTCGACACGCTCGGAGTGTCCAGAGAGGACCTCCTGGCGGTGTTTCGTGGTGTCGTGACGACCAAGCGCTACGCCCGCCAGTACCGGGAGCAGTACGAGGCCTATCCGGCGACACGGAGCGGGTTCGCGGCCTGGCGCGACCGCCGCGACGAAATCGACGAGAGTCTCTACGAGGCCCTGGACCTCTCGGAGACCCACCGCAAGTACTGACCGGCGTGACACGCGGTTCGAGACCCGGTGTGGCGTACGGAGTCTCCCCCAGACCGGGAGTTACTTTCGTTTGACGTCGTCGAGCATCATGTTCCGGAGGATGTCACCGTACGCCGGGCGCGTCACCGCGATGCCGATGAGCACACCGACGATGGTGACGATGGCAAAGCCCTGCAGGTCGCCGAGGCTCAGCACCGCGAGCGGACTCATCGCGATAATCGTCGTCGCCGCGGCCATCCCGATTATCCAGAACGCCTTTCGGAACCGGTTCTGGAAGATACGACCCGTCTGTACGTCCTCTTTTCGCTGTAATATTTCGTCTGCAACGATAATTAGGTCGTCGAGACCCGTCCCGATGACGGCGATGAGGCCGGCGATGTGCGAGAGGTCGAGCGCGAGTCCGACCGCCGCGGCAAAGCCAAGCAGGAGGAACACCTCGGTGGCGGCGGTCAACAGCATCGGGACGGCGACACGGACGTCGCGGTACCAGTAGTAGACGACGAGACAGACCGACAGCCACGCGACCAGCGCCGTCAGCAGTGCCAGTGGTTTGAACTTCTGGGCGAGACTGGGCGAGATACTCGATTCGGAGACCACCTCGATTTCGGTCGGCAGTTCGCCAGAGCGGAGATTCACCTCTAGTTCCTGTGCCTGGTCGAACGTGCCGGTCTGCATCAGGAACTGGGGGTCGTTGACGAAACCGCCGTTGTTGATCGTCTGTGCCAGGTTCGGACTCATGCTCGCGCCGTAGACGTACTCGCCGTCGACGACGGTGTACAGACAGTGCTGTCCCTCCAGCGGGCCGTCGTTTCGGGTCTCGTTGAACCGGCAGTTGCCGACCCCCTCGTTCGTGAACCCACCCTCTTGCATGACCGCAGCGTACCGCTGTGCGGCCTGGTCGGTCAGCGTCACCGGAACCCGGGGCGTCGGTGACTGCTCGTCTGCCGGCTGTGCGGTCTGGATACCGGCGAAATCCTGTGTCGCCAGCACCTGGGTGAGATTGAGGGTTCCGTTGTCGGGGAAGCCGGCGACAATCTGTACCCGACCGGGGTCGGTGATGACCTCCCTGAGTTGGCCGAGACTGATGCCGGGAACCTCGGCCACGACGAAGTTGTCACCGGTGACGGCACTGCTGGTGAAGACGTCTGCCCCGGAGAGCCCCGTCTGGTCGACGCGCTGGGTGAGTGTGTCGACGGCCCCGTCACGGGTGGTCGACGTGACGCCGTTTCGGATGTCGCCCTCGGAGACGTCGAGTCCCGCCGACTGGAGCGCCCTCGCGAACTCACTCTCGGTGACGTTCCCGCTGAACACTTCGACGGCGTCGAGACCGTTCCGGACGCGCACGTCGATAGGGTCGACACCGAGTTCGGTCGCCACGTCGCGCTGGACAGACGTCGACTCGCCGGCGAGTCCGACGCCCTCGGCGGTGAGCCCGACGAACTGTCCACGGATGCGGGCACCGCCGGAGAGTTCGAGCCCGTACTGGAGGTTCGTCGGGTCCGGGACGCCCTCCTCGACGACCTGTTCGAACTGGTTGCTCTCGCGAAAGACGACGTCGATGTCGGCGAGTGTCTGCCCGCGCTCGCCGGTGACCGTTCCGGCCACCGTGCCGGTCTCCAGCGGCGTCAACTCGATGTCGACTGTCTGACTCTCGTTTGCGACGACCGAGACGGTCGTGACGAACGTGTCGAACACCGTGCTGTCGACGCGGGCGTCGTACTCGCCGGCCGGCAGCAGTGCACTGTACGTGCCGTTGTCACCCGTCGTCGCTGTCGTGACCACCGCCCGGGTTCCGAGGTCGAGAAACTCGACGGTCGTGTTAGACTGTGGCCGACCGTCACCGGTGACCGTCCCCTCGACAGTTCCGGTTTCGCTGGCGTTCAGCGTGATATCCAGCGTCGCGGTATCGTTGCCGACGACCGAGACGTTCCCGGTGGAGGGTTCGTACCCCACCGCGTCGACGCGAAGGTCGTAGCTCCCGGCCTCGACTGTCGCCTCGTACACGCCGTTCTCGTCGGTGGTCACCGTCGTGACAGTCTGGTTGCCGTCGACGAACGCGACACCGACTCCGGCGACCGTCTCGTTGTTGCTGGTGACGGTGCCGGTGGCGGTGCCGGTCGCGGCGGCGTTCAGCGCGACCGACTCGGTGACTGTCCCTCCCGCCTCGACGGAGACTGTCGTCTCGAAGGACTCGTAGCCGGTCTCCTCGACTACCAGACCGTACTCGCCGGGCGGCAGGTCGACGCCGAAGTTGCCGTTCTCGTCTGTCGTCGTGGTGACGACCCCCGTCTGGTTCGAGCGGAACTCGACGCCGAGTTCTGGAATCGCCGTCCCGTTCTCCGTGACCGTCCCCTCGACAGTTCCGGTTTCGCTGGCGTTCAGCGTGATATCCAGCGTCGCGGTATCGTTGCCGACGACCGAGACGTTCCCGGTGAAGGGTTCGTACCCGACCGCGTCGACGCGAACCTCGTACTCGCCCTCGGGGAGCTCGACACCGTACTCTCCGCCCGTGTCGGTCGTCGCCGTGGCGATTCTCTCGCCGGTTGTTCCGTTCCCGCCGAGGAAGTCGGCACCACTGCCCGAGGCGCCCAGCGGGCCAAACAACGCCAGTGCCGCGAGCACCGAGAGCGCCACGAGGAGCACAATCCGCCAGTTGTCCCGGAGGTCGATCATTGCGTGACGCCCTCGTACTTGTACCAGCGGAGCAGACTCATATTGAGCAGATACGTGTTCATCAGGTCCGTCGTGAGTCCGAACACGAGAATCAACGCGACGTTCGGGAGGAGGTCGATGCCGAAGTACCACGAGACGACGAACATCGTCATCATCGCGGCAATCGAGGTTAGCGTCATCGAGACGCCGGTCCGCATCGCCTGGTACGCGCTCTCGTAGAACTTTCCGTGGCGCTTGAGTATGTGGTTGTTCAGGAGGATATCCGAATCGACGCTGTACCCGATAATCATCAGAAGCGCCGCAACGGCACCCAGCGTGAGTTCGATTCCCAGCAGATTCATCAGCGCCACCGGCACCACGATGTCGGAGAACGCCGAGAGCACGACCGCGATACTCGGGACGAACGTCCGGAACATCAGCGCGACGAGCACACTCATCCCGAGAAACGCGACGAGCATCCCGACCAGCGCCTGTCCCTGCGCGTCCGAGCCAAAGGCCGCAGAGCGTGACTGGACCGAATCGACCTCGTAGTCGGCGCTCTCCGCGACGTCACTGAGTTGCTCGGTGTCCGTGTTCTGTGTCGTCAGCAGATACGAACTGTCGGTTCCCACCGACCGGACACTCTCGACGCCGACACCCGCATCGGAGAACGTGCTCTCGATTTGACTGCTCGTCGCGTCGGGTGCGCTGAGCCGGAGCTCTGTCCCGCCGGTGAAATCGAGCCCGAGCGACACCGGCGCTCCCGTGAGGACGAACGTCCCGGCGATAACCGCGACGGCGACGACGAGGACGGCCACTGGAACCAGCGCCAGCTGGCGGTTCGTGTAATCCTCGTAGGGAATCTGGTCGACGTCCAGCCGTGCCATTAGCGTGCCTGCGAGAGCGTGGCGAATAAACCTTTCTTATCTCACGCCCGGTGGACTCACACGCCCGCCCTCTCCCGACGACACGCCCGTCTCCGGTCCGGGTGCAGACGGCCTCGCCTCCGCTGGCGGCAGTCGATGGCTCCCCCACGTCGTGACAGTCCGGAGACAGACAGTCTCACCCGACAAACGGCAGTGTCGCCCGAACCGACTCACGCGAGGGCAGTGTCGTGTCCAACTGTTCTCGCGAGAGCAGCGTCGTCGGACGGTCCATGTGCACCCCGAGTTCACCCGCGAGCAGCGACAGTCCCACCCGCTGGAGTGGCCGTGGCGCGGCGTACCCCGCCCGAATCGCGTGGCCGAGCCGAATCTCCCGGCTGAGTTCCTCGCGCCAGGCACGCTCGTACTCCTCGAGTGTCGCCGGCTCCTCCGGGTCGACCGTCCGGGCGGCACAGTCGGCGGCAGTCATCCCGTAGAGGATACCACCACCGGTAAATGGTTTGTTGTGGCCGGCGGCGTCCCCCAGCAGGAGGACACGCCCGGAGGTGGTCGTCGACGGTGGTCCGATTGGAATCAGCCCCGAACACCGGCGGTCGGTGTCGGCGCCGTAGGCGTCGGTGAACGCCTCGAAGCGCGCCGAAACGTCGCTGTCTGGCTCCACCGCCAGCCCGTACTCGACGCCCGCCTCCCCCCGGGGGATGCGCCACGCGAAAAACTGTGGCACCGTCAGGTGGACGTCGACGAAATCGTCGTGGTCGGGACTGTCGTCGAACCCGAGCACGCCGTGGAGGAGTTCGCCGGGGTCGGGCAACCCCGTCTCCGAGCGGACACGCGAGCGGGGCCCGTCACAGCCCGCGACGAGTTTCCCGCGGTGGGTCTCGAGGCCGTCGGGACCGCTGACCGAGAGTTCCACACAGTCCCGGCGCTCTGTCAGCCCCACGACAGTGTGTTGTTCGCGCACGTCTGCGCCGGCCCGCCGGGCGGCGTCTGCGAGTTCTCTGTCGAGTTCGACCCGGTCGATGACGTTCGAGACGACCTGTTGTTTGTAGAACTGGTGACTGTCACTCTCCGGACCGCCGGCGTGAAACCGTGCGCCGTAGACGTCGTTCTGGTGGAGTCGCTCGCGCGCCGTCTCTGGGACAAACTCCCAGATGTCGGTGCTGACGTGTCCCGAACAGGCCAGTGGCGTGCCGACACTCCCTCGTTCGAAGACGACCACGTCATGCCCGCGCCGGGCGACCTGTCGGGCGAAGCGCGAACCCGCTGGCCCGGCACCGACGACGAGAAAGTCGTGCATACCACTACTGACCGGGCCAGCGACAAAGCAGTCACGGTCGCAGACGGGGGTCGCAGCACTGTTCGGTCGGTTACACGTCCGGCGACTCCATGATGTCGGGGAGTCCGGCGGCGGTGATGGTCTCGCCGACGATGTACGAGGCCGCAGGACTCGCCAGGAACTGCGCGATGTCTGCAATCTCCTCGCTGAGTCCGATGCGCCGTTCGACCTCCGCGCGAGTGATGTTGTCGGCGCTGATTCCCATCTGTGTCTCGACACCCGGCGTGGCGACAAAGCCCGGCGCGATGCAGTTGACGCGAACGCCCTCGCTCGCCCACTCGTGGGCGAGTGTCGTCGTCAGGTTGATGACGCCGGCTTTCGCCGCGGCGTAGTGGCTCATGTAGGGTGCGCCCTGCTGGCCGGCGACACTGGAGAGGTTGATGATGGCCCCGCCGCCGTCGGCGAGGTGGTCGGCCGCGGCCTGCGAGCAGTGGTAGGTGCCGTGGAGATTGATGTCGACGATCGTCTTCCACCCGTTCTCGCTGATGTCGTCGAAGCCGGCCATGAAACTCGCGCCGGCGTTGTTGACGAGCGTGTCGAGACCGCCACACTCCTCGACGGTGGCCTCGACGAGCGCCTCGACGGCCTCGCGGTCGGTCACGTCACACTCGATTGCGACGGCCTCGCCCGGCCGGTCACTGCTGTTGATACCGTCGGCGACCGGGTCGACGTTGCCCTGCTCGCGCGAGCAGACCACCACGTCCGCGCCGGCGGCGGCGAACTGTTCTGCGGTCACCCGTCCGATACCGCTCGATGCGCCCGTCACGATTACCCGCTGTCCCTCGACTGCGAACCGGTGTGCTGTCTCTGCCATACCCCGACAGTGGGGTGCCACGGGTATAAGGGTGCCCGGGTGTCGAGTACACACCCCGGGCCGCCAGTCTCGTGTCGCGTGAGGCGCGTTTTCGACGGGTACACAACCCCGGGGGCGCTACGAACCCGTATGGAGATCGACGTCGAACCGGTCGAGGAAATCGACGAGGGTGCGGTCCCGGCGGGAGTCGACGCGCCCGAGTACGTGCTCTACGGGGGGAAAGGCGGCGTCGGGAAGACGACGATGGCCGCGGCGACGGCGCTGGCCAGCGCCCGCGACGGGACGACGACGCTGGTGGTCTCGACGGACCCGGCCCACTCGCTTGCGGACACGCTCGACACGACAGTGCCCGACGAACCGGCACGCGTCCGGGAGGAGATTCCGCTGTACGCAGCGGAGATCGACCCCGAGCAGGCGCTCGCGGACACCCCCTTTGGCGAGGACAGCCCCCACGGCGTGTTGACCGGACTGCCGGGCGGCGAGGCCGTCGACCCCTTTGACGGGTCGATGCCCGGCTCCGACGAGGCCGCCGCGGTTCGCCTGCTGGTCGAGTACTTCGAGGACCCGCGCTTTGACCGTGTCGTCGTCGACACCGCGCCAACGGGGCACACGCTCCGCCTGCTTGAGTTGCCCGAACTGCTCGATTCGATGGTCGGCAAACTGCTGACCTTCCGCGAGCGACTCGGGCAGTCGATGGGCACTCTGACCGACGCTCTCGGAGACGATGTCGAGGACCCGACCGGGAGTGCCGGGCGTCTCCGCGAGTTCGCCGACCGTATCGAGCGCCTCCGGGCGGCCTTGCGCGACCCCGACCGGACGGATTTCCGTGTCGTGATGGTGCCAGAGGAGTTGAGTGTCCGCGAGTCCGAGCGCCTGCTCGAGCGTCTCGCGGAGTTCGAGATTCCCGTCGGCACCATCGTCGTCAACCGCGTCATGCAGGACCCGGCGGAGGTGACCGACCTCGACACCGACTGGCTGGCCGCCCCGAACCACACCGACTGTGAGTTCTGCGAGCGCCGCTGGCGCATCCAACAACAGGCACTGTCACGCGCACAGGACATCTTCCGGGGCCACGAGGTTCGGCGCGTCCCGTTGTTTGCCGAGGCGGTCCGTGGCGACCAGTTGTTGCGCGTGGTCGCCTCCTGTCTCGACGCCTGAGAGCCACGACCCACACAGCCAGTCGCCAGAAAGACCCAAAAGCCTGAAAAGAGACCAAACGCTCTAACAGAGACAACAGTAGAGCATGACCGGGGTAGGGTACCCGCCCGGGGCAGGGCGGAGCGGTTTGTTCGGGTGGCCCCCGTCTGCCGGGGGGAGTGGTCTGTGAGGCCCCGGAAACTCCTCAGAATCGCCCGGTGGGAGGTGGAGAAAAACGCTGGCGAACTCGACAGGCGCTCGCTCGCGCTCGTCGTCGCCGTGTTCGCCCTCGTCGCAGTCGTCGTCCCGTTTGTCGCAGTTGGCGGGGTCGGACTCGACGATGGACTCTACCAGGTCGCCGTCAACGAGTCCAGTCCCTACCACGAGGTGCTCACGAACGACAGCACGTTCGTCGTCACCGGAGGAACGGCCGGTGTCTCCGCCAGCGACGACGCCGTCGACCTGGTGGTCAGAGAGACAGAGAACCGAACTGTCCTCAGACGCGCAGACGACAGAAAGGGCGAGGCGGCTCTCGAGGCGTTCGAGAACACCGTCAGACGGTTCAACGACAGACGGCTGCGCACGGCGGCGAACCAGACTGCCGCGTTCCCCATCGAGGTGGTTCTCGACTTCCAACAGCGCTCGACGGTCGCGGAGGAACTCGACAGCGAGTCGGACAACGGGTCCGACACGAACACGAGTGCCGGAAACACGACCGACACTACCGACGACGACGGCGCGCTGGGAGAGTTCGGTGCGCCGCTTGCCAACGACGCCGTCTCTGGGTCACCCTCAGAAATCGACCCTCCGTTCCCGTTCCAGTCGCTCGTGCTCGCGTTACTGTTTATCATCCCGCTGAATTTCGTCATCCAGGCCTACGGTGGGACGATACTCTCCGAGCGGGTCAACCGGCGCGGGGAGTTGCTGCTCGTCTCGCCGGTGTCGCGGTTCGACATCATCGGCGGCAAGACGCTGCCGTACTTTCTGGGAGCAGTGGCCGTTGAGGCGGCCCTCGCCGTTGGACTGTTCGCGGTCGTTCGTGGCGAACCCGGCGGACTGGTGTCGGTTGCAGCGCTCGCGCCGCTGGTCGTTCTCTTTCTCGGGTTGACCTTTCTCGGGGCGATGTTCGCCCGGTCGTTCAAGGAACTGACCTTCGTCACACTCGCCATCACCGTCGTGTTGATAGCCTACGCCTTCGTGCCGGCGATTTTCACTGACCTGAACGAGATTGCGCTCGTCTCGCCGCTGACGCTCGTGGTCCGTAACCTGCAGGCAGAGGCCATCTCTGCCCAGCAGTTTCTCTTCTCGACGACGCCGCCGGCACTGGTCGGGGTGTTCTGTTTCCTGCTGGGCGGGAGTCTCTACCGCGAGGAGGATATGTTCACACAGCGGTCGGTGTCGGGCCGAGTGCTCGACTCGCTGGCCGGGCCGATAACCCGTCCGTGGCACGTCGGCGCGATGACCGCGGCGCTGATTCCACTCGTTTTCGTCCTGCAGTTGTTGGTGACTGTCCTGTTGTTCGCCGTTGGCGACCAGTCGCTCGTGGTGTTGCTCGCCGTCGTCGTCGTCACCGAGGAACTCGCAAAGAGCCTGCACATCTACGCCGCCTACGAGCGCGGCCGGTTCGAGCGAGCGCCGCTGGTCGCGCTCGCGCTGGGTGCCGTGAGTGGCACCGGCTTCTTTCTCGCCGAAAAGACCGCACTGGTGGCACAACTGGCCGGTCTGCCCGAACTCCCGACCGGACAGACTGGACTGCTGGGCGGTGTGTTCGCCGGACCGGCCGTGTTGTTGCTCCTGCTGGCCCCGCTCGCACTCCACGTGGTCACCGCGGCTATCTCTGCGCTGGGTGCGAGCCAGAACAGGCGCCGGTATCTCGCCGCGGTCCTGGTCGCTATGGCCGTTCACCTCGCGTACAACATCGCCGTGGTGATACTCTTTGTCTGACCGTGACCCCCGCTCGAGTCCACGGTGGACGATTGCGATGCGTGACATCTCGTCGCTGCGCCGCGAGAAGACGATCGTGCTGGCGCTGGTGGTGCAGTTGCTCATCGCCGGGTTCTCGTCGTTTCTGGTCGCCGGACTCGCCTCACCGTTCGACCCCAGCTCTGCCGGCGACGACGTCGTCGACATCGGGGCGACCGGCGACACACAGGAGACGCTGGTCAGACTCAGCCGAGAGAACAACGATATCGTCGTTCAGGAGTACGACGACCGCGATACGGCGGTGGCGGATTTCGCAGACGGCGACCTCGACGCCGTCGTCACCGGCCGTCCGGTGCCGGCAGAGAACGGAACCCGGTTCGTGGTCACCGTCGTGTTACCCACGGAGGACGTACAGACGACACTCGTCGTCGTCTCGATCCGTGACCTACTCGCCAACCTCGAAGAGGCAGAGCGTGGCAACCGGGTCGACAGTCTCGAGTTCAAACCAGTCGACGTGCCCGACGCGGCCGACCCCGCGAGCGGCGGCACGACGGAGTTTTTCAGCTTCACCTACACTATCTTGATTCCGCTGTTGCTCTTTTTGCCGCCGTTTATCAGCGGGTCGGTCGTCATCGACCTGATAACCGAGGAGGCCCAGCGGGGAACGCTCGAACTGCTCCGGGTGTCACCGGTGTCACTGGTCGATATCGTCGACGGAAAGGCCGCGGGGATGGTCGCGCTCGCGCCCCTCCAGGCCGCACTCTGGATACTCCTGCTCGAGATAAACGGGATTGCAATCGGTAACGTGCTCTCGTTGCTGGTGTACGTGACGGCGATAACGACCGTGACTGTCGCCGTCGGCGTGGTTCTCGGACTCGCCACCACACAGCGTCGGCAGGCGCAGTTTCTCTACTCGATGCTGGTGGTCATCCTGTTCGGTACTGCGGTCGGTCTGCCCGAACACCCCGCCTCGACGGTCGTCAAACTCGCTATCGACAGCCCCACGCTCACCACGTTCGGCCACGTCGTCGGACTCGTGGTCGTCGCTGTGGGGGTGGCGTTGCTGGTCCGTCGGTACGTGCGCGGAGTCGACCCCGAGTCGCTGTGACCGTTTCGAACTGCTCAGGGGTGGGCCGTCAGCGTCAGTTCCAGCGACGCGCCCGCCGCGAGTCGGTCGACGACGGCCCGGTCGATGCCGGCGGCGGCGCGGTCCATCCCGACGCCGACGGTGCGCTCGTCGACGTAGTCGCTGGTGCGACAGACGAGACTCCTGTTGCTGTCGAACCCCAGTTCGGGGTGGCCACGCCCCTCGACGCGTTCGGTGGTCTCTCCGACCGCGATTTCGACGGCGACCGTCGTCTCGGCCCGCTGGCAGGCCGTGACAAACGCCTCGTCGAAGTCGGCCGGCGTCCGGTCGGCCTCGACGGCCAGGATACAGTCGCCCGCCGGCGTCAGGTAGTCGTCGCTCGTCACCTCGAACGTGCTCGTGTGCCTGGCGGTGACGTTCTCGTGACCCCTCGCGTGGACCACCTCGCGGAGCATACCCGGTCTCCGGGCCGACCGCTCAAAACTCACCCGGACTCACTCGATGGTCGCCCGCCCCTCTGGGAGCACGGTGTCGTCGAGACGTGCCACCGCCTCCTCGAGCACGGGCACCATGTTCTGGGTGTCCTCGCGGTTGTACTCGACGAGGCGGTCGAGCGCGCCGTCGGCGCCGCGTTCGTGTTCGTGCCAGAGTCTGACTGCCTCGCGGCCGTCGACATCGGGCAGGTCGCGGTCGACACCGAACGCCTCCTCGACGGCGTCGAGTCCACCCGAGACTCCGAGTTTCCTGCAGGTGGGCATCAGGTCGATATGTGGCTGGTCGAGGTCGACGTCGAAGTTCGCCTCCAGAAACGGGATATCGAAGCGTGCGCCGTTGAACGTGACGAGCAGTTCCGCGTCCTCGAAGGCCGCCCGGAGTCGCTGGTCTGTCAGGTCGTCGCCACGGACCAGGGTCTGTGTCGAACCGTCCTGACACAGCGAAACCGTCGTGACGACGTTCCGGCGGCGGTCCAGTCCCGTTGTCTCGATGTCGAAAAAACAGGCCCGGTCGGCAAAGGACTCGTACAGCCGCCACCGCGAACCGGTCGGAAACCGACTGGCAAAAAAGCCCGCGTCTCCGGCCGCCAGCGCGCGCTCGCCCCTGTCGATAAACGACCGGATGCGGTCTGCGCGTGTCGACCCGATACCACGACAGTCCGGGTGAAACGACTCCCAGTGGGTGACACCCTGCTCCCAGAGTCGGCGCTCGATGGTTTCGCCGACACCCTCTGCCCCCACGAAGCAGTTCTCGACGTACACACCCGAGAGGAGGGTCTGGCACCGTTAATCTCTTTCTCTCTCGACGCATCCGCCGGTCCGTGTGACCGTACACGCTCGGCCTCTCGGGTGGCCTGCAAAGTGTAAGGACTTAGTAGCAGCGCCAGAGAATACTTCCACGTATGAACGTCGAAGACGTGATGACCGCCCGCGAGGAGGTAGTTACAGTGGAGATTCCGGGGACCCGTGACGACGCCCTCGAGTACCTCCAAGACCGGGCGTTCTCGTCGGTGCCGGCGCTCAAGCAGACCGACGACGGCGCAGTGTACCGCGGTATCGTCTCTCGTGGCGCGCTCATCGACCAACCCAGCGAGGACCAACTCGCCTTGCTCGCAGAGGAGATACCGATGGTCTCGGCACCGACACCGCTCTCTGCGGTTGCCGACAGGATGTTGACCGACAACGAGCGCCGTATCCCCGTCGGCTCTGGTGACACCCTCGAAGGAATCGTCACGATTACCGACCTCGTTCGCGCGATTGCGCGCGGCGAGGGCGCGGAGATGACCGTCGACTCGCTCGCCGGTCGAGCGATAAACTGCGTCTACACCGGAACACCCCTGACCGTCGCCGAGCGAGAGCTCGCCTTCGCGCGTGTGCCCTACGCGGTTGCCCTGGACGATGCGGGCGAACTCGCCGGAATGTTGACCGAGGTCGACGTGTTGGAGGTCGCCCGTGTCGTCGAGGGTGAGGAGGAGACCGGCGACTCGATTGCCGGTCAGGACGACGAGTGGTCCTGGGAGGGTATAAAGGCCGTCGGGAACAGGTACATGCCCACCCGGAACGTCGAGATTCCAAACGGTGTGGTCAGCGCGTTCATGACCGACGACCTCGTGACTGTCAACAGCAAACACTCCGCACAGGACGCCGCACAGTCGCTCATCGAGAACGACATCGAGCAGGTGCCGATGCTCAACGGTGGCGACCTCGCAGGGGTCGTGCAGGATATCCACCTGCTGGAGGCGTTGCGATGAGCGAGGGGGACCGCCTCGCAGAACTCGCAAAACGCCGCGGATTCTTCTTCCAGAGTTCCGGCATCTACGGCGGTGTCGCGGGGTTCTACACGTACGGACCACACGGCGCAGCGCTGAAAGACGCCATCGAGGACGCCTGGCGGGACCGGTTTGTCACCCGCGAGGGCCACATGGAGATCAGCGCACCGGACGTGATGCCCGAGGCGGTGTTCGAGGCCTCGGGCCACCTCGATGGCTTCGACGACATGATCGTCGCCTGTCCGACCTGCTCGGCGAGTCACCGGGCCGACCACCTCGTCGAGGACGACACCGACATCGAGGAGGCCGAGTCGATTCCCGCCGAGGAGGTTGCACAACTGCTCGCAGAGCACGACGTCGTCTGCCCGGAGTGTGGAACCGACCTGGCGGGCGAACCGGTCGACGATTTCAACCTCATGTTCGAGACGAACATCGGCCCCGGAACGTCCTCGCCGGGCTATCTCCGGCCCGAGACAGCACAGGGCATCTTCGTCGAGTTTCCACAACTCGCGGAGTACGCCCGCAACCAGTTGCCCTTCGGGGTCGCCCAGATCGGTACGGCCTACCGCAACGAGATTAGTCCCCGCAACTCACTCGTCCGCGTCCGCGAGTTCACGCAGGCCGAACTCGAACACTTCGTCGACCCCGAAGCCGACGACCCACCACTCGAACGGGTCGCCGACGTGGTGCTCCCGTTGTACCCCGTCGACCAGCAGGAAAACGCCGAGGGCGACCTGCTCGAACTCACAGTCAGCGAGGCACTCGAAGACGGCGTCGTCGCGGACCCGTGGGTCGCGTTCTACCTGGGACTCTCGAAAGGCTGGTACGAGCGCATCGGGGTCGACATGGACCGCTTTCGCTACCGCCAGCATCTCCCGGGCGAACTCGCCCACTACGCGGCGGACTGCTGGGACGCGGAGTCGGAACTGGACGGCGACTGGGTCGAGATAACCGGCTTCGCCTACCGGGGGGAGTACGACCTCCGGAAACACGCCGACCACTCCGGCGAGGCGTTCTCCGTGTTCACACAGTACGACGACCCCATCACGGTCGAGCGGCCGACGGTCGACCCCGACATGAGCGCACTCGGCCCGGCCTTTGGCGGCGCTGCCGGCGACGTTGCCGACGCGCTCGCCGACCTCGTCGAGCGCGACCCCGGCGCCTTCGAGGGCGAGACGGTGACCGTCGAGGCCGACGGCGAGAGTTACACGGTCCCGGTCGAACAGACCGGGTTCGCGGTCGAGGAGGTCACCGAAACCGGCGAACACGTCCGACCACACACCGTCGAACCCTCCTTCGGTGTCGGCCGCCTCGTCTACACGGTGCTGGCCCACGCATACAGCGAGGACGTCGTCGACGACGAGGAGCGAACCTACCTCTCGCTCCCGCCAGAGATGGCACCGACGACGGCCGGTGTCTTCCCGCTGATGGACAGGGACGGACTGGGAGAACGCGCCCGTGACCTCGCCAGCGAGTTGCGCGAGGCCGGTCTCGCGGTCGCCTACGACGACGCCGGCGCAATCGGCCGCCGGTACCGCCGACAGGACGAGATAGGGACCCCGTTCTGCGTCACTGTCGACTACGACACCCTCGAAGACGAGACAGTCACCGTCCGTGACCGCGACAGCACCGACCAGCGGCGCGTCCCGACAGACGGTCTGGCCGCGACGCTCACTGCACTCCGCGACGGCGACCGTTTGTTCGAGAACCTGTAGCATGGAAAACGAGAGTAGCGAAACAACGAGCGGTGCTCCCGAGACGTCCGAGAGCACTGTCGCCGAAACCGGGACCACGCCGACAGGACCGGCGGCCACGGAGGTCTCTGGATTCGCCGAGACAGACGACCACACCGCCACAGACCCCGACACCGCCGGGGGCAGTGTGACGGCGGAACCGAGACGGGAACGCCTCCGCGAACTGTTCCTCGAAGGCGACCTCGGCCGTCGACTGGTTCACGTCGCCGGGACTGGCTTTCCGGCAATCTACATCCTCCCGTTTATCGAGTGGTGGCACGTGACCGCGCTGATGGTGCTGGTGACAGTCGGCGCACTGGTCCTGGAGGTGTTCCGACTCAGCGTCGGACTGGACTGGTTCATCTACGAGCACCTCACCCGCGAGTACGAGCAAGACGCCCCCGCGGCGTACCTGTTGTACATGATCTCTGCGACGACGGTGGCGCTGGTCGCCGAACCACGAATCGCGATTCCGGCCATCCTGATGCTGGCGGCCGCCGACCCGATTGCCGGTGTGGTCTCCGACGACCAGTTGCGAACGGTCAAACGCCCGACCGCGCTCGCGACGATGTTCGGGGTCTGTACGCTGTTTGCGCTGCCGTTCGTGCCCAACACTCCTCTCGCGGCCGCACTCGGCGGTATCGGCGGGATGCTCGCCGACGGTGTCAAGCCGATTATCCGGGGTGTCGTCGTCGACGACGACCTGACGATTGCGCCCGCTGGTGCCTTTGGCATCTGGCTCGGCCTCGAACTCAGCGCGATGCTGCTGTGACCGACTCGACTCGCTCACGACTACCCCCAGAAATCGAGGACGTTGTCGACAGCCCTGTCGACGAAACTCTCCTCGTACCGCACCAGGAGTTGCATGGTCAGTTCTTCGTCAGCAACCGTGTAGCGCGTGGTGCGACCATCCCGAACCTCGGAGACGATACCGTTCTCGACGAGGCGTGACACGTGCCAGGACACCGTCGCCGGTGACACGCCGAGTTCCTCGGCAATCGCCCGGTTTCGGGCCGTCGTCTCCTCCAGCAAGAATAGCAGAATGTGGCGTGTCGTCTCGTACCGAAGCGAGGAGAGGATGGCACGCTCCTCCTCGGCGAGTTCCTCGGCGACGAACAGTCGGCGTTTGCCCTGATGCTCCTCGCTCGTGAGCACGTCGTACTCTTCGAGGGTGCCCAGGTGATGCTGGACGAGTCCCGTCTCCATCTCGAGGTCGCGCTTTAGTTTGCTGAAGTGGACGCCCGGATTTGTCTGCACGTACTCGAAGATCTCCTTGCGCGTCTCCAGCTCGAGGACATCGTCCTCGCTGTCGTCGGAGTTGCCTCTACCCATCTTGTGTGCCCTCAGTTCCGTGTGCGTGAGCCAACGCCGCGTATCTGGACCGTCATGATGCCCGCCACTCGAAGCGCCACACGACCGTTGCCAGCAGCAGCAGCGCGATGCCGAGTGCGAACAGGCTCGTGAGCAACTCGAAGTAGGGGATACCCTCCTCGAGGAACTCGTCACCGACTTCCAGCAGGAGGTCGGTCGCGAGTAATGCAGCGAGCAACGCGAGTATCAGGACACGACGCACCCGGGTGCGGTAGTAGGCGAGCGCGGTGATGAGAAACACCACCAGCGTCACCAGCAGCGTGAGAGCCCGGACGAGCGTCTCCGGTTCGAACAGTTCGAATTCACTCATTGGATAGGGACGCGTGTTGCAGTCATCTAAACTGTTGGTTCGTCTGTCGGGCGTATTAGCGAGGGAGTGACCCGGTCGCTCGGGTCGCCAAGCTACTCGTCTTCAGTCTCGGTCTCGAGCACCGTGCCGTCGTCCGCGTGGACAGCGACCTCGGTCTCGCCGTCTGCACCCACGAGTTCGACCTCGTAGACGGGCGTGCCGTCCTCGCGTTCGAGTTCGACTTCTTCGACGCTCCCGTCGGCCTCTGCGGTTGCGGTGTCAATCGCGTCCTGTTCAGAGAGGCTGACGTTCCCGGGCGCAACGGACTCCTCTTCTTCGGTCTCGTCGTCTTCGGTCTCGTCGTCGTCCTCCATCTCATTCTCGTCCATCTCGTCGTCGTCCTCCATCTCATTCTCGTCCATCTCGTCGTCGTCCTCCATCTCATTCTCGTCCATCTCCTCGTCGTCCTCGTCTTCAGTCTCGGTCTCGAGCACCGTGCCGTCGTCCGCGTGGACGGCGACTTCGGTTTCGCCGTCTGTGGCTACGAGTTCGACCTCGTAGACGGGTGTGCCGTCTTCGCGTTCGAGTTCGACTTCCTCGACGCTCCCGTCGGCCTCCGCGGTTGCGGTCTCAATCGCACTCTCCTCGGAGAGCGAGACGTTGCTTTGCGTGATCGAATCGTCATCGTCGCCGTCACCAGGGAGGGGCGACCCAGAGTCCTGCGCGAGCACCAGGCCGCTGCCAACGACGGCCAGCAGGGCGACTGCGACGACGGCTGCTCCAAACAGCGTTCGACGATTTGTGTTCATTGTTGGGTGCCTGCATCTGCCTGTTAGTGCCCCCACGTAAAGTGTCGTTTGGTATATGAGTCTAACAGTGGTACGCGCCTCTAGCGATTGTGTGTGGCAGATTTTGCAGTTCGATTCGTATAACCGTTCCAATTAGTCTGCACGCCACGCGGTGGCAGGCCACAACTGGGCCGACTCCATCCTCCCCAGTCGACACCTCCGAACCCAGGAGTGTCCAGATATCGGAACTGTGTCGGCAACACCCGCCAACGATTGTTTTTGCCGGTAGTCACAATTGCCAACAGAATTATTCCCGCGCGCTTGTTCAGATAAATCGTGTCAACAGCAACTACACCAGCCGCCGAACTGAGCCAGCAGACATCCGCGCGGGACACACGACTTCGACTGTGGAACGCGCTGATGGCTGTCCTGCACCTTTTGCAGGGAGTCGCGATGATTCTCGTGGCCGAACGGGTTCTGTGGCCGATCAACCGGACGAGATACGGGTTCGACGCCGAAACCGAGACCATCTTTCCGGAGACGGTGTCGTTTATCGATGCGAATCTCCCGCTGCTCGTGGCGGCCTTTCTGTTCATCTCGGCGTTTGCACACACCGCGATTGCGACCGTGTTGTACGACCGCTACGTCGGATATCTCGACAGGGGGCTGAATCCGTATCGCTGGTACGAGTACTCCGTGAGCGCCTCGCTGATGATTGTGGTCATCGCCATGTTGGCCGGAATCTGGGACCTCGGAACGCTCGCGGCACTGTTCGGCCTCGTCGCAGTGATGAACCTGAGCGGCCTCCTGATGGAACGACGCAACGAATCGACCGACGAAACGGACTGGACGCCGTACTGGGTCGGTGTCGTCGCCGGAATCATCCCCTGGATCGTCATCGCCATCACGTTCGTCGGCACGGTGGTGGCCAGCGGCGGCGAGTTCCCCGAGTTCGTCATCTACATCTACATCTCGATTTTTGTGTTTTTCAACCTGTTTGCGCTGAACATGGCCCTGCAGTATCTGGAGGTCTCGCGGTGGAACAACTACCTCTTCGGCGAGAAGATGTACGTCCTGTTGAGTCTCGTGGCCAAGTCCGTCCTCGCGTGGCAGGTCTACTTCGGGACGCTGAACTCCCCGATCTGAGCGTCGAGACTTCTGGAAGTCGCGGGACGCCGTTCACTGCAACGGTGTACTGCACCCGAGGGTGAACGGTTTATCGGTCATCCGTCTCGAACGGAAACTCGTCTCGTGCGAGCGAACACACAGAAAGCGGCGACTCGGCGTTACAGGTCGCGGCCACTCGACTCGAGTGAGCCTTCGAGCATGTCCTCGACTTCGTTTTCGAGTTTGAACCGCTGGACCTTCTGTGTCGCGCCACGCGGGAGTTCGTCGACGAAGAAGACACGCCGCGGGTGGGCGTATGTGGCGACGTAATCCAGCGAGAACTTCCGAATCTCGTCCTCGGTCGGCTCTACTCCTTCCTCGGGAACGACGAACGCGACCGGTGCCTCACCCTTTACCTCGTGTGGCGCGGCGACGACCGCGGCCTCGGCGACGTCGGGGTGTTCGTAGAGAGCGTCCTCTATCTCCGCGGGGTAGATGTTGTTGCCGCCGGAGAGAATCATGTCGTCGGCGCGGTCGACGATCCAGAAGTAACTGTCCTCGTCGACACGGGCGATATCCTCGGTGTAGAACCAGCCGTCCTCGTCGAAAACCTCGTTGTTTTTCTCCGGGCGGTTGTGGTACCCCTCGAACACCGGACTCCCCCGGATGGCGAGTTCGCCGGTCACCTGTGTCTCGTCGTCGAAGTCGATATCCTCGTCGGGTAGCGGTTCCAGTTCGTCGGTTCCGAGACGCGGTTCGCGGGTCTCGGGGTCGACGAGTCTGATTTCGACACCCGGCACCGACGGACCGACACAACCGGCCTCCTTCTGGACACCCGCAACTGGTTCGATGGTCCCCGCGGGCGAGGTTTCGGTCATCCCCCACCCTTCGATCATCACGACATCCCACTCCCGCTGGATGGTCTTCCGGACGTCCTCTGCCAGCGGTGCCGCCGCACAGACGACGTACTCGAGCGAGGAGAGGTCGAAATCCTCGGGTCGGTCGCGGTAGACGCGGAACATCTGCGTGTACAGCGCGGGCACGCCCGCGAAAACGTCGGCGTTGTTGTTGTCGATGGCGTTCAGCAGGGCCTCCGGGTCGGGCCGGGGCTGGAGGTTGAGTTCCCCGCCACGCCCCAGGAACGTCGTCATCAGCGCGTTCAGTCCGTAGATGTGGAACAACGGCAACACGAGTACGAGTGTGAAATCCGAGTCCATCCCCAGACCGCTTTGCTCGTAGCTCTCGACGGCCGAGAGCAGATTCCGGTGTGAGAGTTTCACGCCTTTTGGCTTGCCGGTGGTGCCGCTGGTGTAGGGCTGTACGGCGATATCGTCGAACTCCCGGTCGACGGTGTCGAACTCGCCTGCCCGCTCGGCAGTGATATGTGAGTAGTTGACGATTCCCGCCTCCTCGTCGCTCATCCCGGGAATGACGAGTGTGTCGACGCTCGTGGCGGCGGCAGCCACCTCCTGTGGCGAGGCGACTTCCTCCGCGTCGTCCGGGATGTACGCGGAACCGAGCATCAGGCTGATGTCGGCGTCGTCGAGCACGTACCCCAACGTCTCCGTTCCCATCCGGAGATTCAGCGGAACCGCAATCGCACCCGTCTTGATGACACCGAAGTACGCCACAGGAAACATCGGCTCGTTTGGAATGTACAGTCCGACCCGGTCGCCAGCCTCGATACCGAACTCATCGACGAGCGCGTTGGCGAGTTGATTCGCCTCCTGTTCGACCTCGGAGTAGGATTTCTCGGCCCCGAGAAAGTTGAACGCCGTCTTCTGTCTGTATCGGTCGGCCGCCATCGTGGGCAGGTCCCCCATGTGCTGGAGTCGTTCTCCGTGGTGGTACTCCATGCGTAGACGGTGCCGGGCACGGGTGATAAATGTTGGTGGCCCGGTTTGGGGTCGGTTGTTCCGCCCTGACAGCGCGATGGCGACTCAGTCAGGCAACGTTGAACCCCTTCTCCCGGAGGAAGTCCTCGACGCGCCCCCGGTGGTTCCCCTGCAACTCGATTTGGTCGTCGTCGGTCGTCCCCCCGCAGGCGAACTTCGATTTCAGGTCCGAGGAGAGACTGTCCATATCGACGTCGCTTGGGTCGAATCCTTCGATTATCGTTACCTCCTTGCCGTAACGGCGCTCGTCGATGCGGATCGTGATTTCCTGGGAGTCCTTTGCGACGTCTTCACAGACGCAAAGCTCGTTGGGTAGCCCGCACGTCGAGCAGACTTCCGACATTACAGTTCGGTCGTACGAAACGAACCCATTAAACACTGTCGACCGGCAGCGTGTTCGCGGCCAGTATCCGACTCTCTACGCCTCTCTCGCGGGCTGTCCCCCCGACCACCCCGTCGCGGGCTCTCGAGGCCTGCTGGCTCGGCGCCGGAGTAGTGAAAACCTATTACACGTCGCCAAGTGAGAATGGGTATGGGGACGTACGTCGGACTCGACTGGGCGTCGAAGGGCTGGTTCGGTGTCGTGCTTGCGGACGACGGCAACTGGACGACAGACCTGTTTCCCTCTATCTGGAGCGTCTGGAAGGAGTACAGCGACGCCGACCGTATCCTCGTCGACAGTCCAATCGGACTCCCGACCGACGGGAGACGTGCCTGTGATGTGCAGGCGAAAAACCGGCTCGACAGTCAACAGCGGAGTGTCTTCTACACGCCGACCCGGGCCGCCGTCTACGAGCAGAATCTCGACGACGCAAAGCAAATAAACGAGCGTGAGGCGGGGTTCAGCATCCAGAACCAGGCCTGGAGTGTCGTCTCGCGCATCCGCGAACTCGACGAGTTTCTCGACATGTACCCGGGAGCGCGTGACCGGGTTTCCGAGACCCACCCCGAGGTCTGTTTCTACGCGCTCAACGGACGGACGCCCGTCACGGAGTCCAAACAGACAGCGAGTGGTCTCGAGAGACGCCGGGACCTTCTGACCGAGGAGTACGCCGACGCCAGGGCCATCTACGAGCAGTCGGTGAGCAGGTACACCGAACCCGACTACGCGCCGACGGTGAGTGGTGTCGACGATATCCTGGACGCCCTGGCCGCCGCGGTGACGGCCCGGCGCGACGCCGACGGACTCTCGCGACTCCCAGAGCACAATCCGCCTGCCGACGAGCGCGGCCTCCCGATGCAGATTGTCTACCCCGACGACACGACCCAGACCAGACTGACGTCGCTGGGGGCGCGCCACTGACTGGGCGGTGTGATAGATATCGTCACAGAACGCCCTACGAACTCCGTGCAGCAGCGGCCGAGATAGCGAGTTCCACAGCGACGTTCGCGGCGGTTGTGGCCGAACCACAACCGCGACGGACACGGGAAACTGGCCCGCGAGGCTCAGGGACAGTAGACACCCCGGTCCTCGTCCGCCACCTCTGAGCAGTCGACAGTCAGTTCGTACCGGGCGACGTCGCTCGGTTCGCCGTCGTAGAACTGCGGGGTCGCGATCACCGAACCCTGCTGACCAGCGGCCATCCCGGCCCCCAGGTTCCCTTTGTTGGCGGTGACAGTCCCCAGTTCGTTCCCGTCACCGTCGAACAGCGCGAGTGTGTAGCTGTAGTTCATCCCGTTGGTGCGCTGGTCACCGGTGTTCTCCAGGGTCACAGTCACGCTGAACACGTTCGAGACCTGCGATTCGAGCATCACCACCACGAGTTCCTCGACCGCGTTCGACGCGACTTCGCCGTCGACCGGCCCGCTGGTGGTGAGCGTCGGGTCCCCGCCGTTATCAGTTCCACCGTTGCCACCGTCGCTCTCACCATTTCCACCGTCGCTCTCGTTACCGTTGCTCTCGTTACCGTTGCTCTCGTTACCGTTGCTCTCGTTACCGTCGCTCTCGTTACCATCTCCACTGTCACCGGAACACCCGGCAACAGCGACGCTCCCGGCCGCAGTCAGAGCCACACCGCTTCGTCTGAGGAGTTGTCGTCGTCGCATAGCGTCACACTCTCCCGAGGGTAGCATAAAACTGTGGGTCGCTCTAGTGTTGGCGCTCAGACGAGGGCCGGTCAGCAGTCGGTTTCTGCCGGCCAACCAGACCACGCCCTGACAGAGTGAAACGGCGAGCGTGCGTGGTGACTCTGTCGTCGTGCTGTGACCGGTGGAAAACCACGCGCTCGGCGAACCCGGACGACGTATGCCGCGAGGCGCTTCGCGCCGACGACAGCGAGTCCCGGGAGTCGAGAGCTGTCTGGTCTGTTGAGCGTTCGTCCGAACAGTACCGGTCGAGGCTGGCGTGAGAAGCGGTGTGGCTGGGCCTACATCATGCCGCCCATGCCGCCGCCCATCCCGCCAGCACCGCCGGGGGCACCCTCGTCGTCGGTGTCGCCAGCGGTGATGACGTCGTCGATTTTCAGGACGAGATTCGCGGCCTCGCCGGCCGAGACCAGTGCCTGTTGTTTCGCGTGGGGCGTCTCGACGACACCACTCTCGAAGGTGTCCTCGATTTCGCCGGAGTAGACGTTCAGACCGGCGCGCTCGTCGCCCTCGCTGTGGGCCGCGCGCAGGTCGACCAGCGTATCGATGGGGTCGAGTCCGGCGTTCTCGGCGAGTGCGCGGGGCACCGTCTCCAGCGCGTCGGCAAAGGCCTCGATAGCGAGCTGTTCGCGCCCGCTGACGCCGTCGGCGTACTCGCGCAGACGACTCGCGACCTCGATCTCCGGTGCGCCGCCGCCGGGCAGTGCCTCGCCGGTGCTGATGGCGCTGCCCACGACGTCGAGTGCGTCCTCGACGCCGCGCTCGAGTTCGTCGACGACGTGTTCGGTCGACCCGCGCAACAGCAGCGTCACGCCGTGGACCTCGTCACCGGTCCCCTCGACGTAGAACAACTCCTCGCTCTCGTCGCGGGTGACTGTCCCCTCGCCGAGGTACTCCTCGGTTGCGGTTTCGACATCAGAGACGATATCCGCCCCGAGCACCTCCCGGAGGAACTCCATGTCCGAGCGTTTCACCCGCCGCACCGCGAGCACTCCCTCCTTTGCGAGGTAGTGCTGGACCATGTCGTCGATACCTTTCTGACAGAAGACGACGTCGGCACCGACGTCGACAATCTGGTCGGTCAACTCGCGCAACTGGTCTTCTTCCTGCGAGATGAAATCCTGCAACTGGTTGGGGTCGGTGACACTGACCTGCGCGTCGGTCTCTGTCTCGTCCAGTTCCAGCGGCGCGTCGACCAGCAGCGCCTCTCCCTCCTCGATGTCTGTCGGCATCTCCTCGTGGACGGGGTCTTTGTCGATGGCTGCACCCTCGAGCAGTTCCGACTCGTCCGCACCGCGCCCGGTCTGTGTCTCGGTCTTGAGAAAGGCGAGGTCGACGACGTTCGTGCCGTCGTCGGCCTCGACGGTGACGGCCTGTGCGGCGTCGACGATCAACTCCGACAGCGTCTCTTTGTACTGCTCTGCGCCCTTTCCGGTCATCGCGGTCTGTGCAATCTGGCGCAGCGTCTCGTCGTCGTCGATCTCGACGGCGATGTCGCTGACTTCCTCGCGTGCCCGCGTCGCCGCGAGGTCGAACCCTTTTATAACGGCCGTTGGGTGGATGTCTTGGTCGAGGAGGTCCTCTGCGTTTTTCAGCAGGTTCCCCGCGACCGCGACCGCCGAGGTGGTGCCGTCACCGGCTTCTTCCTCCTGTGTGTCGGCTACCTCGACGATCATCTCTGCGGTGGGGTTGTCGATATCCATCTCGTCGAGAATCGTCACACCGTCGTTCGTGACGACCACGTCCCCCAGTGACGTGACGAGCATCTTGTCCATCCCCTTTGGTCCCAGCGTCGACCGGACCGCCTGTGCGACGGCACGCGCGGCCGCGATGTTGTGTTCCTGTGCGCTCTTGTCGCTCATCCGCTCCGCGTCGTCTCCCAGAATTATCATTGGCTGGCCCTGCATCTGCTGACTCATAGTCACCGAAAGTTTGCATGTGGTTCTATATAAATGTGTGTGTTCGCGTCCCGTCACGGCGGTCGGCGTGTGCCAGCAGGTACCGAAAACCACGGCAGGATAGTCAGCTACGCTGTCGTGGCGGTGGTGGTTTGCTGGCTCACCGACCGGCGAGGCTCTCGGTTATAAGCAGTCGGCGACGGAAAAGTGGTTTCAGGCGGACCGGCGTACGCAGTCGCGTGACAGGCGCGCGCGTCGTCCACAGGCCAGCGGGCGGGTCGGAACGGCGTCTACTCGCTACCGAGGTCGAGATTGCCGACTCGGTGCTCTCCCGTGCGCGAGGACTGATGTTCCGGAGGTCGGTTCCCGGGGAGTACGCGCTCGTGATGGAGGTCGGTGACGGCCTCCTCGGGGGGCCGTCGGTGCAGCCGGTCCACATGCTGTTCGTCCGATTCCCACTCGACGTGGTCTGGTTGGTCGGCGACGAGGTCCAGCGGGTCGCCAGACTCGACCCCTGGCGGAGTCTCGCGGCGGCGCGCGCAGACCGGATTCTCGAACTGCCGGCGGGCGCGGCCAGCGGCGTCGAACAGGGAGACACTGTCACCGTCGAGGACCGGTAGCCGGTCGGCGGGAGAACAGCCAGTTCCGGGCGGAGCGTGGCTCAAATGGCTCTTTGAGTGGTCAGTGGTTTATACTACGTACGGGTTGACAGTACGAGTATGGCACAACAGAACGCCGGAGAACTGGTCGTCGTCGCGCTGATCGTCGGCGCGGCCATCGGTGTCGCGCTGGCAGTCGGTGCGCTCGGGGTGGACACGCCGGGCGCAGACAGCCCCGACGGCGACCAGTCGACGGAAACTGTCGGGCCGACAGTCGACCAGACGCCGACCGAACCCCCGGAAGAGACACCGAACGACTCCGACGGGCCGTTACTCGACGGTGAGGCGTCGATAGCGCAGTTTGGAAGCGCCGACGCGTTCCGGGACTACATCCGGGCCGGACAGCGCCGGGCCGACGCCGGTCTCCGAGTCGGTGTACCGAGACAGTGGGGTATCGCCACCACGGACGCCGCGTTCCGGGCAGAGAACGCGGCTGTCGACGGTGGCAGTGCCGGCGAGAGCACCACTACCGACACTCCCGTTCCGGACCGTATCGGCAACACGAACGTCCAGGTAGAGGGACTGGACGAGCCAGACATCGTCAAGACCGACGGACGGAACTTCTACTACTCGCCGGAGCAAAACCGGTACGTCGTCGAACCGCTCCCGGGACCCCGGATGGGCGAACCGGGTCGAACGGTGACCGAGGACTTTGTTCCGCCACGGAAACAACAACAGCGGGAGACACACGTCGTCGACGCGAGTGACCCGGCCGACCCGACGGTGCTTTCGAACATCGACGCGAACGGCGAGATGCTCCAGACCGGTGACCGACTGGTGGTCTTCGACGAAACCGGCGGCGAGATTGTCGGTTACGACGTGAGCGACCCGGAGAACCCGACCGAGGCCTGGACGCACACACTGAACAGCAGTCTCGTCACGGTGCGTGAAACCGGCGGACAGCTCTATCTCGTGACCCGGACCGGCGTCGGGCCAAACACCGACTGCCCTATCGCGCCACTCGGCAGCGACGAGACGATTGCTTGCGGTGATATCTACGCGCCAGACAGCCAGACCGGTGCCACCACCGCGTACACGGCGTTCAGTATCGACGCGGAGTCGGGGGTCGTCGAGGACTCGGTGAGCATGGTGGGTACCGGCGCCAACACCGTCGTCTACATGTCCGAGAACGGGTTGTACATCAGTTACACCACCGGTGTCACCGAGAGCGAACTCCGCACCTCGTGGGTCGAACACTCCACTGTGGTTCCGGACGGACTCGCCGACCGCATCGACGAAATCGACTCGTACGACATCTCTCAGCGGTCGAAGCGAACCGAGATGCGGCGCGCAGTCCGGGAGTGGTCCGACTCCGACGCCGGTAGCGAAACGACACTCCGGCAAGACTACCGGGCGTACCGCGCTTCCAACCAGGCGAATCTCACACAGACGACCGTCGTGAGCGTCGACATCGAGAACGAGAACCTGCTGGTCGGCGAGAGTGGCACCGTGCCCGGCGAACCGCTCAACCAGTTCGCGCTCGACGAGTACGAGGGTACGCTCCGTATCACCACTACCATCCCGCGCGTGGCCGGCCAGGACAGCGACAACCACCTCTACGTGCTCGACAGCGAGACGCTTGACCGCGAGAACCGGGTGACCGGGATGGGCCAGGACCAGCGGGTGTACTCGGTGCGCTACGTCGGTGACACCGCCTACGTGGTCACGTTCCGCCAGGTCGACCCCTTCTACGTTATCGAGTTCGAGGAACCGACCGAGCCAGAACTGCTCAGCGGACTCAAACTGCCGGGCTTCTCGTCGTATCTCCACCCGATCAACGACGACTACGTCCTCGGTATCGGCGAGGAGAACGGCAAGGTCAAGTCCGTGCTGTTCGACGTGACCGACCCGACCGACACGTCGGTCGCCGACGACATCGTCCTCGAGGAGTACACCTCGGCGGTCGACAGCTCACACCACGCGTTCACTATCGACCGCCGCCACGGGGTCTTCTTCCTCCCGGCGGGCAACAGCGCCAAGATTGTCGACTACACCGACGGCGAACTCGAAGTTCTAAAGGAGGTTTCGACCGACGAGCAGGTGACCCGCGCGCGCTACGTCGAGGACTCGCTGTACGTCTTCGCCGGCGACGAGGTCATCGTCCTCGACGAGACGAACTGGGAGCGGACGACGACGCTCTCGCTTGGCGACGGGTGAGCGGTCTGCTGCAGAGCCAAGCTACCGGAGAACCGCGTGTACGGGCCGGGCGCGATTTGAACACGCGACCGACGGATTAAGAGTCCGTCGCTCTGCCAGACTGAGCTACCGGCCCTCGAACAGTAGTTAGTGAACGGCGAGTAAGTACGTTATCCTTTGACCACGCCGGCCGACCCCGTTCCGGGGTCGGGACAGCGCAGCCAGTTCCCGAAACCGGTATTATCCCGGGATTACCCCACTGATGTCCAGAAAGACGAAAGTTGCCGTCGCGCTGGCGGCAGTGACCCTGGCGTACGTCGTCCTCGCCAGGGATTGACCACACCACGACAGACTGTATCGCCTGTAGATTGCTCTCCTCACGAACCCGGGGTAGGTGTCGACCCCGCGACGGCGTGGCGACGCGGTCGTCCCCGCTCAGAACGCGGCTCCGATGCGGTCGGAGAGGACGTCGAACAGTTTGACCGCCACGACCAGCGGGAGCAGTGGGAGCAACAGAATCAGCATCCCGCCGAGCACGAGCCAGCCAAACACTCCCATACCGCCTTTGCTGTTGAACGTCCGGAGTGAGGTGACGGTCCCCTCGACGACCTCGACGGTCGTGTCTGCGCTGTCGGCGGCGGTAGAGACGGTTACCGACAGCTCCGAACCGTCCTCCTCCACCCGGTGGGTGAACTCGACGGTTTCGCTCTCCCCGCCCGCCACCGCGAGCGTCCGGACCTCCGTGCGTTCGTCGTCGACGAACAACTCGACCGCCTGCGAGCCGTCGACCGTTCCCGTGTTTGTAATCTCCGCGACAACCGTCGCCCGCCCGCCGACCGAGACGTGTTCGTCGGCCGACGTAATATCGCTCTCGAATGTCGCGGGCACGTTCTCGACGGTGACGGAGGCGGTCGCCGAATCCGTCGGACTCTGTGCGGTAATCTCACCGGTTCCGACTGCTCTGGCGGGTGGCACCCACTCCAGTTCGAGGCTGTTGCTCTCGCCCGCCCCGAGTTCGAGGTCGTCGCTCTCGTCGGCCACCCGACCCTCGAAACCGAGC
This sequence comes from uncultured Halobacteriales archaeon, assembly GCA_964534485.1. GTDB lineage: Archaea > Halobacteriota > Halobacteria > Halobacteriales > Haloarculaceae > Halovenus. Next base: position 56,726 of record CAZHPM010000001.1, read on the forward strand.
AGTTCGACTGTCCCGGTCCCCACGGAGTCGCCGGTGTTCTCGACACCGACTGTCACCACGAGCGTCTCCTCCGCCCGCACGGGTGCTGTGGTGTCCTCGATACCGACGGTGTAGGCCGGTTGGTCCTCCGCCATCGACCCGGGGTACGTGGACACCAGCAAAATAGGTTCCCATCACGGGCGCCCGATATCGCCCGAGAATACGACGACGTGCGCGGGAACTCCTCTGGCGTTCAACCGCACACTTAACACGATTCCGCTCTCTCTGTCGTCTATGGAGTACACACTCACAATCGAGGACACCCCGGAGACGATTCCCGGCGGGACGGGACTGTTGCTCTTGCACCCAAGCACCGGTGAAACCGACCGCATCGACACCGATTTCCTGAAAACCGACACCGACCACCTGCTCGTCGTCTCGACGCGGACCACGGCCCGTGAGGTACAACAGAAACTCGAACACTACGCCGTCGACGAGTCCCGCGCGACCATCCTCGACGCGCTCTCCGCACAACGGGGCTACACGCGCAGAAAGAGCGACCAGGTTCACTACGTCTCCGACCCCGGTGACCTCGACAGTATCGTCGCGGAAGTCGAGTCGTTCCTCGCCGACCACGACGGCAAACTCCGGGTCAGTCTCGACTCCATCACCGAGATGATCTACTACGCCGACGAAACTCAGACCCGCGCTGCGGTCGAGGAAGTCCTCGGATTGCTCGCGGAGTACGACGCCGTCGGTCTGTTCCACCTCGCACGGGGCGTCCACGACGAGAGTCTCGTCGACAGTTACCGGTCGCTGTTCGACGGCACGATCGAACTCGACGAGAGCGACGACGTCTCTGCCTCGGTGTCCGACCTGTCGTGACCGTCTGTCACGGACGAGAGCACGGCGTCACGGTTCCGGGTAATATTGCCCCGTACCACCAACAATTAAGAGCCATCAGTCGTAGGTGTCGAACGTATGCCGGAATGTCAGAACTGCGGTGCGTTCGTGACGGCTGATTACGCACGTGTCTTCACACCGAACGGGGTCGACAGACCGAGAGTGTGTCCACAGTGTGAAGACAAAATCCGTGACGGCGCGGATGTGAGACAGGCGCGGTCGACCCGCCGGGGATAGCGCGCTCACTGACCCTCTTTCGTTTTCTCACCTGCATTATGATTCGTCGCTCAGCAGTTCCCGTGCCTCCGTGAGCACCGTTTCTGCGCGTGTGTCCTCACGGGCCTCTGCGGTGAGACGGACAACCGGTTCGGTGCCACTCGCACGCACGAGAAACCACGCGTTCCCGAGGTCGACCCTGACACCGTCCAGCGTCGACACGTCGTCGTAGCGGTCGCGGACGCGTTCGCCGACGCGTTCGAGGACGCGCTGTTTGTCGGCCACCTCGACGCTGGTCCGGCGAATCGGGTACGTCTCGACGGCGCTCGAACGCTCGCTCAGCGGACGCTCGTCGACGAGTTCGGCGAGTTTGCAGGCGGCCAGTGGCCCGTCCGGACAGAGTGTCTCGTCCGGCCATATCCACGCACCGCTCGGTTCGCCCCCGAAACTCACGCCGGGACTGGTCGCCGCCTCCGCGACGTGGACGTCGCCCACGGGCGTGCGTGTCGTCTCGATGTCCGCCGCGGCGAGGTGGTCCTCGACGGCCAGACTCGTGTCGACCGGGACAGCGACACGGTCGCCCGCGGTCGCCGCCGCCCGCGCGAGTACCGCCAACAACACGTCGCCCGGGAGGAAGGTCCCGGTGTCGTCGACCGCTCGCATCCGGTCGGCGTCGCCGTCGTGGGCGACTCCCACGTCGGCGTCGCTGTCTGCTACCAGCGCCGCGAGCGATTCGCAGTGCTCTGCGGTCGGTTCGCTCGGCCGCCCGGGAAAGGAACCGTCGGGTTGTGCGTTCAGTGTCTCGACGGCACAACCCAAACTATCGAGCGCGTCGGCGGTGACCCCGCCCGCGCCGTTGCCGACATCGACGACGACCGACAGTTCGCCGTCGAGTTCGACTGCGTCGACCAGCATCTCCCGGTGTGGGCCGGTCCCGTCTGCGACCGTCCGTGCTCCGACCGTGTCCCACGCGGCGAGGTCTGTCTCGCCGCGTTCGACCCGGTTCTCGACCTGCGCGCGACGGTCGGCGTCGAACGCCTGTCCGCTGGGTTGCCAGAGTTTCAGTCCGTTGTCCTCCGGAGGGTTGTGTGAGGCGGTCACTGCGACCCCGGCGTCTGCGCGCTCGCGTGGCACTGCTCGCGCGACGGTCGGTGTCGCCGCCACCCCGAGGTCGAGGACGTCTGTGCCCGACTCACAGAGTCCCGCCGCGAGCGCGTCGACGAGCACCCGCCCGCTCTCCCGGGTGTCCCGCCCCACGACCACCCGCTCGCTGTCGACACCGAGCGCACGCCCGACAGACAGCGCCAGCGACGCCGTCACCTCGTCGCCGACCGGACCACGGATACCGCTCGTTCCGAACATACCGGTATCTCGACACCGAGTGGTTTCTGACTGTCGGTCGTCCGGGTCACTGTGCCCTGGTGTCGACCACCGACAGACAGGAGTGCGCCACGGCCCTACGACGCAGATATGCGCGACACTCTCGAAGCAGTTGCGTCGGGCGAACTGAGTCCAGAGCGCGCGGAGGCCGAACTGAAAGGGTACGCCACCGGCGACAGCGGGCGCTTCGACGCGGCCCGCCAGCGCCGCAGCGGTGTTCCCGAGGCGGTGCTGGGCACCGACAAGACCCCCGGCGAGGTGGCCGACCTCGCAACAACGAGTCTCGAAACCACCGGACGGGCGCTCGTCACGCGCGTCAACGACCGCCAGCGTGCCGTTCTCACCGAGCGCCTCGGGGAGACCGAGGCGTCGGTCCAACTGTACGACCGGTCGAACGTGGTCGTCGCCCACGGACCGTCGTTCGACCCGCCCTCTCTCGACGCCAGCGTCGGTGTCGTCACCGCGGGCACGTCCGACGCCGTTCCCGCCGGCGAGGCGGCCGTCGTCGCCGGCGAGATGGGTGCGACAGTCGACCGTGTCGACGACGTCGGTGTCGCGGGGTTGACGCGCCTGCTCGACCGTCTGCCCGACCTGCGCGCGCTCGACGTTCTGGTCGTCGCGGCCGGCCGCGAGGGGGCGCTCCCGACGGTCACGGCCGGTCTCGTCGACGCGCCGGTTGTCGGCCTGCCGGTCTCGACGGGGTACGGCGAGGGTGGTGACGGGGACGCGGCGCTCGCGGGGATGCTCCAGTCCTGTACGGCACTCTCGGTGGTCAACATCGACGCCGGATTCACCGCCGGCGCACAGGCCGGCCTCGTCGCCCGTCGTCTCGACGACGCACGCGCCGACGACTGACCGCACACGCGGGGGACACCGCCAACGGGCCTGCCGGTGTTCGTGGCAGTTGGACACCCTACCCGGGGGTTGATGACGGCGGGAGTCGTACACGGGGGTATGTCGTCACAGCAGGCCGAGACCTACGAGCAGTTCCTGGAGCACGTCCGACAGTACAGTTATCTCACCGACGCGTCCGGCCTTCTGGGCTGGGACCAGCAGGTGACGATGCCGGAGGGCGGAACCCCGGCGCGGTCGAAACAGCAGTCGGCGCTGTCGACGCTCGCCCACGACATGTTGACCGACGAACAACTCGGGACGTGGCTGGCCGACCTCGACGGCGCCGTCACGGAGGACAGACAGGCCGTTGTCCGCGAGATGCGGCGCAAGCACGAGCGTGCCACCCGGGTGCCCGAGGAACTCGTCGAGGAGCTGTCCGAGGCGACCACCACCGCGTTACCGGTCTGGGAGCAGGCGAAGGCGGCGGGCGAGTTCTCGCAGTTCGAGGAGACACTCGCGGAGATTGTCGACCTCAGGCGCGAGTACGCCGCCGCAATCGACCCCGACCGCGACCCCTACGCCGTGCTCGTCGAGGAGTACGAGCCGTATCTCCCGCTCGCGGATATCGAGGCGATTCTCGACACACTCCGGGAGGAACTCCCACCCCTGATAGACGCCATCCGCGACAGCGACGCCGACCTCGCGGAGCCGTTTCCGGACACCTACGCCGAATCCAGCCAGGAAGCCCTCGTCAGGGAGGCTCTCGACACGCTCGGGTACGACTGGGACCGGGGTCGACTGGACACCGCGGCACACCCCTTCTCCAGCGGGACGCAGTTCGACGCGCGCATCACCACCCGTTTCTCGCCCGGGGACCCGCTCGAGGCACTCGGCTCGACTGTCCACGAGTTCGGCCACGCGAGTTACACGCTCGGCCTGCCAGACGAGGAGTACGGAACGCCCCTCGGTGACGACCGCGATATGACCGTCCACGAGTCACAGTCGCGCCTCTGGGAGAACCACGTCGGACGGTCGCTGCCGTTCTGGCAGCTGTTCGCGCCACGCGTGGGCGAGACACTCGACACCGACGCCACGCCCCGGGCCTGCTACGAGGCCGCGAACCGGGTGTACGACGACAACCTCATTCGGGTCGAGGCCGACGAACTCACCTACCACCTCCACATTCTCGTCCGGTTCGAAATCGAGCGCGACTTGCTGCGGGGTGACCTGGAGGTCAGCGAGGTGCCCGCGGTGTGGAACAACCGGATGGAGTCGTATCTCGGCGTCCGACCGGAGAACGACGGCGAGGGCTGTCTGCAGGATATCCACTGGACCCACGGTTCGTTTGGCTACTTCCCGACGTACTCGCTGGGGTCGATGCTCGCCGCGCAGCTGTTCGCGGCCGCCGAGCGAGAGCTCGGTGACCTCGACGACCGAATCGCTGCCGGCGACTTCGGCCCGCTCCGTGACTGGCTCACCGAGACCGTCCACGCCCAGGGCTGCCGGTACACGACGCCCGAACTGATCCGCGAGGCCACCGGCGAGGCGCTGACTGCCGACTACTTCCTCTCGTACGCCCGCGAGAAGTACGGCGAACTGTACGATATCGACCCGTGACAGCGGTCGGTCCCACTCGTGAAGATTTATACCGCACAGAGACCCGGTGGTAGGTGATGCCCCCAACGCCAGCGGTGACACTCGCCGGGGTCGGCGGACTCGTCGCGCTGGCCGGCGCGCTGGTCGTGTCGCTCGTGGCCCTGACGGTGTTCTCCGAGGGTCGACCCGGTGGAGCACTCCGGGAGCGGTTCGTCCTCGGCATCCCGTGGGGAACAGTGAGTGTCGTCGCCGGCCTCTCGCTCGTGTACTATCTCTTGCAGGGCGGCAACAGCGCCGGTGGACCGGTCGTTGTCGGGTTCACCTCCTGGTCGCTGTGGTACCCGCAGGGACTCGTGCTCTCTGCGTTCTCCCACAGCAGTGACGCACACCTGCTTGGCAACGTACTCGGCACGGTGGCCTTTGGCTCCGTCGCGGAGTACGCGTGGGGACACTACCCGACGGCGCCGACGTCACGGCTGGACAGACCGGGGCGGCGAATCGGCGCGTTCGTCCTCGCCACCGTGCTCACCGGACTCGCCAGCGGTCTCCTCGTTCCCGGGGCCGTCATCGGGTTCTCGGTGGTCGTGTTCGGGTTCGCTGGCTTCGCGCTGGTGGTGCGACCGCGACTGACCGTCGCCGCCATCGTGGCGCTCCCGGTCGTGAGTCTCCTGCGCGAGGCGGCGTTGAACCCGCTCGTCACCGCACGCTCTCGCCCCGTCTTCGTCACGCCCTCGTGGGCAGACATCGCGCTCCAGGGACACCTGTTTGGGGTGCTCGTCGGGGTGGTGCTTGCGGTGGCGCTGGTCCGGACACGCCAGACGTGGCCCGACCCGCGGTACGTCTGGTTCGCCGCGCTGGTCTTTGCCGTCACGCGCTCGCTGTACGCCGTCTACTGGTACGAGAGCGCGGACCAGTTCGTGCTGTTCAGGGCGCTTGGAACCGCCGGCGTCTTTCTGCTCGCGACGTTGGTCGCGCTCGCGGCCCGCGGGCCAGACCGGTTGCTCCCCCGGGTCACGCCGGTCAAGACCCGTCCCGTGGCGGTGGCTCTCCTGGTCGCCGCGCTCGCGGTGCTGGCGGTCAGTGGACTGGCGTACAACCTCGTCTCCGTCTCTCCCGGAGAGGACATCGAGGAGGGAATCGCCGTCGAGGACTACCGCGTGGCGTACGTCGAGAACACGAGCGACCGGTACATCTCTGCGGTCGAACTGCCGGGAGTCGGAAGCCCACTCTCGGCGAGCGTCAGCGGTGTCGTCGTCGCCAGTGACAAGCGCAACGCCTGGCTCCTCGCTGTCTCGGCCAGCAGGCTCGCCTTCGAGGGTAGTACGACCGTCGCGGTCGGCGATTCGACGTTTCGCGAGACCGTGAGCGTGAACCGCACGGAGTGGCGGTTCACCGGCGGCAACAGCACCTCCCGGGTCGTCGGCCGCCACGACGGCGACCAGAAACTGCTGTTCACCGGTGAGCCGGCGACCGGCGACCTCCGTCTCGACGGAGCCACTGTCCGTCTCGAACCGACGGCCGAGTTCTACGACGTCGCCGTCGAGAGAAAGAATACGACAGTCGGGTCGGTCCGGATTCCGTCTGACGGCGAGACCGTCGAGATATCCGATATCACCTTCGAGAGAACCGGCACCGAACTGACCGCACGCCACGAGAACACCGAGATAGCCGTTGCCACCTACCGCGTCCAGCAGCGAGAGGGCAACTGACCCACCAGTAGAGTCACCAGTCGACGCGGAACACTTCGACGTCGATGGCACGGCTGTCGGTTTCGTGGAACTCGAACGACCGGGGGAGGTCGAACTCGGCGGAGTAGGCGTGGGTTATCTCGCCGCCGTTGTCGGCGGTAAACGCCTCCACGAAGGCGGCGCTGTCGGCGTTGTGAACGGAGTACGACGTGTCGGCGAGCTGTGCGGTGGTTTCGAGAAACGCCCTGTCGGCGTGTTCGTTGCCCGACTGCGCCCCGAAAGGGGGGTTCATCACGACCGTCGTCGGTTCGTCCAGAGACAGCGGGACACGGGCCGCGTCACCCCGGACCCACGAGACCGAACTCGCCGAGGCGATACGGTGCTCGTTGCCGTGGGCCGTCGACAGCGGCCCCGGGTCGACATCGACACCGACCACCGCACTGGGGCCACGGAGCGCCGCCCCCAGCGCGAGCATCCCCGTCCCACAGCCCAGGTCGACCACGACGTGGTCCTCGATATCCCCCTGCAGGTCTGCCGTGTGGACGAGATGTGACGCCAACTCCGGCGGCGTCCGGTACTGCTCCAGGTCGGCGCGCGGGCTGTCGAACCCCGCCACGACACCGAGTTGCTGTGTTAACTCGCTCTTTGTTGCCATCTGCTACCGCGCTATACACGGCGTTAATACAAAAATCTTGTTGGATAATCGTGGCGCATACGGACACGCACGAGACCCCCCTTCACCGGTTCGGGGCAGTTCCAGAGCGCGGGACCCGGTTCAGGCTGGCTTCTCTGCGACGAGGTGGAACGTCTCGCTTCGCTCGGCGGCACTCTCGACGCGGAGGCCGGCGTCGGTGACGACGTCGCGGGCCTGTTGGGCGTCGAATCGCTCCGAGAGCGGTGGCCCGGAGTCGCCGTTCCCGTTCCCCGACCAGTCGACGACGACGAACGGTGCACCGACCCCGAGAACCCGGTGGAGGTCAGATATCGCCCGCGGTGTCGTGCTCTCGTGGAACGTCATCGTGGAGACTGCGCCATCGACCGTGCCGTCCGCGAACGGGAGTCGTTCGGCGTCACCGGTCACGAGTCCGGTGTTCGCGGGTACGCCACGGTCGCGATACCGTTCGTGCATCGCCGGCTGGATGTCGAGTCCGACGACCCGCTCGACGGCGGGTGCGACTTCGTCAGTGTAGTAGCCCGTGCCGCTGCCGATGTCGAGAATCGTTCCCCGTGGGAGATGCTGGACGAGTTCCTCCCGCGAACAGAAACGAAAACGCGTCGGGTCCTCGAGACGGTCCGCTCTGGCGGCGTCGAACGTGTGGAATCCCATCACGCGGCTGTACGGTCGGCTGACGAAAGTAACTGCCGGGGTCGTCTGTCCGCCTGCTCGTCCGCTGTTCTCGGTGGTGACGTCGGCCCGGAGTTCCTCACGCGCCGGGCGGACGTGACGGGTACCCCCGGTGCTCGCGGGGTGTCTCCGACTCCGCCGAGTACCCCCCCGATTCCGGCTGTCAGAACAGTGTCTGGAGACGCTGACCGCCCCTTTGGCCACGAACGCCATCCGTCGGGAGAGGAACCGAAAGGGAGTTTCCCCGCGGCAAAGTAGTAGTAGAGTATGCTCTCTCTGGCGCTGGCGGGCAAGCCAAACGCCGGCAAGTCCACCTTCTACACGGCGGCGACGCGGGCCGACGTCGAGGTCGGCAACTACCCGTTCACCACCATCGACCCCAACCGTGGCGTCAGTTACGCCCGGACAGAGTGTCCGTGTCTGGACCGCGACCGGCGGTGTGACAGCGACAACTGCCGGGACGGGAAACGGTACGTCCCGGTGGAGCTGTACGACGTCGCGGGTCTGGTTCCCGGCGCCCACGAGGGCCGTGGTCTCGGAAACCAGTTTCTCGACGAACTGACCGACGCCGACGCAATCCTCCACGTCGTCGACGCCTCCGGCGGGACGAACGCCGAGGGCGAACCCGTCGCGGTCGGTGACCACGACCCGGTCGAAGATATCGACTTCATCGAGACGGAGATGGACCAGTGGCTCGCGTCGATTATCGAGCGCAACTGGGAGACCGTCGAACGGCAGTCTCGCTCCCCGGAGTTCGATATCGACGCGGCGCTCGCAGACCTGCTCACCGGTGTCGGCGCGACGAACGCCGACGTCGCGGCCGTGTTGCGCGACATACCGTACCCCGAGGACCCACTCGCGTGGGACGACGACCAGCGACACGCGCTCGCGAGCGCCATCCGCGAACAGACCAAGCCACTCGTGGTCGTCGCCAACAAGGCCGACATCGCGCCGGCGGACAACGTCGAACGCCTCCAGACGGCCGCCGAGACGGTGATTCCGGCAACCGCCGAGGGCGAACTCGCGCTCCGCCGGGGCGCGGAGAGTGGTCTCGTCGACTACGACCCCGGTGACGACTCGTTCTCGCTCGACAGCGGCGTCAGCGACGCACAGCGGGAGGCGCTCGCGGCCGTCGAGACGGTGCTCGACAGACGAGGTGACACCGGTGTCCAGCGCGCACTCGACACGGTTGTCTACGAGGTGCTCGACCGAATCACGGTGTATCCAGTCGAGGACGAAACAACCTGGACTGACAGTCGAGGCCGGATGCTCCCCGACTCACACCTCCTCCCCCGCGGGTCGACGCCGCTCGACCTGGCCTACGCGGTCCACTCTGATATCGGCGACAGCTACCTCCACGCCGTCGACGCCCGCGCGAACCGCCGTATCGGTGAGGACCACGAACTGGACGACGGCGATGTGGTCAAAATCGTGAGCGCGACGAGTTGAGCGTTACCCTGCCCTCCGACACGGCCGCTTAGAGTTTGTTCTCGGCGTCCTCGGCGAGTTCGCGCATACGCTTGCCGACCCGGCCGGCGTCGGAGAACTCGTCTTCGCTCATCGCGTTCGCTAGGGCGTTACCGAGTACGAACACCGCGTGTTTGTGTTCGCTTTTCGACATGTGGACGTCGTCGGGAGTGACCTCGAGTTCCTCGTACTGTCTGAACAGTTGTCTGTCGACCTGTTCGAGGTCTCTGAAGTACTCCATGATGAGTACCATCTGCTCGTGGAGTTCCAGCAGTTCGTCTTTGTGCATATCTGTTCTGTACACGCGGTAGCGATTAGTATGTTTGCCCTGACTCCCCGCGTGTCGCACCAACCGGGACAGTCGAGGTCAGAATACGTACTCGTCGTCGTGGCCCATCATCCCGTCGTCCTCGTATCCGGGGTCGTCCTCGTCGTCGACCGGGCCGCTCGCCTTGTACGCTTTCAGTCCGGTCGAAAGTAGGTCCTCGATGGCCTCCTCGCGGTTGAGAAACTCGCCCTGCTCGACGAGTTGTGTGATCTGCATCTCGAGATGTTCCGGGATAGTGATCTCTACCTTTGGCATCGCAACGTGAAACCTTTGGCTGACGGGGAGTTAAAACTGACGGGAAGGTGTTCTCGGTAACAGAAACCGGTGTCAACAGAGACGCCAGCGACGGCCTCTCCGCCCGGTTGTCGAGGGCACCAGTCCCGGCCCGGGACGGGGAGAGACCCCGCCGAGATAGTCAGGCTAAAACCTGCGGAAACAAAGATTTGATACAATGGAACCTACGCGGAGCGAACGGCACTCTGCGCGTGCCAACCACAACACCGGTGTCGTCCGGAGTTGCCCGGTGGAGTCGGTTTCGATGCGGGCGCTTCTCCGGGCGCTGGACCGGCCGCGGTTCGCCTGGGCCGACCGCCCGACGACCGACGCCGAGACTGTCGGCGATTCGACACTCACAGTCGCGGCGGGCGGGGCGGCAGCGACACTCACCGCCTCGGGGCCGGACCGCTTCGAGACGGTCAGAGCGCGCGCACGGGCGCTTTTCGACCGACTCGAAGGGCCGGATACGCTCCCACACGCCGCACGACCACGACTGTGTGGTGGCTTCTCGTTTACCGACAGACACGACGCCGAGACGAGCGACACCTGGGCGGGGTACCACGGCGCGCAGTTTGTTCTGCCGGCGGTACAGCTATCACTCACCAGGGACGGACCGTGGCTGACGACCGCCGCGGTCGGACCGGGGGCGCGCGAGACGGCGAGACGGCGACTCGACACCTGGCGCGGGCGACTGGCCGCGCTCCCGACGTTCCAGTCGGCGGCGTCACCGGGTGTCCACGGCCTCGCGTACAACCCCTCGCGGGAGACCTGGCGCGAGCAGGTCGGGGCAGTTATCGACCGTATCGAGCGCGGTGACCTGCAGAAGATGGTCCTCGCGCAGTCGCTGACCGCCACACTCGACTGTCCGACGGTTGCCAGTGACGTCCTCGCACGGCTCGCCGACCCGTACCCGGACTGCTATCGTTTCCTGTTCGAACCCCACCGTGGCGGAACCTTCTTCGGGGCGACTCCGGAGCGACTGGTGACCGTCCGGGGTGACAGCGTCGAGACCGAGGCCCTCGCCGGGTCGGTCGGTCGCGGCGAGACCGCCGCCGACGACGACCGCCTCGCCGAGCAACTGCAACACAGCGAGAAAAACACCCACGAACACGCACTCGTCGTCGAGACCATCCGCGACCAGTTGCGCGAGCGGACCACCGAGATTCGGACCGGCGACCGGACGGTCCGCCGTCTCGCGACCGTCCAGCACCTCAGAACGCCCATCCGGGCGACACTCGGACGAAACGAACACGTTCTGTCGCTGGTCGAGGCGCTCCACCCCACGCCCGCAGTCGGCGGACTCCCGCCCGACGAGGCGCTCCAGACTATCCGGGACACCGAGGCGTTCGACCGTGGTTGGTACGCCGCCCCGGTTGGCTGGTTCGACGCCGACGGCAACGGCACCTTCGCCGTTGCAATCCGCTCCGGTATCGCCAGCGAGGACACGGTGACGATGTTCGCCGGCGCGGGTATCGTCCCGGACAGCGACGCCGACCGCGAGTGGGAGGAACTCCAGTTGAAGTACCGGCCGATTCTCGACGAACTCGTATGACCGCCCCCAACCGGAACACGCTCTGGGCCGAGGCGCTCGTCGAGGAACTCGCCGCGGGCGGCGTCGACGCGGTCTGTCTCGCGCCGGGCAGTCGGTCGACGCCACTGACTGTCGCCTTTGCCGCCCACTCCGGTATCGAGACGTTCTCGCACTTAGACGAGCGCTCGGCGGCGTTTTTCGCGCTCGGGCGTGGCCGACAGACCGGCCGCCCGACACCGGTCGTCTGCACCTCGGGCACTGCGGCGGCGAACTTCCACCCCGCGGTGCTCGAGGCCAGTGAGAGCCGGGTCCCGTTGTTGCTCCTGACTGCCGACCGACCACCGGAACTGCAAGACAGCGGCGCGAACCAGACAACCGACCAGGAGAAGCTCTACGGCGACGCTGTCCGGTGGTACTGTACGCTCCCCGAACCGGCACCAGAGGCCCGCAGACTCCGGTCGCTCCGCGTGACCGCCGCCCGGGCGGTGGCGAAATCGACCGGGACACCGCCCGGGCCGGTCCACCTGAACGTGCCGTTCCAGAAGCCACTCGAACCGACGCCAGTGCCCGACGACGTTCCCCCGGAACTCGGAGACGAGGCCCCGCTCGCGGCCGACGGCCGGGCGGGGCCGTTCGTCGAGGTGACACAGGGCGGACAGCGACTCGACGACACCGAGATGCACGCGCTCGCGCGTGCCATCGACGACACCGAGCGGGGGTTGCTCGTCACCGGTCCCGCCGACCAGGTGACACCCTCGCGGGCGGCACTGGGCGCGCTCGCGGACGCGACGGGGTTCCCGGTGCTCGCGGACCCGCTGTCGGGACACCGTTTCGGGCCACACACCGACGACCACGCGGTCTGTGGCGGGTACGACTCCTACCTCGACGGCGCGGGCGAGTGGCCCGACCCGGAACTGGTCCTGCGCACCGGGGCCTCCCCGACGTCGAAGGTGCTCCGACAGTACCTGGAGACCACCGACGCCCGGCAGGTGCTCGTCGACCCCGCGGGCGACTGGCGGGAGGCCAGTTTCACCGCGACGGACCTGGTCACCGCCGAACCGACCCCGCTGTTCGAGGCACTCGCCGACCGCGTCACTCCTGGCGACGACGCCTACCGGGAGCGTTTCGAGCGCGCGGAACGGGCCTACTGGGACACTGTCGAGACCGACCGGTTCTTCGAGGGCGCAATCCTGCAAACGGTCGCCCGGCGCTGTCCCGACCCGGCGACGTTGTTCGTCTCGAACAGTATGCCGGTGCGTGACCTCGACCGGTTTGGCAGGCCACGGACGGCGGCAGTGTCGGTGTTCGGTAACCGTGGCGTCAGCGGTATCGACGGCATCGTCTCGACGGCGCTGGGCGCGGGGAGCGCGGTCGACGATTCGCTGGTGCTCGTGCTCGGTGACCTGGCGTTTTACCACGATATGAACGGCCTGCTCGCGCTCGACCGGTGTGGTGTCGACGCGACTATCGTGCTGGTCGACAACAACGGCGGCGGTATCTTCCACATGCTCCCGATTGCGGAGTTCGACCCGCCCTTTACCGAGCAGTTCCAGACGCCACACGGACTCGAGTTCGAACCCACCGGCGAACTGTACGGCTTCGATACCGAGCGCTTCGACGACCTCGACACGCTGGCCGGGGCGTTCGAGGAGGCCACCGCAACCGAACAGACGCAGGTGCTGATTGCCGACGTCGACGCCGAGGCCAGCCACGAGTACCGCGACCAGTTACACCAGACGGTCACGAGCGAGATTCCCTGACGCCGCCGGTCACATACTCCGTGGCCTGACGGTGAGCCACGTCAGCAGCGAGAACAGGAACGGGAAGAACACGGCAGTGAGTAACAGTATCCCCTCGACGGCGAGCAGAGATACACCGACGGTACCAAGCAACACCGGAACCAGCACTGCCCACGTGCCGAACACGAAGATACCGATCTGTGGAATACTCTGGAGAAAGGCGGTCACGAGCAGCGCACCCGTGGCGACGACGGCCCGGACAGCAACGGGAAACGCGGGGAGCAACGCACCGAACAGCAGTACCGGATAGATGACGAACGTGAACCCGAAGACGAACAACACCCTGTCCGAGGAGAGCAACCCGCTCGACTCCGTGGCGTCGTCGTTGCGGGTGACGTGTGTCTCGGCCACACCGCTACCGTGCCACGGACTGTGGGTTCCTTTCGTCATCGCGTCCCAGGACTGGTTGCGCTGTCTGGAGTCGTCGCGTCTGCTCTGGTACCAGTCCACCGAACTGGTATCGGACTCTCTGCTGGCCGCGCCAGCGTGCCTGCTGGCCGCCGTCGTGGCCTCCGCGCCGCCGACGGTGGTTCTTTTACTCTCGCCCGAACCGACCCCGGTCGTGGTCGTCTCGTCCGGCCCGACTCCGACGTCCCCGGTGGTGTCCCAGTCGAACGAGTCGCCGGAGTCGCCGGCCGTCTCGTCTGACTCCGCCTCGCCCGTCCAGTCGGTGTAGAAATCCTCGGTGTCGTCTGTCTCGTCGTTCCGGGTCGTTCCTGTCGAGTGTGGCTCCTTGTACACCCTGCTGGTCCGCCGCCCGTGGCCGCCGGTTCGCTCGCCGTGGGTTCTGCCGGTCCACCCTCTGTGGCCGCTGTTGGTCTGTTCCTCGTAACCCGCCGTCCCGTCGGCGAAGCCCTCGCTGCCACCCCAACCGGCAAAGAAGCCTCCGGGGGTGGTTCCGGTGGTGTCAGTCTGGTCGACCCACTGGTCGAAGAAGTCCTCGGAGGCGTTGCTGTCGGTCTTGCCGTCACCGGTTCGACCCGTCTCGTTGCTGCCGTCGTCTGTGGTCGTGCTGTCGGCGACGTACTGCTCGTGACCGAGGCGGTCGTACCGTGCGCGCTCTGCCTCGTCGGTGAGCACCTCTTTTGCCTCGATGAGGCGTTTCGTGCGCTCTTGGGCGTTGCTGGCGTCGCTCACGTCCGGATGTGTCTGCTTGAGTTGCTCCCGGTATGCCGACGCGATTGCCTCCTGGGAGGCAGTTCGAGAGACGCCCAAACACTCGTAGTAATCTTTCCCCATGCCTGACGCTTGAATCACGTACGTGCGAGAGATACATAAATCCAACCGCCTGCCCGCGGCGTTTGGACCCGGACCGCGACGAGAACGGACCCAACTCACACCGACGCCGTAACGATACCCGACAGACCTGCGAGACAGTTTCAGTCACTGTCAGAGGGAAACTCTCCCGTCGTGTACTCGCGTCTCAGTCCAAAACTCCGGGGGAACTGCCGGTTCAGTCGGCGCGTGGCCCGCCCGTGTCGGCGTCCCCGACGAGCGTGTTGTAGGCCGCGATACCCAGAAGCGAGACGAGACCGAACGCGCCAGCACCGCCGAGAACGGGCGTACTGAGGCCCGTCGGCCCACTCGACAGCGCGTACTCGACGAGTTCACCCGCCGCGTTGTCCTCGCCGACCGCGACGACACCTTTCATATCGAGGGATTTGTGTGGGTCACAGAAGTACTGGTAGGCGCCCGCGTCGCTGAACGCGTGCTCGAACGTGGTTCCGCTGCCGCCCACCGGGTCACCGCTGCTGAACAGCTGTTCACCGGCGGAGGCAAACTCCGTCCCGGTCTCGTGGATGACGTTGTGTGACCCCCCCTGTCCTGTCCACTCCCAGACGACGGTCGCGCCGGGGTCTACCAGCACGGCACCCGGACTGAACTTGAAGCCGTTGCTTCCCCGGCCCACCTGCACGACCACCTCGTCGTTTCCCCTGGCGTCTGCGGTCGCTGTGACTGCGCTCCCGTCGGTGTCGGCACCGGTGAGATAGCCGCCGTAGATGTCCTCCTGTGCGCTCGCGGTGCCGGCAGTCGAGGCCGCCACCGCTCCGGCAGTCGCGACGCCCGCACCTGTCTTCAGGACGCCACGTCTCGTGTACACGTCCCTGTCGCTGGGGTCCATAGTTCGGTGTCGTAGGTTGTGCAGTATAAATCCGACTGTTCGTCCCCGCTCCCACGCCAGACTGGACCCGCACACGGCCCCGCGGGGTCGTTCGCCCGACGACCGGACACCAGAGGACAACGGTCAAGACGCGTCACACCGATACACCCGGTATGCGGGTTCCAGCGGCGACTGTCGTGCAGGTCTCTTTCGACACGTTCCGGTCGGAACTCGAAGCGCTGGTGACGACCGAGGGCCGACTCGCCGCGACTGCCCTCGTGGTGGTGGTCACGCTCGTTCTCGGAGCAGTCGTGTTGCCGTCGTCTATCAGGGTCGTCACGCGGACGCTGTTCGAACTGCTCCCCGAGCAGGCACAGGCCGTCTTCGGTGTGATAAACGACTACCTCCCCACGAATCTCGTCACCGTCGTCATCTGGACGGTCGAACTACTCGTGTTGTTCGTCGCGGCGGTTTCGTTGCTGATTATCTGGGGACTGGTCGGCGTCGCGGTCACCGTCGTCGAGGTTGTCGGACTCTCCTTGCCGTTGCTCGGACAGTTGGCGGTCACGGTCGCGGTGTTGTTCGCCGGATACGTCGCGGTGGATGCCCTGGAGGAGGCGGTGTCACAGTTCAGCGCGGAGGCCGACCGAATCACCCGACATCAAGAGGAGATTATGCTCCGACTGGGCCACGTCGCCGTCATCGTGGTCACCGCGGCGGGGATTCTCAGCCTCTGGGGACTGGACCTGTCGGGCCTGCTCGTCGGCGCGGGCTTTCTGGGTATCGTCGTCGGACTGGCCGCCCGGCAGACCCTCGGGTCGGTGATTGCCGGTTTCGTGTTGATGCTCTCCCGACCGTTCGCGGTTGGCGACTGGGTCGAGGTTGCCGGCCACGAGGGTATCGTCACGAGCATCACGATAATGAGCACGCGCATCCAGAACGTCGACGGCGAGTCGGTCTATCTCCCCAACGACGCGGTCAGTCAGCAGGCCATCCGGAACTTCAGCAGCCAGAACCGCCTGCGACTCCGCGTAGAGGTCGGTGTCGACTACGAAACCGACCCCGAACACGCCGAGGCGGTCGCCCTCGAGGGCGTCGAATCGGTCGAGATGGTGTCCTCGTCACCCTCGCCGCGTGTCATCCCCACGGGGTTCGGTGAGTCGGCGATTCTGCTCGAACTGCGCTTCTGGATCACCGACCCGACCCCGACCCGAAAGTGGAGCGTGACCGCGACGGTGATTCGTGAGGTCAAACGGCGCTTCGACGAGGAGGGAATCACCATCCCCTTTCCGCAGCGAGAGCTCTCCGGTCGTACCGAGGGGTTCCGTGTGCAGGACGCGGCACCCGACATCGACACGGCCGAGGAAGTCGACCGAGACATCGAGCAGTGACACTCCGTCTCAGGCCCGCGACACCTGCACCCCGTACAGCGTCCCCAGCACGAGTCCGTAGACGAGATAGCCAACAACGGCCACCGCGTCGAACTGTGGAAACGGGTACTCGGTGCTGTCGAGGACGAGCGGAACTGCGCCGCCGGCCAGACTCAGCCAGACCAGCAGACCGAACGTCAACCCCATCCCCGACATGACGACTGTCCCGATACCGAACTTCCGAATCAGCGGCATCACCGCGCCCGTGAGTCTGTCCGACCGCCGTGTAAACGACAACAACAGGTCGACGTACCAGTTCGTGTACGCCGCCACTACGGCCGCGTACAACAACCCGAAGACGGTGCTGTGTGCGACGTGTACCAGCCACCCCATCCACCACGTCGGCTCCGCGACGTAGAGGCCGGCCTGCATCCGGAGTTGGTCGCCGCCGGTTCCGAGCAACAGAAACAGACCGAGTAACACTCCGGCGACAAATCCACCGACGACACCGCTTCTGACTGTCTCGCGTGTCGCCGACATTCTCTGCCTCGACTGTGTGGGATTACCCGTTTAAACATTGCCATCCCGTCTGCTCGGCAGGCGATGCCGCCCGGGGCAAACTGTCTGCTCTGCCGACAGACCGGGTCGGACGTTCACGGACCGGCGGTGTGACAACCGAGTTCGGGCGCTCGACTCGACGGCGGAGACGGTGGTCACCGGCCCCAGTTCGGTATCATTGCGGGGTCAGAGTATAAGTCGCTGCGGTTCCAACAGTTCCGGTAATGTCGGCCATAGAGACAGCTGACCTCACCAAGCAGTACGGGGATGTTCTCGCACTCGACGGGTTGGACCTGACAGTCGAGCGCGGCGAACTGTACGGGTTGCTCGGACCGAACGGGTCGGGGAAAACCACCACTATCGAGATTCTGACCGGGCAGCGGGCGCCGACCAGCGGGTCGGCGTCGGTACTCGGAGTCGACCCGGTCGCGGAACCGGTCGAGTCGCGCCGTGACGTGGGTATCCTGCCCGAGCGGGAGGACCCGCCGAGTTTCCTCACACCGCGGGAGTACCTCCAGTTCGTCGGCGACGTTCGTGATATCGAGGGTATCGAGCGACGTATCGAGAACTGGGCGAGCAGACTCGAGTTCCGTGGTGTGCTCGACACGCTCTCGACAGACCTCTCGGAGGGCGAACGCCAGCGCGTGATGCTCGCACAGGTGTTCATCCACGACCCCGACCTCGTCTTTATCGACGAACCGCTGGTCAACCTCGACCCGCTGATGCAGGACACGGTCAAGACACAACTCCGCGAGTACTGCGAGGCCGGCAACACGCTCTTTCTCTCGACACACTTCATGGAGGTGGCCGAGGAACTCTGTACCCGCATCGGTATCATCGCCGACGGCGAACTCGTCGCGGACCGCGACCCCCGGACCCTCGACGAGGACCTGCTGGAGACGTTCGCCACCGAAATCGAGGAGGGCGTCGCAACGGAGGTGAGCACGGCGTGACGCTGTTCCAGCGGATGCTCGTCGAGGAGTTCCGCCTCCACACCGAACTGTTCGGGTCGCGACGGTTCGGTGTCTTCCCGCTGTTCACCGCCGGTCTCGTCGGTGCTGGCGTCTGGCTGCTCGACCAGACCGGCACCGAACTCGACCTCATCGTCGCCGGCCTGTTCGCGGTGGTGTTGTTCATCGGCTTCCAGGTCGGCACTATCGGCCTCATCGGCCGGGACGCGATGCGCAACGTGCTCGGAGATATGACGTTGCTGGTGTTCTCTGGCCGGACACTACCGGTCTCGCGCCGGCGACTGCTCGCGACCTTTCTCGCGAAGGACCTGGTGTACTACGTCGCGTTCTTTCTCACGCCGGTCGTGGTCGGCTTCCTCCCGGTCGTCGTCGGCGGTGAGTTCACCGTCGCCGAGGTCGGATTCCTGTGGGTGGGCGTCGCGGCGACGTTCGCGCTCGGCGCGTCGGCGAGTCTCGCGCTCGCGGGTATCGCGACCCGGAGTGTGGCCGCGCTGGTCGCCGTCGTCGCGGCTCTCGCCGGTGGTATCGTCCTCGCGCCAGACCGGGCCGTTGCGCTGACGCCGTTTGGCCTGTACGACGACCCGTCGCTGGCGACGGCAGGCGGGACCGCCGGACTGCTCGCGGTGACACTCACCGCCGGCCCGCTCCTGTTCGAACCGCCAAGCACCGGCGGTATCCGGCGCGTCGAGAACGACCACTACGACCGCCTCCAGTCGCGTTTCGACAGTCTGACCGCCCGCCCGCTGCTCGAGGTCCAGCGCTCGAGTGGCTCCATCTGGAAGGTTGGCTTCTCGCTTGGCATCCTCTTTGGCGTGACCGCACTCTTGCTCGACCGTATCGTCGTGTCGATGAACATCGACCCGTCGGCGGGTATCGCCTTTTCGACGCTGCTCGGACTCGGGACGTTCACCACCTACAACTGGGTGACCCAGTCCGACGAACCGCGCGAGTTCCTCCGCTACCCCGAACGGATGCGGGCCGTCTTCGACGGAAAACGCCGGGCGTTTTTCGCGCTGGCGATGCCCACCGGTGTGGCCTATCTCGCGCTCGCTGGTGTCTTGTACCCCGGTCTCGAACTCCTGCTGGGACTGGCCATCTTCCCGCTTCTCTCGGTGTACGTCTTTGGCGTGACGGCGTATCTCACTGGCCTCTCGCCGAACAAACTGCTGTTCGACACGCCGCTGTTTGCGGTGTACAGCGCGGCACTGATGTCTGTCGGTGTGCCGTTGCTCGTCGCGTCGCTGGCCTTTGGCGAGTGGCCCGTCATCGCTGCTGGACTCGCTGTTGGCCTCTCTGTCGCCGCCGCGGCCGCCGGCGTCGTTCTCTCCCGCCGGACGGGAGCGCGGTGGCACGAGAAACTCCGGACCGAAGCCTGACGCCGGGCGCCGTGGCTCCGGTCTGCGACCGGGTCGAACGGAGTCGTCGTCGGTCTCCCCGCCGTGTGTTCACGGCTCTGTACGTGGTCACCGACCACTCGACCGACGCGAGCAGGGCTCTCACCGCCACGACTGTGCGGTACTGTCGGTGGAGACGCGGAGCCGACAGTCACATATACGTTCTCCAACGACTACCAGGTATGACAGATGTCGGTATCGACGGGGTAGAGATACGAGCGGGGAAACTGCGACTGGACCTCCCGGGGACGTTCGCGCCCGCACAGAACGAGGACCCGGAGAAGTACACCGAGGGGCTCGGACTGCACGCCTCCTCGCTCCCGGACGTGTACGAGGATATCGTCACGATGGCGGCAAACGCCGCCCACCGCCTGCTCGACCGGAAGAACGTGACACCCGAGGATATCGGGCGAATCGACGTGGCAACCGAGAGCGCCTTCGACAACTCGAAGCCCGTCTCCACGTACGTCGCGGGCTGTCTGGAGCAGGTTCTCGACGGCGACTTTCGCCACGCCAACAAGGGCGAGCGGAAGTTCGCCTGTGTCTCGGGCACGCAGGCACTCGACGACGCGTACAACTGGATTCAGGCCGGGCGCAGTCGCGGCCGCGCGGCGCTGGTTATCGCCACCGACACCGCCCTCTACGCCCGGGACGACCCGGGCGAGGCGACACAGGGGGCCGGTGCCGTCGCGATGCTCGTCGACGAGGACCCCAACCTGGTCACGTTCACCGACACACAGGGAATCGGGAGTGTCGACGAGACGGACTTCCTGAAGCCCAACCAGCAGTTCCCCAGCGTCGACGGGAAGCGCTCGATGCAGGTGTATCTCGCCCGGATGCGCGAGGCGATGCAGGATTTCGCCCGTCACAGCGGCGACACACACCCCGACAACTTCGAACTCGTCCCCTTCCACACGCCGTTTCCGAGTATGGTCTGGAAGGCGGCGGCGCTTGGCTACCGTCACGCGGTCCGGGACACCGACATCGAGACGGCACTGGCCGAGGAGATCGGCCGCCAGCCCCGGCCCGAGGCGTTCGACGACGAGGCGACATACCACGAGGCGATAACGGAGTACACCGACGACCTCACCGACACCGACCGCTACCGGGAGTGGTACGACGAGACGGTGGCGCCGACGCTGGGTCTCGCCCGCCAGGTCGGCAACTGGTACACCGGGTCCGTGCACGTCGCGCGGGCGGCGGCGCTGCAAGACGCACTCGAGACGGGACGAGACCTGACCGGCGAGCGCCTGCTGGTGGCCTCGTATGGCAGCGGCGCACAGGCCGAGATTCACGCCGAAATCGTCCAGTCTGGCTGGCGCGAGGAAATCGAGGCGCTGAGTATCTTCGACCAGGTCGACCGCCGCCACGACCTGACCTTCGAGGAGTACGAGTCCATCCACGACGTCCACAACCACGAGGAATCGACCGACGTGGAACCGTTCACGACGCCCGACTCGGAGTTCGTCTTCGACGGCTGGGGGCGGATGGGCGAGCGCAAGTACACCTACGTCGAGTGAGCGCCTGTCGACCACCCCCGCCTCAACAGTTATCCGACTCCGGTCCAACCAGACGCGTATGGAGGTCACGCTACTGGAAGCAACGGCCGACCCCGAGCAACTGGTCTGTCAGGCGGCGCGTAACGACTACATGGAGTCGTTCGTCGGCGAGACACCGTTCGACGAGGTGATGTCGGCCATCGACGGCGACTCGCTGGACGAACAGATGGAGACGCTCGTCCACCGTCTGCTCGAACACGGACACTTCGGTCCCTTCGAACACCCCCAGGCGACGTTCGCCGTCGAGGGTATCAGTCGCTCCTGTATGGCACAGATAACCCGCCACCGGCACGTCTCCTTCGACGTGCAGTCGATGCGGTACGTCTCCTTCGACGACGTCGACCCTGCGGACGTGCGCGAGGGCGAGATGGTGGTGGTCCCGCCCTCGGCGACCGACCCCGACTGGGTCGGGCGCAACCAGGAGACCGGCCCGGTCGACGAGGAGACCGCTGCCGAGCGCGAGGAAATCTTCCGTGACACCATCGAACGCGCATTCGAGGCCTACCAGGACCTCCTCGACCGCGGGATGCCCCCCGAGGACGCCCGGTTCGTGCTCCCCATCGGCAGCAAGGTGAACGTCGTGATGTCGATGAACGTCCGGATGTTGATGCACGTCGCGGATATGCGCGCGGCGGCCGACGCACAGTGGGAGATTCGAGAGATGACCGAACAGATTCTCGACCGCGCCGCCGACTGGTGCCCTATCACCTTCGAGTACTACGAGGCGGAGATGAAACACCGGAAGAACCGCCTCGCCCCCTGACTGACGCGCTGTGCTCTGTCCCCGACACTCAAGTACCAGCACGCGCCCAGCCACGGCCATGTCCCGCGGCAACGCCCCTGTCGTCGGTGTCGTCCTCGTCACGTTCGTCGCCGTTGTTCTCGCGGTGGCAGTCGGGGGCGTGGTGACGACGACGACACCGGAGACACCGCCGACGACGACCCTCGCGTTGTCTGCCGACGCGAGCGACCAGGAGATTCTGCTCACACACGAGGGCGGCGAGACACTGACCGTCTCGGAGCTGGAGGTGCGAATCGAGGTCGACGGGAGAGCGCTGGCACAGCAGCCGACGGTACCGTTTTTCGCCAGTGAGGGGTTCCGCGGTGGTCCGGAGGGACCGTTCAACGACGCCAGCGACGACGAGTGGCACGCCGGGGAGACGGCGACGCTCCGCCTCGCGAGCACGAACGCGCCGGCAATCGACCCCGGTTCGACCGTGACGGCCGTGGTCGTCACCAGCGGGGCCGTTATCTTCGAGGAGACGGTTTCGGCGAACTGAGACAGTGCGACCGACGGGCAGTGTCGAGAGCCGTCCTGGCGCCCGCTGGCGGACAGCGCTCAGGTTCCGCCGGTCTCTGCCGGAATCTCGGCGACGGTCGTAATCGCGGGCGGACTCCGCCGACTGGCCTGCTGGATGTGGTGTTCGAACTCCTCGAATCCGGCCTCGGTGAACATCCTGTCGGCCTCCTCCTCGTCGTAGAACAGCATGATAGCGTCGGCCATCTTCCGGAGAACCGTCTGCTTCGGGGCGTCCGGACCGACGACGAGCACCTTGCTACCCGGTTTGCCGACGCGACGACACTCCCGGAGCGCGGCGACCGGGTTCGGCCAGTACTCGATAGAGCCAGACGACCAGACGACGTCGAAACTGTCCTCGGCAAAGGGGAGACGCTCCGCGTCACCGAGATTGAACTCGACGGTCCCGAACCGGCCGAACTTCTCGAACGCCCGGTCGAGTTGGTGTGGGCTCTGGTCGAGTCCGTACACGTGTTCGGTCTTCTGGATGAGTGCCTCGGTTGCGAAGCCAGTGCCACAGCCGATATCGAGCACGCGGTCGTCGGGCGAGATGTCGAGCATCTCGATGGCCTCGTCGCGCATCCGTTCGTTCCAGATAAACGGGTTGATGCGGTCGTACACCGTCGACAGATACCTGTAGAAGGTGCGCGCGCGCCCCTTGTCTTCGAGAACGCCCATACGACCGATTAGAGTGCCTGGCAGATAACGCTCCCGGACCAGACGCCGCCTGGGCGTTCGCACACGAGACGTTTATATTGCTGTAGCCCAATCCACTGGTATGCCAGGTCAGACCGGCTTCGACACGACTGAAATCGAGCGGATGATTCGGGAAACGGCACGCGATATCGCCAACGACTACGACCAGGATTACTGGATGGAGGTCACCGGTCCGGAGAAACGCGAGCCAACCGAGTTCTGGCAGGACTGCGCCGACGCCGGATTCCTCGGAACGACCGTTCCCGAGGAGTACGGCGGCGAGGGACTGGGCATCAGCGAACTGACGGCTATCGTCGAGGAACTGACGAAAAACGGCGCGTTTGGCGCCGAGATGCTGTTCGTCGTCAACGTGGTATTCGGTGCTGTAACCCTCTCGAACCACGGCTCCGAGGAACAGAAAGAGGAACTCCTCGAACCGCTGATCAACGGCGACCTGAACTTCTGTATGGCTCTGACCGAGCCAAACGCGGGCCACAACGCGCCGGAGATGGAGACACACGCCGAGGAAGTCGAGGACGGCGTCTACGAGATTTCGGGGAGCAAACAGTGGATCAGCAGCGTCGACCGGGCCGACAAGATGCTGCTGGTGGCACGCACGACGCCCGTCGACGAGGTGAACAAGCGCACGATGGGCGTGACGCTGTTCCTCGCAGACCCACACGACTCGACAATCGACGCCCGCGAACTCGACACCGGAATCCCGCTCCCCGAGCGCCAGTACGAACTCTCTCTGGAGGGGTACGAGGCCACCGAGGACGACATCATCGGCACAGAGGGAATGGGTCTGTACCAGCTGTTCGACACGGTCAACCCCGAGCGACTGGTCGGTGCCGCCGGCGGTATCGGACTCGGCCGCGCCGCACTCAACCAGGCCGTCGACTACGCGCAGGACCGCGAGGTGTTCGACCAGCCAATCGGCGCACACCAGGCCGTCCAGCACCCCATCGCCGACGCGTGGTCGAAACTCGAGGCCGCCGAACTCCTCGTCGACAAGGCCGCCTGGATGATGGACCAGGATATGGACCGCCGTGACGTCGCCGAAATCTCGAACATGGCGAAGCTCCGCGCCGCCGAAGCGGGCTACGAGGCCACCGACACCGCCGTCCAGACCCACGGCGGTAACGCCTTCAGCCGAGACTACGGTGTCATCGAGATGTGGAAGGGTAGCCGTCTCGCCCGTGTCGCCCCCGGGTCGACCGAGATGATGCGCAACCACATCGCCGAGCACACCCTCGACCTCCCGCGCTCGTACTGAACGACACCGGCCCAACCACTAATTTTTAACCGGCGGAACGGTGTATCTCTGCACGCGCCAGGGTGGCAGAGTCTGGCCCAACGCGTCCGCCTGCAGAGCGGATCACCGCCGGTTCAAATCCGGCCCCTGGCTCTTTGCTCCGAGGAAACACCCACTCCACCGTGTCTGGCCGCTCCGACGACCCGGGGGCCCAACTGCCCCGACACGGTGTCTCACCGGACGCCGCTGCGCCCCGCGAACCTGTCAACGTTTTGCGTGGAAAACCCTTTATTACAGGGGGGCAAAGCAGGGAGTATGATCGACGAGACAGCCGAGGAGATAAGGGAGATGCAGACACACAGCTCCTCGGTCGTGGCAGTAAAGGCGGCGCGGTCGCTGGCGGCGTTGCTGGACCGGGAGTTTCCGACAGTCGACGAGTACCACCGGACACTGCAACAGAACAGCGAGGCACTGCGCCGGGCGAACCCCTCACACGCGTCGCTGTACAACACCCAGTGCGACATCGTCGACGAGGTCGAACGGGCCGCGCCGGAGACGGTGCCCGAGGCAAAGGAGGCGACAGAGGCGGCCATCGAGCGGGCCGTCGAGCGCGTCGAGACGGGCAAACGCCGCGCGGCCGCGGAGGCCAGGGAGTTGTTACCCGACGACGGAACGATACTGACACACGACTACTCGACGACGGTGCTGTCGGCGCTCGCGCGCGCAGTCGAGGACGGAACGTCGTTCACGGTTTACGTCACCGAGGCGCGGCCCCGGCATCTGGGGCGGAAGATGGCGCGACGTCTCGCCGAGTTCGAGCGCGTCGACACCCGTCTGCTGGTCGACAGCGCGAGCGGACAGTACCTGTCTGACTGTGACCGGGTCCTGCTCGGAATGTCCTGTATCGTCGGTGACACGCTGTACAACCGCGTGGGCACGTACCCGATTGTGGCGGCCGCAAACGACTGTGACGTCCCGGTCACCGTCGTCGGGTCGGCGACGAAGCGCATCGAGAACGGCTTCAACTTCGAGAACAACTACCGGGAGGCGAGTGAGGTGATGCGCGAACCCGCAGACGGATTCACCGTCGAGAACCCCGCGTACGACGCGACACCGGTCGCACTGCTCGACACTGTCGTCACCGACGAGGGGGTCACCGAACCGGCCGACTGGTGACACGGGGTCGGTCACCTCGCTGTCGACGGCAGTCTGGAGGGGAGATTTTTACCTGCCGACCCGTTTGATTGGCGTGTGAGCACGCTGGTCGTCTGTCTGTACCGGGGTGACGGACTCGCCGACGAGTCACCGGTCGTCGGCACGGAGCGTGTCGAAGGGCTGGTGACGACCCGTGGCGTCGACGACCCCGAGGACAGCCGTGTCAACTGTCTGCTCGAGGGACTGCGTGTCTCCCGCGACCTCGACGACGAGACGGTGCTCGCGGTGCTGTCGGGGGCCGTCGAGCGGGTGGCCGGTGAGCGCGACATCGCCCGACAGGTCGAACAGCTCGTCGGTGACTACGACCCGGAGTCGGCGGTTGTCGTCGTCGACAGCGCGGAAGACGAACGGCTCGTCCCGATTATCGAGAGCCGTGTCCCGGTCGACGCGGTCGACCGTGTCGTCGTCAGACAGGCCCGGGATATCGAATCCACCTACTACCTGCTCAAGCAGTTTCTCGCCGACGAACAGCTCCGGAAGACGGTGCTGGCTCCGGTCGGACTCGCACTGCTCGCGTTTCCGGCGCTGCTGGCGGCGTTCGACAGTGTGACAGTCGCAAGCGGCGCAATCGCCGCCG
Source organism: uncultured Halobacteriales archaeon (assembly GCA_964534485.1). GTDB lineage: Archaea > Halobacteriota > Halobacteria > Halobacteriales > Haloarculaceae > Halovenus. The sequence goes on from CAZHPM010000001.1 coordinate 83,061, forward strand.
TCGTCGGACTCTTTCTCGTCTACAAGGGGTTGAGTATCGACGCGTTGCTCGCGAGTTTCTCCGGCGACGTCCGGGAGGCGCTGTACGCCGGCAAGGTCTCGCTCGTGACCTACGTCGTGGCCGGCGGACTGGCGCTGGTCGGACTCTTTCTGGGGGTTCTTGCCTCGTCGGCTCTCGACGCGACGGGAACCGGCGGGGTGTTGTTGTTCGTCGAGTTTACACACAACAGTGTCCCGTGGCTCACCGGCGCGGCACTGATTGCGAGCGCGGGCCGCCTGCTCGATGAGTTCATCCGCGACGACGACCTCGGAAGCGCCTACGTCAATCTGCCGTTCGTCGCCGTCGCCGTTGGACTCGCGGTTCGTGGCTTCGCCGCGTACTTCCTGCAGGTGTCTGACGTCGCCGACCCGGTTCGGATGCCGTCTGTCGCGGTCGGCTCCCGCGAGGTGGAGGCGTTTACTATCGCTCCGGGAACGCACCTCGCCCTGTTCATCCTCGGGAGTATCGTCGTCAGTCTCGTCGGTATCCGTGTGGCCTCCTCCGTGAGCGGTGCAGAGCGCGACGACAGATTCGACGAGCGACGGTCGTAGCCGGCAGTCGACCTACTCTGGTGTGCTCTGACAGGTGACCGTCCAGTCGACGCCGCTGTGGTCGGCGAGACGGTCGTACATCGCGCGCAACCCCGCCGGTTCGGTGTCCGGTAACACGTGCAACCGAACGCTCCCGTCGCGCACCGACAGTCGAAAGACGTCGCGGGTCTGGTCGTCTCTGACGAGGTACAGTGGCATCGGCAGATTGAAGAAATCGCCGTACCGGTACGGCCCGTCGGCCAGAACACCCTCGACGAGTTCGACCAGTTGGTCGGTGTCCCGCCCGGACTCCGGTGCGAGCACGAACGTCGTCTCACCCTCGTAGGTGACGCCGCCGCTGAAGGGAAAGGTACGCTCCGGTCGCACCGGAATCGCGAACAACGACTCGCCCATCAATCACAGATACGGTGTGTTTCCTCTTATACTGTCGGGCGCGGTTCCGTCACGCGTCCCGTCTCGCCCGTGTCGCGCGAAACAGCGTCTCACCGGGGAGCGTCTCGCGTGTGACCGACACTGCCGGCTGGTCTGTGCCGAGTGTGGTAAACAGGCAGTCAGCGCCGACGGCCCGGGCGAGGTCCCGGACCGGTCGGTGGAGTTCTGGCGGGCAGTTGAGCGCGTACAGTGCGTCTGCACCGGTGTAGATTCCGCGGTCGGGGTGGGTAACGTCGTCGACGACGAACCCGACAGTCCGGGGGGTCTCTCGTGACCGGATGTCGGTCGCGGTCACGTCGGTTCCCGTCGCTGCCACTCGGCGGGCTACTTCGGGCCGGTGTCCGACGCCGACCTCGACCACACGAGCGTAGCCAGATAGTCGGTCGACCAGTGCCGAACAGGTGACCTCTTTCACGGAGGTTTTTATTCCCACCGGGTCAAAAGGGTGTGTATGCACGTCGACATCGTGCCGGTCGGCGACGTCGAAGGCGCAGTCAAGCGCGAGGCCTCTGCGGGGTTACGGTCGGTGTACGACTGTAACGTCACCGTTCACGAGTCGGAGTCGATTCCCTCTGGCGCGTACGACCAGTCCCGCGAACAGTACCGCGCCGAAGAGTTCATCGACCTCGCAAAGCGCGTTGGCGATGGAACGAAAAATATCGCCATCAGCCCGAAAGACCTGTTCTACCACCGCCGGAACTACGTCTTCGGACTGGCCTACCTCGGGGGCAGTGGCAGCGTCATCTCGACCTACCGCCTCCGAACCTCCTCTGACGGCGGCTTCTCGAACCGTTCGGCCGGCGAAATCTTCTCCGACCGCGTCCGAAAGGAGGTCGTCCACGAGGTCGGCCACACCGTTGGACTCGAACACTGCGACAACAAACGCTGTGTGATGAACTTCTCCCCGACTGTCCGTGAAGTCGACCAGAAAGAAGAGACCCTCTGTGGCTCCTGCCAGCGCGACGCACTCTGACCTGCCCCGAACCAACCGAAACTGCTGACCTGCTACCCGCGTCCCGTGGTCTCGGAAACCTCCAAACGAGTTAGGTACACGTTCTAATATAGGAGAGCACACAGTAATGAATGCGTATGAGTCAGAGTCAATCCACGACACGCACGGAAGAGCTCGGTGATATCTTCGTCTCGGTGACCGGAGACGAGGAGGTAACCGAAAAACAGCACGACGAGGGCAGCGACCGCGAGCTGCGTGGCGAGAGCCACATCGACGAGGCCGTCGCGGACGGTCTGGACGGCGCAATCGAGGGTGCCGAGGCCGACTCCGGCGACCCCGGTGGCTGACTGGGGACACACGAAGTTCACACGCACAGCACCCAGACAACGAGCCGACCTGCTTCTGACGCGTCCTCTCGCACCCGACGACCAGTGCTCGCGCCGGGAGTTGTGGCCAGTTTCGGGCCGAGAGACGCCGGCCCGCGTTTAACTCCTGCCGGTTCCCGTAGTCGAGTATGGAGTTCAACAGGACACGACTCGCAGGCATCGTCACACTCGCAACCACCGCCGCGTACGCGCTGTACCGTCTGCGCTGGGCCGGAGCGGAGACAGAGCCAGACCCGACAGACGGCCCGGAACTCGACGCCGCGACGCCATCGAAATAGGACACGGTCGCCACCCTACCCGCGCAGTCCCGACAGCGTGAGCGGCCGGCGTTCGACTGTCGGGCAGAGCAGATACCACGGGAGGACCAGGAGTGCACCGAGCGTGTTCGCGACGATATCACGCAGGTCGAACACCCGCTCCGGAAGGAAGTACTGTGTGCACTCGATTCCCAGTCCGTACAGCACCGCACCCCCGACCACGACCAGCGCGCGCTGCCAGCGCCCGCGGTCCCAGTCCTCGAGGGCGTAGGCGACTGTGACCCCGAGGGTCCCGTAGGCGGCGAAGTGCTGCCACTGGTCCCGTGCGAAGCCGACCGTCTCCGTCAGCACCCTGAATATGTCCTCCCCGCCGGTGACGCTCTCGCTCGCCACGGCCGGCGGGTCGGTGAGCACCGACGCGTAGAAGATGAACCCCGCAACGACGACGACACCGGTCCACCGGAGCGGTCTCGGGAGCAACGGAACCACGACCCGCATCGACCTGTCGTACCGCCGGCACTCAGTTAAGCGCGCTGGTCGCGCTCGCGGAGCACACCACCACTCAACCCCTCCCACTCGACGCGGTAGCCGACTGCCGACAGCACCGCGCTCGCGTCGTCGATGCCGTACTCGTCGAGCACCTGTCGGGCGCTCTCGTAGGCCATCCCGGCGCCGAGTTCGTCGGCCAGAGTCGCCAGCACCGTCGGCCGGACGAGCGTTCGACCGACCCGCTCGTGGTCCGGGAACGACACCGCCTCCAGAGCGGCCTCGGTGACGCCGTGGTGGTCTGCGACGGTTTCGAGAGTGACCACCTCCTCCTCGGGGTGTAGCTCTTCCGGGAGTTTCGCTGTCGCGCGCTCGACCAGTTGCTCCTCGTAGCGCCGGAGCGCGCCGCGAACGTCCCCGACGTTCACCTGCCCGGAGTAGGGAATCGCGCGGTGGTCCCGTGCCTCGACCGCCTCGCCGACGCCGAGACTCTCGTCGACGGCCACCAGCAGTTCCGTTTCGTCGACCTCTGCCAGTCGCGAGAGTTTCTTCTCGACGTACTCGGGCGTCCAGAACCCCATCACCTCGAAGTAGACGCGAAAGTCGCTGTGCGCCCAGTCGAGGGCGAAATCCGGGACGACGACGTGTTCACCCGCCGCGACCGGGTCGGGTTCGCGCACCAACTCCCACTCCAGGTCCAGCGACGCGAACCGGCGGGCAAAGGACTCCTCGACACTGCTGTCGTAGCTCACCTCGGCCACGGGGTCGACACCGGGCACCGACACGTCCTCGTCGGTGACGGTGAACTCGCGCTCGGTGCCGCGGTCGTCGACAGTCGCGTCGAGTCGCCAGGCCGTGGTGCCCGCGAGCGTCCGGAGCAGACGCGCGAAGCGTGTCCCGTACCGTCGTGTGGCGCGAAAGAGCGCGTCTGGCCCGGTGACGACCACCTCGCGGTCGGTGTCGGCGACCGTCCGGCGCTCGCTCTCGGGCAACGTCCGCACCTCGTACAGCAGACGCAGACGTTTCACCGCCGAGATGGCCGTCGTCGGGTCGTCGGTTCGCATCCGCACCTCCGTCGCGTCGAACAGTGCCGTCTGTGCCAGCGAGAGATTGTACTGTTCGACCAGTTGGTCGGGACGCCAGCGTGACTCCATCCCGGTGAGACTCTCCCGGCGCTCGAGGTCGGCGTACAGCGAGGCCCTGACCTCCTCGGCCGTCGCCCCGACTCTCTCGGCGGCGCGTGCGAGGGCCCGCTCTCGCTCCGTCTCGGTGACGACACCGACGCTCTCGCTGGTTTCGAACGCCACACGGCGGGCCTGTCGTGGCTCGACCGGTGACTGGACCTCCCAGGTCGCCTCCCGGTCGAGCAGTTTGGCGAACCCGCGCACGAGTTTGAAGTCGTCGCTGTCGCGCTCGATTCTTTCGAGTGCCTCCTGCAGGTCGCCGCGTGACTCGCCGACGTGGCCCTGGTAACAGCCGATGACCCGCGCGGCGAGTTGTTCGTGGTCGGCGCCGACGAACTCCGGCCGGTAGCCGCCGCCACGGCGCGAGACCCGCAGGAGGTCCTTTGTCAGCACGGTCTCTGGTCCGTTTGGCGCGGGGAAAAATCCTGTCGTGGTCACAGACCCGAGTCACCCTCTGTCGAGTAGCAGTGTCGGGGTGTCGGCCACTCAGTCCGCTGCGGGTCCCCGTTCGCCGGCGTAGGTGCGGGCGGCGTCGACCAGTGCTTTCCGGTACTCGCTCTCGTCGGGGTTGTCCGCGAGCGACCGGAACTGCCGGCGGAAACTGTCGAACGCGACGGTCGGCGCGTCGGCCGCGGCGGCGTCCGCGAGGTCGTACAGTCGGTGGCTCTGGTCGACCAACTCGTGGCGCTCGACGAGTCCGAGCGCGAAGGCGGCGTTGACGGCCGCAATCTCGGGGTCGGTGCCGCCAGTCTGGTGTGTGCTCCCGGCCCCGGCCCCCTCGCCTCCGGGCAGTGCAAGACGGTCCCACACCGGCGGGTCGCGGGGCCGGTCGGCGAGTGCGGCCGCGAGACTCGCCTCCAGAAAGGAGACGAGTTTGTCTGCCGGCGCCACTGCCAGCCAGATGTCGTCGGCGTAGATGTCTTTCATGTGGTTCGCAATCTGGTAGCAGTGTGTGAGTTTGCGCTGTTCGACGCTCCGGCCGGCCAGCGCGAGGTAGATGGCCTCTCTGGTCGACTGCGTGTGCGAGGGGTGTTCACACTCGTGGCGGTGCATGTGTGCGTACTCGTGGAGCGCGAGTTCGCGCGCCATCGCGCTCGTGGCGGCCTGCCGGGAGATGGTCAACCGGTGACCGTCGGCGTCGTGGCTGACCCGCGTTCGCTCGGCCGAGTCCGCGACAACCTGGACTGTCACCGGGCGAGCCAGGTCACGCTCGGTCTCGAAGAGGTCTCTGGCCCCGAGAAACGGCTCCACCGGCCCGGGACCGCGCACGCTAACGTCCATACACCTTCTCCGAGACTGACCCGCATGAGGCTGTCGACTACGACAGCGGTCGACAGACCAGCGGTGGACCAACTCGGCCGCCGGCACCGGCGTCGAGCACCGGCGGGTCGACCGGCGCGGCCCGACCTCGTGGTCTGTGCCACTGCCCGGCGCCCGCTCCAGCGCGACGGTAACTCTCCGCCCACAGACGGCGAGAACGCGTACTGTGTCGGTCAGCACTGTCCCGATACGAGGCCGGGGTCACCGGTGTCTGTGTTGCCAGGGGTCTGTCTTGCGGCGCTCGCCGCTCTCGCTCGCCGACGGCCTGCGCCACTGGTGGAGCATCGCGCCGATACCGGCCGCGGCGAGCGGGAGCACGGCCAGCAACAGCGTCGGAAAGACAGTCATCCCGGCACCGATACCACCCGCGACCAGGGCAACAACGGCCGTCGCGGCGAGCCAGTGGCCGGTTACGGCGCGAGCGAGAACGAGAAATCCGAGCCCACTCCCCGCCACCGGCACCACGAGCAGTGGCCCCAGGATTCCAAACACCGCGAGATACGCGACACCGGGCTCTTCGAGCACCAGATTCGCCACACCGGCCGCGAGAAACGGCACGAGCAGGGCCGCCGTCAGTGCGAACCCGGATTTCAGCACCGGTCCGATGTCCGCGAGCGCCAGTTCCGTGGTCTGGCGCGTGTAGTCGGAGAAAAAAACCGCGAAGATACCACACAACGAGAGCGCCAGAACAACTGCGGTTCCGAACCCGAACAGCATCGTCCCGCCCTCTGGTTGTTCGCGCGCGGCGGCCGGTCCGGCACAGACGACGGCGGCGACTGCCAGCGAGACGAACCGCAGGAGATAGCTGCTGTTCCGATGATACATATCGGTGTGTTGTCCGGCGGGTACATAAACCTGTCTGGACCCTCCGGTTCGTGCTCAGGCCATCGAGGCGATTCTCGTCGCCACGCCGGGTTCGGCAAAGACCACGATGTGGTCGCCCGGGTGGAGTTCGGTGTCGCCACGGGGCGTGAGCAGCGACAGACTCCGGACCACCGCGCCGATGACGAACGTCCCGGAGATGTCGGTGTCGAGTTCCCGTATCGACCGGCCGACGAGACTGCTCTCGGGCCCGAGTTCGAGTTCGAGTACGTTCGCCTGGTCGTCTCCGAGGACAGCCAGATTCTTCGCGGTGTTGTCGAAACTGAAGCGGGTGATATCCTCTGCGGTCGCGCTCTGTGGGTTGATGGCGACGTCGATACCGATCTCCTCGAACAGGGTGATGTACTCGGGGTTCTCGACGACCGCCAGCACCCGATCGACGCCGAGCCGTTTCGCCAGCACCGCGACGAGCAGATTCTGCTCGTCCGTTCCCCGTGCCGCGACGAGCATGTCGGCCTCGTCGATTCGCTCGCGTTCGAGAAAGTCGGTGTCTGTGGGGTCGTGGTTCATCACGGTCGTCTCGGGCAGTTTTTCGGCGAGTTCTCGCGCCCGCGCACCCTCCCCCACTACGAGCGTGGCCGCCAGCGACCGCTCCTCGAGCAGTCTGGCGGTGTGGTAGCCGATTTCGCTGCCACCGACGACGGTGATGTCGTCCGCGGGCTCCGGGGCGTCGCCCGTGCCGATATCCAGCGCGAACGACTGAACGCTCTCTGGACTGCCGATGACCACCGCCCGGTCGTCGGGTCGGATGCGCGTGTCGCCCGCTGGCAACAGGAGGTCGTCGTCCCGGAACAGACCGGCGAAGGTCAGCGAGTCGAACCGGTCGGCCTCGGCGACGGTCTGGCCGGAGACCGGACTGGACCCGGAGATTTCGAACTCCGCGACGTTGACCCGACCGCCCGCGAACATGTCGATATCGATTGCCGACGGGAGTCCGACGATTCTGACGATGTTCTCCGCGGTCAACAGCACCGAACAGACCATGAAGTCGACGCCGAACGCGTCACCGGTGTGTTGCCAGGTCCGCAGGTAGTCGACACTGCGCACGCGGGCGATACTGAACGGGTCGGCGGCCGTCTTGACGGCTCCGCAGGCGACCAGATTCGCCCGGTCGTCGTCGGTACAGGCCAGAAACAGGTCGCTCTCCGCGATGTCGGCCGTCTCCAGCGTCGACAGCGACGTGCCGTCGCCGGTCAGTGTCAGCACGTCGAGTTCGTACTGGAGGTGCTCGGCCCGTTGTTCGTTTCGCTCGACGACGATGACGTCGTGGTCGGGCGCGAGGTTGGCGGCGACAGAGGTTCCCACCTCGCCCGCGCCGACTATGACGACCTGCATACAACTGCCGACCCTCTCGACGGACAAAGCGGTTTCCCATCACGACCCCTCTGTGGTGTTGGTCTCGTGCTATTGCGTCGAGTTGTAAAAACTAATTACACTCCGGGTTGATACTCGAAGAGTGGACGAGCAGATTCGGGCTCTGTACGTCGAGGACGACGAGGCTGTGCTCACCACCACGGCCGAGTATCTCGCCGAACTCGGCGACAGTCTGGTGGTGCTGACAGAGACAGACCCGGAGACAGCACTCGACCGAATCGGACCCGAGAACGTCGACTGCCTGGTCTCGGACTACCGGATGCGGGGGATGGACGGACTCGAGTTTCTCCGGACCGTGCGCGCGGAGTTTCCGGAACTTCCGTTTATTTTCTATACAGGAAAGGGGTCGGAGGACGTCGCGAGCGAGGCTATCTCGAACAACGCGACCGCCTACGTGCAGAAATCCACCGGCACAGACGACTACGAACTCCTGTTGAACAGGATTCGGCAGGCCGTCTCGCGGTACCGTGAGCGGGTGAGCTACCGCGAACTGTTCGAGAACATCGGTGTCGGTGTCTGTGTCCGCGACACCGAGAGCTACGAACTGGTCGAGGCCAACCGGGAGTACTGTGACCTGTTGGGGTACACCCAGGACGACCTCGCGGAGCTCGACCTCGCGGCGCTCACCGCCGACCACGAGGGGTACTCCGGCGAGCGGGCACGCGAGGCAATCGACAGGGCCGTCGACGACGGCGAACACGACACCGAGTGGCCCTACCGGTCGCAGGACGGCGAGACCGTCTGGGCGGACGTCTCCCACCGACTCAGCGAAATCCAGGGCACCAGGCGTGTTCTCACGACCGTCGAGAACATCACCGAGCGCAAGGAGCGCGAGCAACGACTCCGGACGGTCAAGGACCGACTCGACCTCGCGGTCGAGGGGGCGAATCTCGGCGTCTGGGACTGGAACGTGACCGACGATACGGTGACGTTCAACGACCAGTTCGCCGCGATAATCGAGGTGCCGGCCGACGAACTCGACTCCTCTATCAGCACGTGGCTGGACCGTATCCACCCCGAGGACCTGCCTGCCGTCGAAGAGGGTATCGAGGCGCACAACCAGGGTCAGGCCGAGTACTACGACTTCGAGTACCGGCTCCAGACTGCCAGTGGCGACTGGAAGTGGGTCCAGACACTCGGTCGCGTCGTCGAACGCGCCGAGGGCGACCCACAGCGCGCGGTCGGCATCCACATCAGTATCAACGAGCGAAAGCGCTACGAACAGCGACTCAAACAACAGCGAGACAGTCTCGAGACGCTCAACCAGATGGTGCGCCACGACATCCGCAACGACCTCCAGATCGTGTTGGCGTATCTGGATACGCTCGATATGCACATCGAGGGCGAACAGGCGGAGTATCTGGACGCGGCCTTCGAGAGCGCACAGAGCGCGGTCGAACTCACGAAGACGGCCCGTGAACTGTCCGAGGCGATGTTACAGGCCGACGCCGACCGGTATCCCGTTCGACTCACGAGCACGCTCCGCACACAGGTCGAGGAGTTGAGCACCGCCGACTCCGAGGTGGAGGTTTCACTCGGTGACTGTCCGGCCGACACGACGGTACTGGCAAACGACATGCTCGATTCCGTCTTCCGGAATCTGCTCCAGAACGCGCTCGAGCACAACGACAAGGAGATTCCCGAGGTGCTGGTGTCGGTGACCGACCGGGAGGAGAGTGTCCTGGTACAGGTTGCCGACAACGGCCCCGGTATCCCCGACGACCAGAAAGAGGATATCTTCGTCAAAGGGGAGAAAGGACTCGACAGCGAGGGCTCCGGTATCGGACTGTACCTGGTCGAGACGCTCGTCGACCAGTACAACGGCGACGTCTGGGTCGAGGACAACGACCCCGAGGGCGCGATTTTCACCGTCGAACTCCCGCGCGCCGACACCTGATGTGACGGGGCGTGTCGTGTCCCGGGAGTATCTCATTCGGTCCCGGCACGTTCGGCGTGACCCCAGCGCCGGTCGTCGTAACTGCGCTGTTGGTCGGTGCCGAACTCGCGCTCGATGCGCCGTCTGAGTGTCTGTTTGCCCTGCCGGTCGATACGCGCGAGTTCGTCTGCCTTTCCGACCGCGAGCGGCGGACCGCGTTCGCCGGCGACCGACGAGAGCAGGTGTGTCGTCAACCGCTCGCGCAGCTCCGGGTCCGCGGTGAACGCGTAGGGGGCCTCGACCCGGTAGACCAGGTCGTCACGCGGGTCGTAGACGACGAAAAACGTCACCTCGTACTCACTGTCCGCGAGAGCGCGGTCGTGGTCGACATCCAGCTGTGCCCCCGCTAGCACGCCGTCAGTCCCGACCCGCGAGCGGAACCAACCGGTGAAGGTGAGTCTGTCCGTCCGCGGGTCGCCGTGCCGGTCGGTCCGTCTCAGCACCTGCCGGAAGAAGGCCTCGTCGTCGACCCACGGCGCACCGACCACGCGGCGCAGTTCTCGGCTCACTGCCTTCGAGGCGCTGTTTTTGACAAAGCCCACCAGCGGCACCCCGCGCTCGACGAACGTCTCGACCAGTTCGAGGTAGTTCTCGACGACGCCGGTGAACTCGGTGTCCTCGATGACGAGTCGCTTCAGTTCGGGGTCGCGCTCGACCCACCGGAGCAGTCCCGTCGGGTAGACCGGGCCGTCGAGCACGAGCAGGTCGTCGACGACATCCGCCCGTTCGAGTGCGTGTTCGCTCTCGGCGCGGTACAGCGCCAGGGCGTGGACGACGGTCTGTTCGTACCGGTCGACCCGCGGGGCGTGCAGGATTCGCTGGCGCGTGTACCCGTCGTCGTCGGCGAGCCAGTCCCCACCCAACTCGACGGTTTCGTCGTTCGTGTGGACGGTCATCACGATTGTCCGCCTCCGGTGGAGGTCGACGTCCGAGGGGACCGACGCCATCGCGGCCTGCGAGACGTCGAGTACCAACCCGTTGTTGAACGTCGTCGGGTTGATCGTCCCCGCGTCGAGTCCGTGGTGGGTCGGAAACGGGGGCTCCACGAGCGCGATATCCGCCACCGGAACCGCCCGACGGGCGTGTTCGCCGAGTGGTTCGAGAACGACCGTGCCGTCGGCGTCGTACAGCGGGTCGAGAAACTCCGTGAACGCCCGCTCGGCCACGTCGGCGTGGTCGCGCTCCTCGACCGCCCCGGTGACGCGACCGGCCAGTTCCGCGATACCGTCGACGTGAACCGGGTCGAGTGTCATACCGGTTGTTCTGCCGCGAGCGGAAAAAAACTGCCTCCCCCGGACCGCAGACGACCGGCAGGTGTCTGTCGAACCCGGAGAACACGGCCGGCTACTGAGTCGGCCAGACTCTGTGCGCGTGCCGACAGCGACGCGCTTTCGTCGCTGGACCGACGACCTGTCGGTATGAGCGAGGTCGACGTTCCGGAGAGTCACCCACGCTACGAGTCGTTGCTGGCGCGTCACCGCATCGAGGAGGGTATCGACGCCGGTATCACGAGCCGACAGGGGTTGATTGCGCAGGGCCGGGGGGAGGCTCTCGACTACCTGCTCGGCGAGGAGAGTATCCCGACTGCCGAGCGCGCCGAGCGCGCCGCCACGGCACAGTTGTTGCTCGCGGACCGACCAGTGCTGTCGGTCAACGGGAACGTCGCGGCACTCGTCCCCGGAGAGTTCGTCGCCCTCGCAGACGCCACCGGGGCCGATATCGAGGTGAACATCTTCAACCGGACCAGAGCGCGGATGGAAGCGATTGTCGACCACCTCCGGGAGCACGGCGCGACCGAGGTGAGAGGGCTGGCGGCCGACGCGCGAATCCCGGGGCTGGACCACGAACGCGCGAAGGTAGACGCAGACGGTATCCACGCGGCAGACGTCGTGTTCGTCCCGCTGGAGGACGGCGACCGCGCAGCGGCACTCGGTGCGATGGGGAAAACCGAACTTGTCGTCGACCTGAACCCACTCTCCCGGTCCGCACAGACCGCCGCAATCCCCATCGTCGACAACCTCCTCCGGGTGGTGCCGAACATGCTCGACTACGCCGAGACGCTGCGCGACGCGCCCGAGTCGGAACTCCGGACGATTGTCGAGGAGTTCGACCCCGAGGCGGCGCTCACGGCGGCCGAACGGCGCATCCGCGAGGGCAACCTGTCGTGACGGTCCGGGGTGCGCGAGCACGGCACCCGGGCGTGAACCGGACCGCCTCGCCGGCCGGGGTGCCGACGGAGACAGGACGGGCGCGGTCAGCGTGGCACGCACGGATTAAACGGCGCGGTCAGCGCGGCGAGAACGCCGAGAGCGGTTCCACCACCTGACCCGGAGTCTGCCGGTGGCGTGGTGGCTTCGAAGGCCGTCCCGCCACAGTTCGAACAGCACTCGATGAACGTTCCGGACCGATTCCCACAGTCCAGACACTCGTATCGCCGCCCCGTGTCGCCCGTCTCTGACGCGTCGACGGCCTCGCCTGACTCCTCTCTTTGTGGTTCGACCGGCGCTTCCGGAGACGGGGTGTGGTTGCTCATCTCGTCTGGCACTCTGTGCACGAGTCAGAAGAGTGCTTATAATATCTGGGGTTACTACCCCGGAGGTGTACACAGCACTCCCTACCGCACGTGGGTCACTGTACGCGGCGGGTCCGGTGACGCCCGTGAGAGACCCGCCGGCAGACCAGCGCCCGCCGTTCGACACTACACACGTGTGTACCTACCACTCGCAGTATGCATGCACGGAGCAACACGAGCAACTGGTAGACTGGGTCGAGAGACGACGGACAACCGGCAGACGGCGTGGCGCAGACCTCTGGCGGACGGATGGCTGACGCGACACAAGGCTTTTTCCTGTCGGCTGAATTGATATGATAATGAGCGGCATCGATGAGTTAGTCGAGCGGATTGTGACAGATATCGACGCGGTGCTTTTGTTCACGCAGGACAGTTCGACGTTCGCACAGTTCGCGGACGACGGGGTCGACACCATCGTCGTCGCCGAGGAGAACGCCGTCGGAGCCGACGAGTTCGTCGCGTTGCCGCTGGATTTCACCGACACTGTCGGCCGAATCAGATTCGGACTCGAGGGAGCGCTCGACGAGGGCCTGGTCACCGAGGGCGACGAGGTTGTCTGTCTCACGCGGTCGTTCGACGGAACCGATACCGACACCGCTGTCCGGGTGCGTGCCGACGAGTTCACCCCCACCGGCGTCTACGACCTCTTTGTCAACTCGCGTGCGGGTGCGGACGTCGTTCGTGACGTCTTCGAGGTGGCAGTCGAGCTCGGAAAAAAGGGTCAGAAGGGAAAGCCCGTCGGTGCGCTCTTTGTCGTCGGCGACGCGGGAAAGGTGATGAACAAGTCCCGTCCGCTGTCGTACAACCCCTTCGAGAAGTCCCACGTCCACGTCGGTGACCCAATCGTCAACGTCATGTTGAAGGAGTTCTCGCGGCTGGACGGCGCGTTCGTCATCTCAGACGCCGGCAAAATCGTCTCCGCCTACCGGTATCTCGAACCCGCCGCCGAGGGGGTCGACATCCCAAAGGGACTGGGTGCGCGACACATGGCCGCTGGCGCCATCACCAGAGATACGAGCGCGCTGGCGATTGTTCTCTCGGAGAGCGACGGACTCGTCCGTGCGTTCAAAGCGGGTGAACTCGTACTCGAACTCGACCCGGAGGAGTACTGAATGGTTAACTGGATCGACTCGGTTGCGGACTCGCTGTCCGCGGACACCGCTTTCACCCTCGCGGTTGCGGTTCTGGTCGGTGGACTGTTTGTCTCGTACGCCGTCTGGCGGTGGACGTACGCGCTGTTCGACCGGTTGGGTATCAGAGACACTGTCGAGGGCACGACACTCGACCGGACGGCACAGCAACTTGGCACGTCTGCAACTGGTATCGTCGCACTGTTGCTCGCGGGGTCCGTCTACGTGGTCGCGCTGCTCACTGCCTCGAATCTCATCGAACTGTTCACCGTCGACCGGTTCTGGGAGCGCCTGGCCGCGTTGCTCCCACAGTTGTTTATCTCTGCTTTCGTGGTCATCATCGGACTCATCGCCGGCGACAGGGCCAAACTCCTCACACAGGAACAACTGCGCTCGGTGAAACTCCCCGAGGCCTCGCTCCTCCCCGAACTGGTCAAGTACAGCATCTTCTACATCGCCTCGCTCATCGCGCTCGCGCAGGTGGGAATCGCCACCACGGCGCTACTGGTGTTGCTGGCGGCGTACTCGTTTGGACTCGTCTTTCTCGGCGGTATCGCGTTCAAGAACCTGCTCTCCTCGGGTGCGGCTGGCGTCTACCTGTTGCTCACCGAACCCTACAGCATCGGCGACGAGGTCCGAATCGACGACAAGCGCGGTATCGTTCAAGAGGTCGACGTGTTCGTCACCCACGTCGAGAGCGACGGCGAGGAGTACATCATCCCGAATCAACGGGTCTTCCAGGCCGGTATCATCCGTGTGCGAGACTGAGTCGTCGCCCGACCCGCGAGTCGACCGCACGCTGTCGCCGGGCGGTACCACGACCACCGTGAGACTGCCGGTCTCCCCGGTCACGGCCACAAGACGAGACAACTGCCACGGCACGCACGTTTATCTATCACGAACCGTTACCTTGGGCCGTGAACCTCTCTGTCGTCGTGCCGACACTAAACGCTCGTGACAGGTTGGCGGCCTGTCTCGACGCGCTCGCCGAGCACGCACCAGAGACGGAGGTGGTCGTGGTCAACGGTCCCTCGGCGGACGGAACAACCGGGATGGTTCGGGAACGCGACGATATCGCGGTGTTGGTCGAACTGGCCGACAGGGAGGTCACCGTCGCCCGTAACGCCGGTATCGACCGGGCGCGGGGTGACGCTATCGCCTTTGTGGGTCACCGGAACGTAATCGCACCGGGGTGGCGCGATGCGACCGTCGACTCGCTCGCCGACGCCGACGCGGTCACCGGCCCGACCCGTCCGGGGTTGCACGCCGACCAGGGCCGGGAGACGCCGGAGCGCGACCAGGTTGGCGGCCGTGACGTTCCGTACTTCAACCCCGGTAACACCGCGTTCCGAACGGACGTACTCGACGAGGTCGACGGCTTCGACGAGTACCTCGAGGTGGGCAGTTGCCGTGACCTCGCGCACCGTCTCGCCGGCAACGAGTTCACGCTTTGCTGGAACGAGCGGATGCGTGCGACGCGGGCGGTGGGCGCAGACGGCGGCGAGCGCACCGTCGAGTGGGGGCAACGGTCCCGCTCGCTGGCGTACTCGCTGGTGAAAAACTACGGCGTCCGCCCGTCCGTTCTCTGGCGACTGTTCCGGCGTGCCGGGGCCGACGCGGTCGAACAGTTCCGCGACGTGCTCCGGGGTGACCGACGGCTATCGACGTGGTTTGGCGACGGTCGCGCGGTGGTCCGGAGTCTGTTTGGCGGGGTCGGTGCTGGCCTGCTCGCGCGGCGACGCGACCGGACCGACCGCTACAACCCCTACGGCCGGTCGGCGCGTGCGAACCGTGCTATCACCGTCTACGACTGGCGGTGACCGTTTCAGAACCCACAACAGACAAGACGGTTCCGTTACTACTGGTGGGTATGCACTCAACAACTGGCCTGTGGCCACCGGTGTTTGGCCAGACTGTCGAGAGCGGCCGGTGTCGTCCGGTGTCGAGCGAAGCAGGGGGGCGACCATGGTGAGTCCGCTCGCGATACTCGCGTTCGCGTTACTCGTCGCCGGCGTCGTCGGCAGTGTCACCGACCGGATTCCCGGGCCGGTGCTCTCGCTCGCTGGCGTCTACACCTACTGGGCCGCCGGCGGACTGCCGACGCCGTCGCTGTTGTTGCTGGGCGCGCTCACGGTCATCGGCCTGCTCGCGCTGTTTGGCGACGTCGTCGGCGACGCCATCGCGTCCCGTGTCGGTGAGGTGTCCGAGTTCACTGCGACTATCGCCGGCGTGGTCGGTTCGGTACTGTACCCCGTGTTCGGTCCACTCGGGTTGGTGCTCGGGACGGTGGTGGCGACGTTCCTCGTCGAGTTTCTCCGGCAGGGTGACGCGCGGTCCGGTGTCGCCGCCGTCGTGGCGGTGCTCGTCCGGTCGGTTGCTGCACGCGTCATCCGGACACTGTTTACGCTCGTGATGCTCGTCGCGATGCTGGCCGTCGCTTTGTTGTAGTGTCACGGCCGGCCGCTCTCAGGTCGATTCGGCGTCGAATCGCTGGTCTGCGCGCGCGAGTGCTGCCTCGTCGCCCGCGCGCACGAACGCACTCAGGTCACGGACCGCGCGCACGAGTCGTTCTGCCTCTGCCGGGTCGACGGCGCCGTCGAGTGCGTCGATACGCTTGCGCTGTGCAGTTGTTTGCGAGAGCACGCGCACGACCCCGGGTTCGCGGTCGTCGTCGAGGACGCGGCGCAGGTCGCCGAGGTAGCTCTCGACGGCTGCCGCCACCGCCAGTCCCCGCTGTGGGTAGAGCGTCTCGGGTACCTCGTCGGGGTCGGGTCTGTCGCCGCTCTCGGCCCCGTTCAACAGCGAGAGAAAGTACAGTTCCTCTCTCGTCTCGACGTCCATCAGTCGGCTCAGCGTCGCGGCGATACGCCGCAGTTCTGTTGCTATCAGGTACGTGCTGTCGAGTGGCTGGAGGTCGCCGGCGTGAACGAACCCGACGGTCCGGAGATACGAGCGACACTCCTCTGTGGCGCTGTCGGCGACCTCCCTGAGCGGGTCGTCGTCGACCATCCCGCGGACCGGCGACAGTCTCAGTTCTGCGGTCCCCGCCGTGTGTTCTGCCGGGTCGTCGACGCCGACACTCCGGAGACTCCCGCAGTCGGGACACTCGATTTCGCCGGTTTCGTAGTACGACCAGCGCGTCTCGCAGTCCGAACACTCGCGCTCCCCGCGAATCTCCATACAGACAGTCTGTGGTCGAGCCACATATACTGCTGGTCGAACCGACAGCCGGTCTCTGCCGGCACCGACCCGCGGTCCGAACGCTGATACACCCACAACGATTAGCTGTGGCTATGAGCGGCGAGTGGGTAGAGCAGATTGCCGGCGCACGGATGCAGGTCGACCAGCGATTTCAGGACCGAATCGTCGACTCCGAGTTCACCAACCAGCAGTGGGGTCTGATTATGTCGGCCGTGGAGTTCGAAATCAGGGACCCGGAGACGCCGAGCGAGGCGGAGTTGGTCGCGAACACCGACAGGGTCGAACAGATTCTCCCCGAGGTAGAGGATATCCCACAGGGGATGGGCGGTCCGCCGGGCGGTCCCTCGGGCGGGCGTTCTGGCGGGCTGCTGTCGCGTCTCAAGCAGTTACTGTCGGGCGGTGACTCCGACGAGGTCGACCAGGACCGTCTCGACGCGGCGACGACACTCGCCGACGAGTACGTCGTCGAACTGCAGACCTTTCTCGAAGACGAGGGACAGTGGGCGCCCCTCTGCCGGCAGGCCGCCGGAGACGACGCCGGGTAGGAGCCGACACCCCGAGTCCGTCCGTGACAGCCACCAAAGAGGAGTGGGACCTGTCTCCGGTGGTGAGGACTGCTCGGCCGTCGCCCGGTAGTGTCGGTACACCCCGGACCGGTGGGCCGTCGTGCGAGCATTGAAATACCAGCGTCCGACCAGTCACGCACGACCCGATGCTCCCGACCGAGTCAGGACGCGGACAGACAGAGCCACTCGCTGCACTCGTCTCTGTGGCAGCAGTCTGTGTCGCCGTCTCGGTCTACGCCGGGTTCGCCTCCTCGTTGGTTCCGGAGCTCGGCGGCGACCAGCGTGTCGACCGTGCCACGCTCGACAGCGTCTGGGCCGACGCGAGCGAGGACGGGGTCGTCGACGCCGGTGGGGTTGCCAACCGCATCGAAACCGAGACACTCCCCAGGGGCCACCGTGTCGCGGTGACGGTCACGACCGTCGGCGCGGACGGCAGACTCGACGCCGTCGACAGCGTCACCTTCGACGCGAGCGGTTCGCGGGCCACGCTCGACCCGCCCGAGACGGCGCCGTCGAGCAGTCGCCCGGTTCCTGTGCGCGTCGCCGACGGTGACGTCCGCCCGGGGACGCTCACGGTGGTGGTCTGGGATGTGTGACCGACGCCCCGGCACGCGCGCGGTCAGTACCGTCGTGGACGTCTCGATAGCGCTGCTGGTCGTCGTCGTCTCGATAGCGCTGGTCGTGGGTGCGCTCGACGGCGGTGGTTCGACACACGAACCGGCAACGGCCCCGCAGACGGCAGAGACGCTCGGCTCTTCGACGTTCGCGGTGAACTACTCGCTGGAACCGGCACTCGCCGCCGCCGACTCGGAGTGGGTTGACGACCCCGGCGAGTACGACGACGACGAACTCGTGCGGACGACTCACGCACCCGCGCTCGGCCACCTCGCGCGGGCCGCGTTGCTGTCTGTCGGTGTCGGTGCGGGCGACGACCAGGACCAACTGGTACCGCTTGGCTACGAGTCACGACTCGACGAGCGCCTGCAGACAGCCCTCGTGGCGTCGAGTTTCGAGACCAACGTCACTGCCATTTGGGAGCCGTTCGACGACGCGTCGCTCGGCGGGACCGTCTCCGTCGGTCAGCAACCGCCACACTGGGCGGACACCAGTCTCGTCCGGATGACTGTCCCGAGTGGGCTGGCGAGTGTCCGGGAGGAGGCACTCGCTGCGGTCGGTGCCGACGACGACTACGGCGTCGTCGCAGACATCGTCGCACGCGCGTACGTCGACGGGCGGTTTCCGCTTCCAGAGACCCAGCGCGTGCTGGAGCGCGACGGTCCCGAGCGTGACTTCGCCGTCTACCGGTATCTCCAGACGGTCGCCCTCGTCTCCGGAGCCGACCGCGAACACCCTGCCATCGACGACAACCTCGAGAGGGAGGAGGCGGATGCGGCGGAGATAAACGACCACCTCGTCGACCGACTCGGCGCACAGATAGAGACCGAACTCGCGGCTGCGTTCGACACCGCCAGCGACGCCGCAGCAGCCGTCTCGACCGGTGAACTCACCGTCTCGATTACTACCTGGAACAATGACACCCGGAGATAGCGAACGACACACACGGCGAACAGACAGTACGACCCCGAGAGACGAGGAAACCCAACGGTCGGGACTCCTCCTCGACGACCGAGCGCGGGTCCCCTTTGCGGTTGTCGCGGTGGTGTTGCTCGTGTCTGCGCTCGCGCTCGTCGGTTACGTACACACCGACGACTCCAGCGAGACCGACACCGACGCGACACTCGCGATGGACCGGACCGATGCCGCCGTCCAGACCGCTCTCCGTGACAGCGTCACGCGGGCAGTCGAACGCGCCGCCGAACAACCGGTGACAGACCCCGCAGAGACGGCCTACGGTGTGGCACTCGACGACGACCGCCCGTTCAGGTCGTACCTGAAGGCAGTTATCTACCTTGAGACGGCGAAGCGACTGCAAAACGCCGGCCAGCAGGTCGGGGACACGAACACCACGGTGTCGCTCCCGACGGTCACAGACAGTGAGAGTTTCGAGGAGGCAATCGACCGTGTCACCATCTCTGCTGGTGAGCGCGAGAAGGGGATGCTCACCGTCAGAGTAGACGGTATCGAGACCACTGGCGAGCGAAACGGCAACCAGTTCGTCTCGGAGACAGAGAGCATCGAGGTGTCCGTGCCGACACCAGTGATGCAACTCCACGAGCGGACCGAGCGCTTCCAGAGCCGTCTCAACGCGAGTGTGCTCGAATCGGGGTTCTCGCAGCGGTTCAACGCACGGATATACGCACTCGGCTGGGCGCGGGGGTACGCGCAGTATCTCGGTCAACCGGTCACCGAAGTTATCGCGAGTCGCCACATCGAACCGGCGGCAAACAGCGCGCTCTACCACACACAGAGAGCCGTGTTCGGCGAGGCCGACCCCGACCTCCGCGACGCCGTCCGGCGGGGTTGGCTGTGTATGGCGCTGAAAGACGCCGAGGGGCTGTACAACGGGCACCGAACGGGTAGTCTGACCGTCGCCGACGACATCTGCAGGGCGAGTAAGTGGATTCTCGGCGGCGAGCACACGGGTGACCTGCCGGAGTCTCCCGGCGTCCTCGACCTGCTCGGGAGTGCTCCGGGGATGGACGCCAAACACACCATCGGAGTCAACCAGACTGCCTACCTGCCACTCCAGACTGTGGTCGACGGCTCCGGCCGCCACTCGCTGTCGAGTGTCATCGACCGCGTGTTCACTGTCGAGAGCGACATCGAGGCGGATATCGAGGCGGAGTCGGTCGAATTCGACCACAGACGGCCGAGACTGAGAGCGGTCCTGTCCGACCGGGAGCGCTCGAACGACGGTGTGACCGTCCACGACGTGGGCCGCGTGGTGGGACTGCCAGCAGACGACGAGTACTACGAGTTCCGCGGATTCAGGGCGTCGATTACGGTCACGGAGACCCGCGAGTGGCGCTGGCGGGAGGGTTACGACGACGACTGGGAGTACGAGGAGACCGAGGACACCGAGACAATCGAGATATCCGGCACGCTCCGGGTCGGGAGCGAGACGGTGGGTCCGGAGACAGATATCCGCGGCGTAAACAACGTTGACGTGCGTCGAAACGCGAACGAGAGTACGGACGTCCCGGCACCGGAGGGTGGGTTCGAACAGTATATCGACGCCGAGAACGTCACCGCGGCGGTGATTGGCGGCGTGGGACGCGCGAACTTCACGAACTGGCTCGAATCGCAGTGGTCCAGTGTCACCGACGAGAACGACCTCGCGCTTCCGGCGAGCAAAACCGTCGACATCGGATACAACTCGTCGCTTGGCGGTTCGCTCGAACGTGCACTCGTCGCCGATATCGCGTCACTGCAGCGAGAGATGCACGACGTCACACACACCTTCGAGCGCCGCGACCTGATTCACGAGGGTGACGAGACCGGACCCGTCGGCGAACTCATCGAGGAGGTGAACAGAGAGCGCCTGTCGACGCTCGACCGCGACGTTCCGTACGAGAATATCGGTCAACTCGCGGTGTACGAGGCCAGATACGCCTACTTCGAGCAGTTGCTCGACGACCTCCGGCGCGTCGAGGAGGCACACGCCGAGACGATGGGGAAACTCGACGACAAGTTGGCGGGCGTCGACAGCAGTCTCGGCGACGCGGTGTCCTTTCTCCAGCAGGGGCTAACCGCAGCGGAACCCGACCCGGTGCCCATAGAGTCGCCCGAACTGACCCCGAACGTCACCTACGAGGTGAGCGGGTCGCCGACCTATCTCGCGAAAAAAACTGTCACCTCCGATGACGTTCCACAGGTCGAGGAGGACACGACGTTCGTCCCGCTCGCGACGAAAAACCGGAACTACCTGAAACTGCCGTACGATACTATCATAAGTGGACTGATAAACAAAATCATGAGTATCTTCGGCAACAGCGACTCCGACGCCGAACTCACGTTCAGAGCCGCCGGCGAGGCGCTGCAGGCCGGCGGACTGGCGGCCGACGCCGCTGCCGACGACGAGTACGCCGACGACCAGCGTCTGACCAGACTCACCAGAGACCTCCGGTCGGCAGTCGACGACGCACTCGAGGAGTTCGGGGTCGAACTGGCGCGTGCGATTACAGACGAACTGCACGGTACCGACAACTCGACGGCCGACACGGAGACGGTCATAACTGGGGAGACACGGGAGACACTGGAGGGATACAACACCACCGCCGAGGCGGCAGTGGCACTCGGTGGCGGTAACGCGACAGAACCGCTCGTCGAGAACATCACCGAGGGGCTGTCGGGGACGAACCACCGCCCGGCGTACGCCGAAAACATGACCGCCAACGGGTGGTCGGCGCTGCTGGGGTCGATTACTCGGCCGGCAATCGTCAACGCGACCGCAGAACAGAACGTCACAATCGACAGCACCAGCGGTGTGAAAGCCCTCGACAACGCGACGCGGCGGGCTCTGGAGAACGTCTCGCGCGATATCGTCGCGGACCGACTCCGCTCGGCTCTCGACAAACGGAGTTTCAACATCTCACAGTACAGCGACTGGGTCGGGAGAGTCAAATCACCGGTCCGGATTCCAGCGGGTCTGCCCCTGTTGCCGGTGCCGGGTTACTGGTACGCGACGGTCAACGCGTGGGACGTTCGCGCAGACGGCGAGTACGCCCGCTTCGAGGTGACCGCGAACGTGGGGACGCCGGGACAGACCAGCGCCACGACCTACGTCCGAGAGGACGAGACGGTGACACTCGAGATTGCCGGCACAGAACGGACAGTCGGTGACGTCGAACCGATCGAGTTCGACGGTCGGTCGCTGTTGGTGGTCGTCGTCCCGCCGGGTGGAATCGGCGTCGGAGACCGCGACGACGAGAACCCGGAGTGTGCGCCGGAACCACCCGACGCCGGACCAGTCGACGACGACGACGACGGCAGGTGCCGTCTCCTGCCGTAGCCGACGGCGGCCTCCGGCGTGGCTCGGAGGCATTTTACTGCTGGCGGTCGAGTTACCGGTATGGATGTCGTCGTCGTCGGTAGCGGGCTGGCCGGACTGGTCGCGGCACGTCGACTCGCGGACGCCGGAAACGACGTACGGGTGTTCGAGCGCGACAGTCGGGTCGGCGGGCGGGTGAAAAGCGACCACGAGAACGGGTTCGTGTTCGACCACGGCTTTCAGGTGTTGTTCCCCCGTTACCCCGCAGTCGAGCGCGAACTCGACCTCGACGCGCTCGACCTGCGCCGGTTCCGGTCGGGTGCGACACTCGTCCGACCGGGCGAGCGGGCCGTGCTGGCCGACCCGCTCGACGACCCACGCGCGGTTGTCGAAACACTGCTCAACCGTGATGTCACGTTCGGTGACAAGCTGCGTGTGCTCGCGCTCCGACTCGAACTCGGGCGCAAGCCGATTGCCGAGATTCTCGACGCCGACACGGCGACCGTCGAGGCGTTCCTCGAAAGAAAGGGGTTCTCAGAGTCGTTTCGCGAGCGGTTCGCGGCCCCGTTTTACGGTGGTATCACCCTCGACAGGTCACTGTCGGCCTCGCGGCTCGTCTTCGAGTACACGTTCAAGATGCTGATAGCCGACGCCGCCGCGGTTCCCGCCGACGGGATGGGTGCGATTCCCGACCAACTGGCCGGTCGCGCACGCGAGGCGGGCGTGACTATCCAGACAGAGCGTGCAGTCGGGACCGTCACACCCACCGGAGAGGGTGTCAGTGTCACCACCGGGGGCGAGACTGTCGAGGCAGACGCGGCAGTCGTGGCAACAGACCCACCGACCGCACGGGAGTTGACCGGTGTCGAGACGATTCCGACCGACGGGCGGGGCTGTGTGACCCAGCAGTTCGCCCTCCCCGACCGGCAGGCTCTCGATACCGAGAACCGGCTCCTGCTGAACACGGCCGACGCCCGCCCGAACCAGGTCGCGCCGCTCTCGGACGCCGCCCCGGAGTACGCGCCCGACGGGACACAGTTGCTGAGTGCGACCTTCCTCGGTGACCAGGACGCGAGTGACGACGAACTCGCCACAGAGGTGCGCGAAGCGCTGTCGGCGTGGTTTCCCGCGAACAGTTTCACCGAACTCGAACTCCTGCGGACAGACCGCATTCCGTTCGCGCAGTTCGAGCAACCGCCGGGATTCACCGGGGAACTTCCCGCTGTCGACGACCCGGAGGGTGCGGTGTATCTCGCCGGCGACTACACCGAGTGGTCCTCGATTCAGGGTGCCATGGAGAGTGGACTGCGCGCCGCGCGAGCGGTCGAACAGCACGGCTAGAGTTCGATTCGTTCGACAATCTGGTCCTCCTCCTCGCGGACATTGACGCCGACAATTTCGAGATGTGGTTCGAGTCCCGAATCCTCGACCTTCGCGCCCAGCAGGTCGTCGATCTGGTAGACGCCAGCAGCGTTTGTCATCTCGATCTCGACCAGCACCGGCACGTCGTCGCCCTCGCGGAGTCTGACGCGCTCGATTGCCTGGCTTGAGACGGTGTTGATTCCGCGGCCGCCTCGCTCGTAGGGGGACCGCGACCGCCCGCGTTCCATATCGAGGCCGTCCGCGACACGGAGGATGCCGGCCTCGACGGTCAGGGGTGTCTCTGGGGTGTGGTGACAGAGAATCGCGTGGAGAATCTCGCCTTTCAGCCGGACTTTTTCGGGTGTGTCGTAGAACTCCGGAAGGAACCGGTCGAGGAGGTCGGCCGCGAGTGGAATCGAGTAGTAGGGGTGGGAGTCACGGTGGACGACGTGACCGATGTCGTGCAACACCGCCGCGAGCGCGATGATGACCGGTTCGTCAGCCTCGTCGAGGCCCTGCTGGCGTGCGCCGTTACAGTCGACGCCGCCGCGTTTGAGCAACTCGTACAGCGAGAGCGCCCGGTGCCGGACGATTTCGACGTGTTTGGTCCCGTGGTCGTTGTAGTTCATCCGGTCGACCGGATTGATGTTCTGTGCGTCGAGATACGCCGTGACCTCCTCGTCGTCGAGAATCGCCGCGAGTATCTCGTTGACCCGCTCGTCGGGAAACGCGTGGTCGGCCGAGGGGTCGTAGACGCGCAGTTCCTCTCCCTGTCCGTCAGGCACGGGCGTTCCGTCGGTCGCGCGCTCTTTGCTTCCCTCGTCTGTCGACTCGTCCGGCGTATCAGCCATAGCAGTCCCTACGGTCGCGCCGGGGAAAACACACGTGTCGCTCCGGTGACGACTATCGGACGGCGAGAAACGGCACAGCTATGACGCTCGCAGACCAACCGCGTACATGGACGGCGCGTGGATCAGTCTCTTCTCTGGCGGCAAGGACTCCTCGTGGGCGCTGTACCGGGCGCTCGAGCGCGGACTGTCGGTCGAGCGTCTGCTGACTGTCCATCCGGAGGGCGACTCCTACATGTACCACGTGCCCGCGACGGAACTGGCCGAACTGGCCGCCCGGAGCATCGACATTCCGCTGGTCGACGTTCGACCCGGCGAGTTTGCCAGCGACTCTGACGACCACGACGCGAGCGCACGCGGTGACGCGGAACTCGAACCGCTTGAGGCCGCACTCGCCGATCTCGACGGCGAACTCGACGGAGGTGTCGCTGGCGTGACCGTCGGCGCAGTCGCGAGCGAGTACCAGCACTCCCGGGTCAGCGCGATGTGTGACCGCCTGGGAATCGACGTGTTCGCGCCACTCTGGCAGCGCGACCCGGTGACTCTCGGCGAGGAGATGCTCGACGCAGGTTTCGACATCCGGATCATCCGCGTCGCTGCCGGCGGACTCGACGAGTCCTGGCTCGGCCGCCGACTCGACCGCGGGGTGCTCGTAGACCTCGAAGCACTGCAGGAGAGCCACGGCGTCCACCCGCTTGGCGAGGGCGGCGAGTTCGAGACGCTCGTCGTCGACGGTCCACACATGAGTCGGTCAGTCGAACTCGAGTACACCACCGAGTGGGACGGCACGCGCGGCCAGTTGCGCATCGAGGACGCGTGGCTATCCGGAGACGACAAGAACCCTCGTTAGACCCGCCAGAGAGTCCGCGCATCGGAGTCTCGACTCCCGCCACCTCACACCGCCACCGGGGACGGTGAGTGACCGCCAGGTATCCGACCGGCTACACCGTGTCGTCGCTATCGTCGCCGTCTCCGTCGCCCAACGTGCTCGCCTCGGCGTGCTGGACGCCCCGGCGGAACAGTCCCTGCAGCGTGCGCGCCTCGCGGGGTGTCGGATGTGCTCGTCCGAGCAGGCGTCTCAGCAGTCGTCCGGTCTTCGCCCGCTTCGGTTCCGGGTGACCGATTGCCGCGACGTAGTCGTCGAACTGCTCGTAGAGACGCTCGATTTCGGCCTCGCTGGCGCGCTCGTGGAGGTTCTCGGGGTGCTGTGTCTCGGTAACGGTGAGTTCGCGGAGTTCGTAACAGAGCACTGTCGCGGCCTGTCCGAGATTGAGTGACGGGTACGTGTCGCTCGCGGGGACAGAACAGACCGCGTCGAGTCGAGCGAGTTCGTTGTTTGTCAGGCCGATGCGCTCGCGGCCGAAGACGACCGCTACCTCCGCATCGAGTCCGCGCAGGTGGTCTGAGAGTTCCGAGGCAGTGAGCGCCGGATACCGCACGTGACTCGTCGAATCCTCGTTCGTGGTCGCGGTACAACCCACCGTGTAGTGGGTCTCGACGAGCGTGTCGAACGTGATTTCGGTCGCGTTCGGGAGGACGTCCTCGCGTGCGCGGCCGGCGAAGCCGTACGCCTCGCCCCCGGGGTCGATGTCCGGCGGGTCGACCAGCAGCAACTCCGAGAGTCCGAAGTTCTTCATCGCCCGGGCGACGGTGCCGACGTTGCCCGCCGTCTCGCTGTCGACGACTGCCACCGAAATCCGTGGCGCTGTCGCGCTGGTCTCGCCTTTGTCGTCTGTCGGTGCCTCGGCGTGCTCGCCCATCACCGGAGGTAGCCACGGCGGGAATAAAAGCGACGCGAACGACATAACTGTGGGCTGGCCCAACCGACAGTATGGAGTTCGAGGTGTGGGAACCGGTCTACGAGACGATTCTCGTGGACTGTGGCTACGACCGGTCGGGGGACGAGCGCGCGCGTGACTCGCTGGCGGAGCTGCTCGCTGGCGACGCGACTCTCGACCCGGCCGCAATCGACGTCGAGAACGCCACCGTCGCGGTGGCCGGCGCCGCACCACGACTGGAGGCAGAACTGGCGCTCGCGCGCGAGGCAGACGCCGTCTTCGCCGCCTCCTCGGCCGCCCGCCGCCTCCGCGAGCGGGGTATCGCGGTCGACTGCATGGTGACCGACCTCGACGGCCACCCGGAGACGGCGCGCGCGCTGACCGCCGAGGGAACGCCAGTGGCAGTCCACGCCCACGGCGACAACACCGCCGCGCTCGGGGAGTGGGTGCCGGCACTCGACACCCGGGCCGTCGTCCCGACGACACAGGCCCGACCGAGCGGCCGCGTTCGCAACCCCGGCGGATTCACCGACGGCGACCGCGCGGCGTTTCTCGCCGACGCGCTCGGCGCCGACCGACTGGTCTTTCCGGGATGGGCGTTCGACGACGACTCCGTGGGCGCCGAGAAACGCCGGAAACTCCAGTGGGCCAGGCGTCTCCTGTGCTGGCTGGAGCGCCGCCGCGGCGAGCAGTTCGCGCTGCTCGACGGGGCACGCGACACGGGTGCCCTCGAACACGTCTGGTAACACGTACCAACTGCAGTACCCGACTGTGCCACCGGATAACAGACGGAGCCAACCCGCCAGACCGCGAGCCGGAATCGCAGTAAAGCGAGCGGACCGAGGGCAAACCACCGGGGGCGTGTTACCGGAGCGCACGCGCGGATAGTTAACAGAGTGTGGCGATTTCCAATGGTTTATGAGTGCCGACTGCAACATATGTGATACATGAGTCAGAGGGTGGAACGGTCCCGCCTCGGTGACGCATTCCTCGACCCCGCCGCGGCAGACAACGTCGCGCACAACCCGACCTTCGACCAGTTGCGTGAGTTCGCCCGTCACGACGAGTTGACGACCGAGTACGGCAGTCCGGGGTACGTCAGCGAGCAGAAATCCCGGAGTGCCGACCGGACGAGGAATCTCGTCGACGACGAGTTCACCGAGAGCGACTGGACGGCAATCGAGGAGGCGCTCGCGGCGGCACAGGACCGCGAACTGGTCTGTCTCGACAGACAGGTGGGACGACACCCCAAGACGAGTTACACCTGCCGGCTGTTCGTCCCCCGCGAGTACGCCCGCATCGCGCTCGCGTGGGGCAAACTCCTCGAACCGGCGGAGGGCGAACCGGACTTCCAGACGCTCCAGTTACCCGAGTGGGACGAACGCGAGGACAGACGGCGCCGCATCCGCGTGCTCCCGGAGACTGGTCTGACGTTCGTCCTCGGCAGTGACTACACGGGCGAGGCAAAGAAGTCGTTTCTGCGCCTGTACATGTACCGCGCGAAAGAACAGGGTGGACTCGGCCTCCACGCCGGCACCAAGCGTGTCACCGTCGAGGGTGAGAACGAACTCCAGACAGTCGGGCAGGCCTTTCTCGGACTGAGCGCCACCGGTAAGTCGACGCTGACCGGCCACGGCTGCTGGCTCGAGGACCCCGAGGGCGCGGAGATGCTCCAAGACGACGTCTGTGCACTCTTGCCGGACGGACAGGTGACCGGCAGCGAGGGACGGGGGCTGTACATAAAGACCGACAGTCTCGGCGAGGAGGAACAGCCCTCGCTGTACCGCGCGGCGACCCACGAGAGCGCCGTTTTCGAGAACGTCTGTGTCGAGGAGGACTGCACGGTCGATTTCGACGACACCGAACTGACAACAAACGGCCGGGCGGTCATCCGCCGGGAGCATCTCGACTCTGCTGCCGACGACATCGACCTCGACGAGGTCGACCAGGTGTTTTTCATCACGCGAAACCCGCTGATGCCGCCGGTTGCGCGCCTGACCGACAGGCAGGCCGCGGTTGCGTTTATGCTCGGGGAATCCATCCAGACCAGCGCCGGCGACCCCGACGCCGCCGGCGAGTCAATCCGCGTCGTGGGCACCAACCCCTTTATTATCGGTCCAGAGGGCGAGGAAGGAAACCGGTTCTACGGGTTGGTCGCACAGAACGATATCGAGTGTTTCGTCATCAACACTGGTCACGTCGGTCCCGCGGCCGCCGACATCGGCGTCGGCGCGTCGGTACAGATTCTCGTCAGCGCCGCTCGTGACGACATCGACTGGTACCGGGACGAGCGCCTGGGACTCGAACTACCCGAGTCGGTGCCCGGTGTCGACGTCGAGGCGTTCTACCCGCCAGACCACTACGACGACTTCGCCGGCGAACTGGCGCGACTGCGCGCCGAGCGCCGCGCGTATCTCGACGAGTTCGAGACGCTCGACTCCGAGATTCGAGACGCCGTCTACTAGATGCTCGGTGTCGTCGTCTCTCGGGCCGACACCGTGTCTGTTCACATCGGCGAGCACCTGCTGGATATCGGCGACTGGGAGCGCCACGAGGACGACTCCCGGCCCGACAGCCAGGGCGGCGGTGTCGTCTACCGCGCGCCGGGCGTGGAACTGCGCGAGTTCGAGAGCCGCCATCTGGACCTGGTCGACCCGGCCTCTGCGTTCGACGGGCCGTCGCTGCTGGCCGTCGCCTCGCGCCACGCCGGCGACACCGGCCCGTTGTTGACGGCCCACCACACGGGGAATCTCGGTCCGGCAGACCACGGCGGCGACCCGAACAGTCTCGCGCGGGCCTGTCCAAACGCACACGCCCACACGATTGCGGCGCTGACCGAGCACGCTCCCGACGGGTACGAGGTCGGTACGGAGTGCACCCACCACGGGCCGACGACCGTCGGCGCACCGTCGCTGTTCGTCGAGGTCGGAAGTGGCCCCGAGCAGTGGGACGACCCCGCCGCCGCCCAGGCGGTTGCTCGGGCGATTTACTCGCTGCGTGGCGTCGCGCCGGACCGTGACCCGGTCGCGTGCGACTCCGCAGACGACAGCGTGTCACCGGACCGGTGTCGTCGCCACCTGGTCGGGGTCGGCGGCGGCCACTACGCGCCGCGTTTCGAGCGCGTGGTCCGCGAGACGGAGTGGGCTGTCGGGCACGTTCTCGCAGACTGGGGACTCGACGCGCTCGCCGACTCAGACGCCGAAACCGGCGAGGTGCTCGCCGCCGCCCTCGAACAGAGTCGCGCGGCCTACGCGCTGGTCGAGGGTGACCGACCGGCGGTCGAGACGGCACTCGAGGCGCGTGGTTACCGGACAGTGAGCGAGACCTGGGTGCGCGAAACCGACGGTGTCGACCTGGCGTTTGTTCGTGCAATCGAGACCGCGGTGGAGACTGTCCCGGAGGGTCTCCGGTTCGGAGGGCCCGCCGACGACCCCGACGGGTGGACCGTGGCGAGACTCCCGGGAGAACTGCTCGACGAGGCGTTTGGCATCGACCACGAGAGCACACGCACTGCCGTCTCGGAGACCGCGCTCGCGTTCACGACCAGCGAGGGTGGCACACGTCCCGACGGAACGGTCGTTCTCGCAGACGCCGGCGACCGCGAACGGATTCTCGACGAACTGCTCGCGGTGCTCGCGACCCGGTACGACAGCCTCGACCGCGACGGTGACACCGTGGTGGCACGGGAGACAGTTTTCGACCCCGAGCGCGCCCGGACGCTCGGGGTTCCCGAGGGACCAGCCTTCGGGAGACTCTCGAACGGTCACCCGGTCGAGGTCGACGGCGAGACTATCCCCCCGGAAGCGGTTCGAGAGGAGCGCAAACAGCAGTTCTCGCTCTCGGGGTGAGTCCCGACCCCCGTGCTGTCTCTCTCGACGGTCCGACGACCCACAGATGTTTAGGCGATACTGCCAAACGGTAGGGTATGGCAGACGATACAGTCACGGTCGAACTCGAAGCAGGCCAGGATAGCGACGAACTACAGGTTTCCGAGACACTCGTCGAGATGCTCCGAGAGGGTGAGGAGGGCGTCCCCGACGTCGTCGGCGACCTCGCGATGCTCGGCCTGGCACAGCAGGCACACGGCGCGATTCACCACGGCCAGGGCGAGACGAGCGACGAACTGAAACAGGCAGAGGAGGTCACGATGGACCTGTTCGAGGACCGATTCGGCCAGACGTACGCCGAGATGACCGGCCACGACCACTGAACGCGCCACGCCGACCCGATGCTGCGCCGCGTGCTGGCTGGTGGAACACAGCCCCGCGAACCCGTCGCGCTGTCCCCACAGGAACTAAAGATTTTTATTTTTCGAGGTCGTAACTGAACGTATGCTTCGCTCGATGCTCTCACGACTCCCGTTCGTCGGCACGAGTGACGGCGAGGCCGGAGGCGAGGACCGCCCGGAGAGCGAGGCGGACTCGGAGGGCGGATTCCGGCCATCTCGCCTCGACGCATCGGTGCTGTCTGCACACGGCGCGGATGTCGAGCGCGTCGACGAGGAGATGGCGGATATCGAGCAGCAGGCACAGGAACTCGAAGAGGCACGCGAGGAGTGGAACTGAGACGGTGGGCGGTCAGACGGAGGTAAGATAGTTCTCGCGACCAGAGACCACAGTGTTCAAACGCTGGCTCCCGTAGACACGGGCATGCCGTTGCGCGTGACGAACTCACTGACAGGCGAACGGGAGGTTTTCGAGCCAGCAGACCCCGACTCCGTGTTGCTGTACTACTGTGGGCTGACGACCTCCGACCCGGCACATCTCGGACACGCACGGGGGTGGGTCCACGTCGACGTGATGCACCGCTGGCTAGAGTGGCTCGGCTACGACGTCCGCCACGTGGAGAACTTCACCGACATAAACGAGAAGATCGTCGCCCGCGTCGGCGAGGACGGCGAGAGCGAACGTGCGGTTGCCCGCTCGTACATCGCCGACATCATCCGGGATATGCGCTCGCTGAATCTCCGCCGCGCGGAGGTCTATCCGCGAGTCTCCGGCCACGTCCCAGAGATTGTCGAACTCGTCGAGCGCCTGCTCGACCGGGGGTACGCCTACGAGGTCGACGGCTCGGTGTACTTCGACGTGACCGCCTTCGAGGGGTACGGCTCGCTCTCGAATCAAGAGATAGAACAACTCGAGGCACAGGGCCAGGCCGACGAGCGCAGACAGAAGCGCAATCCAGCGGATTTCGCGCTCTGGAAGGCCGGCGGTGTCGACCCCGAGGCCGTCGCAGAACACCGACACGACGGCGCGGCACCGCCGGCAGAGGCCGTCCAGACCGCCGAGACGTTCGACTCGCCGTGGGGCGAGGGCCGTCCGGGTTGGCACATCGAGTGCTCCGCGATGAGCACGGCACACCTCGGTGAGACCATCGATATCCACGTCGGCGGGCAGGACCTGGTCTTTCCCCACCACGAGAACGAACTCGCACAGAGCGAGGCCGCGACCGGCGAACAGTTCGCCCGTTACTGGCTCCACGTGCGCCTGCTCGAGACCGCCGACGAGAAGATGTCCTCGTCGCTGGGCAACTTCGAGACCGTCGCCGAGGCGGTCGAGCGGTACGGACCGAACGTCCTCAGGACGTTCCTGCTCTCGACGGCGTACAGCAGTTCGGCGACCTACAGCAGCGAGACCGTCACCGAGGCGAAGAAACGCTGGGACCGACTCTCGCGTGGCTACGAGCAGGCCGTCGCGGCCGCAGACAGCGTCGACGCCGGAGCCACCGTCGAGGACGGGGCGCTCCGCGAGGCCGTCGACCGGAGCCGCGAGGGTTTCGAGACGGCGATGAACAACGATTTCAACACCCGCGGGGCGCTGACCGCACTGCGTGAACTCGTCGGCGCGGTCAACAGCCACGTCGACAGCACGGAGGCACACGACTACCGCGGACTCCGCCGTGCCGTCGAGACGCTCGAAGCGTTCGGCGGTGACGTGCTCGGACTCGAGTTCGGTGTGGCAGAGACGAGCGAGGTGTCGGTCGCCGGGGACCTGGTGGAGTTGATGCTCGACGTGCGCGAACGAGAGCGCGAGCGCGGTAACTACAACCGCGCCGACGAGTTGCGGGCCGACCTGGAGGCGCTTGGCGTCGAGGTAGAAGACACCGACGACGGCCCCGAGTACCGGTTCGAGTGATGACAACTGTTTTGCGGTGGCCGTCCCGAGATGCGGTATGGTTTCGGAACTGTTCGACGACGAGCGCTGGGAGCCAGTCGAAGGGTTCGAGTTCACTGACGTGACCTACCACCGCGGGACGGACGTGCCGGCGGTCAGGGTGGCGTTCGACCGGCCGGAGGTTCGCAACGCCTTCCGTCCGGAGACGGTGGACCAACTGTACGTGGCCCTCGACCACGCGCGCCGCCAGCCAGACGTTGGCTGTGTGCTCCTGACCGGCAACGGCCCGTCAGAGAGCGACGGCGGGTGGGCGTTCTCCTCGGGGGGCGACCAGTCTATCCGTGGCGACTCCGGCTACGAGTACGACGGAGACGAAACCGCCGACGGAGACGACAACGACGGGAGCAAAGAACCCGCGGCGCAGAAGGGTGTCGGTCGACTCCACATCCTCGAGGTTCAGCGACTCATCAGGTTCATGCCAAAACCGGTCGTCTGCGTGGTGCCGGGGTGGGCCGCCGGCGGCGGGCACTCGCTGCACGTCGTCTGTGACCTGACAATCGCGAGTGACCGCGCCCGATTCAAGCAGACCGACGCCGACGTCGCTTCCTTCGACGGCGGTTTCGGGTCGGCGTACCTCGCCCGACAGGTCGGACAGAAGCGCGCCCGCGAGATTTTCTTTCTGGGCCGCGAGTACTCCGCGAGCGAGGCCGAAGAGATGGGGATGGTCAACGAAGTTGTCGCCCACGACCAGGTGGAGGCGACCGCGCTGCGCTGGGCCGACGAGATCACGCGCAAGTCACCGATGGCCATCCGGATGCTGAAGTACGCGTTCAATCTTGCCGACGACGGTATGGTCGGTCAGCAACTGTTTGCCGGCGAGGCGACGCGACTGGGCTACATGACCGACGAGGCCAGCGAGGGTCGACAGGCGTTCAACGAGGGCCGAGAGCCCGATTTCGGGCAGTTTCCCTGGCACTACTGACCGACAGACTGGCCCCTGTTCCCTCCGTTCGTGCCTTTTCGACAGCAGATACCATCTGTTGGTTTCGACTGTCACTGCACGCAAGTTTTAAGCGCCGGTGGACTGTACCAGCAATCGACTGATGTCAGACGAAAGCGACGGACCAATTCGGCCGCCGGACGTGTTCAAACTGTTTGCAGAAACAGGCGAGCAGGCAGTCGAGACCCAACAGGAGCTTCTCAAGCAGATGCTCGGTGCTGCCAGTCCCGGCAGTATGGATATGAACCAACTCGGGGCGGTGAGCCAGACAGCGACGTTCAAAACCCGCGTCCAGAGTGGGGGTCGAATCAGTATTCCCGACGCCGAGCGCGAAACGCTCGACATCGAAGAGGGTGATATCGTCCAAGCAGTCGTCATCCCGGTCAAGCGCAACCGCGACGAGGAATGAGCCTCTACACGCTCCCGGTTTCCACGGCGTTCGAGCTACAGCGGACCACGCTCGAAGAGAGCCGTCGGGCGGTCGACGCCACACTCGGACTGCAGGAGGGAGTCAATCGGTCGGTGGTCAGGAGCGTTGAGAGCCAGGAACGGATTCAGCGACAGCTTCTCTCGATACAGCAGGTGACACTCCACCGACTCGCGCGCCGTCTCGAAGAGCGGTCACCGGGTCCGCCCGACGTGACCGCCGAACTACTGGAGGTCATCGACGAGCAGTTCGACCAACTCTACCAGAGTCACGCCGAACTGTTCGACGGCATCAACACGGAACTCGAGAACGGAACCGAAGCGTACGACGAGGTGACCCAAGATTCACTCGAAGCACTCGACGAACAGCTCGACGTGCTCTTGCAGACGAGCGAACAACTAGAGAGCCAGTCCCTCGAAACCGCACAGCAACTCGAGGACCAACTCGCCCCCCTGCAAGAACAACTCGGCGAGATTCAGGCACAGCTCGACAGCGCGGGGGGTCTGACCGGCAACGAGTAACCGCTCAAAAATGGGTTACTCACACTCCAGCCGTATCTGTCACAGATGAGCGAGTCGACACAGGACAGTCTGGCCGACCTGATAGGACGGACCAACGAGGTGGTCGCGAACTCCCTCGAACAGAGCATCGAGATGCAGACGGCACTCGTCGGGACGGTAACAGGTGCGTTCGACCAGACGACCCCCCGGGTCGATACGACTGCGAAGGGTGCCGAGGGCTACGTCGGTGCGTACAACGCCTGTGTCGACGGCGTCGAGAGGCTGTTCGAGACCGCAGTCGGTGCCGTCGAAGGCGACGACGTCGGACCGGGTGAGTTCCGGGACGTCTGTCTGCAGTCGACCAACGAGGTGCTCTCGGAACTCATGTCGACGACAGCGTTTGCCGCCGTCGACGACCGGTTCGTCGAGACGGTGCTCACCGTACAACCCGAACTGGGCGAACTCACGCAGGATTCACTCGCACAGGCGGGTGCCGCGACCCAGAAAGACGTCTCCGAGACCAGCGAGCGACTGGTCGAACTCGAGCGCCGACACCGAGAGGTCGAGCGGAAACTCGACCGACTCATCGACACCGTCGAGGAAAACGGACTCTCCGTTCCAGAGCAGTCGGCGACCGACGATTAGTGCCTATCTCGAACGGTGTGACTGTCGGCTCGCGCAGCTGGGCCGCCGTGTGTGGATGTAGCTCGGCAGGATAGCCCCGACACCCACGCCGACCGGAGAACTACCGCGCACGGCGACACGACCACACTCTCGGGCACGCCACACCGTGGACGACCCGACTGGAAACGGGACACACCGACTCCGCGAACGAGCAGTGAATCCAGATACCAGGCGGTGCCGACCACTACCCTGGCGCCGAGGTGTCGCGTGTCTCCCGTACGCACCGTCTCTGTCGAGCGGTTTCGAACCGACTCCCCGGGCGGGTCGACGGGAGAACGGGTCGGGCCGGTGGTTCGTCAGATTGAGAACGCCCGGGCGACCAGTGGGGGTATGCGAGTCAGCGTCGTCGGTGGGGGAACTGTCACCGAGACGGAGTACGAGCGGGCCCGCAGAGTCGGTGGCGTGCTGGCAGAGCGCGGGCACACAGTCGTCTGTGGTGGACTGGGTGGCGTGATGGAGGCCGTCTGCCGGGGTGCCAGCGAGGCCGGCGGGGAGACGGTCGGGATTCTCCCGGGGAGTGATGCGAGCGCGGCAAACCAGTACGTCGAGACGGCAATCGCCACCGGGATGGGGCGGGCGCGCAACGCGCTCGTGGTGCTCAACGGTGACGCCACAGTCGCCGTCGACGGGAACACGGGCACGCTCTCGGAACTCGCACTGGCACTCGACCACGGACAACCGGTTGCCGGTCTCGACACGCACGAACTCGACGGCGTCGAACACGTCCAGACGCCGGTACAGGCCGTCGACTACGTCGAGACGACCCCGGCCGAGGACCGGCAGTAACCGACCACGTTCCCTCTCCCCTGGGTGGACGACGAACCCGCAGTCCCGTTGTGCCACTCCCGGGCAGTCGACCCTGTAGTTCAGTCCTGGTAGAGTGACCGTTGCTGGTAGACGTAGCCAAGCGCCACCACTCCGAGTATCGCACCGACCACGGCGAGTCGCAACAGACTCACGACGACGTTGAGACCGAGCAACACCACCGTCGCGGTCCAGGCCCAGGACTGTAATCCGAGGAGTCCGGCGAGAACGACGAGGACCCCGACAGACACCGCGACGAACCCCACGCCGAGTACCGTCTCGAATCCGCCGCTGCCGACGAGTCCCAGGTTGAGAAGTATCGCGGCGACGGCCGACAGTCCACCGAGGAGACAGAAAATCTCGATACCGAGCGGTGCCCGTCGCTCCCGAATCGTGGTGAGTGTGTCACCGACAACGTCCGCACGCATCGCCCCTATATTGTCTCCCCGTCTGTATCAACCCGGTGCTTCAGCGGGCGGCGCAGTCGCCGGCGTCGGGGTCGACTCGTGTCTGTCCTCTCTGGCACGGCGACGCGCTGTCGCGACCACGACCGTCAGGGGGTGACTGCCCCCCGCCAGTTACTGCACCGTCACGGGTGGCCGACTCCAGTTGCGGGGTTCGTCTCAGACCTTCTGTGCGGCCTCGAGGGTGAACTGTCCCTCGTACAGCGCAGTCCCGACGACGACGGCGCTCGCCCCGGCCTCGCGCAGTGCTTGGATGTCTGCGAGCGAAGTAACACCACCGCTCGCGACGACGGGAATCTCGACCGCGTCGGCGACCCGTTCGAGGGGTCCCGTGCGCACACCGTCGAGTCGACCCTCGACGTCGACGTCGGTGAACAGCACCGCACCCGCACCCCGTTGCTCGTACTGTCGCGCCGCTTTGGCAGGGTCGAGTCCCGTTCCCTCCGTCCAACCCGAGACGACCACTTCGCCGCCTTTCGCGTCGAGACTGACGACCACACGTCCGGGATACTCGTCACCGATTCGCGCGACGAGTTCCGGACTCTCGACGGCGGCAGTGCCGAGGATGACCCGGTCGACACCCTGTTCTAACAGGTCAGTCGCGTCGTCGGCGGTGCGGATGCCACCGCCGAGTTGGACGGTCACCTCACAGGCCTCGACGACACGCCCGATGGCCGTCACGTTCACACGTTCGCCGTCGAACGCGCCGTCCAGGTCGACCAGATGCAGCGTCTCCGCGCCACGGTCGACCCACTCGCGTGCCGTCTCGACCGGGTCGCCGTAGGTCGTCTCGGTGCCACGCTCACCGCCGACGAGTTGCACTACCTGTCCGTCCTGCATATCCACCGCCGGAATCACCTCGAACTCCGGAAACATGCTCGTCTCTCCACGGGCCAGCCCCGAAAGCGTTCAGATTTGCCCCGGAATATCGTCGCCAACAACAAGGTCTAAGCGGCAGGGGCCTCTAACAAATATTGATGCCAACCGTAGAATACCTCAACTACGACGTGGTTGACGACAGAGGCTGGGATATGTACGACGACGCAATCTTCGAGGAGGCTGCCGACGCCGGACTCGACGACGAGGACTACGGCGTGCTCGAAGTAAACGAGAGCGAGTACATCCTCGAGGCCGCCGAGGCCCAGGGGTACGACTGGCCGTTCTCGTG
>CAZHPM010000002.1:0-120040 GCA_964534485.1 uncultured Halobacteriales archaeon
CGATGAACGCCGTCGACCACCCGTTCGGTGGCGGCGGCCGCCAGCACCCCGGCAAACCGAAGAGTATCTCGCGAGATGCCCCACCGGGACGGAAGGTCGGGGATATCGCCTCGCGGCGCACCGGACGAGGTGGTGACACGTGAGTTCGGAGTACCAGATCGGCCACGAGGGTGAGTTTACCTACCGTGGTCACACGCTCGATGAGTTGCAGGAGATGAGCGTCGAGGAGGTCGCGGAACTGCTTCCCGCACGACAGCGGCGAACTATCAAGCGCGGTCTGTCCACCGAACACGAGGACCTCCTCGAGGCGGCCCGCGAGAGCGGCCAGGAGGAGACCGCAAACGACCCAATCCGGACACATCGGCGCGATATGCCGATTCTCCCGGAGATGGTGGGTATCACCTTCGCAGTCCACAACGGCCAGGGCTTCGAGCGCGTCCAGGTCGAACCGGAGATGATCGGTCACTACCTGGGGGAGTTCCAGCTCACACGCACGAGTGTCGAGCACGGACAGGCCGGTATCGGAGCGACACGCTCCTCGAAGTTCGTGCCACTAAAGTAATCATGGGAATCAGCTACTCAGTCGAAACCGACCCGGAGACGACCGCGCGAGCGATGCTCCGGGAGCGGCAGATCAGTCTCAAGCACAGCAAGGCAATCGCCCGCGAGATAAAGGGGATGCCCGCCGGTGACGCCGTCGACTACCTCGAAGCCGTCGTCGAGGGCGACCAGGTCGTTCCCTTTCGCCAGCACAACTCGGGTGTCGGCCACAGGTCGAACATCGACGGCTGGGACGCCGGGCGCTTCCCGGAGAAAGCCGCCGGTGCCTTTCTCGACCTACTCGGAAACGCTATCGCCAACGCCGACAACCAGGGGATGGACGGCGACTCGATGGAGGTCATCCACGTCGCCCCGCACAAGGTAGGCGAGAGTCGCGGCCGGAAACCCCGCGCGATGGGACGGGCCTCGGAGTGGAACACCACCGAGTGTGACGTCGAACTCGTTCTCGAGGAAGGAGGTGCAGAGTAGATGGCAGACGAACTGGAGTTCATCGACAAGGGCCTCCAGCGGACACAGATAGACGAGTTCTTCCAGGAGGAACTGGGCCGTGCCGGCTACGGCGGGATGGATATCGCGGAGACGCCGATGGGGACACAGATCGTCCTCAAGGCAGAGAAACCCGGGATGGTCATCGGCAAGGGCGGCAAGAACATCCGGAAGATAACGACCACACTGGAGACGGAGTTCGACCTCGAGGACCCACAGGTCGACGTCCAGGAGGTCGACGAACCGGACCTGAACGCCCGCATCGTCGCCGACCGCCTCGCCAACGCCCTCGAACGGGGCTGGTACTTCCGGAAGGCCGGGCACACGACAATCGACCGCATCATGGAGTCGGGCGCACTCGGCGCGGAAATCGTCCTCTCGGGAAAGGTGACCGGTGCGCGCTCGCGCGTCGAGAAGTTCAATCGTGGCTACATCAAACACAACGGCGAACCCGCAGAGGAGATCGTCGACGACGGCGTCGCGACCGCGGTGATGAAACTCGGCACCATCGGCGTGCAGGTAAAGATCATCCCGCCGGGTGCGGAACTCCCCGACGACTTCCGCATCGAGGAGGACGTCGAGGTCGAGGACTACGTCGACACCGACGCAGACGTCGAGGAACTCCTCCCGGAGGAGGGAGCAGAGCCCGCAACCGACTCTCCGGCCGACGAGACGGCAGACGCCGAGGAGGTACTCGAGGAGGCCGTCGGAGACGACGAAACCGAAGAAGAAATCATCGAGGAACCAGAGGAGTTCGACGACCCGGACCTCCCCGGTGACGAGGTCGAGGAGGAGTTGGGCGACCTCGACGCGGCAGTCGAGGAGGAACTCGCCGAGGACACCGCCGAGGAAGCAGAGGAGTTGCTCGAGGAGATGGACGAGGCCACGGAGGAGGGTGATGCAGGGTGACGGTCCTCCACCCGACGGAGATTCGCGACATGACCCCCGCGGAGCGCGAGGTCGAACTCGAACAGTTGGAGACCGAACTGCTGAACGCCCAGTCGGTAAAGGCCGCGGGCGGGATGCCCGAGAACCCCTCGGAAATAAAGGAACTGAAGAAGGCAATCGCGCGGATAAAGACGATTCAGCGCGAGGAGGGCGACCTCGAGGAGGACACGGGAGGTGCCGAGTGATGGCACTGACCGCAGAGACGGTCGTCCGACACGAACTGGTCGGACTCGGCGTCGCCGTCGTGGCGGCGTCGAACCCAGACCTGTCCGGTATCGAGGGCGAAGTCGTCGCCGAGACGACCCGGATGCTTGGCATCGAAACCGGCGGACGTGTGGTCGACGTGCCAAAGGCCGACGCCACTTTCGAGTGGAGGTTGCCCTCCGGCGAGCAGGTGCGGACAGACGGCGAGGTACTGGTCGCCCGGCCGGCACGGCGCACCGAAC
Source organism: uncultured Halobacteriales archaeon (assembly GCA_964534485.1). Taxonomy (GTDB): domain Archaea; phylum Halobacteriota; class Halobacteria; order Halobacteriales; family Haloarculaceae; genus Halovenus. Next base: position 2,442 of record CAZHPM010000002.1, read on the forward strand.
AGACAGGTGATTCGACATGGCGATAGGACTCGACGTAGAACAACCACCAGAACCCGACGACCCCGAATCGTACGACTACGAGACGTGCCCGTTCTACGGTGAACTCCCCGTCCGGGGGCAGGTCATCGAGGGCGAAGTCGCCTCGACCGATATGGACCGGACGGTCGTCGTCCAGCGAGAGTACGACGTGACGGTTCCAAAGTACGACCGACTGATGAAACGCCGGTCGCGTATTCCGGCCCACGTGCCGGGCGTGCTCGAACCGCTCGCGGCCGGCGACCAGGTGCGCATCGCGGAGACGCGGCCGCTCTCGAAGACCAAATCACACGTCGTCGTCGAAGTCGTCGAGAACAGCGGAGGTGACCTCTGATGGAGGCGATGAAAGCCGACGTGACACAGGGGTTGAAAAAGGGGTCGGTCATCACCTGTGCGGACAACACCGGCGCGCGGAAACTGAAAGTAATCAGCACGGCCGGTTACTCCGGACGACTCAACCGCCAGCCAAAGGCCGGACTCGGGGACAAGGTGACCGCGTCGGTGACAAAGGGAACCCCCGAGATGCGCCGGCAGGTTATCGAGGCCGTCGTCGTCAGACAGCGCAAACCGATTCGACGACCGGACGGGACGCGCCTCTCTTTCGAGGACAACGCCGCCGTCATAATCGACGACAACGAGGACCCGCGGGGAACAGAGATAAAGGGACCAATCGCACGCGAGGTCGCCGAGCGGTTCGGTGCCATCGCGTCGACAGCAACGATGATAGTATGACACAGCAACCACACAAACAGCGAGCGCAGGACCGAGACGCGCCGCTGCACGAGCGCCACACGCAGGTTCGCGCGCGCATGGCCGACGACCTCCGCGAGAAGTACGACCAGCGGACGGTCCGTGTCAACCAGGGCGACACCGTCGAGATCATGCGCGGCGACTTCGCCGACGAGGACGGCGAGGTCACCGACGTCGACCTCCGGGACGCCACCATCCAGGTCGAGGGTGTCACCAACGAGACCGTCGACGGCGAGGAGGTGCCACGTCCACTGGAGACGAGTAACGTGCGCGTGACGAGTCTGAATCTCGACGACGACCGGCGCGAGCAGCGTCTCGAGGAGGACAGCGAATGACCAACCACCAGAAACGGCTCTCTGCCCCCGACGGCTGGCCGGTCGACCGCAAGACAGAGACGTTCACGGTCAAGGCAGACGCCGGCCCCCACGGCGAGTCGGGAGTGCCGCTCCTGATTCTCCTCCGGGACGTGCTTGGCTACGCCGACAGTCGGAAAGAGACCCGCTACGCGCTGAACGAGGAGAACGTCGTCGTCAACGGAACGCCCGTCGCAGACGAGGAGCGACCGGTCGGGATGTTCGACATCATCGCCTTCCGGGAGCGCGAGGAGTACTACCGGGTGTTCCCCGACGAGGGCGGCCGACTCGCGCTGACGCCAATCGACGAGGAGTCCGCACAGAGCAAACTCGGCAAGGTCACCGGCAAACACGACGTCAGCGGCGGCGACACGCAGTTGACACTACACGACGGGCAGACGCTGTTGGTCGAGGCGGAGTACAGCGTCAACGACTCGCTGGTCGTCGCGAACGACGACGACGAGATTGTCGCCCACTTCGAGTACGAGGAGGGGGCACTCGCGACGGCCGTCGCCGGCCAGCACGCCGGCCAGATTGGGACCATCACCGAGATTCAGGTGACACCCGGCAGCGCGGCGAACAACGTCTTGCTCGACGCGTACGACGGCGACGCTCGCTTCGAGACAATCGAGGAGTACGTCGTCGTCATCGACGAGAACTTCACGAGTGACGCCGGGGACGCCAGCGAGGCCGAGGCGGCAACCGAGGAGAGCGAGCAGACAGACGAGAGCGCCGGTGGCGACACCGAGGAGGGTGACCAATGAGCACGGAGTTCCACGAGATGCGCGAACCGCGAGTCGAGAAAGTCGTCGTCCACATGGGCGTCGGAGAGGGTGGTCGCGAACTCGGCCAGGGCGAGGAAATTCTGGAGGAGGTTGCGGGCCAACAACCGGTCCGGACAACGGCGACGATGACCGAACCGGAGTTTGGCATCCGCGAGGGCGAGCCAATCGGTGCGAAGGTGACACTCCGCGACGAGATGGCCTCGTCGTTTCTGGAGACGGCACTCTCGCTCGTGACCCTCTCGCGCGCACAGTTCGACGACACCGGTAACTTCAGTTTCGGTGTCGACGACCACACCGACTTCCCGAGCCAGGAGTACGACCCGACGACCGGTATCTACGGGTTGGACGTGACCGTCAACCTGACCCGGCCGGGGTACAGAGTCGCCAGGCGCGACCAGCGCTCCCGGTCGATTCCCTCGGCACATCGCCTGACCGTCGACGACGCCGTCGAGTACATCGAAGAGCAGTTCGACGTGGAGGTGACGGCATGAGCGACGAGGACCCGACCGGCGAGCACGCCACTCCCCGAACAGACCAACTCGAGACGTGCCAGCGCTGTGGACGCAAGCAGGGGCTGGTCGGCAAGTACGACATCTGGCTGTGCCGACAGTGCTTTCGCGAGGTGTCCAGAAAGATGGGGTTCAAAAAATACTCATGACAGGAAACGACCCACTCGCCAGCGCGCTCTCGGCAATCGACAACGCCGGAAGCGTGGGGCATCTCACACAGGAGGTAGAACCCGCTTCGAACGAGATCGGTAGCGTGCTCGAGGTCCTCTACGACCGGGGCTATATCGACGGCTTCCGGCGCATCGAGGACGGCAAGGCCGGTCAGTTCGAGGTCGAACTGAAAGGTGCGATAAACGATTGTGGCCCCGTCAAACCCCGCTACGCGGCGGGTGCCGACGAGTTCGAGAAGTGGGAGAAGCGGTATCTCCCCGCCCGGGACTACGGCACACTCGTCGTCACCACCTCCAGTGGTATCATGAGCCACTACGAGGCGCGCGACGAGGGTATCGGCGGGCAGGTAATCGCTTACGTCTACTAACAATGCCAGCAGTAACACTCCAGATACCCGACGAGGTGAGCGCAGAGGTCGACCGCCTCGACCTCACCGTCGAGGGACCGAACGGGAGCGTCACGCGCCAGTTGTGGTACCCCGACATCTCGGTGTCGGTCGAGGACGAGACGGTGCAGATCACGAGTGACGCCGACGACGCACAGACGGTGTCGACGATTGGCACCTTCGAGAGCCACATCGAGAACATGTTCCACGGCGTCACCGAGGGGTGGGAGTACGAGATGGAGGTGTTTTACTCTCACTTCCCGATGCAGGTGAGCGTCGAGGGCGAGGAGGTCGTCATCGAGAACTTCCTCGGCGAGCGCGCGCCGCGCCGAACGGCGATTCACGGCGACACGGCGGTCGAAGTCGACGGCGAGCACCTCACCCTGCGCGGTCCCGACATCGAGGCCGTCGGACAGACCGCCGCAGATATCGAACAACTCACGCGCGTCCCGAACAAGGACCTCCGTGTCTTCCAGGACGGTGCCTACATCACCGAGAAACCGAACAGAGGTGACGCCTGATGAGCGACGACGAACAGACAGAGACAGGAACACAGGAACTGACGGAACTGGGCGGTGTCGACAGCGAGGTTGCAGACGCGCTGCGCGAGGCGGGGTACGAAACCGCCGAGCACGCCGCCGCGGCGAGTCAGGACCAACTCGAAGGAGTCGACGGCGTCAGCACCGCGCTGGCCGCACGGATGAAAGCAGAGACCGCAGACATCGAGGCAAGCGACGACATCGAGAGCGCCGTTGCCGACCTCGACACCGCCGAAACCGACACAGACGAGACCGAGGCGACCGTCAGCGAGGCCGACGAGGAGGAGGAGATTACGGACCTGACCGATATCAGCGGCGTCGGCGAGAGCAAGGCCGAGGCACTCGAAGCCGAGGGGTACGGCACTGTCGACTACGTCCGTGGCGCGAGTCAGGAAGAGCTCTCGAACGTCGACGGCATCGGAATGGCACTCGCCGCCCGGATAAAGGCAGACGTCGGCGACATCGAACTCGACGAGGACGTCGAGGCCGAAATCGAGGACGAGGAACCAGAGGACCTCGAGGAGACGGAGGCCGAGACGAAACTCGTCGCCCGCGGACACGCCGACAAGACCCCGGACCTCGACGACGAGACCGAGCGGTTGCTCACACAGCGCGAGTCGGTGACGACACCGAAGTTCAACCGGCAGGACCACCACAAGAAAACGCGCGTGCCGACCTCGTGGCGGCGCCCACGCGGCCAGCTCTCGAAACAGCGAAAAGGCGTCAAAGGAAAGGGTGCGAGCGTCGAAGCGGGCTTTCGCTCGCCGGCGGCGGCCCGTGGTCTGCACCCCTCCGGTTTCGAGGAGGTGCGCGTCCACAACACCGACGACCTCGAGGGTGTCGACGGCGACAGGCAGGCGGTACGAATCGCCTCGGCGGTCGGCGGGCGCAAGCGCGAGCGCATCGAGGAGGTCGCAGAGGACGAGGGTATCCGCGTCCTCAACCCCACCTACGAGGAGGTGGAGGTCGAATGACGGACCTGACCGCACAGCGCCGTCTCGCCGCCGACGTTCTCGACGCCGGCAAGAACCGCATCTGGTTCGACCCCGACCGGCAGGAGGACCTCGCGGAGGCGATTACCCGCGAGGATATCCGCGAACTGGCCGAGGAGGACGCGATTCGCGTCGACGAACCCTCGGGCAACTCGCGGGGACGCGCGAAGGAGCGACAGGAGAAACGCGCGTACGGCCACCAGACCGGGCCCGGTACCCGGAAAGGAAAGGCCGGCGCACGACAGAACGACAAAAAAGACTGGCAGTCCCGGATTCGGGCACAGCGCGAGCGGTTGCGCGAGTTGCGCGACTCGGGCGATGTCAGTCGTTCGAGGTACCGCGACCTGTACGACAGAGCCAGCGGCGGCGAGTTCGACAGCGTCGCGGACCTGGAGCGGTATATCGACGAGACAGGTGAGACATAATGGCGACAGGACCACGATACACGGTACCGATGCGGCGACGCCGCGAGGCCCGAACAGATTACCACCAACGGTTGCGCCTGCTGAAATCCGGCAAACCACGCCTGGTTGCCCGAAAGAGCAACCGGCAGGTCAGGGCGCAGCTGGTCGTCACCGGGCCGGCCGGCGACGAGACAGTCGCCAGCGCGCGCGCGGACGACCTCCGCGAGTACGGCTGGGAGGCACCGACCGGCAACGTGCCGGCGGCGTACCTGACTGGGCTGCTGGCGGGGTTGCGCGCGCTTGACGCGGGCGTCTCCGAGGCGGTGCTCGACATCGGACTGAACTCCCCGACGCCGGGGAGCAAGGTGTTTGCGGTACAGGAGGGGACAATCGACGCCGGGCTCGAAGTGCCACACAACGACGACGTGCTGGCCGACTGGTCGCGGACACGCGGCGAACACATCGCCGACTACGCCGACCAGCAGGACGGCCTCTACAGCGGCGAGTTCGACGCGACAGAGCTGCCGACACACTTCGACGACCTGCGCGAGCGGCTACTCGAGGAGGAGATAGAACTATGAGCCAGAACGGATGGGTCCCACAGACCCGACTCGGACAGCAGGTCGCAGACGGAGAGGTCGAGACGATGGAAGACGCCCTGAACTCGGGGCTTCCGCTGAAAGAGCCGGAGTTGGTCGACCAACTCGTCGGACTCGACGACGAGGTGCTCGATATCAACATGGTCCAGCGGATGACCGACTCCGGCCGCCGGGTGAAGTTCCGGTGTGTCGTCGTCGTCGGCAACCGCAACGGGCTAGTCGGCTACGCGGAGGGCCGTGACGACCAGGTCGGCGGCGCCATCGAGAAGGCAATCGACATCGCGAAGTTGAACATGATTCAGATTCCGCTGGGCAGCGGTTCCTGGGAGGACCGCCCCGGCGGAGACCACTCTCTGGTCCGGAAAGCCGAGGGGAAAGCCGGCAGCGTGACAGTCGAGATTCGGCCCGCGCCCAGAGGGCTGGGACTGGCCGCCGCAGAGACACCACAGAAGGTGCTCGAACTCGCCGGCGTCGAAGACGCCTGGACAAAGAGTTACGGCAACACGCGAACGACAGTCAATCTCGCAAAGGCGACGTACAACGCCTTGCAAAACGCCGCCGAGGCGCGCGTCCCTCAGCGCGTCCGCGACCAACAGCGCGAGGTGCGCGAATGAAAGCACTCGTACAGGTCCGTGGCGAGGTCAACATGAACGGAGACATTCGAGACACCCTCGATATGCTGAATCTCGGCCGCGTGAACCACGCGACACTCGTTCCCGAGGAGCCCAGTTACGAGGGGATGGTGACGAAAGTCCACGACTACGTCGCCCACGGAACACCCAGCCAGGAGACGGTCGAACTCCTGCTCGAAGAGCGCGCGGAACCCGCCAACGGAGACGCGACCATCGACGACGACTGGGTGGCTACAGAGACCGACTACGCGGACGTATCCGCCCTGGCGGCGGCCCTGCTCGCGGAGGAGACGACCCTGCAGGAGGCGGGTCTGTCGCCGACGCTGCGACTCCACCCGCCGCGTGGCGGACACAAGGGTATTAAACAACCAGTCGCTACTGGTGGGCAAGTTGGTGTCCACCAGACACCAGCCATCGACAGCCTCCTGGAGGCGATGCGATAATGACAAACAAAAAGAAACGGCAGCGTGGGTCGCGGACACACAACGGCGGTTCGGGAAAGAACCGTCGTGGTGCCGGCCACCGGGGCGGACGCGGTGACGCCGGCCGGGACAAACACGAGATGCACAACCACCCGCCGCTGGGTAAGCACGGCTTCACGCGGCCCGAGGGGGCCAAAGACGACGTGGTGACAGTCGACGTCAGGACACTCGACGAAGACGCACCACTCCTGGCCGCAGAGGGACTCGCAGAAGAGACCGACGACGGCTACCGCATCGACGCACGCGAGGTCGTCGACGACGGCCACGACGCCGACGTGGTGAAACTGCTTGGCGACGGACAGGTGCGAACGGCACTCACTGTCGTCGCGGACGACTTCTCCGCGTCGGCGGCAGAGAAACTCGCGGACGCGGGCGGCGAGACGGTGCTGTCCGACCGCGCGGCAGACGAGACAACAAAAACAGACGAGTAATATGACCTGGAAAGACACCGCCGAACCGGTACTGACACGGTTGCCGGCAGTTCGCCGACCGGACGGACACGTTCCGTTCAGGCGCAAACTCGGCTGGACTGCGGGCATTCTCGTGTTGTACTTTTTCCTCACGAACGTCCTGCTGTTTGGAGTTGCACAGGGACCATCGAGCGACGCGTTCGGTCAGTTCCGCTCGATTCTGGCAGGCGGCTTTGGCTCGCTGATTACGGTCGGAATCGGGCCGATTGTCACTGCGAGCATCGTGTTGCAGTTGCTCGGTGGTGTCGACCTACTCGGTCTGGACACGCAGAACAACCCCCGCGACCAGGTGCTGTACCAGGGACTCCAGAAACTGCTGGTTTTCATCATGACCGCAGTGACGGCGCTTCCGATGGTGTACGCCGGCTTCTTGGAGCCGTCGGTCGATGTCGCACGGAGTCTCGGTATCTCGCTCAGCGCACTTCAGGGGTTGATTTTCCTGCAGGTGTTCGCGGGCGGGATTCTCATCCTGTACATGGACGAAATCGTGAGCAAGTGGGGTATCGGGAGCGGAATCGGACTGTTCATCATCGCGGGCGTGAGCCAGCGCATGATCGGTGGTCTCATCGCCCCGAGGGAGTTTGGCACCTCCGTCGGTATCATCCCGACCTGGATTCAGATACTCCTCGGTAACCGGGATATGCCGTCGTTGCTCACTCTCGACGGACTGGAGGCGCTGTTCATCTCGCGTGGGTCGTTACTGGCGATTATAACGACAGTCGCGATTTTCGTCATCGTCGTCTACGCGGAGAGTGTCCGGGTCGAGATTCCACTCTCGAACGCGCGCGTGAAAGGCGCACGCGGGCGCTTCCCCGTGAAACTCATCTACGCGAGTGTCCTGCCGATGATTCTCGTGCGCGCACTCCAGATGAACATCCAGTTCATGGGGAGTATCCTCAACAGTCAGGTCGGTATGCCCTCGTGGCTGGGTGTCTACTCCGGCGGCGAACCTGTCGACGGGTTGCTTTACTTTCTCTCGCCTATCCAGTCACCACAAGACTGGATGTGGTTCACCGGCGCTGCCGCCGACCAGGCGGTCTGGAAGATTCTCACACGTGTGGGAATCGACCTGACAGTGATGATCGTCGGCGGTGCAATCTTCGCCATCTTCTGGGTCCGGACGACGAACATGGGGCCCGAGGCAACTGCCCAGCAGATTCACGGCTCCGGGATGCAGATTCCCGGCTTCCGGCAGAACGTCAAGAGCATTGAGCGGGTGCTCGACCAGTACATCCCGCAGGTGACGGTCCTCGGCGGCGCACTCGTCGGCGTACTCGCCGTTGCTGCCAACATGCTGGGGACTATCGGTGGCGTCTCCGGAACGGGACTGTTGCTGACTGTCTCTATCACGTACAAACTCTACGAGCAGATCGCCGAGGAGCAGTTGATGGAGATGCATCCGATGATGCGCAAGATGTTCGACTAGGGCCGGCCGCCTCTTTTACCTGTCTCGCCGACGACCGCCACGCCTTTGACGCCGACACTCCCAGTAGTGGTATGAGCAACTTGACTGCGACACTGGAGACGACAGCCGGCGAGATAGAGATCGAACTGTTCGAGGAGCGCGCGCCAGACACCGTCGAGAACTTCCTCGGACTGGCGCGTCACGACCCCGCCGCAGACGCACAACCGGCGCCGGACACCAACACCTGGACGGACCCCGAGACCGGCGAGGTTCGCGGAGACTCGCTGTACGAGGACGTCCTCCTGCACCGCATCATCGAGGGGTTCATGATACAGACCGGTGACCCGACCGGCACCGGCCGCGGTGGTCCCGGCTACGAGTTCGACGACGAGTTCCACCCGGACCTGCGCCACGACTCCGCGGGTATCGTCTCGATGGCAAACAGCGGTCCGGACACGAACGGGTCGCAGTTTTTCATCACACTCGACGCACAGCCCCACCTCGACGACAGACACGCCGTCTTTGGCGAGGTCACCGACGGGATGGACGTCGTCAGGGAGATTGGGGGCGTCACGACGGACGGCAACGACAAACCGCTCGACCCGATTCACCTGGAATCGGTGACGATTCACGACTGAGATGCCACAGGAACCGGTCGACCCCACGGAACTTGGCGAGCGCAACGCGCCGCCCGTCGCGGAGAAACCGTACAAAGTTGTCTTCGAGGCCAACAAGTGCATCGGCGCCGGCAAGTGCGCCGAGGTATCGGACAACTGGGAACTCGACCTCTCGACGGGAATCGCGAGTCCAAAGGCGTTTTTCATCGACGAGGACGACCTCGAAGAGAACGTCCGCGCGGCAGCGGTCTGTCCGGCGAAAAAAGACCGCGGCGTCATCCACGTCGTCGACCGGCGCACCGGCGAGGAGGTAGCGCCCGACCCGGAGGGTGACGGGACGCTCTCCGTCGACTGGTGACACACCGCCACTGCGCCCGGACTGGTAGGCAGTCGGTTCGAACCCGTTGCCCTCACCACCGAGACACGTATGAGACGCCGACACTATCACCCCTCTTCGGGTCGCTTCTGCCGGTGTAGTTGGCGGTTGTGGCGACGGTCCCGACGGAACCGGACACGAACGGGTCGCTCTCTCGTTACGCCGACCCCGCAGCCACACCTCGACGACGGACACGCCGTCTTCTGCGAGGTGGTCGCGGGTGTGGAGGTCGTAGCGACACTCGGAACCGTCGACACCGGGCAGAACGACCGGCCGGCAGAGCCGGTCGTCCTCGAATCTGTGGCGATAGACGACTGAACTGCGAGTTCCACTCGAGGACTGTCACTCGCTCTCTGAGACCCTGATCGTCAACACCGGCACCGTTGCAGTCCTGACCACGCGTTCGGTGACACTCCCAAGCAGGAGTCTGTCGACGCCCGACCGGGCGTGGGTTCCCATCACGATCAGTTCCGAGTCACACTCCTCTGCGTACTCGACGATCTCCTCTGGCGGTGAACCGTCGAGCATCTCCCGTTCTGTGTCGATGCCGTCGGCGCGTTGTTCGACCGTGTCGAGCGCGCGTTTCCCCTCTCGTGTTAGCGCCTCGTCGACTCCCTCCCAACCCGACTCGCCCGGAATATCAGTCAGTGACATCGTGTTGATGACGTAGAGCGCGTGTAACGTCGCGTCGTGGTGGGCGGCGAGTTCGACCGCGTGGTCGATGACGCCGACCGTCCCGTCGGAACCGTCTGTCGGCAGAAGAATGTGGTCGTACATACCCCCGCGTACTCACTCCTGACACTTATTCGTATTGCCTGTCTTATATTTCTGCGCGTGGTCGGCCGGTCACACGGGTACAGTCGTCGAACGCGTGCCCCCGGTGACGGCCAAAGTAACGACACTGCTACACTCTGTCGCTGCGACCGACGAGAGCGGCCGACGGAATTAACACTCTACAGCACAACCACGTATAATATCCAGAGGACCCCCGCATGACTGACACGAGCGACATCGACGACAGGCAGTCGGTAGAACAAAACACAGTCGACGACTACGCGCACCTCGTCGAGCAGGCAGAGGACGGACTGTACATGATCGGAAAAAACGGGGCGTTCGAACTGGTCAACGAGGCGTTTCAGGAGTTGACCGGGTACGAGCGGTCGCAGTTGGTCGGCTCGGACCCACGACTCATCATGGACGACGACGATTTCCAGCAGTTCAACGAGCGAGTGCGGACGACACTCTACTCGGAGTCCGAGTCGGGGTCGATGCTGACGACAGTCGTAACCCAGTCCGGTCAGAGAAAGCCCGTCGAGGTCCGGTTTAGCCTGCTCGACGGAGACGAGGACGGGTACGACGGTGTGGTCGGTGTCGCGCGTGATATTCGCGCGCGCCGGCACAGAGAACAGAAACTCAACGTACTCGGCCGTGTGCTCCGGCACAATATCCGGAACAAACTGAACCTGATTTCGGGTCACGCCTCGATTATCGAGGCGTCGGGTGGCACCCAGTTCGACCACGCCGCCTCGCAGATAACAGACGCGGCAGAAGAACTCTTGGAGTTGAGCGAGAAGGCCAGAACGGCACAGAGCGAAGTCGGATTCGACCCCTCGGGAACGGGGCAGACAGACCTCGTGGAAATCTCTCAGCACCTGGCAGTGACGTTCCGGCGCGAGTACCCGGAGACGAAGCTCAGGACCGACCTGCCTACGGAGCTGTCAGCGGATATCCCGACCTCATACCGGATTGCGGTTTCGGAGCTGGTCGAGAACGCAATCGAGCACAACCCGTCGCCGGAGCCAGTTGTCGAACTGCACCTCGAGCGAACAAACGGGGAGATTCGAACGACTATCGACGACCACTGTCCACCAATCAGCGACAGTGAGGTACAGGCCATCAACGAGGGCCGGGAGACGCCGCTGGTCCACTCGCTGGGAATCGGACTCTGGCTGGCAAACTGGGTCGCAGACACCATCGGCGGAACGCTCGAACTGAAACGCCGCGAAGACGACTCCGGCAACCGCGCGACACTGCGTCTGTACGAATGACCCAGATTCTCGCCCTCGACGGTCGGATGGGCGCGAGCGGCGACATGCTGCTTGGCGCACTCGTCGCTGCCGGGGCCGACCCCGGTGTGCTCGCGCCGGTCGAACGCCGCCTCGATGTCGCGTTCGAGTTCGACACTACCACCCGGTGTGGTATCGAAGCGACGGACGCGGCCGTCCTGTCGACCGGTGACGACACACAACGACACCACACTCACGAGGGTAATAATCACTCAGATGGACACGACCACGACCACGCGGAGGGCGCGGGCCCACGCCGGTCGTTTCCGGAGGTGGTCGAGATTGTCGACTCGCTCGACCTGCCCGATGGTGTCGCGAACGACGCCGTCTCCACTTTCGAGTTGCTCGGCGAGGCCGAGGCGAACGTCCACGGCACGTCGCTCTCGGAGACGCAGTTCCACGAGGTGGGTGCGGACGACGCCATCGCCGACGTCGTCGGAACGGCGCTCTTGCTCGAGGACCTCGACCCCGACCGGGTCGTGACGACACCGGTTGCGGCCGGCGGTGGCGGGGTCGAGACGAGCCACGGCGTCTACCCCGTGCCGGTGCCGGCGGTGACGGAGCTCGCCGAATCCGCGGACTGGTCGCTCCGTGGTGGCCCCGTCGACTCCGAACTACTGACACCGACCGGTGGGGCGATTCTGGCCCACGTCGCGACGGGTGTCGAGACGCTGCCGACGCTGTTGGTGAGGGCGTCGGGGTACGGTGCCGGCGACGCGCGCTTCGAGCGTCCGAACGTTCTCCGTGCGCTGGTTGGCGAGACGACCGGCGACCTCCGCCGGGAGGCGATTACGGTGCTCGAGACGAATCTCGACGACGCGACCCCCGAAACACTGGGCGGACTCCAGGAGACGCTCGCAGACGCCGGCGCGCTCGACGTCTCGGTGTTGCCGGCGACGATGAAAAAATCCCGCTCTGGCCACCTGGTGAAGGTGGTCGTCAGCCCGGAGAACGCCGGACGGGTCGCGCGTGAACTGGCCGCCGAGACCGGAACACTCGGGGTGCGCGAACACGGTGCCGGTCACCGCTTCGTCGCCGACCGCGAGCAGAAGACGGTGTCACTGGACGTCGAGGGCAACTCCTTCCAGGTGGGGGTGAAACTGGCGTCGTTCGACGACGGGGCCAGTGACACGGGCGGGAGTGACACCGGCCTGTACGACGTGAGCGCAGAGTCCGACGACGCGCTCGCCGTCTCCCGGGAGACCGGACTCCCGGTTCGAGAGGTCCGCCGACGCGCAGAACAACTCGCCCGCGAGAACCGGTAATCCGCTCACCCGGGCCGACAGGACAGTCGCTCGCTCGCCTCGCGGACGCCGGCGAGCGCGCTGTCGGGGTCGTCTCCGACGAGCGTGACGTGACCCATCTTGCGGAGACCGTAGAGCTCGCGTTTGCCGTACCAGTGGAGGGCGAGTCGGTCCCGCGAGAGTGCCGTCTCCACGCCGGACAGCTGTGCGGTCTGTTGGTCGTCCTCGGGGCCCTCGCCGAGTAGGTTCGCCGACGCAGTCGGGGCGCGGCGCTCGGTCGTTCCGAGCGGGAGGCCGACGACCGCACGGAGGTGCTGTTCGAACTGTGAGCTGTGACAGCCCTCGATGGTCCAGTGTCCGGAGTTGTGTGGTCGGGGGGCAATCTCGTTGAGCAGTATCTCGCCGTTGGTCTCGAACAGTTCGACCCCGAAGACACCCCGTCCCGAGAGCACATCGAGTGCGTCGTCCACGAGTTCACGGGCACGCTCGCGGGCGGCCGGCGTCGTCCGGGCCGGCGAGACGGTTTCGCGGAGAATCTCCGCCTCGTGGACCGTCTCGGTTACCGGGAACGAGTCTCGTTCGCCGTTGCCCTGACAGCAGATTACTGCCAGTTCCCGGTCGAACGAGACGAACTCCTCGACCATCGCCGGACCGTCGACCGCCGCGAACGCGTCCGTGGCATCCTCGTGGGCTTCGACCGGGACGTTCCCGCGGCCGTCGTAACCGCCCCTCCTGGCTTTCAACATCGCTGGCGCGCCGAGTTCGTCGAGTGCCGCGTGCAGGTCGGCAACCGAGTCGACCTGGCGAAACGCCGGGACTGGCACCCCAGCAGCCTGCAGGCGGCGTTTCTGGACGAGTTTGTCCTGTACCATCCGGAGTGTCTCCGGGTGTGGATGGACCGGTGTGTTCGTCTCCGCGCTCACGTACTCGAGCACGTCGGGGTCGGCGAGTTCGATCTCGAAGGTGAGATAGTCGGCGCGCTCGCCGAGTTCCTGAACTGTCGTCTCGTCGTCGAACGCCCCGACAATCTGGTCCGTGACCGCAGGCGCGGCCGGCGCCGCCGGCGCCGGGTCCGAGACGACGACGTCGATTCCAAGCGGCGTCGCCGCCTCGCCGAGCATCCGACCCAACTGGCCGCCGCCCACGACGCCGACGGTCACGTCCGGCGGTGTCTCTGTCATACCCGCGACTACCGGCGAGAGTCGAAAATAGCTGTCGGCTGTTTACGCTCCAGTACTCCCGAAACCGACGACACGACTCCCGACAGTCTCGCTCTTTACTCGAACTGCTCCCGGTACAACTCCTGTGCGTGTTCGATTGCCTCGTGTGCCGCTGTGCGGTCCTGCCAGCCCAGCGCCTCGGTCTCCTTATTCGGTTCCAGGTTCTTGTAGGTCTCGAAGAACTCGCTAATCTCGTCTTTTGTCTGCTCCGGGATGTCCTCCAGGTCCCGAACGTGGTCGTAGCGAGGGTCCTCGCTCGGGACGGCAATCACCTTGTCGTCTTTCTCACCGTCGTCGTCCATCTCCATCAACGCGACCGGACGGGCCTCGATGACACAACCGGGGAACGTCTGGTCTTCCACCATCACGAGCACGTCGAACGGGTCCTCGTCGTCGTAGTACGACCTCGGTATGAATCCGTAGTCCGACGGGTAGTGGACGTTGCTGTGCAGTACCCGGTCGAGTACGACCCCGGGGAGGTCCTTGTCGTACTCGTATTTGTTCCGCTCGCCTTTGAGACACTCCACGACTGCGTAGATCTCCTCAGGCGGGTCCGGTCCCGTCTCGAGGTCTCTCCAGAGGTTCACCATCAGTTTTCTATGCGCCTATTAAACAAAAACTACTTTCGGTCTCATCTGCTATTTTTCACTGAGTGCACGGCCTGGTCTGAACTGTCCCGGTGTCGAACTGTCCCGACTACCGGAACAGAATCATCTACATTGCCGCTCCGTCTGGCGATTCTTTTGTGACAACACTCAAGCCAGTTCTTAACACTTATATATACAGGTGACATTACAACGAGTATGTCAGAGGCACACGCGGTTCCTGACAGTCCCGGTGTCGCACGAGAACTCACGGCGTTCCAACAAAACATCCTGACCATCCTCGCAGAGGAGCCCCGGTACGGATTGGCTATCAAGCGAGAACTCGAGTCGTACTACGAGTCCGAGGTCAACCACGGTCGACTCTACCCGAATCTCGACGACCTCGTCGAGCTTGGTCTCGTCGACAAGAGTGAACTCGACAAGCGAACCAACCAATACGCCCTCACAGACGACGGATACCAGGCGGTACTGAACCAACTCGGCTGGACGTTCGACCGCATCATCACCGACGACGACCGCGCGTCCGACGTCGAAGAACTCGTCGAGAACGCACAGTAACTCACTCGATGGGCGCGGGTTCACCCGCCTGCTCGAACACCAACCGAACTGACTCCCTGACGACCGTCTTCTGGTCGTCGGTCGGCCACACGTTCCGCAGATAGTACTCCTCCAGAAACAACTCTACCTCCTCGCGGGTCGCCGACTCGATTGGCTTGCTGTAGTGGTTGCTCATGTACTCCGCGAGGGCGCTCGCGTTCGCGCCGTGGTCGGGGCCGTGTTCGTCGGCGACGGCGTCTGCGAGTCCACGGTTGTGCGTGTCGACTGTCTCCCAGTCGTCGGGTTCGCCGACCCCTTCGAGTGGGCGCTCGACCCCGCGGTCGATGTTCTCGACGCGCTCGGGGTGGACAGTCCCCTCCTCGACCCACTCCTCGGGATACATCACGAGCACGGCGCGGTCCTCGTCGCGGACCCGGGCGGTGAAGCCGTGCTCCGCGAGCAGTCCGTCACGGTCGGTTAGGTACGCCCTGCGCTCGTTGTCGTCGACTGTCGACCGGGCCCGCCGGGTCAGTGCTACCGCGCGCTCGACGACGTCGTCTGGCAGTTCCTCCGGTTCGCCGCCGCCAGAGCTGTGGTTCTCACTCATCCTCGAACGCCTCGTTCGCGAGTTCGTCGGCGCGCTCGTTTACCTCGCGTGGAACGTGTGAGAGCGTCCAGTCGTCGAACGCTGCGAGCAGTTCTCGCGCGCGAACGCGACACTCCCGAAGTCCCGGGTCGTTTGTCTCCCACTCGCCGGTGACCTGCCTGACGAGCAGTTCCGAGTCACTCCGGGCTTCGACCTCGTCGAAGCCGTAGTCACGGGCGACCGCCAGCGCGCGAACAAAGGCCTCGTACTCGGCGCGGTTGTTTGTCGTCTCGCCGATGCGCTCGCCGCCCTCGGTGACGATACCGTCCCCGGAGACGAGCACCCAACCGACCGCCGCTGGCCCGGGGTTGCCACGCGAGGCCCCGTCGCTGTAGACGTGGACGCGCCCGCTCTCTTCCCGGAGCAATCCCGCCAGGCGTGTGCTCTTTGCTCCCTGTAGCACTACTTTTCCGTCGTAGGCAACAGCCGTTCCGTCGGCGTGGTCGACCCGCCAGCGCTCGTGGTCGGTGTTGCCCGGAGAGATTTCGACTCCCGCGTCCTCGAGACGCTCCCGAGCGGTCGTGACGTCACACTCGATAACCGGCATCGTCTGGTTGTCAGACTCGCTGGTACTTAGCCACACGGAACCCGTGTCGCTGTCGGGTGTGGGTGTCTGGCCCGTCTGCACGTTCGGGCGCCGCTCGGTGCGGTCGCGGTCTGGCAGGAACGAGTCGCCCTGGGCGTCTCAGGCGTCGTCGGGCGGTTCGAACTCGACGAGTGTCAACTCGCGGTCGAGCATACAGTGGTCGTGTGGCGGGTCACCGACAACCTCCCCGATACGGTGTTGCTCGTCGAACTCGACGCCGGCCGGTTCGCAGAACTCGTGGCTTGGACAGCGAGTGTGTGGACAGGACCCCTCGAGCGCGGCCTGGTTGCCGGCGTACGCGCTCTCGCTGGCGACGTTGGCTCTCGTGGGTGCGGGTTCGACCTCGACAGCGGTGACGCCGGTGTCGTGGACCGCGCAGTCGAGTGTACTCCCGCCCTCCCTGAGTCCCGTGACGCGGTAGCGTCGTCCCTCGGTGAGATTCAGGCACTGGTCGCGGTACGGACACCCCTCGCAGGCCGACGACTCGCCGCGGTAGACGAACTCCGCTCCCTCGCGGGCGAGACGTGTCCCGACGAGTGTCAGCGTCGACATACCTCGACTAGGGTCTGCACCGGAATTAACACTGGCGGCTGTCTGGACCGCCAGCAGTCGGTGTGTCACCCCCCACCGACCGCTCCTCGCGGATTTTCACCGGAAACGCCACGGATAAATCTGTGGCTCTACCTACCTGTGTGTGACCAGCCTCAGCGAAACCTACATCGAGAACCGCGAGCGCGTCCAGCCCAACGACACGAACAACTACGGAACGGCACACGGTGGGAACGTCGTGAAGTGGATGGACGAGGTGGGGGCGATGTCTGCGATGCGCCACGCGGGCGAGAACTGCGTCACCGCGCGCATCAACCAGCTCAACTTCACCCGCCCCGTTCCACAGGGCGAGAACTGTGTCGTCGAATCGTACGCCTACGCGACCGGCGAGACCAGTGTTCGCGTCCGTCTCGTCGTCTACCGCGAGAACCCACGCACCGGCGAGCGCCAGGAGACGACCGACTCGTATTTCGTCTTCGTCGCCGTCGACTCGGACCTCGACCCGGTTTCGGTTCCGGACCTGACCGTCGAGGACGACCGCTGTGAGGAGTTGCGTGACGCCGCACTGGCCGGCGAGCGAGACCGGAACGACGGCGAGTGATTTACAGCGGCGTGCCGTCGGGCCGTTTCGCGCCCTCGGAGTCGTGGATAACGACGTCCTCGTCGGTTTCGACCGGTTCGTAGTTGTCCCTGACCGCAATCGCCTCCTCGAGTTCGCGAACCGCGCGCTCTTTCAGTGCCGCCGCGAGGTCCTCGGCCTCTGTCCGGGAGATTTCCCGGCCCAGTCCCTCACACTCGTGAGCGCGCACGAGACCCTCGCGGTCGACTGCCTCGCCGAGTGGCTGGCCCGTCCCGCCGAGTGCGACACTGAACGGGTAGGTCTGACAGACCAGCGGGCGGTCGCCGTGGACCGTACAGGCCCCCTCGCCGTCTGTCTCCTCGTAGAACTTGCAGTCCTCGCAGTCGGTCTGGAGCGCCCACTCGAATGTCTCGCCCGTCGGTCCGCCGCCGCTCTCCTCGCCCGCGCCCTCCGCACTCGTCGTGTCGGCGCTCTCGTCGAGTCCGTACGGCATCGGGCGCGCGACGTCACGCCAGTCGTAGTCGCCCTGCTCCTGCAGGCGGCGGATTTCGTCGGGAAAGACCGTCGCGGTGTGCTCTTCGGGTCCGCTCTCGCCCTCGACGGCTTTGCAGCAGGCCCCACAGCGTGTGCACTCGAAGCCGATGGATTCGATGGCGTCGGCCAACTCCCCGACCGACAGCGCGCGGGCGCGGTCGCGCTCTGACTCGAGACTCTCCACACCCGTTTGTTCGTCTGCCTACCGAAAAACGCGTCGTCACGGCCAGACCAGTCCCACGGCGGGGCGCGTCGCGGGTTCGTCACAAATCTCCGAATCTTCGACATTCTCTTTACGGAGCACCGAGTACCGGAGGGTAATGATAGAGGCCACGAGTGCGGGAGCCATCCTCTTTCGCGAGACGCGTGGCCGGCGGGAGTACCTCCTCCTGAAGAGTCGCCCCGGTGACTGGGAGTTTCCAAAGGGCGGCGTTGAGGGCGAGGAGGAACTCCAGCAGACCGCCATCCGCGAGGTAAAAGAGGAGGCCGGAATCTCGGATTTCCGGCTCATCGACGGCTTCCGCCGAGAGTACGACTACGTCTTCGAGGCCGGCGGCGATACGATTCACAAGACGGTGCACCTGTTCATCGCCCGCTCGTTCGAAGCCTCGGCAGAACTGTCCAACGAACACCGCGACCACCAGTGGCGCGACTACGAACAGGCGATAAACACGATTACCCAGGACGGACCCCGGGATATCCTCCGGGAGGCAGACGACTTTCTCGACGAATCCGAGGGCTAAACGGTGCCGTCGGCGCGGGTCAGTCGGCGCGCGCCTCCGTGACACCGGACTCGGTTTCCGGAACAGATTCGAGGTACTCGTCGGCGTCCATCGCCGCCTTCGCGCCCATCCCACCCGCGGTGACCGCCTGCTGGTAGTGGTGGTCGACGACGTCGCCGGCACCGAAGATACCCTCGACTGCGGTCTGTGTCTGCCCACCACCGCTGCCGCCGGCGGTGGTGATGTAACCTGCCTCGTCCATCTCCACGGCGGTGTCCTCGAGGTACTCCGTGTTCGGCGTGTGACCGATTGCCAGAAACACCGCGCCGAGGTCCATCTCGACGGTTTCTGTCCCCGGTTCGTCGAGATTCTCCGACGGGTACCCCGTCTCGTTTCGCGCGAGTGTGACGGTGTCGACCCCGTCCTCGGGTGTGCCGTGGACCTCTATCAGCTCCGTGTTTTTCATAATCTCGACGTTGCCCTGCTGGGCTTGCTCTTTGACGCGCTCGACCCAGTGGGCCTCCGCGCGGAAGTTCTCGCGGCGGTGGGCGAGATACACCGTGTCGGCGAACTTGGTGAGGAAGGTTGCCTCTTCCATCGCCGCGTCGCCGCCGCCGACGACGAGCATATCCTCACCCTTGAAGAAGGCCCCGTCACAGGTCGCACAGGTCGAGACACCGTAGCCAAGGAGTTCCTCCTCGCCGGGGATACCGAGCGTCCGGGCGCTGGCCCCCGAGGCCGCGATGAGCGCGTCCGTACTGAATCTGTCGCCACCCGAGAGTTCGACCCGAATCTGTCCGTCTGGCTGTTTCGTGACCGTGTCTGCAACGCCGTTGGTGAACTCGGCCCCGAACTGCTTTGCCTGGTCTTTCATCTGCTGGATGAGTTCCGGACCCCCGATACCCTCCGGAAAGCCCGGATAGTTCGCCACGTCTGTCGTCAGCGTCAGCTGTCCACCCGGCTCGTCGCCCTCCAGTACCAGCGGGTCGTTGTTCGCCCGTCCGGCGTAGATTGCCGCACTCAGCCCCGCAATCCCCGTGCCGGTGATGACGAGTCGCTGGTGCTGTCCAGTCGTGTCTGTCATGTCTACTAGTAGGGGAAGGGCGTGTTTGTAGGTTGTGCCACTGTGCGCCCAACCGGTCAGAGCGACCCGCCGGCAGGCATAGGTAACTCGGCCCCGAAGGCCAGTTATGGCAGAGTTACGGGAGAAAACTGACCGGTACGAATCGTTGCTCGACAGGGCGGTAACCGCCGCCGACCCCGTTCCGCCCGAGGAGACACCGCTCGCCGCTGCCGCGAGTGACTGCACGGAGATGGCGCGCTCGTATCTCGAAGACGGACGCCACTTCCGCGACGAAGACGACGACGTGAACGCGCTCGCGGCCTTCTCCTACGGCCACGCCTGGCTCGATGCCGGCGCGCGTGTCGGCCTGCTCGAGGTGCCCCGCGAGAGCGAACTGTTCACGGTCTGATACTATCTCCGGAGCCGTGGCTGTCGTCACTCGCCGTCGTCGGCGAGGTCGATCACGTTCTCGCGACCGATACGGAGTTTCTCGACTGTTCCCTCGTTGGCCATATCCGACAGCACGCGAGAGGTTTTCGAGGGTGACCAGTCGAGTCGGTCGGCGATTTCGGACTGTCTGATGCGGCCGCCCTCGGATTCGAGTAGGGCGAGCACCTCGTCCTCCTCGGTGGCGAGGTCGCCCACTTCGGGCGGGTCGTCGCTCTCCCCGTCGGGTGGTTGCCGCTCACCGTCACCCGTCCCGACAGTTTCGGGCTGGCGCCGCCGCCAACGGACGTAGAACACACCGACACCGGCCAGCACGGCTATCCCGGTCGCCCCGGCGAACAACGGCGTCACCAGTCCGGAACTGTCGCCGGACCCGGCAGAACCGTCGGAACCACTCTCCGGGGGCGACTGGTCTGGCGGGAACAGGTCGACACGCGGGCGCTGTTCGTCGAAATCCAGTGCCCCCTCCCACTGAATCTCGTCTGTTCCGTTGCTGTCTGGCTCCGGGTCGATGTTCGACGGTTCGTACCCCGTGGGGTACTCGACGACGAGAACACCGTTTTGCTGGATGAAATAGCCACTCAGTACGTCACCGACCGAGACGACACCCTCCTCGACGGGTGCGAACCCGTTCCACTGGAACCGGTACGTGACGTACCCCAACCGTGTCGGCACCTCCTCGATACCGATTTCACCCTCGAATCCGGTCGCGCTCATCTCCCGCCCGGGCACCGACGCGTTCCCGACGACGCCGCTCATCCGGGTTCGAAACTCGTCGACGTAGGCCGAACGGTTTCTCTCGAACTCCTGTCGGAAGGCCGCGAAGTCGGCCTCGGCCTCCTCCGAGTCTAACTGCGTCTGGACCGTCACCGACCACTCGGCGCTCCCGTTCTCGGCCACCCGAATCCGGGTGACCGTCGAGTCACGCTCGGGTGCCTCCTGCATCGGTGGCACGACTGCCGACTGTGCCAGGTTCGTGTGCGTCTGCGGGGGCTCTGCCCCCGCTGTCTCGCCGGCCGCGGCGCCGGGCACGGTCATAACTGCAACGAGGCCACAGGTCAACGCCAGACAGAGACCGAGTGCGAAACGGGTCGGCACTGTCGAACCCTACCCCGTCACCGCAAATAAACACCACGCTGTCTCCGCCCGACACGGAGATACGGGGGAGAAACGGCTCACCGGCACGAACCGAGTCCACGACGACCCGTCGACACCCACTTGTCTCGGCCGCTCCGACGATTGTACGATGCGCCCCGCCCACTCGGTCGAACGCGAGGTCGGCGTCGACTACTACGTCAGCGACACGGACGGAACCGGCGGTCGACTCCGTGCCACGCCGGCCGCGTTCCGCGTCCGCGAACTCGAGGCCGTCGACGCCCACCCGGTCGACGCCGACCCGGACGACTACCCGCACCTGGTCGTCCGCGCCCGCCTGCGAAACTGGGAGACCGCCGACTTCGCCGACGCCCTCTCGAACAAACTCGGCATCTCGCGCGAACGAGTGAGTTGGGCCGGGACGAAAGACCGCCACGCGATTACGACACAGTTGTTCTCTGTGGGCGGAATCGACCCGGACGACCTGCCAGAACTCCCGCGTGCGAGCGTCGAAACCGTCGGCCGCACCGGCCGACCCGTGCTGTTCGGTGACCTCGCCGGCAACGAGTTCGAGGTCCGGGTCACGGACCCGGAGCGACCGGGGACCGCCGCCGAAATCACGGCACAACTCCGGGCGTTCGCGGGCGGTGACCGGTCTGGTGACGACGCCGGCGACGACCCCCCCGACGAGTCCGTCGAAATCGGTGTTCCGAACTTCTTTGGCCAACAGCGGTTTGGCAGTCTGCGTCCGGTCACCCACGAGGTGGGTCTCGCAATCGCCCGCGGCGAGTGGAGAGAGGCGGTGCTTGCCTACGTCGGCACCCCATCGGAGCGCGAACCCGACGCGACCAGCGAGGCACGAGCGTTCGTCGAGGAGAGCCACGACTGGCAGACTGCCCTCGACCGGTTCCCCCGGACACTCAGATACGAGCGGTCGATGCTCCACCGACTGGCCGAGGACGACAGCGGACCGGCAGCCTTTCGCGCGGCCCTCGAGGCGGTTCCGACGAGCCTCCAGCGACTGTTCGTCAACGCCGCTCAGTCGTACCTATTCAACCTGATGCTCTCCGAGCGCCTGGCGCGGGGACTGCCGTTCGACCGACCGGTCGCCGGCGATATCGTCTGCTTCGCCGACAGCGACGCCCCGGAGGGGTTCGCGCTCCCGGACCCCGACCGGAGACAGCGGGTGACCGCCGACCGCGTCGAGACGGTGACGCGCCACTGCGAGCGCGGCCGCGCGTTCGTGACGATGCCCCTCGTGGGAACCGACACCGCCCACGCCGACGGCAAGCCGGGCGAGATCGAGCGCGCCGTCCTCGAGAGGGTGGGTGTCGCACCCGGCGACTTCGACCGCCCCGGCGAGTTCGCCTCGACCGGAACCCGGCGGGCCGTACTCGTCCAGACAGAACTGGAGACGGGTCACGACCCGCTTTTCTTTTCCTTTCGGTTGCCGCGTGGCTCCTACGCGACTGTGTTGCTCCGGGAGTACCTGAAGACCGACCCAGAGGACCTCTGATACGGACTGCTGTGATTCGTTCCCGCCGTGGCATCGCAATCCGGGCGTGACAGGCCGCGAGCGAGAACACGACAGCGTCCCGAAACTAGTCACAGCAGTCCGTATCACTGCGTTTCGTCTGTCGACAGGCGGCGTTTCAACAGATAGCCAGCGCCGCCCAATCCTGCAACTGCGCCGCCGACATCGAAGCCGGGACCGGAGCCGTCGCCGCCGTTCGAACCGTCGGAACCCATATCGCTCTCGTCGTCGGCAGGGGGTTCGGCGAGGCGAACGCTCTCTGTCGCGGCGTCGTTGTCGCTCTCGACGGTGATGGTGTGTTCGCCGACATCGCCGCTGGTGGTGGCAAGCGAGAGTGTCTCTGTTGTCGAGGTGTTGCCCTCCAGCGAGAGTATCGTCGACTCGTCTCCCAGGTCTGGAGCAGTCAGTTCGACCGTCTGACTGCTCGAAATCCCGCCCGTGTTCTTGACGACGACAGTCACCTCCAGTGGTTCAGTCGCGCGTGTCTCGGTGACCTCTCCGACAGACACCTCGAAGTTCGCGGGCCGTGGTCCACTTGCCCGGTCGGCACGGTTTCCGTGATGGCCGAGCGTTCCCAGACGCACCCGCGAGTCGACGCTGTCGCCGTTCCGAGGGTCTGCCGCGACAGTCGGCGACGACCGCACGATGTTGCCGCCGATGTCGATGGCCCACTGCTCGACGCCACTCGTGGCTTCCACTGCGTACAGCGTGTCGCCGAGACCGGACCCGACGTAGACGGTTCCCTCGTACACCGTCGGCGATGACCCCCACGCGCTCCCGATGTCGCGGGTCCACTGCTTGGCGCCCGTCGCCGCATCCACCGCGTACAGCGTCCCGCTGTTGGGGGTCCCCGACCCGACGTAGACGGTGCCGCCGGCCACCGTCGGTGACGACTCTGTCCGGTCGTCGATGTCGACGACCCACTCTCGCTCGCCGGTTGCGGCATCCACCGCGTACAGAGTGCTATTGACCTCGCCGTCTCCGACGTAGACCGTTCCATCGACCACCGTTGGCGAGGACCGAACGGTCGGAACGGCGTGGAAGGTCCACTGCTTGGCGCCCGTCGCCGCGCTCACCGCGTACAGGCCGTCGTCGCCGGACCCGACGTAGACGGTGCCGTCGGCCACCGTCGGCGACGACCGAACGGTCGGACCAGCGCTGAGGACGGCCCACTCCTGCTCGCCCGTCGTGGCATCTACCGCGTACAGGTTGTTGTCGGTGGACCCGGCGTAGACAGTCCCGTCTGCGACTGTCGGTGACGCACTCACCGGGAAACTGGCCTCAAAGGCCCACTCCTGCTGGCCCGTCGCCACATCCACCGCGTACAGGTTGCTGTCGTTGGCCCCGACGTAGACGGTCCCGTCGACCACCGTCGGCGAGGACTCGACTCCGTCACCAGCGTCGAAGGTCCACTCCCGCTCGCCGGTGGCGGCATCCACCGCGTACAGTGCTCCGTCGTCGATGCCACCAGACCCGACGTAGACGGTGCCGTCGGCCACCGTCGGCGACGACCCCACCGGATTGTCGGTCCCGAAGGTCCACTCCTGCTCGCCCGTCGCCGCATCCACTGCGTGCAGGATTCCGGCACTGGACCCGACGTAGACGGTCGGACCGGTGGCCTGCTGGGCAGTGCCGCGTCTCGAAACCGCCCCGACGGCCAGTACGCCGGCCGTGGCCTGCAGGACCCGACGGCGCGTGGCCCGCGAGTGACCGTCTGGCCCTGTGGTATTCATTGCTTGTCAGACGTGGCGCGAGAAATATATATCCCCGGTCACAGCGAGGCGAGCGCGTGGCCTCTCTGTCCCAGCACCACGAGACTCGACGTTGACCGACTCCCGGATCTGTGGTGTGTCACGAGCACTGTTCGCGCGTGCTCGGGTCGGTGGTCAGGCTACTTTTAAACAGCGAGAGAATCCCGGCGTTCACGCCGGGCGTGAATCGCGCAAACCCCGCCGGAGTTATCTCGCATAGCATCATATCGCACACCAACCGAGGCGGCACGCCCGCCCCCACGCCGGGACAATCGGACAGTATCGGGATTCCGACCCGACTCCCGCACGGTATCCCTTGTGGGAGAGGTGAAGATACCGACCTAAAACAGATCAGGTAACTCCGAATCCCCTGCAGGATAGGAGTAACGGGGGCGTGGCACTCCCAGCAGTGTCGGTCTGCAAACGTAAGTTCCCAACGCTTCTGCCTTTGGCGGTGAGGGGAAGCCGCGCCGTTTACCGCGCGGAGGATGTCACGCGTCTCTCACCACATCCAGGCGCTCTCGGTGGGCAGACGCAACCGTTATGTTGTATCGACAGGTTCCAGTTTGTCGGGCAGCGTCGGCAGCGAAACGCGGTCCTTATCGGGGGCAGAGCGCCTACGAGACAGTATGAACTGTGGTCGGTGTGCGTCGCCGTTAGACCGACCCGGCGACTACTGTCTGGTCTGTCGAACGGCAAACGCCGAGACGGTCGTGTTGGACCTCGGGCGCGAGCGTTCGACGGCCACGACAGTCGACGGCGAGACAGTCGTTGGCCGCCGGACGGTGACGACGACTCCCGAGACCGACGGCGAGCGCGTGGGCTCTGAACTGCGCACGTTCGCCGGCCAACTCGCAGACGAGGTCCGGCGCAAGCGCCCCGAGGAGGTGTACGCCACCGGCCACCGCGAGGTGGTACGTGCCGTGCGCGCACAACTCCACTACCCGTTTTACCGTATCGACGCCGAGGACCCCGTCGAGGCGGTGCTCGACAGGCGCGGCGAGTCCGCACTCGAGGTCGTCGAGGCGTCGGTCGCGGAGAAACTCGGCGGGACACACTCGACGCTCATCGGCGGTCGGACGGGCCGCGAGGCGCTCTCGGTCGTCGCCTCCCACCCACACGTCAAGAAGATCGTCCCCGGCCCGATCGACGGCGGCGGTTCGAGCGGTCGAACGGGACTGCGCGCGAAGGCCACCCGTGCGGACGACAACGGGAACGTCCGACTGCTCGTCCGCGAGGGCTCGAGTGTGCAGGAGAACCGCGTCGTCACCACCGCCGGCGACCGTGACCGCGGCGAGAGCGTCCGGACGGATATAAACGAGGCGCTGGTCGAGGCACAGTTCCGGGACCCGTCGTAACTACCACGGAGCAAACGCGAGAGGCTTTAACCACACGTCCCCGAGAACAGATATGGACGAGGGTGCGGCAGTGACAAACGTCGAGTGGCGCGAGTGGGGTCCGGACGCGTTCGCGGCCGCCGACCGGTCGAAACAACCCGTCTTGCTCGCGCTGGTCGCGCCGTGGTCGGAGGAGTGTCGGCAGATGGACGAGACCACCTACGCCGAGCCACGAATCGCGGCGAACATCAACGACGGATTCGTTCCCGTCCGCGTCGACGCCGACCGCAATCCGCGGGTGCGCGAGCGGTACAACATGGGTGGCTTCCCGTCGACGGTCTTTCTCACGCCCAGCGGGACGATTCTGACCGGTGCGACGGCGCTCGGTATCGACGGGTTCCGCGGGATTCTCGACAGTGTCCGAGAGACCTGGGACGGGCGCGGCGAGTCCGCGGGGTCGGTACCACGGACACTGCGCGAGAACGGGCCCTCCGGTGGCACGCTCGACGCGCGTATCGAGGAACACTTCGTGGAACAGTTGCTCGCGGCCTACGACGCGGAGTTCGGTGGCTGGGGCAGTGACGTCAAGTTTCCGATGCCGAGAACGGTCGAGTTCGCACTCGTCCGGGCCCGCGACCAGGCCACGCGCACGCTGGACGCGGTACAGACACACCTGCTGGACACCTACGACGGCGGGTTCTACCGACTCGCCCGCAACCGGAACTGGCGGGGTGCGCGCAGAGAGAAACTGACCGACGAGAACGCGGCACTCGTGCGCGCGTTCGCCCACGCCTACCGCTACACCGGCGAGGACGCGTACCGGGCCACCGCCGCACAGAGTGTCGACTATCTCACCACGACGCTGTGGACCGGTGACGCCTTTGCCGCCAGCCAGGGCGGTGACGAGGAGTACTTCCGGCTGGAACCGACAGAACGCGAGGAGACCGAACAGCCACGGGTCGACGAGACGGTGTTCGCGGACCGCAACGGGTTGGCGGTCGACGCACTGTTACGGTTCGCCGCCTACACCGACGACGACTCCGCGACCCGGTACGCACGGCGGGCGCGTACCCACGTCGTCTCGGAACTCGTCTCCGAGGGTCGCGTGAGACACTTCCACGACGGCGAGTCGGGACTGTTACTCGACCAGGCGCGCGTGCTCGCCGGACTCACCACCTCCGCGGAGGTGCTCGGCGAACCCGGTCCCGCCAGAGCCGTTGCCGACTGGACACTCGAGAACCTCCAGACGGCGAGTGGCGCGTTCCGTGACGGTCCCACAGGTGGTCCCGGACTGCTGGCCGAACCGCTGTACCCGCTGGACTCGACCGTCGAGTGCGCGAACGCGTTGCTCGACCTCGCCCTGTTGACCGGTGTCGAGCGCTACCGCGAGGCGGCCCGGGCCGGAATCGAGGCCTTTGCTGGCGCGGCCGACCGGATGGGTGTCGAGGTCGCACAGTACGCGACCGCCGCGGCCCGCCTCCGTCACCCACAGGCTATCGAGGTCGGAACACCGGCCGGCACCGACCTCCACCGCGCCGCGCTCCGCCTCGCCGACCACGAGTCGGTCGTCGTCCCCGCCGCGACCGAACCCGAGACCGGGGCGTCGGTTGCCGACGACGGAACGACTGTCGCCGACGGCGAGGCACGACTCGTCGTCGACGGCACCGTCGAGGGCCGTGCCGACTCGCCGCCGGCCCTGGAGGCCCTCCTCACCGAATAAACGCCACAACACCCACGGAGTTTATTACGCTCCGGTGAGAGGACCCGGTATGGCGAGTCTCAGGGACCTCGGACTCTCGGAGTACGAGTCCCGGGCGTACCAGTCGCTGCTCCAGACCGGTCCGACGACGGCAAAGGAACTGTCGCGGGCGAGTAACGTCCCGATGGGTCGCATCTACGACGTGCTCAACAGTCTGGAGGCAGAGGAACTGGTCCGCAGTCAGAGCGCGAGTCGCCCGAAAAAGTACGTCGCGGTCGAACCGAAAAAGGCACTCGAGCGACTACTCGAGAGCAAACGCGCGGAACTCAAAGAGCAGGTCGCCCAGTACGAGACAATCGCAACGGAACTCGAGGAGCAACTCGACTCCGCCGACCCGGTGGATGAACCGTTCTGGACGGCCGCGCTCGGGCCAGAGGAGGCCGTCGACCTGCTCGTCGAGCGACTGGCCGCCGCCGACGAACGGATTATCTTCGTCGCCGCGACACCGACCTCGCGGTTCGAACTCGACGTCGTGGGCGAGCGCATCGCCGACGAACTGGAGACGGCACTCGAACGTGGTGTCTCCGTCTCGACGATGCTGCATCCGGCCGTCGTCGACACGCTCCCGGAGAGTGTCGGCCGGAGTTACCGTCGCTCCCTCCAGAACGAACAGGAGTTCGAGGTACGAACGAGCGAGGACGTGACGAGCACGTTCACGTTGCTCGACCACACCGAGGTCTGTATCGAGGTGCCACACCCGCTCAACCCCCGGGAGGCGTTCGCACTCATCAACCTGAAGGACTCGGCGTTCGCACAGAGTGCCGAGGAGGAGTTCGAGCCTCGGTGGGCGGAGTCCGAGGAACTCCTGCTTTAGCCAATAGCAGACGCTGAACTCCCTTCCTCGAGAAACGAGGGGCTACGCCGCGAGCGAGTAGGCAGGGGTAGTTCACTCGCTGGTGACGTGTTCGTTTACCTCGCGCCGGAGTGTCCCCAGCTGTGCGACCCGTTCGGCGTGGGCGTTGTGCTGGTGAATCGACTCGTCGTTGGACTGTTTCATCGTCACGATAGCGTCGTCGGGCAGGTCGGGGAACTGCTCGACGACCCCTTCGGCCATCGCACGGACGCAGTCCTCGACGAACTTCGCGTCGCGGTGGGCCTCGACGGTCATGTGGTCCTCGTCGGGGCGTTTCGCGAGATTGTAGATGCGGGCACTCATCGCGTCGCGGGCGACGTCGATGAGGTCGTTCAGGTGGACCTCGGGCGCGCCGTCGGATTCGACCGTCACCGTCGCGTGGCCTCGCTGTGAGTGTCCCGGCTGTGGGACCGCCTCCAAGAACTCGTCGATGACTGCCTCCTCGACACCTTGGGTCTGGAGCTGTTCGCGGGCGCGACTCGTCGACATCCCCTGCGAGCAGGGACAGACTGTCATTCCGGTGACGCGAGCACCGATCTCCTCGGAGGTGCCGTCTTCGGTGGCCGTCGCGCCGGCGGTAATCGTCGCCGAGTTCTGTGTGGGCTTCTCCGAGACGGGTGTCTGTTCGCGTGTGACGTACTCTGCCTCCATGCACACCTCGGCGTTGGTGGTGTACTCGTGTTTCTCGAGCAGTCGTTCCGCGGCGTCACCGCAGACGTCCTCGACACGGTAGGTCGGCTCGCTCACTGCCGTCTCGAGGATGTCGTCGATGACCTCCATATTCCGGCTCATGTCTGCGCCTTTCCGCCAGGAGGGAAGGTCGACGTAGACGTCGAACTCGGCCATCAGGACGATCGGACGCTTCTCCGGACGGGCCACCTCGACGAGTTTCTCGACACCCGTCACACCCACCCGGTTGAGACCGACCGACACGTCCGGACTGCCTGCCTGCACGTCCGGCAGTTGCTGACTCATCGAGCGTAGTTAGGAAAGAAGTCCGGTTATTGCTTACGATGACGCGAAACCCGGTCACGGGCCGCGGGTGTTGTCTCGCCTCCTCGCCCGGTTCGAGACCGGTCGCCGGTCGTCTCCTCAACTCGGTCTGTCGAGGTCGCGAAACGCGGCGGTGAACTCGTCTTCGTCGAACTCGTCGACGGTCTGGTCGAGACTCTCGCGCAACTGCCCGAGCTCGCTCTCGAGTC
Source organism: uncultured Halobacteriales archaeon (assembly GCA_964534485.1). GTDB lineage: Archaea > Halobacteriota > Halobacteria > Halobacteriales > Haloarculaceae > Halovenus. Next base: position 32,277 of record CAZHPM010000002.1, read on the forward strand.
CCTCGAACGCCTCGCTCTCCGCGAGCTCCGACTCGGGTTTGTTCGCTCTCAGCGTCGACCGTTTCGCGCTCAACGCGTAGTACTGGCGGAGCTGTTCCTCGTACTCGGCGCAGGTGAGTAACCTGTCGATGGTCTCGTAGAGTTCCTCCCGGGAAACGGGCTTGATAATGTAGTCGTCGAAGGGCATATCGATTATCTCGAAGTCCGGGTCGACCGCAGTCACCATCGCCACGCGGACGCTCAAATCCCGCTTCCGAATCTCCTCGAGAACCTCGTCCCCGGAGATACCTGGCATCCGCCGGTCGAGCAGAACGACGTCGATAGACGCGTCGAGCTCGTCGAGCGCCTCCTGACCCCCGTACGCCGTCGAGACTACAAATTCGCTTTCGAGTTGGGCCGAGTACGCGTTTGCCACCTCTGGCTCGTCGTCGACGACGAGCACCGCGGCAGGCTCGGACTCACTCATCTTGTGATAAATTCGTCGAGCGTGTTTAAAAGGGTTCTGGGTAGTTTAAACGTCGTACACAGTGGTCCGTCGGCAGACGTGCCGGCAACGCTGGCCACGCGAGCGCGGGGCGAACCAGCGAGCACCCACACCGACCGCGTGTTCTCACAGAAAATAAATACCAGTTGGTCGTATGGCCACGTATGGACGAGATACTGGACGTAGCCGAACTGTTCGTCGATTTGGGGCTGGGAGAACTTATCGCGTGGCTGCTCCGGATAGTGGGGGTGATTTCGCTCGTCGCCGGTGTGGTCGTCTTTCTGGCAACCGACATAACGGTGGTCGTTCCCGTGGCACTGGTGGTCGTCGGTCTCGTGTTGTTGTTCATCCCGACAATCTTCGTACAGTTTCTCGAACTAATCTGACGAGACGACCGTCGAAACCGAGTGTACGCGACTCGCGGTTGCGTCCACGCCCCGGCGCGCGCTGCGTTGTTGCCTGCGTTCTCTGGCTCCGAGTGGACCAGTGACGCCTCTGTAGGCACTGTCGTGTCGACACGGTCACAGGAGGTCGGTCGTCTCGCTCATCGTCTCTGCGAGTGGTTGCTCGGTGTCGGTCTGTCCTGCGGCGAGCACGCCCTCGACTGCCACACAGGCCTCCTCGAGTGGTTCGTGGGTCTCGATATAGGCCGCGAGCGCGAACTCGGTCTCGCCGACGCGGGCGAGTTCGAGAGCCTCGCTGCGCGAGAGTTCGCCGGCGACCCAGTCACGCACGATTTCGCGTCCGGTCGGCCCGAGTGGTGAAACCGACTCCCCGAGCAGGTGCAGCGTCTTCGCCGCCGTCACGGGCGCGAGTCCGGCCGCGTGGCCCGCCGTGCCCACCGAGTCGCCGGCGGTGTACCGCTCCAACACTGTCGCCGCTTCCGCCGGACGACAGGGCAACGACTCCGCGAACGGAGCCAGTCGCTCGTCGAGACTCGCGTCTGTCGCGTCGACGGTGGAGACGCCACGTTCTTCCTGCGTGGCCGTCACCTCGATTCCGTCGGCGATGTCTGCCAGCCCCATCACCCGAAGTTGTACTCGCCTCACACTAAAAGGTTCAGCCTCTGTACCCGGACCAACGGCCCCGAGCGACGGTGTCTGGCGCGTTCGCGCGGATTCACCTACCGGTAACCGGCAGGTACGTCGGACCGGAATCAGCAACTGTTGCCGACTCTCGCCTCCATTTAAATACACTCTCGGCGCGAACAACCAGGTGATGGCAGCTACGACAGCAAACGCGTGTCCAGAATGTGACGGTCGACTGCGGGCAGACGACTGCGAGACGGTCTGCACGCAGTGTGGATTGGTGGTCGACGAGCACGCGATCGACCCGGGGCCGGAGTGGCGGTCGTTCAGCGACGACGACACCAACCCCGAGCGGACGGGGGCGCCCCTGACCCGGTCACGCCACGACCGCGGGCTCTCGACGGAGATCGGCCGGTCGACGCGACTCTCGGGGCGCAAGCGCCGGCAGGTCGCGCGACTGCGCCGCCAGCACAAGCGCACGCAGATTCGGAGCAAGGCCGAGCGCAACCGTGTCTACGCGTTCACGGAGATTCGCCAGCTCGTGAGCGCGCTCGACCTGCCCGAACACGTCCGGGACCGTTCCTGTGTGCTGTTCGAGTCCGCACAGAACGAGAACCTCCTCCAGGGGCGCTCCATCGAGGGCTTTGCCGCCGCGGCGGTGTACGCGACCTGTCGGACCGCCACGGTGTCGCGGACGTTCTCGGAGATTACCGACGCCGCAAAGGCCGACCGCGACGAACTCGACTGCGCCTACGACGCGATGAACCGCGAGCTCGGTCTGCCGACGGGACCTATCGACCCCCGGGAGTACCTCGCGCGTTTCGCGAGCCAACTCGGCGTCCCACAGCGGGTCGAACAGCACGCGCGCGACCTGGCGACAGAGGCCTGTGAGGAGGGTATCGACACCGGACGCAACCCCGGCGGTGTCGCCGCGGCGTGTCTCTACACCGCGGCCCAGCGCGAGGAGTACGGACTCACCCAACAGCAGGCCGCCGACGTCGCCGACGTGACGCCGGTCACCGTGCGGACGACCTACTACGACCTGCGAGAGTAACTGCCACTCCAGTTCCGTCTGCGGTCACCGTGACCGGCGAGCGCGCTCAGGGACCGCCGACCCGCAGGACCCGGTAGACGACCGCGAACGGACGAACGACCAGATGGCCAAGCTCGGCGACGACCAGGTCGTGCTCGTGACGGCGGTCGTAGACGTACAGGACAACCGGGAGGAGCAGGGCCAGCAGCGGAATCAGGTCGACGGCGGGCGCTACCGGCCCCAGTCTCTCTCTTCCCAGCACAACCACCCCGAACACGAGCAGAGCCGTCACAGCACCCCCGATTCCGACCGCGTAGGAGGCCCTGACCACCTCAAGAACACTGACCGCTCGTGGTACGCCGGCACACCCACTCTCCTCAGTGTCGGGGTCGTCGCTCATGCGTACCGATTACAGCGGGGCTGAGATAAGCCGACTCCACGGTTTCGGAGCGAGCAACACCGACGACGACTGTCTGGCCCATCTCCCTCCTCGTCCCGTCCCCGCAGAGAGGTTACAGCTCTCGAACCGCCTCGACAGCCTCGTCGACCGCCGGCGCGTCGAACGCTCGACGGCCGAGGTAGGCGTTCGCGCCGGCACAGTACAGGTCGCGGGCGAGCGTGACGACACTCTCGTCCAGTGGCTCTGGGTCGCGGTCACACAGTCTCTGCCAGTCGGCGACACCCTCGCTGTCGGCCCGGGATTTGGCCGCCGTGACGGCCTCGACCCACGCCGACTGGGTCTGTTTGTGATACTGCCGAAGCACCTCTTTGGACACCTGCTGACCCCGGTAGGAGAACCGGTTCTCGTCGAACGTGCCGACCACGTCGGCGACGCGAATCTCGCCGGCGTCGAACAGACACTCGATTTTCCCGTCGTGGTGTGTCAATCCGGCGCGTTCGGCCCGTCGAGTCACCAGCCGGTTCACCTCGCGTGCGACCGATTCGAGCGCGTCGAGAGCCGCCCGACCGGCGATTCGCTGGGCCTCCGTGCGGTCCAGATACCGGTCCTGTTTCTCGTATTTCGTCGAGAACTCCACGACCGGTTCCGGCAGGTCGACCGGTTCGTCGGGCCACTCCGGGCGGTCCAGGCCCGCCGTCCCCGGGTCGGCGCGCTCCCGGAGTGACGACCCGACGGGGACGCGGTTGCGGAAGACGATTTCCAGCGGAATCAGGTAGTGGTCGCCGGTCGCCTCGAAGTACGCCTCGTAGTCGTACGAACCCCCGGCGAACGGGAGTTCCGGCACCCGGGTCAACTCGATTGCCATCTCTGTTGGCGCCGCGCCCGCCTCGAGCGCGGCCTCGAGTGAGACCACTTCGCCGTCGACGACGACACCCCGGTAGTGTGTGGGGACGCCGGCCGCCTCGAGCAGGTCGAAGTTGTACGCGCCCATCGTACACAGTGTGGCACCCTTTTCCGGAATCTGGTCGGGCATCCTCCCCCAGTCGAACACCGAGTAGTCGTCGGTGAACACGAACGCGCCACGACCGAGACTCTCTGTGGTCGGTTCCCGGTCGACACGAAAGCGCTTGACGCTGGTCATTGCCAACCAGTTCATCGCCCGCCAGTAAGACTGTTGCCTCTCGGCGGTCGCCCCGCTCTCGAAAACACGACAGCGGCCGGGTCCGTCTAACACTGTAGTGTGGGGAAACAGACACGAGAGCGCCACCGCGGGCGCGTGCCCGAACTGACTGGACTGCCTGGCGGTCGTCTCGCTCGCGCCCGGTGTGTCTACAGTGAGTAGAGCGAGTGTCTGGGGGCTGTCCGGGGCAGTTCACACGATACTGTACGTCGTGTTCCGAGACGGTCCAACAACCCCGTTCGTGCAGACGGCCAGTTTATTATCCTACCCCCAAAAACGGAGAGTATGGAGGTCGTCGAGACGAAGACCGCTCGGATTCCAAAGATTGGACTCGGCACCTGGCAGAACACGGGAACGGAGTGTACCGAGACCGTTTGCTCCGCTCTGGAGGCGGGATACCGGCATATCGACACCGCACAGCAGTACGACAACGAGAGCGCGGTCGGGCGGGGTATCGAACGGGCCGACGTGGACCGGGAGGATATCTTCCTGACGACGAAACTCTGGCGCTCGAACCTCCGCTACCAGGACGCCGTCGAATCCGTCGAGAGAACGCTCGACAGGGCAGACCTCGACTACGTCGACCTGCTGTTGATACACTGGCCCCACCCCCGCGTGCCCGTCGAGGAGACACTCGACGCGATGGCCGAACTGTCAGACAGGGGCGTGGTGAGACATATCGGTGTGAGCAACTTCACGCTCTCGCAGTTGCAGACAGCCCGGGAGAGTTCCGACCTCCCTATCGTCGTGAATCAGGTCCTCTCTCACCCTTACACGGACCAGTCTGCGCTCCAGCAGTACTGCGCCCGCCACGGTATCGCCCTCACGGCGTACAGTCCACTGGCCAGAGGCGACGTGCTGACAGACCCGGTTCTGGAACGAATCGGCGACCGGTACGACAAGAGTCCAGCACAGGTTTCGCTCCGGTGGCTCGTCCGACAGGACAACGTCGTGGCGATTCCGAAGGCGAGTAGCCACGACCACGTCGTGCAGAATCTCGACGTGTTCGACTTCTCCCTGACCGAGGCGGAAATCGAGCAGATAGACGACCTGACCGGACCGGTTCGCGTCCGCCTCCGGAACCACCTCCCGCGCCTGGTGCGTCGTCTCCCGGTCTGAACGCGCCGTGTCTCCTATCGCCGGCAGACTCTACCCGGATACTCTGGAATCCGACGCGGTCACCGAGTCCCGGGACGACCGAACCCGGAGTACACTGCCCACTGTGACCATCTCTGTTGGATACCCTGTCCCCGTGTCGCGGGAAATCAGCCGTCTCTGTGCGCGTTACTCCAACACGAGTGGTTCGTACCACTCGCGGTTGTCGCGGTACCACTCGACAAAGGCCCGGACACCCTCGCGAATCGTGTAGCTCGGCTCGTACCCGAGCAGGTCTGTGGCCTTTGTGGTGTCGGCGTGGGTGTGTTCGGCGTCGGCGGCGTGGCGCTGGTCGTAGGTGAGTTCGAGGTCGGGCGCGAGCAGGTCGCGAATCTCTTCTGCCAGCGTTTCGATGTCGATGTTGTCGGTGCTGCCAACGTTGAGTGTCTCGCCGTCGGCGGCGTCGGTCGACAACAGCTTCCGGTTCGCGGCGACGATATCGTCGACGTAGGTGAAATCCCGGGTCTGTGAGCCGTCGCCGTACACCACCGGTGGCTGGCCGTCGAGACACCGCGAGACGAAATTCGAGATAGCCATGTTCGGCCGCATCCGCGGCCCGTAGACGGTGAAATACCGGAGCGCGACGACCGACAGGTCGTACACCTCACCGTAGGCACAGGCGTAGCGCTCGCCGGCGAGTTTCGACGCGCCGTAGGGACTGACCGGCGTCGTCGGGTGCTGTTCGTCGTACGGGAGATACTGTGGCTTGCCGTACACCGACGAGGAGGAGGCGTACACCACGCGCTCGGTGTCGTGCTCGCGGGCCGCGTCGAGCACGTTCAGCGTGCCCTCGACGTTGACCGCGTCGTACCGGCGGGGGTTCTCGACGCTGGGGCGCACGCCGGCCTGTGCCGCTTGGTGGAAGACGACCTCCGTGTCGGCCATCGCCTCGGTCACGTCCGAGCGGTCGCGGACGTCACCCTCGATTAGTCGGTAACTCCCACCCGCCTCGGCGGCGTCCCGACAACAGTCGACGGTGTGGGTCTTGATACGGACGTCGTAGAACGGGTCGAGATTGTCGAGCACGACCACGTCGTGGCCATCCGCGACGAACTGCTCGGCGAGGTGGCCGCCGATGAACCCTGCCCCGCCCGTCACCAGAATCTGCATATCTCAGACCAGACGTGACGCCCGCAAAAGTGACTCGCTTCGACACCGCGGAGCGGGAGATTGATACCCGCAGGCGTCCCAACGCGCGGTATGGACGTGGCCGCTCGACTCCGGGAGGAGGCCCGCGCGACCGACGAGCGCCGACTGCTCGTGCTCGCCGGCGACCCAGCGACCACCCGACAGCGGGCCGAAGACGCCCTCGACGCGGCGGCCATCGACCGCGCGGCGACCACGTATCTCGGACCGGCCGAGCCACTCGAGTGTGAGTGTCTCGAGACGACCCAGAGCGACGCCCTCCTGGGAACCACCCGGACGGCACTGGTCGTTGACTGTCACGAGCGGTGTGAACCGGACACGCTCGGACGGGTCGCCGGCGTCGTCGACGGCGGCGGTCTGCTACTCCTGCTGGTGCCACCCCTCGACGAGTGGCCCGACCGCCACGACGCATTCGACGACTCGCTGGCCGTCCCACCCTTCGAGGCTCCCGACGTCACGGGGCAGTTCCGGCGACGCCTCGTCGAGACGCTCCGGGCGCATCGCGGTATCGCGGTCGTCGACGTCGATACCGGGACCGTCGAGCGTGACGGGCGCTGCGAGCGCGCACCCCGTCTCGCCGCGCCGCCGGTCACGCCCCCCGAGAACCACGACTTTCCGGCCCCGGCTTACGACGCCTGCCGGACGCAAGACCAGTCCGACGCGCTCGCGGCCTTCGAGACACTCCGCGAGGACGGCGCGGCACTGGTCGTCGAGGCGGACCGCGGCCGTGGCAAATCGAGTGTCGCGGGGCTGGCCGCCGGCTCGCTCGCGCTCGCCGGGGCGGACGTGCTCGTGACCGCGCCGGGCTACCGGAGCGCCCGCGAACTGTTCGCGCGGGCGTCGGAGCTGCTTGCTGGGCTGGACGCTCTCGCCGGGCGCGACCGGGCCGACGCGCCACACCGCCTCGACACGGCCGGGGGCGAGATTCGCTTCTGCGAACCGGACGCGCTCGCCGACCGCTCTGGTGAGTTCGACCGGGTGTTCGTCGACGAGGCCGCCGCCTTTCCGGTGGACCGACTCCGGGCGACACTCGACGCCGACGGCGTGGCGTTCACGACGACGGTGCATGGCTACGAGGGGGCGGGCCGGGGATTCAGTGTGCGCTTCCGGGCGGACCTCGCAGACAGCCCGCTCTCCGTGACCGAGGTCGACCTCGCGGAGCCAATCCGGTACGCCGCGGGCGACCCGGTCGAGGTCTGGTCGTTTCGCGCGCTCGCACTCGACGCGGGGCCGCCGGTCGACCCGCTCGTCGCCGACGCCACGCCCGGGACGGTCACCTATCGCTCGCTCTCGACGGCCGAGTTACTCGACGACGAGACACTGCTCCGGGAGGTCTTTGGCCTGCTCGTGCTCGCCCACTACCGGACCGAACCAAACGACCTGGCGAGACTGCTCGACGCCCCGAACGTCTCGGTCCACGCGCTCCTGTTCGAGGGACACCCGGTCTCGGTCGCGCTGCTGGCCCGCGAGGGTGGACTCTCTGCCGACCGCCGCGGGACACTCTACGAGGGTGGCACGGTCGAGGGGAACCTGCTTCCGGACCTGCTCGCGAGCCAACTCCGGGACGAGGACGCCGCCGGCCCCGTTGGTCACCGGGTGTTGCGAATCGCGACCCACAGCGTGGCCCGGTCGCGCGGACTCGGGTCGGCGCTGCTCTCGCGTCTCCGCGACCAGTGCGCGAACGGCGGTGACGACACTCCCGGTGTGGCCGCCAGCGCGGGCGGCGTAGACGAGAGTGGGAGTGACTGGCTGGGAGTGGCCTTCGGCGCGACACCCCGACTCGTCGAGTTCTGGCGGGCGAACGGCTTTCGGAGCGTGCATCTGGGCACGTCCCGTGACGCGCGCAGCGGCGAGCACTCGGCGGTCATGCTCGACCCGCTCTCGGCGGCCGGGCGGGCACTCCGTGAGCGCCACACCGACTGGTTCCTGAGGCGGCTACCCGGGACACTGGCCGACGCGCTGTCGGCGGTCGACCCCGACCTCGTGCGCGCGGTCTGTCGCGCGACGGCCGGAACGCCGGCACTCGAGTTGACACGGTTCGAGTGGCGTGTGGCCGCCGGGATACCCCACGGCGCGGCTTTTGTCGAGACGGCTCCGCGACCGGTTCGGCGACTCGCCGTCCGGCACCTCGTCGACCCCGTCGAGTCGTCGCCGGACAAGACGGGGGCTCTCTCGGCCCGGCAGGAGCGACTGCTGGTCTGCAAGACACTCCAGTGCCGGTCGTGGACGGAGACGGCCGACACGGTCGACGCCGACTCGGTGCGGGCGTGCAAGCGCGCGCTCGGTGACGCCGTCGAGCGGTTGGTCGACCTGTACGGCGACGAGACGGCACGCGAGGAACTGGAGCGACTCCGGTGACACGAGCGAGCGACCAGCAGTGACGCCCACAACCGCACTCGTGTCCGCGCTACTGGTCGCGGCGTGGTCGCGCTCCCGTTCGGGGAGACGACGTCGTGGCGTAGGCAATGTCCGGACACTCTGGCGCCGGGGGGCCGGTGGCTTCGACGGCGCCGTCACACCCGCGCAGATGCCGGCGTGTTCGGCGCAGACGAGCGCACAGGCCGACAGAGCGCAGTCAGTCGTCGTCTCCGGTCGTCGTCATCTCGATATCGGGTTTCTCGCCAAAGTGGATGTCGAGGCCGTCCTGTGCCACCTTCTCGGCGAGGACGGCACACTTGATCCGCATCGGCGAGATGTCGACACCGAGCATGTCGATGATGTCGTCCCGGTCCATCTCCCGGAGTTCCTCGACACCGATTCCCTGGAGTTGCTTCGAGAGCATCGACGCGGAGGCCTGCGAGATGGCACACCCGTCGCCACGAAAGGCAACGTGTTCGATACTCTCCTCCTCGTCGTCGAGAACGACGTCCATCTCGATGGTATCGCCACACATCGGGTTCTCGCCGACGTGCGTGAACGTGGCGTCCTCGATCTCCCCGTAGTTGCGGGGGTTCCGGTAGTGATCGAGGATTTGCTGTCGGTACATATCTGAGCCGCCGGAAACCATTACCGTAGTTTTGTCTGCTGGTTCAAAAAGACTTCCGAGTCCGGCATGTGAGACTGCCAACCGGGCCGCCAGAACCCGGGGGACCACTCCGGGACGACCGTCGAGTACACCGGACTGTGGCCACCACTGGTGACTCGCGGCCCCCCGGCGGATTGAACCGGCCGGTGTGGCGTCCCGTGCTCACTCCCGTGGGAAGAATCGCCCGTGGAAACCAAACGGTTCGTGCTGTGGGAGCGGTGCCCGGGCGCGTTCGGTCAGCGTCGCGGCGTCGAAGACGTACAGCGCCGACTCGCCGGCCTCGGCGTCGAGCACCGGCGCGAGCACCACACCCTCGTCCTCGTCGTCGCCGTCGGGTCGCTGGACGGGAATCGGTTCCTCGACGTAGTGCCCCTCCCGCCACCACTCTGTCGAGGTACCCGTCTCGGTGTCGACCTTCACGAGGCCGTTTGCGCCCCGCCGGTCGGTCGCCTGTCCGTACAGATAGCGGTGTTCTCGGGTCGCCAGTTCGCGTGGCACCGTCGGGAGTTCGATACCGCCGGCGTACCGCCGACTCCGCGTCGGGTCGCCGTCGGCGGGAATCCGGAAGCGCACGAGTCTCCCGGGCGGCGCGGCGTCGTACCCCTCTGTGGTGAGCGCGTCGAAAGAGAGCGCGCCGACGATGGTGTCGTCCTCGAACTCGACGAGGTCGACAACCACCGCGTCGCCGTCGTCGTAGGCGTTGACGACGTGGAACGTGAAAAATGGGTCGACCGTGGCCGTTCTGACTGTCTCGCCGCTGTCACGGTCGACGACGACGAAGCGGGTTCCCCGGTCTGGTTCCCAGGAGAGCAACTCGAAAAACCCCTCCGAGAACGGCGACAGTGCTCTCTTGATGTCGATACGCAGCGGCGTCTCGACGAGTACCGCGTGGTCGGCGCTGACGCCGATACTGTGGACGTACGCCGGCCGGTCGGTCGGAATGGAGGCGATAATCTCGCGCCGGCGCGTGCCGTCGGGGATGCGAAACAGGTGGTACTGGTGGGTGCGGCCGAAGGTGAGTCCGTGACCGACGTGGACACCACGGTGACAGTCCTCGACGAGGTGTGCCGTTATCATGTGGAAGGTGTGGAGGTCCTCGAAGACGAACTCCTCGCGCACCTGAAACGCTCCGTCGACGGCCGTCCACTGTGGAACCTCGGTCTGGGCCACGATGTCGCCGTCGAGACGCGCGACGTGGACGTTCGCGTTGTCGGTCTGTTCGGGCGGGCCGAGTCGCCTCAACCAGCCACGGAGTTTCGCGAGTCCGCCCTTGTCGGTGGCGAACTGTCCGGTCGCACGCCCGGCCATCGCGTCCGTGTAGCTCTCGGTCCGTGGAAACCGGTTCGTGTACCGGATTCCGTCGCCGAACTCGTAGGCCCGGAGCATTCCGAGTCCGTCGAACCAGTGGCGCAGGCGCGTCCCGTCGACCTCGAACTTTCCGGGGCCGTTGCGAACCAGCGTTCCCGACACCCACTCCGGCACCGACCCCTCGACCGGCAGCGGTTCGTCGCTGTACTCGCGCTCGACAGAGTCGAATCCCGCCTCGAACGCTTGCCGTGACACGTCTCTACGTAGGTGGCACGCGACAAGACACTGACGGAATCTGCGTTCTGACCGACGACAACTCCGGACCGACCTGCACGCGTTCACCGGATTCCGGGCTCGTGTGTGAACACGTATCCCGGGGCCAGAAATAATACCAGATACAAAAACATTAAATGTGTTCCGTCAAACAACGCAGATGAACAGTATGGAACGACGAAAACTGCTCGCACTGATTGGTGGATCGATGACCGTCGGCCTCGCCGGTTGTGGTGGCGGCGACGACGAGAACGGCAACGAGAGCGACAACGAGAGTGGCAACGGCAACGAAAGCGGCAACGAGAGTGGCAACGGCAACGAGAGTGGCAACGGCAACGAGAGTTAGTGACCCCGCCGCGGTGCTGTTCTCGCGCTTTCGACGACCAGTACGGACCAGTAGACACGTTGACTCCGGGCTGTCTGTGGCCTGTTCGGGTCGACAGAGACCGCAGCGGGGCACCGACCGACGACGGCCCCGATACACCCGTGCCCGAGTGCACACAGCCCGGACCCGCCTCGGGTTCGACGCCGCGAGGCGGGTCGACCGTGCCAGTTCCCGGGCCGACCGCCCTCTCGATGGCCCGGAGCCGGCCGCTGGCGTTCGAAACGATTAACAGTCGCGCCCGGCCATCTACGGTGGGAACACACGGCCGCAAATCTGACTCGCCGTTCGCTTGGACGGCTCGGGATTGCGGCAGTGTCGACTGCCAGTTTCGCTGGCGTCACGTGACAGCCAAGCGGTCTGTGTTGTTCCAACCAACGTATGGCACGAATGCACACACGCCGCCGTGGCTCGTCCGACTCGGACAAGCCGGCGGCAGACGACCCACCGGAGTGGAGTGACGTCGAACAGGAGGCCATCGAACAGCGGGTAACAGAACTCGCAGACGAGGGTCACAGCCCCAGCGAAATCGGGCTGAAGCTCAGAGACGAGGGTGTCGAGGGCACCCCGATTCCGGACGTCAAACTGGCGACCGGAAAGAAAGTGACCGAGATTCTGGCGGAACACGACGCCGACCCCGAGATTCCGGAGGACCTCCGGAACCTCATGGCCAAAGCAGTTCGGCTCGACGAACACCTGCAGGAGAACCCCACCGACTACCAGAACAAACGGGCACTGCAAAACACCGAGTCGAAGATTCGCCGCCTCATCGAGTACTACCGCGGTGACGAGGTCGACGAGACGTTCTCGTACAGCGTGGCAGACGCGAAAGACCTGATCTAAATGTCGACCGCTGACCGTCCGGAGACGTCGGCCGCCGGTGACGTCGCCGCCAGCCTGCGCGACGCCGGATTCGTCCGACTCGTCGCGGCACAGACCGGCGACGCAGTTGCCGCGGCGGGATTGCTCGCGGGCGCACTCGAGGACATCGGTGTCCCGTACCAGACGTCGGTGGTCGCGCTGCCGGAGGCTGCCGAGCGCGCGACAGACACCGACTGCACGGTCGCGCTCGGACGACCAGCACCGGAAACGGGACCGGCGCTTGGCACCGACGGCACGACGGCGAGTGCGCGGGCGTTCGCGGTCGCGCGTAAACTGGGTAACACCGACGTCACACTCGCACTCGCGGGAGTGCTCGCGGCCGGAGCGTCACCCGACGGTCTCGAAGGGGCCGCCGACTCCCTCGAGCGGGAACCCGGCGTCGCGGTTCCAACCGCCGACCTCGCGGACGGTCTCGCACACTCGACGCTGGTGCACGCGCCGTTTTCGGGGTCCACAGAGCGCGCCCGCGACCTGGTTGGCGACCGCGAACCGCGCGAGGTTGCCTCGCTGGTGGCGCTCGCGGTCACGGGTGACGAACACGGCGTTCCACGCGGCGCAGAGACCGTCGAACGCCTCCTCCGGCCGTTCGTCGGCGGTCCTTTCGAGACCGTCGGTGGGTACGGCGACGTGCTCGACGCGGTCGCCCGCGAGCGGCCCGGGGTTGCGGTCGCGCTGGCGCTGGGCGCGGACCTCGAGGCGGTGTCGGTCTGGCGCGAACACGCGGCACGGGCCCACGCCGGGGTGCGAGCGGCCCGAACCGGCCGGTACGACGGGCTGTTCGTCGCCCGGTGTGAGAACACCCACCCGGTCGGAACGGTCGCGCGACTCGTCCACGACTACCGCTCGCCGGAGCCGGTGACAGTCGCCGTCGCCGACGGCGTCGCCGTCGCGGTGGCGACGGCCGACACGGTCGACGCCAGTGCCGTACTCGGCGAGGCCGCGGCAGTCGCCGACGGTCGGGCCGCGGGCACACGGACCCGTGCCCGCGCGACCTTCGACGGTGACTCCAGTGACCTCGTCCTCGCGGTGAGGGAGGCAGTATGACCGACGCACCGACACCGGCCGACTCGGCGCGGCGACACGCCCGCATCGAGACGACACACGGCGACAGCGAAACCGCAGAGCGTGTCGCGCGTGCCCTCGCGCCGGACAACACCACGGCGATGACGACCCGAGTCGACGGCCCGCGCGTCGTGACGACGATCACCCGCCCATCGACCGGCGGACTGGAGTCGACGGTCGAGGACTACATCGTCGGCCTGCAGGTCAGTGCACAGCTCGCAACCCAGGACAGGGAGCCGTCCACCGACAACACAGACACATGAGCGAACGTTCAGTATCCAGACAGAGAGAAGAAAAGCAGTGGTACACCGTGCTCGCGTCCGACGAGTTCGACCGCGACGAGCTCGGTGACACCCTCGCGGAGGAATCGGACCAGGTTCTCGGGCGGACACTCGAGACGACCCTCGGGGACCTGCGAAACGACGCGAGTGGCAACAACACGAAACTCACCTTCAAGATAAACGAGGTCGCGAGCGACACCGCCTACACGGAGTTCATCAAACACGAGATGACCCGCGACTACATGCGGAGTCTCGTGCGCCGTGGCTCCTCGAAAATCGAGGCGTACGTCACGGTGCTGACGGCAGACGACTACCGCGTCCAGATCCAACCCGTGGCGCTGACGACGAAATCAGCAGACGAGAGCCAGGAGAAGGCGGTCCGCCGGACGATGATCGACCGCGTCGAGAACGCTGCCGCCGAGCGGACCTTCGACGACCTGGTCGACAGCGTCGTCGAGGGGCGACTCTCCTCGGCTATCTACACCGAGGCGAAGACCATCTACCCGCTTCGCCGCGTCGAGGTCCAGAAGATGACCCTCGAGGCCCGGCCCGAGGAGGTCGCCGCCGAGGAGGAGACCAGCGTCGACGTGGAGTGAGTTCACCGACGACCTCTCTCGTCCGTGAATGGGGGTCTCTGTCCGACCCTGGCGCACCCGGTTTCGGGCCGCCGGAAACCTGCGAGTGGCCGACTACGCGCGAACCCGGGTCTCTCGCCGTCGCCGTTCCGTCGTCACAGATACGTGATGGGAGGGTACCCTACCCACACGTGCCGTGGCAAACTCCGCTGTGAGTCTGACGACCACTCGACAAATACCGCCCCTCGAACCACCGGACCGCGCTGACCCACCCCGAGCGGGCGATACCGAACACACGCCGTTTGGCAGAGACAGCAAATATTACAGGAACAAAAATATTATATACAGAGCCAGCGGTTGTAGCCGACATATCAGACAGAGTAACACGCCGTGAGATACTGGCGCTGAGCAGCGTGACTGTCGTGGCTCTCGCCGGCTGCAGTGGCGGCGGTGACAACGGCAGTACCGGGAGCGGTGGTGGCCGGGATTTGGGTGCACCGGCCGACAGCGAGGAGAGTGCCGACGACGTAGCCCAGGCGAACCAGGAGGAGAGGGTAACGAGACCGACGGGATGGCACTGACGAGAACGGGAGCAGTGAGGGCGAGGAGACAGACAGTGAGCCGACGGTGGGGTTCCAGGGGCGCGACACGCCGCCGTCGGCGACTACTGTCGATACGACACACAGGCAGGAGGCACCCAAACTGGAGTACTCGGTCACGGTCGAGAGCGCGAGCGACGCGCTGAAGTCGTCGCCGCGCCAACTGCGGGCATGAGATTTGCCGAGGAGGTCGTCGTCGAGGAGTTTCTGCCGACGTTCCGGTCGCTGTTAGCGGAGGCGTTGCGCGAGCGTGGCTACACACAACGCGAGGTGGCCGACGCGCTGGGGAGCAGTCAGAGCGCCGTCTCGAAGTACGTCCACGGCGAAATCGAGCGCAACGAACAGATTGCACGCACCGAGCGGGTACGGGAACTCGTCGACCACCTCGCCGACGGACTGGCGGGTGGCGAACTGACGCCAGTCGAGGCGCTGGTCGAGGCCGAACTCTGCGTTCGCGACCTCCAGCGCGGTGGGATTCTCGCACAACGCCACGCCGAGACGGTGCCCGGGCTCTCGGTCTCCGACGCAGCCGGTATCCACGACGCGGGCGGGCGCGTCCAGCAGGCCGCTCGCGTCCGCGCGTCGGTTCGCCGTGGCCTGCAGGTGCTCCAGAACACACCCGGACTGGCCCGGCGTATCCCCGCCGTCGGGTCGAATCTCGCCGAGTGTATCGAGGGCGCAGAGACCGTCGAAGACGTCGCCGCGGTGCCGGGGCGTATCCTCGACGTGCGCGGGCGGGTGACGATTCCCGGTGAACCGGAGTTCGGTGTCAGCCAGCACGTCGCGGGGGTGTTACTCGCCGCACGACACACCGGCAGCGACGCCCACGCGGCGCTGAACGTCCGCCACGACCCGGCCCTGCTCGAGGCACTCGAGGCGGCCGGCCACACGAGCGCCGAGTTCGACGCCGAGACGAACACCGAGGCGGCCGTCGACGAGGCACTCACCGACCGACCGGCGGCGACGGTGCTCTACCAGACCGGCGGTTTCGGCGTCGAACCGGTGCTCTACGTGCTCGGTCCCGACGCCCCGACGGCCGCGCGAACGCTGCGGGACTGTGACCCCGAGACCGAGGCGTGACCGCAGGCCTGCGAGTCAGCTCCGGTCTGCGTGTTCGTACCACTCGGCGAACTTCGCGAGCGCGCGACCGCGGTGTGAGATGGCGTTTTTCTCCTCGGTGTCCATCTCGGCGAACGTCTGACCGTCGTACTCGAAGATGGGGTCGTACCCGAATCCGCCCTCGCCACGCGGTGCGACGATTGTGCCGGACACGACCCCCTCGAAGATGCGGACGGGAAGTGCCGTCTCGTCTGCGACCTGTTCGTCCGTGGTTGCGCCAGTCCGCTGGTCGGCCTCTCGTCCACGGCCACCGGTGTCGACCGGTTCGGGTGTCGCCGCAAACGACTCGCCGTCGCAGTACGCGACGACACCCCGGAACGCGCCGTCGTGGTTCTCCTCCCGTTCGACGAGACCCCAGACCCGCTCGATGCCGACGGTGTCTTGAACGTACGAGGAGTACGGCCCCGGAAACCCGTCGAGCGCGTCGACTGTCAGTCCGGAGTCGTCGACGATGACCGGTCCACCGACGTGGCGGTGTGCCGCCCGCGCGCCGTACGTGGCGACGGTCGCGAGGTCGTCGGCCTGTGGTTCGAGATAGTCGAACTCCTCCTGCTCGACTGGCGCGTCGAGATACTCCCGGGCCTCCCGTACCTTCCCGGGGTTCGTGGTGACGAACGTGACCATGCAACTGGTGAGAACGGACGGCGAAAGTATCCGGCGGTCCCCGACTGTCGGTGTCCTCCGGGCAGTGTGAGCCTCGTTTCGGTCAGTCGACAATGACCTCGACGGGTTCGTCCTCGCCGTCCTCGGCCGCCTCGCCGCCGGACTGTTCTTGATAAAAGAGGAGTCCGACGACGGCGAGAACGACCCACGACCGCCAGTTCGCGAGGTTCAGCGTGTAGCCGATGCCAAAGGGTTTCTCGACGAGCATCCCCTCCTCGGGTTGCCAGTAGGCCGACAGCAGGCGCTTGAGACTCGGCCGCTCGAAGTTGTACGGAATGCCAAGCAGTTCGCCAGATGTGGGTTGGTCTGACATACAGACGGGTACGCCCGCGGGGATTATCAGGTTTCCCCTCTGGGTGTGGCGTCTACAGACGGTGTCTCACTTCCCCCAGAAGGGGTCACCCTCCCGCCGCCGGTCGAGATACGCCGAGAGCACCTCTCGCTCGTCGGCGGTGAGTTCCTCGGTCAGTTCCTGTTCGAGAATCTTGGCGTGTTTCTCGGGAATCTCGACCCAGAGTTCGTCGCCCTCGGTTATCTGACGGCCGACTGTCGGGCCGTCTATCGAGACGGCGACACGCTCGCCGGTCCGGGCTTCGTCGACGTCCTCGCCTCCGTCCTGGATGGATTTCAACTGGCCGACACGCTCTGGGTCGCCGGTTTCGAGGCGGACGACCCGCGAGTTGCGCCGGAGCAGTCCGCCGCGAATCTCGACGCCGACGACCGCCGGCCCGGACTGGCGGAACGTGTGGTCGGGCAGAATCTCGAACCGTGCCGGCCGCGTGATGTTCTCCATAATCTGTTCTTGTTGGGCCTGTTCGATGGTCTCGACGTGGTCCTCGTAGCTCTCTATCAGCCGGTAGATGACCTCGTTCTCGAACAGCGTTACTTCCTCCTTGTCGGCCAGCGTGCGGGCGTCGTCGAGCATATCGATGTTGAACGCCAGTACCGCCTGATTACGGGGGTTCTCTGCGGTGCTCGCCATGCGGACGTCACGCGGCGCGACGTCACCCACTTCGGCGTGCATCACCGGAATCTCGGCCTCTTCGAGCGTGCTCGCGAGTGCTTCGAGACTGCCCAGCGTGTCGGCTTTGATACTGATACCCTGTTCGTCGGTCGACACCTCCACCTCCGCGAGCTCTGCCTCGACCTCTCCGAGAACCGTCTCGACGTCTCGGTCACCGACCACCCGCACCGGCGCGCCGGCCATCGCGTTGTCGAGGTCCGGCGCGGCGATTTTCACACCCTCCGCGGCCGCCACCGACTCGACGCGCTCGAAGGCCTCGTCCGTCCGAATCTCCGAGAGGGGCTTTGGCTGCAACAGCGCCCGGACCTCGGTCACGATAGACTCCGGTCGTCCGCCCACGACCACCTCGTCGTCGGCGCTGATGGTCCCGTCGTAGATAACCGCGTCGACGGTGGTGCCAAAGCCCCGCGTCTCCTTTACCTCCAGTACGGTGCCGACGCCCGGTCCGCCGGCGTCGACGGTCATCTGGTCTTTCATGTACCGCTGGGAGAGCCCCATCAACACCGTCAGCAGGTCGGCGACCCCCTCGCCGGTTTCGGCCGAAACCGGCACGACCCCGACGTTCGCCCGGAAGTCGGTGACACGCCAGTACATGTCGGCAGAAAAATCCTCGTCGGAGAGTTGCCCGATTATCTCGTAGAGGCGCTCGTTGAGTTCGGACTCGACGCGGTCGCTCTGGCTCTCGATAGCGGCCTTTGCCGGCCGGTCCGAGGTCGGATTCCAGCCGGGGACGGTGTCGATTTTGTTCGCCGCGACGATAAACGGCGTCGCGGTTCGTTTCAGGATGTCGATCGCCTCGTGGGTCTGTGGCTGGAAGCCGTCGTTGACATCGACCACCAGAACGGCGATGTCGGCGAGCGCGCCACCCCGGGAGCGCAGTGTCGAAAACGAGTGGTGACCGGGTGTGTCGATAAAGAGCAGTCCCGGCAGGTCGAAATCGGCAGGGTCCACGAGGTCGCCCGCAATCTCCGAGATGACGTCGAGTGGCACCGCCGTCGAGCCGATGTGTTGGGTGATTGCGCCGGACTCACCCTCGCTGATGGCCGAGCCACGAATCTCGTCCAGCAGACTGGTCTTCCCGTGGTCGACGTGGCCAAGCACCGCGACAATCGGCGTCCGAAGCGCCGCCTGCTCGTTCTGTTCAGACATCGCATCACCGAGAACTGATAGAGTACAGTCACCGGCAGAAGTTAAACCAATCGAAAGCCCGGCTCTGTCCTCGGAGAGAGTCCGTGTTACTGTGCCCGAACGCCGCCAAGCACCGGGTCGAGGTCGAGGTCGTGCCTGCCACGGACGTACCCCTCTGTCGACCCGTCCGGGCGCATCCGGTAGACCACGGCCGGCTCGTAACCCACGTCTGGCCGTTCCGACCGGACCGTGGCCCACTCGTCGTCCCGAAAGGAGGTGCAGTCCACGAACAGCACGGCGTCGTCGTGGGCCGCCAGCTGTGTGCCGGTCTTGCTGTTGACCGTCTCCCGGAGCGCCGTCGCGGGCGTCCCGGCACGGCGTCTGGCCGGCGGCTCCGGCCGGGTCACCTCGACGAGTGTGTCGAGCCCGGTCACGCGGTAGTCCAGCGCGTAGCCCGAGTCCAGTTCGACCTCGGGAACGATACCGTGGCCGGTGTCTATCAGGAGTTTGGCGGCGTTCAACTCGCCCATCGCGGCCCGCATCCGGACGGCGTCGAGGCGGTCACTGGTGCCGAGTTTCGACGCCATCGTGTACCGGTAGTCGTCGAGTGCACCCGTCGAGAGAACCCGCTCGTAGAACGCGATTCCCTCGGCTCTGTTCGCGTCGGGAAACCCCGAGGCGTGGTCGTGGAAGAACGCCCGCGTCGTCTCGCGTCCGTCCTTCGAGAACAGCACGGGGAGAAAGAACCAGGCGACGTAGCTGTAGTCGGCCAGCCACGGGTCCGCGTTGGCGAGGTCTACGAGCAGTTCGCGCTGTGCCCACCGCGCGATGGGGTAGGGCGACTCCGCGAACGTGTACTTCTCGGTGCGCCAGAGTGTCTCCGGTGTCTCGGTGTTGCCGAGCCAGTAGGCGCCGCCGTCGGACTGCCACGCGAACAGCGCGAGGTCACCGTTGTCCATCGACAGTCGACGGGCGGTGAACCCCGGCGGCGGCGAGAACCGCGGCGTCGAGAGTGTCGCGCCGAACTTCGCGTCGAGTGGCTCGAACAGCGCCCGCTCGACGCGGTCCTCGGTCCACGGTTCCGTCGAGTGTCGGAATCGAATCGGCCCAGCCACTACCGACACGTACGAGACTGACTGGTTTGTGTCTTGTGTGCGCTGGTGGGTCTGGTGTCGTTACTCCTCGACCCACCGGAACGGCACACCGGCACGCTCTGCGGTGACCGCGTCGCGCTCGGTGTCGCCGATAAACAGTGCCTCTGCCGGCTCCGCCCCGATTGCCTCGACGGTCTCGACGAGGGGCTCCGGGTCGGGTTTGTAGGTGCCGACGGTGTCACGGCCGACGACGGCGTCGACGGCGTCGGCGAGTCCGTGGCGGTCCAGCGCGACCCGGCAGGCCGACTCGGCGTTGAGCGAACAGACACCCACCGGCACCGGTCTGGGCAGGTCGGCGGCGGCGGGCAGGCGCTCGGAGGTGCGTGCGCCCTCGCGCTCGTGTTCCGCCAGCGTCTCCTCGACCAGCGACCGGAACCCCTCCGCGGTGGCGCGTTCGAGCACCTCCCACAGGTTGTCGTCGTCGTCGACCGGAATCTCGTTGGCCCGCAGCGTCTCGAGGACGTCACGACGTGCCCCGCCCCAGTCGACGTCGAGTCTGACCAGCGTCCCATCGAGGTCGTAGACGACCGCTTCGTACTCGCTCACCCGCGTGGGTAGGTTCCAGCCGGCAAAGTCGCTTCGGGTGACCAGCGGGCCGACAGCGACTCTGTGTCGCCCGCTCGACCACGAACGAGACGCCGGGAAGAGACCGACCACGAGAGGGCCCAGTCACACACCACGACCCCGCTCGACCGGTGGTCGGCGGGACAGCCGTCGTCAGAGGTTTTATCCTCCCGACAGTACGGTACCCTATGGGTACAGACGAACAGACGGAGAGAAATCTCGCCACGCTCGTCAGTGGAGCAACCGACGCCGGGTTCGACCTCCTCCGGCGGTTCCCGAACGACAAGAACCACTGCCTCTCGCCGGTCGGAGTCGCGGTCACGCTGGCGATGGCAGAGGCCGGTGCGCGCGGCGAGACGAGCGAACAGTTACACGAGGCGCTCGGACTCCCCGAGAACGTCCACGAGACGTTCGCCCACCTCCAGACCCGACTCGCCGGCGGCGACACCGGCGGTGTCGCCGGCGGTGTGCCGTTCGAACTCTCGGTAGCCAACGCCGTCTGGGGACAAGACGACTACCCCTTCAGGGAGGCGTATCTCTCGGTGCTCGACGAACACTACCAGGGTGGGCTCCAGACCGTCGACTACCGGCACGACCCGGCAGAGGCACGCGAAACCGTCAACAGGTGGGTCGCCGAGAAAACCGGCGACAGGATTACACAACTCCTGCCCGCCGGGTCGCTGGACACGCTCACACGGCTCGTACTCGTCACTGCGGTTTACTTCCGGGCGAGTTGGCAACACCCCTTCGAGGAGGAACAGAGCGGTGAGGCGAGCTTTACTGCTTTCGACGGGACCGAACACACGGTGTCGATGATGGAGCAAAACCGCGCGTGGGCCCACGCCGACCACGACGGGACACGCGCGGTCGAGTTGCCCTACGCCGGCGGCGACACGTCGATGCTCGTGGTGCTCCCGCCGGCCGGCGAGTTCGAGGAGCGCACACGGCAGTTCGACGCCGAGAGACTCGAGACGTTGGTCGACGCGCTGGAACCCCGGCGACTGGGGCTCTCGCTCCCTCGCTTCGAGTTCGAGTGGGGCGAGGACCTGCGCGAGGCGTTCGAACAGTTGGGCGTCGTCGACGCGTTCGACCCCAGCGCGGCAGCGTTTGGCGGTGTCGCCGAGACCGACGAACCCTTTGCGCTGGACGGACTCCACCACGAGACGAGACTCGCCGTCGACGAGGCGGGCACCGAGGCGGCCGCCGCCACCGGTGCGACGATGGGGACGGTCTCGATTCCACCACAGGCACCAGATTTCACCGCCGACAGACCGTTTCTGTGTGTCGTCCGCGACCGCGACACCGGTGCCGTGCTGTTTCTCGCGCAGGTCGTCGACCCGGCCGAGTGGACGTAGTATAATAATGTTTTTCTCTCGGCCACGACTCCCACGGGCATGGACGCGGCACTGACGGCTCTTTGCTCCGCCCAAGAGACCGTTACACGCGGGGCGAGTCTGATTTCCAGACCCGGCTTCCTGCCCGACCAGGTGCCCGACTGGAGTCTCGAACTGTTCGCCTCGGTGGTGGTGGTCGCGCTCGCGTTGCTCGCCGCCCGCCTGCTGGTGCGTCTGTTCAGCCGCCGAGTCGCGCGCTACTTCGAGCGACCGAGTCTGACGCGGGTGACACTTGCGGGTATCCGCAGCGGTGTCTACGTTCTCGCGGTACTGACGATTCTCCGCATCAACGGGCTCAATCTCGGCAACATCGCACTCTCCGTGACGGTCTTCTCTGCGGTTGTCGGTGTCATCCTCGCACCCATCGTCGGCAGCATCATCAGCGGTATCTTCCTCCTGGCCGACCAGCCCTACGAGATTGGCGACATGGTCGAACTCCCAGAGCGGGACCGCCGTGGCTTCGTCGAGGATATCACGCTCCGGTACACCAAGATATTCACACTCGAAAACACGTTCGTCGTGGTCCCGAACGGCGAAATCCGCGAGCGCGACGTGGTCAACTACTCCGCCGAGGACTCGCGGGTCAGGGAGACACTCGAGGTGTTGATAACCTACGAGAGCGACCTCGCCGAGGCCCGGAAACTGATGGAGGAGAGCGCCCGCGCGGTCGACGGCGTCATCTCGGGCGGGCCGGCCATCCGCATCGGTGGCGCGCGCTACCCCGCGGCACCGGACTGTCTCATCGGACGGTTCGGCGACAGCGGTATTCTCCTCCGGATGCGCTACTGGGTGGTCGAACCGTACCACATACAGGTAATCCGGTCGACCGTCCAGACGAACGTCTGGGAGGCCTTCGACGGTGCCGACGTCGAGATTGCCTACCCACACTCACAGCTGGTCTTCGACGAGACGAGCGGCGAACTGCAGGTTGGAACGGACGGCGACCGGTTCCCCTCGTTCGACCGTGACACCGAGCGCTCGTGACCGCTCTCGAGGCCCGGGGTCGGACTCCGCGCCGGTCGAGTGGCGCCCTCGGGCCGGACCGATACGCTCTTTTCGCCGCCACGAGGAGTGAATCCATGACACACGAAATCGCGGTGATTCCCGGCGACGGTATCGGGCAGGAGGTGACACCGGCCGCGACGGCGGTTCTCGCGGAGACGACGGTCGACTTCCGATTCCGCCACGGCGAGGCCGGTGACGAGACGAGAGCGGAGACCGGCGAGGCACTCCCCGAGGACACCAGGGCACTCGCCGCCGACGCCGACGCGACGCTGTTTGGCGCGGCCGGCGAGACTGCGGCGGACGTCATCCTCCCGCTCCGGAGCACAGTCGGCTCCTACGCGAACGTCCGCCCGGCCCGGACGTACCCCGGACTGTCGGCACTCCAGCCCGAAACCGACCTGGTCTTTATCCGTGAGAACACCGAGGGCGTCTACGCCGGTATCGAGAGCGAGGTTGCCGACGGCGTCCGGACGCTGACCCGCGTCGTCACGCGGGACGCCTGCGAACGAATCGCGGCATACGGCTTCGACTACGCCGAACAGAACGACTACGAGACCGTCACAGTGGCCCACAAGGCAAACGTGATGCGGGAGACCGACGGTCTGTTCGTCGACACCGCAACGCGCGTCGGTGACGAGCGTGGCGCGGCCTACGAGACGGCGCTGATGGACGCACTCGGGATGCACCTCGTGATGCACCCCGAGGAGTACGGCGTCATCATCTGCCCGAATCTCGCCGGCGACGTGCTCTCTGACCTGGCCGCGGGGTTGGTCGGCGGACTCGGACTGCTCCCGTCGGCGAACGTCGGCCCGGAGAACGCGCTGTTCGAACCGGTCCACGGCTCCGCGCCGGATATCGCCGGCGAGGGTATCGCCAACCCCGCCGCGATGGTTCTCTCGGCGGCGATGTTGCTCGACCACCTGTCGCATCCGGCAGAGGCCAACCGGGTCCGCGACGCCGTCGAGACGGTGCTCGCCGAGGGGCCACGCACGCCAGACCTGGGCGGGGACGCGACCACCGAGGAGATGACCGGTGCTGTCGTCGACGAACTCGCCGAGTGAGACGGACACGGGGACGTGGTGTCCTCGCTCACGACTCGACCGGCAGTCCCGAGGCCGACCACACGAGAGCGTCGCCCGACGACCCGGTCAGAACTGTGGCACGTCGCCGAGGTTGATCTTGATCTGTTTCGTCTGGGTGTAGTCGTCGAGTGCCTCCTCCGAGAGTTCGCGGCCGATGCCGCTCTGCTTGTAGCCGCCGTGTGGGCCGGGGTCGAGCAGGTCGTTGTACGTGTTGACCCAGACGGTGCCGGCCTCGATTTCGGCGGCGACCTCGTGGGCGTTTTTGAGGTCTTCCGTCCAGAGTGCGGAGGCGAGTCCAAAGCGGGTGTCGTTTGCCCGCCGGATGACTTCCTCGCGGTCGCTCCACTCGAAGACCGTCAGCACCGGGCCAAACACCTCGTCACAGGCAATCTCGGTGTCGTCGTCGACGTCGGTGACGACCGTCGGCTGGACAAAGGGCGCGCCGGCGGTGTCACTCGCGGGCCCGCCGGCGAACGTCTCGTCGGTGTCGTTGCCGGCGAGAATCGTCGCGTCGTCCTCGATTGCGCCCTCGACGAACTCGGTGACGTCGCGGCGGTGCTCGTGGTCGATCATCGGCCCGATGTCGGTCGTCGGCGCGAGCGGGTCACCGACCTCCAACTCGTCGATACGGTCCATCAGCATGTCGAGAAACTCCTCTTTGATATCCTCGTGGAGGAACAGCCGCGACCCCGCGGTGCACTGCTGGCCGGAGTTGAAGAAGATACCCACCATCGTCCCCTCGATTGCCTTCTCGAGGTCGGCGTCGGGAAAGACGATGTTGGGGCTCTTGCCGCCCAGTTCCGTCGAAACCGGCGTGATGGTGTCTGCGGCGTTGCGCATCGTGGCCGCGCCAGCACCTTTCGACCCGGTGAGTGTGACCTTGCTGATGCCGTCGTGACTGGAGATGGCCGACCCGACCTCACTGCCCGGGCCGGTGACGACGTTGACCGTCCCCGAGGGGAGCACACGGTCACAGATGCGGATAATCTTCAGCGAGGAGAGCACCGTCTTCGAGGAGGGTTTGAACACCACCGCGTTACCCCCCGCGAGCGCGGGGCCGAGTTTCCAGGCGACGAACATCGCCGGGAAGTTCCACGCCGAGATTGCGCCGACGACGCCGTAGGGTTCCCGGCGTGTCAGCGCGCGTTTCTCGTCGTTCGTCGGAATCACACGCCCCGGGTCCGAGGAGCGTGCCAGCGCCGCGAAGTGGCGGAACTGCTCGAGCAGGACCTCCGAGTCCACGAAGCGGGAGTGCATGTTCGGTTTGCCCGCCTCCAGCGTGTCGAGTTTCGCAATATCGGTCTGGTGGTCTTCCAGTCGGTCGACGATTTCCTCGAGTCTCTCGGCCCGCTGGCGCGGCGAGAGCTGTCCCCACGTCCCGTCGAGGGCGTTCTGTGCGGCCTCGACGGCCCTGTCGACATCCTCTGCCGTGCCGACCTGGACGGTGGCGAGTTCCTCGCCGGTCGTCGGGTCGATCGCCGGGCCGGTTTCGCCGCTCGCGGCGTCGACCCACTCGCCGTCGATGAGGTGACCGTACTCGTCGTGGTCGAGTACCGACTCCGTGGTCTCCCTGTGTTTTTCGAGCACCGCCTCCGAGACGTCGTACTGGTCTATGTCGTAGAATTGCTCTTGCATCGTCTGTCTCCGTTTCGTCTTGTCTGTGTTGCTCTGCTGATTTCTGTCTTTGGGTTGTGTCTGCACGAACCCCGCCGGGGGTGACCGCTACTCGCAGACGCTCCGGTCGAGTTCGACCCCGAGACCCGGCGCTTCCGGCGGGTGAACCATCCCGTTTTCCGCGGTGAACGGCTCCTCGACGAGTGCGTTCCAGACCTCTGGCGTCCAGGGCGGGTCGTGGGGGAACTCACACCACGCCCCCTCGACGGCGACCATCACGTGCAGATTCGCCGCGAAACCAACGGCGTTCGTCCAGGTGTGGGGGACGAACTCGACACCCTGGTCCCGGGCGGTGGCGGCCACCTCGGTGGCGCGTCTGATACCCGTCGCCAGCGCGGCGTCTGGCTGGACCACGTCGAGCGCGTCGTGGCGCAGGAACTCGTACAGTTCGTTCGCGCCACGGTTGAACTCGCCGCCGGCAATCGGGACGTCCGTGGCCTCCCGGAGACGGGCGTACCCCTCGTAGTTGTGGCGGGGCAGTGGCTCCTCGAACCACCGGATACCGCCGATATCCTCCAGTTCCCGCGCCACCGACAGCGCCTCGCTCACCGACCACGTCGGTGTCTCCTCGACGACGGGAATCGACCACCCCTTGTTGGCGTCGACCATCAGCGTCAGGTCGGGAAACGCCTCCCGTATCTCTCGCACCACGTCGACGTGGTCGCGCTCGGTAATCCGGAGTTTGACGCCCTCGAACCCCGCCTCGACACACTGCCCGACGTGTTCGATACGTTCCTCGGCGGGGAGTGTCTGTCCCGTACTCGCGTACGCGCGGATGGGGTCGGGGCTGCCCCCGAGCAGTTCGTAGACGGGTTTCCCCGCGTCCTTGCCGATAATGTCCCACAGCGCGAGTTCGATATGCCGCGAGCGGGGGCCGATTGTCCCGATTGCCTCCATCCGCCGGAGAATCCCCTCGATGTCGTGTGGGTCCTGCCCGACGAGAAACAACTCGAGTGGCGTCTCGTACTCGACGCCGCCGGCGAAACTCGGACTGGCGGTGACGCCGGTGATGCCGGCGTCGGTCTCGATTTCGAACACCTCTGCCTCGTGTGTCGCCTGCGGGTAGCCCGGAATCCACGTCGGCCGGAAACTCCCCTCCAGTGGGTGGCTGACGTGGCGCTGTGTGACGCCTGTAATCTCCATACCGCCACATCAGCGGCAACAGACCTAACTGTTCCGACCGCCGTCACGGCCCCCGGAATCGCTGCCGCCTGCCCGCGAGCGGCGACTGTCCGGGTCGCCCGCGACAGACGCCGCCCGGCGGTCACGGGTCACAGTCCGCTCTGGCGACCGCCGGCGCGTGACCTCCGACGAGGGTAAGTTTCATACAGCGTGCGTCCCCAAATCCAGAGGAGACGGATGTCCCGAAGGCGAAGACCCGGGCCGAACGAGCAGTTCTGTGAGTCCTGTGGAACGATCATCAAACGTCACGCGGCGGTCTGCCCCGAGTGTGGTGTCTCGGCGGAGCAGCCACTCCCTCCGGACGCTGGTCTCCGCGACTGTCACGCGTGTGAGAGCCGGATTCCGGCCGAGGCGAAACTCTGCCCGGACTGTGGCGTGAGACAGCGCCAGCAACACGCGGGCGGCGACGACCTGAGCGGCACGGACGCCGCCACCTGGCTCGGCGGCGGTGTCCTCATCTATCTCGGCGTTCAGATGATTACCGGTGCCGGTGTGCTCGGCCTGGCGTTTCCGTCGGTGCTGTTCTCGCTCCTGTTTGGTCTCCCGCTCGTACTCGCCGGTATCGCCGTTCTCCCGCCGGTCCGAGACACCGTCGACCGGCCGTACTCGCTCACGACGTTCGGACGTGTCCACTCCGTCGAGGAGTCGTCTGTGACCGACGGAGACGAGACGTGTGCACTCTGCCAGGGTCCGGTCCGAAACGGCGTCAGACGGGAGTTCAAACGGGAGTACGTGTTCGGTGGTCTCTCCCTGTCGACCAGCGAGGCCGAGAGCGGGTCGAACGTCTACTGCTACGACTGTGCCCCGGACACGGGCACCGACGGCCACACGCACGACGTGGACACGACAGAGACCACCGCGGCCGAGCGCAACTGACCGGTACCTGGGTCTCGTGTGCAGAGAGGGCTATCGCCGGCGGCGTGGACCGGCACCAGCCGGTCGGTGACGTCTGTCTGTCCCACACCCGCCGCCGGTCACGGCGGGGTGGCCGGACGCCACGTATAAGAGCCGCTGGGCCGTTTATCCGTGTATGAAGCTCCGGAACGCAGTTGCCGGCGCCGCCGGGTCGGTCGGTGCACTGGTCCTCGCGAACCGTTACCTCCGCTCGCGCGCCGGCGAGTTCGAACCGTTTCTGGACGGCGAACAGGGGAGTTACCGGTGGCGCGGGTTCGACATCGCGTACACGGAACTGGGTGACCCCGAGGACGACGACGTGTTGTTGCTCCACGGTGTCAGCGCGGCCTCCTCGAACCACGAGTTCCACCAGATTGCGACGGCGTTGAGCGACCAGTACCACGTCGTCGCGCCGGACCTGCCGGGTTTCGGTCGCTCCGACCGGCCGCCGCTTCTGTACTCTGGGTCACTGTACACCACCTTCGTCGCCGACGCCATCGCGGACCTCAGCGACGACCCGCCGGTCGTGGTCGCGTCGTCACTGACCGGCGCGTACACTGCACTGGCCGCCCGCGAGGTGGACGTCGAGCGACTGGTGTTGACCTGTCCGACCGACACCACGACCGAGTCACGCCGGGTCTGGCTCCGCGCGCTGATTCGCTCGCCGGGCATCGGCGAGGGACTGTTCAACCTCGTGACCAGCAAGGTCGGACTCCGGCGGTTCAGTGCCGACCACGGCTACTACGACGCCACGAACCAGTCCGAGGAGCTCGTCGACTACCAGTGGCAGATTGCCCACCAACCGGGTGCGCGGTTCGCGCCGGCGTCGTTTGTCGCCGGCTTTCTCGACCCGGACGCGGACATCGGCGAGGCACTCGCGGAAGCCGACGTACCGGTGACACTCGTCTGGGGCCGAAACACCGAGATGACGCCCCTCTCGGAGGGCCGTGAACTCGCCGAACGCGGTGACGCTGGACTGGTCGTTTTCGACCGTGCGAAACTGCTCCCTCACGTCGAACACCCCGACCAGTTCGTCGACGTCGTCCGCGACGAGGCCGCCACCACACAGTAGCCAGACGCCGCCCCGACAGACCCCGACGAGTCCTCCACAGAGTGGACTGTCGACCCGTGGGAGACGACACCCTCAGGCGGACTCGGGTGTGGGTCGTTGCTTGCGGGTGACATAGCCCGCGATTCGGTTGCGGACGCCCTTTGACTCGACGTTCGTGAGTTCCATGACGAGTTCCTTGTTGTGTTCGAAATCCGGCCCGAACGCGTCGGGGTACTCCTCCATGAGGAGTCGCCCCGTCTTTTTGACGTACGCAGGTTTGATAGCCATCTGCCAGGAAATAGCGGGGACGCCCTCTAAAAGGATTCGACTCGGCGTGTCGGCCGTGGCAGAGACCCACGTCCCGACCGCGCGGTTCGCCGGACACAGGGGCAGTGTCTGACGGTTCTCGCCATCTCCGCGAGACGCGACCCCGCCCGCGACCGACCGTCGGCGGTGTCACACTCCGCCCGTGCCAGTCGACGGAGGCGTAGTCGCGTGGTTTCGACATTTTTAACGTGACTGGGGGTGGAGAGTCGGCCATGGCGAAAGTGAGTATCGTCGGTGCGGCGGGCACCGTCGGCGCGGCAGTAGGGTACAACATCGCACTCGAGGGTATCGCAGACGAGGTCGTCTTCGTGGACATCCCCGACCAGGAGGACGTCACCGTCGGGCAGGCCGCGGACACGAATCACGGCATCGCCTACGACTCGAACACGGCCGTCCGGCAGGGTGACTACGCGGCGACCGCCGGCTCGGACGTGGTCGTCATCACCGCCGGTCTCCCCCGGCAACCCGGCGACACGCGTCTCGACCTGGCCGACGACAACGCCCCCATCATGGAGGACATCGAGTCCTCGCTCGCGGAGTACAGTGACGAGTTCATCACGGTGACGACATCGAACCCGGTCGACCTGCTCAACCGCCACCTCTACGAGACCGGTGACCGGCCGCGCGAACACGTCATCGGCTTTGGCGGTCGCCTGGACTCGGCACGCTTTCGCTACGTGCTCAGCGAGCGTTTCGACGTCCCCGTCCGGAACGTCGAGGCGACGATTCTCGGCGAACACGGCGACGCGCAGGTGCCGGTGTTCTCGAAGGTCCGGGTCGACGGGCGAGACCTCGACTTTGGCGACGAGCAAAGAGAGGAGATTCTCGCCGACCTGCAGGAGAGTGCGATGAACGTCATCGAGCGCAAGGGCGCGACCGAGTGGGGGCCAGCGCGCGGTGTCGCACACATCGTCGAGTCGATTCTGCACGACACCGGCGCGGTGCTCCCCTGCTCGATTCCCCTCGACGGCGAGTTCGGCCACAGCGACGTCGGCCTCGGTGTCCCCGCCAAACTCGGCTCTGACGGCGTCGAGGAGGTCATCGAGTGGACCCTCGCGGAGTTCGAGCGCGAGCAGATGGCCGAGGCCGCCGAGAAACTCACAGACCAGTACGACAACATCGGCTGAACGACGCCGCCTGTTCTCGCCGTGGTCGAACCCTGCCCTCGCCGACTACAGCGCCTGGTCTGCTCTGCCTGCCTCTGGTTGAATATCTGTGCAACCACACACGGACCGGTCGGAGGAGAGAGAGCAAACGCGAACGCATCTAGCGTAGGGGACGGAATAGTTAATTGCACGCTCGTTCAACTCGACTGTATGGGACAGTCGACGGAACGATTGTGGCGGTATCTCGACGACGAACTGGAGGAGTGCCGGAGCGAGGACGTAGAGCGCCGACTCGAGGAGTTGGACGGACTGGAGACACAACTCGCCAACAGCGTGGCCGCCGAACTCGACGTGCTCGCGGCGCTATCCAGCGAGACCCGGTACAGACTCGTCCGTGCGCTCGTGGCCGCCCGCGAAGAACTGTGTGTCTGTGAACTCCAGGCCGTTGTCGACGTCAGCGAGAGCGGTCTCAGTCACGCGCTGTCGACGCTGGTCGAGGCGGGGCTGGTGACCGACCGCAAGGACGGCCGCTGGAAAAAGTACCGCGCCACAAACCGTGCCGTTGCGCTCGTGACACTGCTCGCCGGAGTCAGTGATGAGTAACGCCCACGAACACGGGCCAGAGTGTGACTGCGAGAGCTGTGGCGACCCGCGCTCGATGGACGTCCTCGACAGATACCTGACGGTGTGGGTCTTCGGCGCGATGGCTATCGGCGTCGGTTTCGGTTCGCTCGCACCCGGGACGACCGGCCCGATTCAGGACCTCCACCTCGTCGAGATTGGCCTCGTCGTGATGATGTATCCGCCACTGGCGAAGGCCGACTACTCGCAACTGTCCGCGGTGTTTAGCAACTGGCGCGTGCTCGGGCTGAGTCTCGTCCAGAACTGGCTGATCGGCCCGACACTGATGTTCGGGCTCGCGGTATTTTTCTTCGGCGGTCTCGTCCCCGGACTGCCCGCCCGCCCCGAGTACTTCCTCGGACTGGTGTTTATCGGGATGGCCCGCTGTATCGCGATGGTGCTGGTCTGGAACGAACTCGCGGAGGGGTCGACGGAGTACGTCACCGGACTGGTCGCCTTTAATAGTCTCTTCCAGATTCTGACCTACGGCGTCTACGTCTGGTTCTTTGCGCTCGTCTTGCCGCCGTCTCTGGGCATGGAGTCACTCGCCGCCGGCATCACCACCTTCGACATCACGCCGGTGCAGGTGTTCGGGGCTATCGTCGTCTTCCTCGGTGTGCCGTTTCTCGGGGGCCTTCTGACCCGGTATCTCGGAACGCGGGTCAGGTCCGAGCAGTGGTACGACGAGACCTTCATCCCGAAAATCGACCCGCTGACGCTTTTTGCCCTGTTGTTTACCGTCGTCGTGATGTTCGCCACGCAGGGTGACGCCATCGTCGCCTCGCCGGGGGATGTCCTCCTGATTGCGGTCCCACTGACAATCTACTTCGTGGTGATGTTTCTCGTGAGTTTCGGCATGGGACGGGGTATCGGCGCGGATTACTCGACGACGACGGCAATCGGCTTCACCGCGGCCTCGAACAACTTCGAACTGGCGATTGCGGTCGCCGTCGCGGTCTTTGGCGTCGGGTCGGGGGTGGCTTTCGCCACCGTCGTCGGCCCGCTCATCGAGGTGCCGGTGTTGCTCGCGCTGGTCAACGTCGCGCTGTACTTCCAGCGCCGCTACGACTGGGGCGGGTTCGACACCGGGGGTCTCGACGACCCCTCGGAGTCGACGGGCGACGACTGACAGTCTGCCGGCGCGGGCCGTGACAGACCGGCCACACCGCCGCCGACTGGCGTGTCGACGGCGGGCGTCGACCGCCGGGGTCAGCGGCGCTCGCGGACGTGGGCGCTCGTCTCGACGTCGATTTCGAGGTGGTCGGTTCCGCGAATCCAGTCGAGATACGACTGCAGGCGCTTGGCCGAGCGGAGTGCGTCGACGGTGTCGTAACTCTCGCGCAGTTCCTCGTTGGTGAACAGTGCGTGAATCTGGTCGTGACAGGGCCGGCAGAGAGTGACTGTCGGACTGGTCGCGCGCTCTTCGGGACGGAGGTGGTGTTCCTGCAGGACCTGTGGGTCCGGAACGCGCTCGTCGGGAATCTGTCGCCGGCACAGCGCACACGGCGTCGGCATCGAACGCAGTTGGGCGTCTGTGGGCTTGAACGCTACTGTCTGTGCACCTCGTGTCGACCGAAGCCGTACCTGAGACGGTTGGCGAGGCGGCGCGAGAACCGCCCCGCCCCGCTACCAGTCGACCGCGAGTCGAACCGCTCGGCCAGTGCCTGCGAGATGAGCGGCAGCGGCACCTCCTGTTCGAGTGCCTCCCGGACGGTCCAGGTTCCGGTCGACCCGCCGGCGACGTGGTCGGCCACGTCCCCCAGGTCGGACCCCTCCTCGCGAAACGCCTCCTCGCAGAGCTCCAACAGCCACGAGCGAACGACTGCGCCGTTGCTCCACGTGCGCGCTACGGTTTCCAGGTCGAGGTCGTACCGACCCTCGTGGAGGAGTTCGAACCCCTCGCCGTAGGCCTGCATCAGCGCGTACTCGACGCCGTTGTGCACCATCTTCACGTAGTGGCCCGCGCCACTCGGGCCCATCCGTGCGTGCCCCTCTGGACCCGTCGCCACCGCGTCGAACACCGGCCCGCAGGCCTCGTAGGCCCACTCCGGCCCACCGACCATCAGCGAGAACCCCAGTTCTGCGCCGGCGGGACCGCCGCTGGTGCCACAGTCGAGATACGCCGCCTCGGTCGCCTCTGCCCGTCGGACAGACGCCTCGAAGTGGGAGTTACCGGCGTCGATGACGATATCCTCGCTGTCGAGGTGGTCTGCCAGTTCCTCGAGTGTGGCGTCGACGGCGTCGCCGGCGGGAACCATCAGCCAGATGCGTCGCGCCGACCCGAGTTCCTCCGCGAGTGCCGGAATCGAGTCGGCCGGCGCCGCACCCGCGTCTGCGGCCCCCGCGACCGCGCCGTCGTCGATGTCGAACGCGACCACGTCGTGGCCCGCCGCGAGCGTTCTGTCGACGACAATCTGCCCCATCCGCCCGAGTCCGATTACTCCGAGCTCCATACCCTCTGCTCGCGCGGCCGATAGGTAGAGATTGTGATTCGGCCGCCGGGCCGACGCGCTGGATTCGCGGGCCTCGTCTCTGTGAGTCGAGAGGTTGTCTGCCCTGCGTCTGACAGGTGTTTTTGTCCACCCGGATACAACAACGGACGTATGTCGACAACAGTGGACCACTCGGTAGAGCCAAAGACCGACCATCTGCGCCGGTATCTCCGGGAACGCATCAAGGAGGGTGAGACCTACTTCAAGAGCCGGTACATCGCCGAGGACCTGGAGTTCACGCCACACCAGATTGGCGCCTTGCTGTCGAAACTCAGCAACCGGAGCACGGAACTCGACATCGAGCAGTGGTCCGAGTCAAACGGCACGACCTGGCGAATCACGCTCGGGTAACACGGTCGGCGACCCACGCCGTCACAGACTGGCTCACCGGTTACCGGACGACGGTGACTGTCACGGGCGCGCGCCGGACGACCCTCTCCGCGACGCTTCCCAGCAGGATACGAGAGGTGCCCGTCCGGCCGTGACTCCCAATCACGACCTGGTCGATATCGTGTTCCTCGGCGTAGGCGACAATCTCCCTGTCCGGGCTACCTGCCGCCGTCTCTATCTCGTAGGCGGTGTTCGACCGGTCCAGGGTGTCTTCGACCTCGTCGGCGACCTCGGCGCGCAGTTTCTCGGGTTCGTCTTTGAGACTCTCCTGGACGAGGTCGATACCCGCACCGACCGTCCCGCCGGCCGTCTCGACGACCCGTAACAACACGAGTGTCTCGTCTGTGGTCTCGACGGCGTGTTCGACGGCCTGCTGTGCCGGCATCGACCCATCGTAGGGGACGAGAACGGTCATACCGGTGGTTACCCCTGCAGGAGCATAAGTATGGTTTCGACCGCGACCGGTGTCTCCGCCACCCGGTCCAAGCGTCGGCAGCGCCCCCGCGATAGACCCGGACTCTCGCTCGACTCCCGTCGGGTTCGACAGCGTCTCACGCACGGAGAGTACTCGGAGACTCACACCCCGACCTCCGACGCGACCGGAGACGACTGCTGACCGGACCGCCTTTTTGTTCGGCGACACAACCCGTGGTATGTTCGAGACACGGCCCGACCGGAGCGACGAGGTGATTCTCGCCGGTCGGTCCAACGTCGGCAAGTCGACGCTGATGCGCGAACTCACGGGCCACGACTTCGACACCGGCCAGCGCCCGGGGGTCACGCGCGAACCGAACCACTACGACTGGGCCAGTGCCGACTTCGTCATCACGGACCTGCCGGGGTTTGGCTTCATCTCCGGCGCCCCCGAGGAGGTCCGCGAACAGATAAAGACCGACGTGGTGCGGTACATCGAAACCCACGCCGAGAGGATACTCGTCGGCGTGCTCGTTCTCGATGGGAAAGCCGCCGTCGACATCATCGACCGCCACACCGGTCCGGAGTCGGTTCCCCACGCCGTCGAACTGTTCCACTTTCTCCGGGACGTGGGGATTCCACCGGTCGTCGCGGTCAACAAGATGGACAAGGTCGACGACCGCGACGAGCGACTCGACGCCGTCGCCGACCGCCTCGGTCGGGTCGGTGCGTGGCAGCAGTGGCAGGAGACCATCGCGCCAGTCACCGCCAAACGCGGCAGTATCGACCCGCTCACCGACGCCGTCCGGAACCACCTCCACGAGGCCGGCCGGGACGAGTTGTTCCAGTTCTTCTGAGCATCTCTGTTCGAGTTTGGGGCGGTAATATGTAAACCGAAAAGAATATACGTTCCACAGATAGTACTGCCGTACTTATCAAAAGCGTTTTACTCCGATAATACAAGCAGACGGTATGTCTGTGACCCGGCCACGGGTGCTCTGTGTGCTCCCTGCAGACGGCGACGAGAGGCCGGCAGCGGCGCTTCGCGCCGCCGACAGGCCGTTCACCGTCGAGACGGCAGCGAGCGCCGCGGAGGGACTGGCACGACTCGAGGACAGTCCGCCAGACTGTGTCGCCTCGGAGTGTCGGCTGCCCGACATGGAGGGCCTCGAGTTCCTACAGAGCGCCCGCGAGAGGGCACCAGAGACGCCGTTCGTGCTGTGTGTCGACGGTGACAGCGACATCGACACCACAGAGGCACTCGACGCGGGCGCCGACGACTGTCTCCGAACCAGTTCCGAGTCGGAACTGCTGGCGACCCGGGTCTGGAACGCCGTACAGGCGCGGAAGCGAGAGCGAGAGAGCGACCGGCAGGCAGAACTGATGCGACTCGCAGAGACGGCCGGCGACACCGGTGGGTTCGAACTCGACCCCGAGACGGGCGATATCACGATAACGGCGGGAGTGCGCCGTCTCACCGGCATCGCCGGGGGCGAGAGACGGTCGCTGGCGGAGGTGCTGGAACTGTTCTCGCCGGCGGACCGCCGCGAGTTCCGGCAGGCAATCGACCGGGCCGTAGAGACGGGCGAACAGGTACGTGGAACCTGGCGGTATCGGCCGGTCGACGGCGACGAGCAACGGCGAATGGAGGTGACGCTCGCGCCGGCCGGGGACGGGCAAACGGTTCGTGGCGCGGTTCGTGACGTCACCGAACGGAGCGAGTGCCAGCACGAACTCGAGCAGGTCGAGACCCTGTTCGAACACGCACAGGACGGACTGTTCCTGGTCGACGTCGGTGCGGAGTTCACGGTCGAACGGACAAACGACGCCTACGAGGAGATGGCGGGTCTCCCGGCAGAGGAGATTCACGACCAGACCACGGCGGAGGTACTGGGTGACCCACAGACGGTGTCGACGGAGGAGGTGTACCGCGAGTGTATCGAGCGCCGGGACCCGGTCGAGTACAGTGACACGCTCCGGTTAGACGGGGAACTGACACACTGGCAGATACACCTCGCGCCGGTCGTCACCGGCGACACGGTGGAGTACGTCGTCGGTTCGACACGGAACATTACAGAACAGAAACAACAACAGCAGCAACTACAGCGACTCCAGCAGGCCATCGACGGCGCCAGCGTGGCGATGACGCTGTCTGACCCGACACGGGAGAACAATCCGCTGGTGTACGTCAACGACGCGTTCGAGGAGATGACCGGCTACACCGAGGCGGAGGCGCTCGGGCGCAGTCGCCGGTTCCTCAAAAGCGAGAACAACGACCCCGAGCGGATGGAGAAACTCCGGGAGGCACTGTCCGCGGAGGAACCGGTCACCGTCGAACTGCGCACGACCCGCAAGGACGGCACCGAGTTCTGGACACGGCTGACCGTCAGCCCGATTCACGACGACGACGGGCGTCTCGTCCGGACTCTCTGGACACAGGAAGACATCACCGAGCGAAAACAGCGCGAGCGCGAACTCGAGACACAGCGGCGGTTCATAGAGCAGGCACTCGACGCGCTCGATGACCTGTTCTACGTACTCGACGAGGACGGCGCTATCCAGCGGTGGAACGAGCAGGCGCTCGCAGTCACGGGGTACACCGAGTCGGAACTCGCCGAGATGCACGCCCTCGAGTTGTTTCCCGACGCCCACACGGAGAGGGTCGCAGACGCAGTCGAGCGGGTCCTGACAGAGGACCAGGCCACGATGGACGCAGTCGAGGCAGAACTGCTCACTGCCGACGGCGACCGCATCCCCTACGAGTTCACCGGCGGCCGCCTGACCGACACGGAGGGCAACGTGACCGGACTGGTCGGGGTCGGCCGGGACGTCACCGAGCGCCGCCAGCGCGAGCGCCGGTTCCGGGCGCTCGTCGAGAACTCGAACGACATCATCTCGATTATCGACGCCGAAACCGGCCGCCTCACCTACCAGAGCCCGTCTGTCGAGCAGATTCTTGGGTACGACCCCGACGAGACGGTCGGCGATATCGTCTGGGACTACATCCATCCCGACGACCGCGACCGGACCGTCGCCACGCTCGACGCCTGGCTGAACGACCCCGAGACGGCCCCGGACACCGTCGAGTACCGCGCCCAGCACGCCGACGGCTCCTGGCGCTGGATGGAGGCTCAGGGCAACGACCAGCGCGGCACCGACAGTGTCGAGGGGTACGTGGTAAACTGCCGCGACGTCACCGACCGACGCGAGCGACAGCAGCAACTGACGCTGCTCAACCGAGTGTTACGACACAACCTCCGAAACGACCTGAACGTGATGCTGGGGGCGGCCGACACGATTCGCTCGCGGGCCTCGGGACCGGTCGCCAACTCCGCAGAACAGATACTCCAGAAAGGCGGGGAGTTACTCCAGACCGCAGAGGTAGAACGAGAGATAATTGGCCTGCTACGAGAGCAACCGGAGTACAGAGAACTCGCGCTCGAACCGCTGTTGGGCCAGATTGCCTCGACTGTCGGCTCGACATACCCCGACGCCGTCATCGATATCGACTGTCCCGACGGCGCCACCGTCCAGGCGACCAGAGAACTCGGGAAGGCGCTCAGAGAACTCGTCACGAACGCAGTCGTGCACAACGACGACGAGTCGCCGACGGTGACGGTGACGGTCGAACAGCGCGCAGACACCACCCACATCCAGGTCGCCGACACCGGCCCACGGATTCCGGAGATGGAGCGGAACGTGCTACTCGGACGGGGGGAGCGCACGCCGCTCTACCACGGAACGGGACTGGGGCTGTGGTTCGTCGAACTGGCCGTCTCCCGCTCTGGTGGCACCATCACCTTCGCGGAGAACTCGCCGACCGGAAACGTCGTCGGTATCGAACTCTCGTAGCGGGTGGCACACGGTGGACGCAGATATATCCGCCTCCTGCCGTTACAGTGGGTATGGACCTCGACCGATTTGCCGACGACACGCCGGCCGACGACGCCCCTGGCGACGAACGGGTCTGTGTCGTCGCGACACAGCCGGATACGTTCGAGCGCTGTCGTGACGGCTTCTACCCCGCGCCACAGTCGTACGACCGGACCCGGGCAGCGTTCGACTACATGGCGTTCTACCGCACTGCACCGGTCTCTGCGATTACCCACTACGCCCGCGTTCTCGACCGGACCGAACAGCGCCGCGGCGCGCCCGGTCCGATGGACGAGAGCGACTGGGCGGAGCTCATCGACCCCTTCTCGGAGGAGCGTGTCGTCGTCGTCTTCGAGTTCGACGACCCCGTTCCGCTGGAGTCGCCCGTCGAGAACGACACGAACGGGGTGCGGGGTGCGTGGTACTGTTCGATTGCGGACCTGCGGGTGGCGGCGACACTGTCGGAACTCGCCGACCGGGCGGAGACCTGAGTGGTCTGTGGTCGAAATCACTTTTGACGGTCGGGCCGGTACGCCCTGTATGCACCGCGCCACGGTCTGTCGGCCAGAGCGGGCGGCAGTCGAACACGGCGGGCGGTACGTCTCAGTCACGCCGGCGGTCTGCTCGGCGTGTGGGCTGGCGCCCGGTCAGCAGGTCCGGGTCGAGGCTGGCACGCAGGGCGCGTTCACCGTCTGTGAGAGCCGCGAGATGGCCACAGACCGTGGTATCACGATTGGCGCGCGTGGACGGGAGATTCTCTCGGTCGAACCGGGGGAGCGAGTCACCGTCGACCCGACGGTTCCGACAGTCGACAGCCGGGACGAGGCGGCACAGACCGACGGTCTCGCCGAGTCGGTGACGGGCGACGGGACCGACTTTCTGGTTGCCGCGCCCCACGCCGGCCACCTCGAACCGGGCACACACGCCGTCGCG
Organism: uncultured Halobacteriales archaeon; assembly: GCA_964534485.1. Taxonomy (GTDB): domain Archaea; phylum Halobacteriota; class Halobacteria; order Halobacteriales; family Haloarculaceae; genus Halovenus. Next base: position 71,180 of record CAZHPM010000002.1, read on the forward strand.
TCGGCGCTGTTCGAGGCCGCACTCGACCGTGGTGTCGACGCGCGGCGGTGGGTCGCCTGTGGGTTCGGCGCGCCGGCGTTCGACCGGTGGCACGTCCACTCCCGGGAGTTCAGCCCCGACTCGTATCCGGGACTGGCGACGGTCGCCCGGAGACGGTACGGCTTTACCGTCTCGGTTCACGGCCACAGCGAGGAGTACGTCACTGTCGGCGGAACGCCGGGCACGGAGACACGGGCGACGGTCGCCGACGCGCTCGAACGGACTCTTCCCGACGACCCCGACGTGCGCTACCGGCGCGACCGGGCGCGCAACACCGGTCGCACCGACGAGAACTTCGTCAACTGGCTGCGGGCGGGTGACTCCGGCGGCGTCCAACTCGAACTCACCCGCGAGTACCGCCAACACCCCGAGGCGGTCCGGCACGGCGTCCTCGGGGCGCTGTCCGACCTCGGACTCCTGCCCCCCTCTCGCTGACTGGTCTCACTGCAGAGTAACCGTTTTTATCCTCCCACCACAACCGTGGGGTATGAGTACCGACTCCGTTCCCGCGCGGTACTTTCCCGACCGCTCGCCGACCTGGACAGAGGTGGTGGTCGGGTTGCTGGTGACTGTCGAGATTCTCGTCGAGGTGACCTCGTCTGAGATTGCGCTGCCCGCAGCGACCCTCGGGTTTCTGACGTTCGCGCTCGCGGTCGGTCCGGCGGCGAACACCGGGGCCGGTGAGCGGGTCGGCGGCTGGTTCCGGGCCCGGACCGTCGCCGAGCGGGCGGTCGTTATCGTCCTGTTTTTCGTTGTCGTCGTCGTCACGAGCCGACTGGAACCCGTACCCGGTGGACTCCTGAGTGACTTTGCTGTTGGCGGTCTCGGGGCCGTTGTCTGCTACCTGCTGGCGTATCTGGTCTGGGCCGGCGAGATATCGGGCCGGTTGCTCCGGCGGAACAACGGCTGAGCAGCGGGCTGTCGGCAGCCCTCACTCGACCAGTACACGGTCGGTGAGCCAGCAGCCGTCGAACTCGCCGCCGGACTGCTCGGAGAGACCGAACAGGTATGTGACAGTCCGCCCCTCCGGGCCGGTGAGTGTCACGCGCTGTTGTGCGGTCTGTCCGTCGCGCTCGAGTGGCCCCGTCGTCGCCTCGACGTGGTCGACCATCGGCGCGTACTGTGGTCCCGTTACCATCGTGACGAACCGGTCGAACGGGCCGGTACTTTGCCGGTTGGCCGGCGAGGCGAAGTTGTACGCCGTGCCGATGCCCGCGTTCTCGAAGGGGTCGTTGTTCGTCGCCAGTCCCTGTAGCTGGATGGTGACGACCTCCTCGGGTCCGTAGGAGGGTGCTGGCGTCGGCAGGTCCGCGATTGGGTACTGTTTTGCCATGTGGGTAGTTTGGTGTGGGAACGTCATCAATCACCCGTCTCTGCGCCGCCGGGTTCAGTTTCGCTCTGTGCTCGAGGGCTCGACGAGTTCGACCGCCACGGTGTCGGGGTCGACACCGAGACGAGAGAACTGCGTGCGGACGTGTTCGCCCGCGGCCTCGATTGCACGCTCGCGGCTCTCGAATCCGCGTGGCATCGGCGACTCGAAGGCGACCTGCACCTCGCGGCCGCCAATCTGTTGTCTCCTGCCGCCGCTCTCGACCTCGTAGAACTCGTCACAGACCCAGACGTAGGGCGCGCTGGCGTCTGGCGACCCACTGTACCGGGGTGGCTGCTCACCCTGTTCGTAGATGGTCCCCGTCAGTGCGCTTCCGGCCGCCCGGCCGCGAACGAGTAACATACGGGTGTTAGGGTCGCTGGCGGCAAAAGCGCCCCGTTGTGTCCACAGACCACCCACGTTTTTGAGTGGTACCGGCGTAGATGTGGGTAATGCCCGCCCGCGAGGAAGTGTGTGTCCTGATACCGACGTACAACGAGGCCGAAACTATCGGCGACGTTGTCGAGCGGTTCCGTGCCGAGGGGTTCGAACACGTCCTCGTCATCGACGGTGACTCGACCGACGGAACACGGGACCGGGCCGCCACGGCGGGGGCGCGTGTCGAGACACAGAGCGGGAGCGGAAAGGGACAGGCAGTTCGTGAGGCCGTCGGACTGACAGACCGACCGGTCGTGTTGATGGTCGACGGTGACTCGACGTACCGCCCGGAGGAGGCCGACCGGATGCTCGAACCGCTGTTCGAGGGCAACGCCGAACACGTCATCGGTGACCGGTTCGCGAAGATGGAACCGGGCGCGATGACGCGACTCAACAGACTCGGCAACCGACTGATAAATCAGGCGTTCAGCTTCATCCACGGGCGCAACCTCCGAGACATCCTCAGTGGCTACCGTGCTTTTACCCGTGACTCGTTCCGTCGACTCACGCTGACTGCCGACGGCTTCGGTATCGAGACCGAACTCGCAGTCGAGTGTATGAAACACGACGTCCGCACCGAGGTGGTGGGAATCACCTACGAGCCACGGCCCGACGAGTCCGAGACGAATCTCCGCCCGTTCCGCGACGGTGGCAACATCGCGGTTCGACTCTACCAGATGGCAAAGACAAACAACCCACTGTTTTACTTTGGCAGTATCGGTGTGGTGAGTGCCGCTATCGGGACGCTTCTCGCGGCGTTTGTCGCCTACGACTGGTTCGTCCGGGGAATCGGACACAACGTTCTCGCGCTGGCCGCTGGCGTTGCGCTACTGTTTGCCGTCCAACTCGTCATGTTCGGTGTGCTCTCTGACCTGATCGTCACCGCGAACCAGCGCCAGACCCGCCAACTCGAGCGAATCGCCGACCGACTGGAGGCCACCGACGTGGCCGACGAGGACGACGACTGGCGCGAGGCCGCCCTGACCGACGGTGTCGCGTCAGAACCCGCGGAGACCGACGGCGCGGGACGTGACGGAGAGAAGCGACAGTGAGGACTGCGCCCGAACTCACTCCCGTGGGCCGCTCCGACTCTGCCCGCCAGACCGGTTCTGTCCCTGTTGACTCTGCTCGGCGGGTTGTGCTCGCTGCTGGCCCTGCTGACCGGGCTGTGTCTGTCGCTGACCGCGCTGGCCCCGTTGCTGTCTCTGCTGGTCGACACCGGGCTGTTGTGCTCCACTCTCCCGGTTCTCGATGTAGATACGAGCGAGCGCGAGCTGTGACAGTCCAAACGCAACCGCACTCGCCGGCGCGGTGACGATACTGAACATCACCGGACTGTCGAGGCCGGCGGCGGCGATGAATCCGATTACTCCGAGCGGAATCGAGACCGCAATCGTAATGAGGATGACAAATGCCACGACCCCGAGGATTTTCAGCAGATTCCCGTCCGCAATCTCCCAGCTCGCCGACAGGCCGTCGGTCGTGCTGTAGTCGTCGATTGCGATCGCCGGAAGCGCGAGACTCAACCGTAGTCCGATGTAGATACCCGGAATAACGAGCAGGATGAGTCCGAACAACACCGCAATCCCCGAGAGAATCGCAGCCCCGATCAGTGGGAGAATCTGGTCCGAACTGTCCTCTACCGCACTCCCGAAGTCGGTTGTTTCTCCCTGCAGTTCCCTGTTGACGTGGGCGTGGGTGATTCCCGCGAGAACCGGAAACGCGACGATACTCACGACTCCGGAGAAGGGAACAAACGCCTGCACGGCGCTGTTCAGAACGTAGAACCCGACCAAGACTCCGGCCAGTGTCCGAAAACTGGTGAGCCAGTCGAACGCCTGCGAGACGGTATCTACTGCGCTTTTCCGCTGGAACGGCGCTCCCTGCGGTTGACCGGCCACGCCGCCGGCGTACTGTCCGCCGGCACCACGCTGTGGCTGACCCGCTCGCTGTCGCGACTGTCCCGCCGTGTTCTGTTGGAACTGGCTGTCACCGGCGTACTGGTCGTCGGTGCCCTGCCCGTGCTGGTCGTCGACACCGGTACTCCTCCGCTCGGCCGTCTCCTCCTGTCCGCCCGTGGGCTGTGTGTCGCCAATCTCTTTGCCACAGTTCACGCAGAATTGATTGTACTTCGACATTTCCGCGCCACAGTCCGGACAGACAATCGTGTCCGCCATTACATATATAACCTGGACGAGACTATATAACTGTACTGGTGTGTGCCACTTTTTGCCTCTTCGGGCTCCGGAATCCGGTCGTCCCGCAGAGCCGACTGTTTGCCCCTCCCCGCGTCCCGTAGAGAGGATATTCACGCTGCTCGACTACTCTCCTTTCGCCGACGTCGCTTTTGTTCGGTGACGAGGAGTCGACTCTGTGGCCTGGCAGCGGGCGCGACCGAGACACCAGCGAGGAGTCGTCGTGGGACAACCCGCCCCAGAACCGCTCTGCCAGGCGAACTCACCGACCGGGCGTCCGGGGAGGAACTCGAAGGGCTACTGGAGACAGAACAGTGGAGCGACAGTCCAAAAAACCGACCCGATCGAACCCGAACTGAACCGCGAGCGCGGGCGAGTCCGACCCCGTGTACCTCCGCCGTCAGTCGACCTGCTCGACGAGCATCTCCATCTCGTTCTCGAAGGCGTCGGTCATCTCCGTGGGGTCCGGGAGGAGGTTCTCGTCGCTGGCGATACCGACACGGACCTTGCTGTTGTAACTGATGATGCTGATACCCAGTCCCTGGTCGTTGCCCTGTGGCACCCAGAAGATCAGGTCGTCTATCTCTTTGCCGGCGAACTCGGCGGTGTTGAGCGGACCGGGAACGTTGGTGACGATTCCGGTCGCGTGTTCCTCGAAAAAGCGCATGATGAGTCGCTGGAGTCGCTCGGGGACGATTCCGCCGAGATTGAGCAACTGGTACATCAGGTACGCCTCGATACCGGCCCTCTGGAGGTCTACCTGGCTGTTGACCAGTTCGATTCGCTCGCCCAACTCGCGCGTGCCGACCGGAATCGGAACAAAGGTGATACCGAAGTAGTTGCCAAGCGACTCCGGGCGCTCCTCGACGGGCCTGAGGTTGACCGGCATCGTGCAGTTCAGCGTCAGTTCGCGGGTGTCCTCGCCACGGGCGTCGAGCACGCGCCGAATCGCGCCGGCCGTCGTCGCCAGCAGCACCTCGTTGACGGTTGCGTCGTGTGCGTCGCCGACTGCTTTCACCTTCTCGAGGTCGACACGGTCGGTCCAGGCGGCCCGTTTGGTCGGCCCGAGGTCGCCGGCCAGTGACGTCTCCGGTTCGCCACGCATCGACAGGAGATTGTAACCGGCTTTTATTCCTTTCGCCCCCAGTTTGACCGAGTCGAGCAACGTCGAGGGGTTGGCCTCCTCGCGGAGTTCCTCGACGCCGCCGGTGTCGCTCTCCTCGACGGTCGGTTGGACGGTCTGTGTCCCACCGTCCGCGGCAGTCGAACCCTCTCCGGTGTCGTCCTCAAGATCGGGACGGGGTGGTGCCGAGATGCCGCCGACGGGAAATTCGAGTTCGCCCGGATTGTCCACCAACCCGAGCATGACGTGCATCATCGCGAACCCGTCACCGATGCTGTGGTTGATACGGAACACGACCGCGTTGCCGTCGTCCGGTCCGGCCCCGTCGAGAACGTACGCCTCCCACAGCGGACGGCGTTCGTCGAGTGGTCGACTCATCAGTGTTCCGACAAACCGCTGGAAACTCGCCTTGTCGTTTGGCTCCGGCAGCGAGAGGTCGTAGACGTGGTCCTCGACGTTCATCTCCTCGACAGTCTCCCAGTGTGGTCGGCGAATCGTCCGCTTGCGCCCGTCGACACGCTGTCTGAACCGGTCGAACCGGAGCAGGCGCTCCTCCAGGCGGTCACAGACTTCCTCGTAGGTAACCGTCTCGTTGAACATCAGCAGTCCGGTGATGGTCATCAGGTTATCGTTTGTTCCCATCCGCCGCCAGGCGTTGTCGACGCCCGAGAGCTGCTGTTTTCCTGGCATACTCTGATACCGGTGTATTCCTCTCAACGGGGGATAAAGCTTCTGCAGACGCCTCGCGGGCGGCCCCCCTTCTTCGTCCGTGTGGCCGGCCGCTACCGGCGGCGCAGCCCCGGTCACGGTCGATTTTGGCGGCGTGTCGAAGGGTACAAACGAGTGAAACACCGTACTGAGAGTATGTCATCAGATGGGACTGGCGGCGAATCCGGCGCCACTGCGACCGCGACGACGGTTCTGGACCTCGCCCCCGGATGTACGCTCGACGACCTCGAACACGGTGAAACGTACCGCGCCACTGTAAACGGTGTCGTCGACTACGGCGTGTTCGTCGACCTCTCGGAACGGGTGTCTGGACTGATTCACGACTCGAATCTCCTCGCCAGTCACGACGTCGGCGACGAGGTGGTGGTCGAACTCGACGAGATTCGCGAGAACGGCGACGTCGGCTTCGTCGAACGCCAGGTGGACGACTACGAGACCCGGCGTGTCGGACCTGGTGTCCGCGTCGACGCGACGGAACTCGGGGAGTGGGTCGGCGAGCAGGTCCACATCGAGGGTCGTGTCGTCCAGATAACACAGACCGGGGGGCCCACTGTCTTCCAGGTGCGGACCGTCGGCGGTGTCGTCCCCTGTGCGGCCTTCGAGGAGGCCGGTGTCCGTGCCTTTCCCGACGTGGACCTCGACGATATCGTCCGACTCACTGGCACCGTCGAGTCCCGCGAGGAGTATCTGCAACTGGAGACCGACGAGGTGAGTACTCTCGACGGAGAGAGCCACGAACAGGTCGTCGACCGTCTCGAAGCGGACCTGACGAGACTCCTCGAGTCGGCGACGGCCGACCCGCTCGTCGAGTGGCCAGCGCTGGAGAAACTGTGGGACGACCTGGCGACCGTGGCCCGACGACTCCGGGAGACGGTGCTCGCCGGCCGACCGATCCGGATACGCCACCACGCCGACGGCGACGGTCTCTGTGCGAGTGTCCCGCTGCAGTACGCGCTCGAGCGGTTCATCGCCGACACCTGGGTCGACCCAGACGCCGGCCGCCACCTGCTCAAGCGCCTCCCGAGCAAGGCCCCGTTCTACGAACTCGAAGACGTCACGCGCGACCTCAACTTTGCCCTGGAGAGTCGCAAACGCCACGGACAGAAACTCCCGCTCTTTTTGATGCTCGACAACGGCTCGACGGAGGAGGACACCGCGGCCTACCGGAATCTCGCACACTACGACGTGCCGATTCTCGTCGTCGACCACCACCACCCCGACCCGGACGCCCTCGACGGACTCGTCGAGACCCACGTCAATCCCTACCTCTACGACGAGGATTACCGCATCACCACGGGGATGCTCTCCGTCGAGATTGCGCGGATGATCGACCCCTCTCTCACCGACGACCTCCGCCACGTCCCCGCGGTGGCCGGCTTTGCCGACCGGTCGGAGGCCGCGGCGATGGAACAGTATCTGGCGCTGGCCTCGGAGGCGGGGTACGACGACTCACACCTGCGGGACATCGGCGAGGCGCTCGATTACGCGACCTACTGGCTGGACTACAGCGCCGGCCGTGAACTGGTCAACGACGTGCTCGCGGTCAACTGTGACGACCGCCAGCGCCACCAGACGGTCGTCGACATGCTCGCCGACCGCGCCCGGCGCGACGTCTCTGACCAACTCGATGCCACACTCCAGCACGTCACCCACGAACAACTCGACAGCGGCGCAGACCTCTACCGAATCGACGTCGACCGCCACGCGCGCCGGTTCACCTACCCTGCGCCCGGAAAGACCACCGGCAAGATTCACGACCGACAGGTCGCCGAAACCGACGACCCGGTCATCACCATCGGCTTCGGCCCCGACTTCGCCGTTCTCCGCTCCGACGGCGTCCGTCTCGACATTCCCGAGATGGTGTCGGAGTTACAGGCCGAACTGCCGGGCGGAGGCGTCAGCGGCGGCGGCCACCTCGTCGTCGGTTCCATCCGGTTCGTCCCCGGGATGCGCGAGGCCGTCATCGACGCGCTCGTCGAGAAGATGGCCGACGCCGAAATCGACGAGCAACTCGGCAGCTCTGCCGTTCTCCCCGGCGAGTCCTGACGCGTCCGGGTCTCGCGTGTGCTACACCCTGTCACCGACGGTGACCGCCAGCCAGTCGAACAACTGCTCGCGCAGTCGGCTCTCGGTGGCCCGAGAGAAGTTGTGCCCCTCGCCGGCGTACAACTGGAGGAACACCTCCGTGTCGAGTGCGCCCGCAGCGACACGGCTATCGGCCGGGTCGACGGTGTCGTCGTCGCGCCCGTGAAACAGTGCCACGGGCACGTCGAGGGTGCGCGTGACGGCCTCGAACGGGTGACGCTCGAACGCCGCCAGAAACGTCTCGTCGGCGTATGACTCGAACGTACTGCTGTCTGTGACTGTCAGCGGCGCACGCGCGGCAACGGCCTCGACGCGCCCGTCGACTCCGGTGTGGAGCGCGACCCGTCCGCCGAAACTCGACCCGAACAGCACGCACCGCCCCGGGTCGAAGTAGTCGAGCACCGCCTCGAGGTCTGCCAGCCGCGTCGTGAGGGTCTGGTCGCCAAAGGCACGGTCCGACTCGCCACACCCCCGGTGGTCGAAGCGAACGGCCTGGTACCCCTCGGTGACCGCGCGCTCACAGCGACCCTCGTAGCTCCCGCTCTTGTCGCTGAGAAAGCCGTGTGAGAAAACCATCCACCGGTCTGTGTCTGCCTCGTGGTGAACCGCGACGAGGTCGTCGCCGCCGACGGTGACAGTGTGTCGCGTCTGCACGGTTTGGAACCTGTGGCCAGTGTTGTCCTCTCTGTGCCTGTCAGGCGCTCTCGAGCCGGTAGGGCCAGTAGTCGGCCTCGCGGAGCGCCTCGCCGACGGTCTTGTGAAACGCCGGGAAATCCTCGAAGACGGCGTCGTCGTCGACGCGCTCGAAGATCTCCTCGACGCTGACGACGCGGTCGTAGTCGATTCGAACCGGATGGTCGCCAAACTCGTCGACGAACTCCGCGGCCGACAGCGGGAAGTCCTCGCTCTCGTCGATTTTCTTCGCTAGCACGGCCTGTCCGTACTTGCGACGCCCCTCGCTTCCCTCGTCGCCGTCGGGGTCGTGTGGCCAGTCCATACAGTGTATTCGCCGAACCAGCAAAAAGCGTTTCCTCTCGGCGGCTGTTGGGACCGACACCGACACTCTGCCGCGGCGCTCCCGTCCGTGCGACCCAAACTGTTGTCTGTCGGCGGCCAGAACGGCCACCCGTGAACTGCATTGCACACCGCGGGTTCGCGGCGACGAACGCCGAGAACACGCTGTCTGCCGTGCGTTCGGCGGTCGAACGCGGTGTCGACGGCGTCGAGGTCGACGTCCGGCGGTGTGGGTCGGGCGAACTGGTCGTGGTCCACGACCCGACTGTCGACCGCGTCACCGGCGCGACCGGTGCGGTCGCCGACTACTCGTCTGGGACCCTCTCGGCGCTCTCCGTGCTCGGTGGCGACGGCATCCCCTCTCTCGATGCGGTCTGTGCGGCAGTGCCCCCCTCCGTCACACTCCACCTGGAACTCAAAGAGACCGACATCGCCACCGACGCTGTCGACGTTGCGCGACGACACGACTGTTCCGTCGTGGTCTCGTCGCTGGATTCGGCGGTACTCGGGGAGATTCCACGCGCCGGCGGCGACCCCGTCGTCGACACCGCCGTCGCGTTCTCCGAGGAGCCACAGCGGGCACTCGAAACCGCCCGCGAGTTCGACTGCACCGCCGTCCACCCACACTGGCATCTCTGCACCGAGTCGTTCGTCGGGACCGCACACGAGGAGGGGTTCGGCGTAAACGCCTGGACCGTCGATTCGCCGGAACTGGCCGCGACTCTCGCCGACGCCGGTGTCGACGGGGTGGTCGTCGACGCACCCGAGCATTGCCCGGCCGGGTAGAGGCGACCGACTGACCCCCCCAGCGCCGCTCTCTGGTCGCTGTGAACGTATTTCCGAACCGTTTATACTGGCAGGTGGACAACGGCGGTGTATGGCGAAACAGCAGACAGAGGTTCGGGAACTCGACGAGGGGAGTTACGTCATAATCGACGAAACCCCCTGTACAATCAACTCCTACAGCACGGCCAAACCCGGCAAACACGGCAGTGCGAAAGCGCGTGTCGAGGCAGAGGGGGTCTTCGACGGACAGAAGCGGTCGTTCTCACAACCGGTCGACCAGAAGGTGTGGGTCCCGATCGTCGAGCGCAAACAGGGCCAGGTAATCGACGTCCGTGACGACGAGATTCAGGTGATGGACCTGGAGACGTACGACAACTTCGTGATGCGCGCCGACGAGGACCTCGCTGTCGACGACGAAATCGAGTTTCTCGAACACGAGGGCAAGCGCAAAATCGTCTGATGTTTCCCGGCGCGGCCGCCGACCGCGAGGAGGCCGACTACGCCCTCCTCGGAGCGCCGCTGGACCGCTCGACGACGTTCCAGCCCGGAACCCGCGCTGGCCCACGCCTGCTCCGCCACGTCGCCCGTGCCTTCGAGGACTACGACCACCACACCGACCAGCGGTTCACCGACCTCGCTGTCCACGACCACGGCGACATCCGCCCCGGTGACCCCGACGACTACCTCGCGTTCTTGGAGGGCGTGGTCGGTGACTACGACGAGGACGGTGCCGTTCCGCTGGTTGTTGGCGGTGAGCACACGGTCACCGTCGCCGCGGTTCGTGCACTCGACCCCGACGTCTACGTCTGTCTCGACGCACACCTCGACCTGCGTGAGTCGTACGCCGGCGACCGGTCGAGTCACGCGACCGTCACCCACCACGTCGCCGAAACCGGCGCCGAAATCGTCCTGCTGGGCGTCCGTTCGGGCAGCGAACGCGAGTGGGACCGGGCGGAGAACGTCACCGTCGTCGAACCCGGCACCGTTGCGGACTGGCGACCCGCATACGACGACGCACGGGTGTACCTGAGTGTCGACATCGACGCCGCCGACCCGGGGTTCGCGCCCGGAACCGGCACACCGGAACCGTTTGGACTCCGTCCGGTGACGATGCGCGATGTCGTTCGGTCGGTCGCGCCCTCGTGTGTGGGGTTCGACGTCGTCGAGGTAAACGACCGCGACGACGGACAGGCCGCGACCCTCGGGGCGAAACTCCTGCGGGAGTTCGTCTTCGCACACGCCGAGGAGTGAGTCGGACCGACGGCCTTTTTTTTACAGACCGACCACTGCGGGGTATGGACGGCGGCACCAGCGATATGACACTCGCGTTCGAACTGGAGGCGCTGAAGACACTCCAGGACCCCGAGACGGTGTTCACCGACGCGCGACAGTGGACCAGTTACGTGGGCGTCATATCGAGTCAACCAACCTACGTCGTGACGAACTTCACGCGAAAGAACCGCATCAGACAGGACTTTTTTTCCGGTCCTCGGGGCCGCGAGGAGAGTCTGACGAACATCAAGTTACAGTTCGAGAGCGACCGGTACGTCTTCGTCGGCACCACCGACGAGGACGAACAACTCGCCGACGACGTCGACTGGGAGTACGTCGACATCGAAACCGCCGCCGACGCCGCCGACTGGGAACTCGACACACAGGACGACCCGGTCGAGGTGGAGGAAGACACCCACGACGACTGGCCCTGAAGACCACAGACGCGACGCCACTCCCGGTGGACCAATCTGTCGGTCCCTGGCAGTTCGACGGTGGCGCGTGAACAGGGGGAGAGTGAGAGGTGGTGTTCGAGCGAACCGGGTCGACACCTCCGGAGAGCACGGCGGTGACGACACGGTGGCCCTCGGGGGTCGCCAGTCCAGATACGACCTGACCTCTCCGAGCGCCACGGTTCCTCTGGCAGTCCGCTCGACTGTGGCAAGTGGGGTCGGACGGTCACTCCTGCGACCGCCACTTTGCTGTATGCACTACATTACAATAGGTATAGTCGCTAACATACAAGCCCTCAGTACACGATGGGGGTAACTATCTAGATTCGGGCCGTGAACTCGCCAAGCAGTGTGGAGAACAGACGCCGCTGTGCCTCGCGGAGGTGGTGTGTGACCGTCGGCTGTGAGATGTCGAGCAGGTCGGCGAGTTCGGCCCCGGTCGTCTGGCGGGGCGACTCGAAGAAGCCACTCTCGTAGGCGGTCACGAGCACCTCGCGCTGGCGGTCGGTGAGGCCCTCCGCGAGCGTCGTCTCGATGGCCTCGCGTGCACTCCCGTCGCGCTCGATATCCTGCCGGGAGACGAGTTCGACCTCGGGGTAACTCTCGCGCACCCTGTCGAGAAAGGCCCGCACGTCCAGTTCTGGTGCGAGTCTGACAGTCGCGGTCGTCTCCGTCTCGGTTGCGGTGACCGTCTGTGGCAGTGCGCCACACTCCAGTAGCGTCGTTTCGAGAGTCGGGCCAGAGAGTGTCGCCCGAAAGAGATGTTCGGAGCCGCGTTCGACGCGGGTGAGTGACTCGACGGCGACGAACTCCGATTCGAGCGCGAGTACGTCCGCGACTGGGGGCTCCGAGAGCGCGAAGAGTACCTCCGCGCGGCCGTCACTCTCGGGGACTACCTCGCGACACCGGACACGCTGTCCCGCCGCCGCCGCGACGGCGTTGCGGAAGCTGTCGGTGTCTTGGACTGTCAGTTCGACTTCGACCACGCGCCCGGCGAGAATACCACGCTCGGTCTCGACGGTGTTGATGCTGTGGGCGACTGTCTCACACAACGCTGCAATCACCGGCCGGACGACGTCGCCGAAGACACCGGGCGTGTCGCCGTACACCACGAGCACGCCGTAGGTCGTCTCGCCGTACACCAGCGGCACGGCCATCACGGACTGGTAGCCACACTCGACGGCTTCCCGTGCCCAACTCTCCTCTCGAAGCCGGTCCATGACGTTCTCGACGACCACGGGGTCGCCGGCAATCGCCTCCGTGGCCGGTTCCTGGCTGTCGACGGTCAGCGCGAGGCTGTCGAGATACCCCCGTGTCTCGCCCGCCCACGCTCGTGGTTCTATCCGGTCACCCTCTGGCGGGACGGTGCCGACCCAGGCGAACTCGTGGGCGTCGACGTCGACAATCCGCTCGCAGACGCCACGCTCTATCTCTTCGCGACTGCCGGCACGGCGCAGCAACTGGTCGGTGTCGCGTGCCAGCGAGAACATCTGCTCGAACTGCTCGATGCGCCGGGCGTGGGTCTCGAGTTCGCGGTCGCGCTCGCGGATGCTCGCCTGCCCGGCCACCCGGTCGAGCGCGGCCTCTGTCGTCGCCGCGAGCAGTCCAATCAGTCGCCGGTTCTCGAACTGGGTTCGCTCGGCGCTGGCGACGACGAACACGCCGTGCTCGCCGAGTGGCAAAAACAGCGTACTCCGGGGGTCACTCTCCCCGTGGTCGACTGTCTCGGAGTCACGGATATCGGCGAAGAACTGCTCCTCGCCGCTCACGTACGTCTGCCAGGTGACCGAGTCGGCCTCGCCGGGGCCAAACGTCGTCGCCCCGTCGTAGCAGTCCTCCAGTTGTTCGGTCATTTCGGCAGCCTCCAGGACGTTCTCGTCGGCGTCGAACAGGAAGATGCCGATACCGGACGGGTCGAGCACCGACGCCGCCGTGGTGACGACGGTCTCGGAGACCGCCGCCCTGGTATCCGCGGCCAGCAGGTCCTGTGTCGCCTCGTACAGCGAGGTGAGTGTTGCCTCGCGCTCGCGGCTCTCGACGGCCGAAATCGCGTAGCCGACGTTCTCTCCGAGTTCACCGAGTACGTCCAGTTCGCGCTCGGAGAACGCGCCGGTCTCGCCGGCACACACCGCGATGACACCGTACTCCCGGTCGCCGTACGCGAGTGGAATCACGGCGAGTGAGCCGACACCGGTCGCGGCGAGTCCGCTGCGCCAGGACGCCGTTCCGAATCTCTCGGCCGCCTCGAGGTCCTGCACCACCTGCGTCTCGCCGGTGTCGAGTGCCGTCCGCGCCGGACACTGCCCGTCACCCGACAGAGACGGCGAGACGTCGTCGGACACGGACAGTCCGTAGCTGGCACGTGACTCGAAGCCACCGTCACCGGTCGGCCTGAGCGCGGTCGTGTACCGGTACCGGCCGGAGTCAGAGAGCCTGTCACAGACGGCCTGTTCGATCTCGGTGCGGTCGGTTGCACCCAGCAGCGCCCCGTCCACCTCGCGGATGATGCGGTTGATGCGCGCGAGGTGTGCGAGTTCGTCGCGCCTGCGCTCTAACTGCTGCTCGCGCTCTACCCGGTCGGTCACGTCGTCGAAAGTCAGGATGACCCGGCTGAGTTCGTCGTTCTCGAACAGTGGCACGCCGTTGACGGCGATTACCGTCCGGTCTCCCTCGTCCGTCTCGACGACGAGTTCTTCGTCGCGGACCGGCTCGCCAGTCGATAGGATGTGACTGACCGGAAGCTGTCCGTCGGTGAGGGGCTCTCCGCCCCGCGACCGGAGTTGGATATCCGATGGCCTGTAACTGGCACCACTGAGCTGTTCGTGGTCCAGGTCGAGCAGTGCCGCGGCCTGCTCGTTCGCCTGACTCACCGTTCCGTCGGCGTCGTGGACCACGATACCCACGGGACTGGTCTGGAAAATCTGCTGCACCAGGTCGCGCTCCGCCTGGAGTTCGCGTTCGCGTTGCTTGCGGTCGTGGATACTCTGAATCACACCCCGGGCACCGACAATCTCCTCACCGTCGACCAGCGGTTCGCCCCACGTCCGGACCCACCTGACCTCGCCGTCGTCTGTGACCAGCCGACACTCGAGGTCGTACGCTTCGCCCTCCGTTGCGAGGTCGTCTATGGCCGAACGAATCGTCTGCCTGTCCTCGGGGTGGTAGAACTCGATACCCTCCGCGAGCGTCGGCTCGTCGCCGGGGGCGAGGCCGTGGATGTCGTACACCTCGTCGGTCCACCGGAGTTCGTCTGTCTCGAAGTCGACCTCCCAGCCGCCGATGTCTGCGACCTGCTGGCTCTGCCGGAGGAACTCCCTGTGTCGCTCCAGTTCGCGCTCGCGGCGCTTTATTTCGGTGATATCCTGGACGGTGCCTCGCACCCGGGTAATCCCACCCTCGTCGGTCTGTGGGTAGCCACGGAGGTGGACCCACCGCGGGCCGGCCTCCGGGGCTGTCCGGACCGTGATATCCAGTTTTTCACCCTCCTCGAGCGTTCTGCGAAACGCCCTCTCGGTCTCCTCCCAGTCCTCGGGGTGGTAGTACTGCTGGATGTGGGTCAGCGAGGGCTCGAAGTCCCTGTCGGCGTCGAATATCTCGTACACCTTCTCCGTCCAGATACTCTCCCCCTCGACGTTGTACTCCCAGGCGCCGACGTCGGCGATAGCCTGTGCCTGCTCGAAGAGGTCGTTCTGTCGCTTGAGTTCCTGCTCGCGCTCGCGCTCCTCGCTGACGTCCCTGACGACGCCGACCGAACCGGCGAGATGGCCGTTGTCCGTCCAGATTGCGACACGTGCCTCGCAGGGGATACAGTCGCCGTCTGCCGTCTCGAGCGAGAACTCGATGGTGCGCACGCCGCTGGTTCCGTTCCGGAGTTGGTCGGTGATGAACTGTCTCCCCGTGCGGACCGACTCGTCGTCGAGATACTTCTGGACCGGTGACCCGACCAGTTCCGACCGGTCGTACCCCAGCAGGTCGACTGCGGCGTCGTTCACCGCGACGACCGTGCCACTGGCGTCGAGTTGATAGATGGCGTCGGCGGCGGTGTTGAGAATCGTCTCGTACCGGTCGAGCGCCGCCTCCGAGATGCCGCGACCGCCCAGCACGTTCTCGACGCGCTGGCGGACGAGCGCCTCGGAGGCGTGTGCGACCGTCGACCGGACGACGTCGTCGACGCCAGCGTCGAGCAGTCGCTCGACGAGTCTGGGGCCGCGGTCGCCGGTGAACGCGATTAGCGGTGTCGACGGGTACAACCCCCTGAGACGCCCGACGGCGTCGACGTACTGCGTGTCACGCGCCTGCGCGCCCAGCAACAGACAGTCCGGCGACTCCGTCTGTGTCCCGGCGCCACTGTCGGAGAGTGTCGTCTTCACGAACTGCATCTGGTCTGTGTCCAGTTGCTCGTCGATACCGTCCTCGGGTGCGTACTCGCCCGTTACGTACAGAATCGTGGTTCTATCTCTGCGTGCCTGCATCTGGTGTCCCCTCCCGAACCCGTGTGGAAATCTCGGAGAGCCGTCTGAACGGTAGTATACACGCTAACACACTAACTATTTATGATTCGGGTGAACCCACTATGCCGACCGGTGTGTGGTCTGTCCCGTTTCGCGGTGTTGAAGGCCCCGCGTGTCGCTTCTCTGGGCATGGGCACCCTCATCGACGGTGAGGCCGTCGCGGCAGAGATTCGCCAGGAACTGCAGTCAGCCACCGAGACGCTCGCAGACCACGACGCGCGTCCCACGCTCGCGACTGTGCTTATGAGTACCGACCCGGCGAGTGAGACCTACGTCTCGATGAAACAAAACGACTGTGCGGAGGTTGGCATCCAGACCCGCGACATCGAACTCCCCACGTCGGCCCCGGCCGGAGAACTGTACGACCGCATCGACGAACTCAACGCCGACGACGAGGTAAACGGGATTCTCGTCCAGATGCCGGTGCCAGACCAGGTCGACAAGCGTACCGTTCTCTCCCGTATCGACCCCGCGAAAGACGTCGACGGCTTCCACCCCGAGAACGTCGGCCGACTCGTCGCCGGTCACCCGCGGTTCAAACCCTGCACACCCCACGGCATCCAGAAACTGCTGGCGGCGGCCGACGTCGAGACGGAGGGCGCAGACGCGGTCGTCGTCGGTCGCTCCGAGATAGTCGGCAAACCGATGGCGAATCTCCTCGTGCAGAAAGCACCCGACGGTAACGCGACGGTGACGGTCTGTCACTCCCGCACGGAGAACCTCGCGGCAAAGACACGCGAGGCCGATATCCTCGTCGCCGCCGCGGGTGTCACCGAGTTCGTCGACGGGTCGATGCTCTCGGAGGGGGTCACGGTCATCGACGTCGGTATCAACCGCGTCGACGCCGACACCGAGAAAGGGTACGAACTCGTCGGCGACGTCGAGTTCGAGAGCGCACGGGAGAAAGCCGACGCCATCACGCCGGTTCCCGGCGGTGTCGGCCCGATGACCCGGGCGATGTTGCTGTACAACACGGTCAAAGCAACGAGTCTACAGGCCGACCTCTCTGTCGACCTGCCGTAGCGGACTGCTGGTCGACGGTCAGGCTCTCACCCGGTAGGACGACTTCCAGACGATGGTCGTCTGGTGACAGTCCGGACAGGCGTACTCTGTCAACTTCGTCGTCTCGTCGTTGTGGCTCAGCCGCGTCCCACACGTTGTGCAGTCGGGCATACGACTTACCCTCTACGTTCCACAGTATTAATCGTTATGTTCGATATCTTATTACTCTGGCTCCGACAGTCTCTTGCTGGCCGGTGGCACAATCGAAGTGTATGGAGTCTCTCGACAGGGCGGCGGCGGCGATACGGGCCGGCGGCACGGTGGTTTACCCGACGGAGACGGTGTACGGACTCGGCGCGGACGCGCTCGACGCGCTCGCTGTCGGGCGCGTGTTCGAACTGAAAGGGCGGGCACGAACGGAGCCAATCTCGATGGCAGTGCCCGACGTCGAGACGGCTTTCGAGTACACCGACCCGACCGACCGCGAGCGGGCGTTCGCCGAACGGTTCCTCCCGGGACCGGTGACGCTCGTACTCGCCCGCGGCGAGCGTGTCCCCGACGTGCTCACCGCCGGCGGGAAACGGGTCGGTGTCCGCGTCCCGGACCACGAGCGGGCGCTGTTGTTACTGGAGCGTGTCGCGCCCGTCACGGCGACGAGTGCGAACCTCAGCGGCGAACCGAGCGCGCGCCGGGTCGCGGAGATAGACGAGCGACTCCGCGAGCGCGCGGCGACGGTCGTCGACGACGGCGAGACGCCCGGCGGTGGGTCGACAGTCGTCGACGTGGCAGACGACCGGCTCCACCGACGCGGCGCGCTCGCCGACGACATCGAGACGTGGCTCGACGAGCACTGAGAGACGAGTAAAGACGACACGGGTACGAGCACAGGTGGCCGCCTCCTCAACTTTTAACCGCGAACCGACCGTTAGGTAATACGGAGGGATACAAATGTCACAACAATCGAATCCGGAACTGCCGCCACTTCCGTACGACTACGACGCGCTCGAACCGCACATCTCCGAACAGGTCGTCACCTGGCACCACGACACCCATCACCAGAGTTACGTCAACAACCTCGAGGCGGCCGAGGAGACGCTCGCGGAGAACCGCGACTCCGAGGATTTCTCCTCGACTGCCGCTGCACAGGGTGACGTCACTCACAACACCGGCGGACACTATCTCCACACGCTGTTCTGGGAGAACATGCATCCCGACGGCGGTGGTGAACCCGACGGCGAACTCCGCGAACGCATCGAGGAGGACTTCGGTTCCTACGAAGGCTGGCGCGGTGACTTCGAGGCCGCCGCGTCCGCCGCGGGTGGTTGGGCGCTACTGGTGTACGACCCGGTCGCAAACCAACTCCGTAACGTTCCAGTCGACAAACACGACCAGGGCGCACTCTGGTCCGCACACCCGATTCTCGCGCTCGACGTCTGGGAGCACTCATACTACTACGACTACGGGCCGGACCGCGGTGACTTCATCGACAACTTCTTCGAAGTCGTCAACTGGGACTCTGTCGCCGACGAGTACGAGACCTGTCTCGACCACTTCGAGTGAGGTCTCGGAGTCGCGAGCGCGCAAATCCACGCCAATTTTTTCGAACCCACCCGACAGCGACGCGCACCGACCGGTAGTATCTGCTCAAGCGACACGACGACACCGCTCGCGCCGGCGGGGTCGACGCTGTGGGCCTACGAGCGCGTTCGGAACCGGGCCGCTGCACGCCGTGAGAGTTACTCCGTATCGGAGTCGTTCCAACAGGTGTGGCCCACCGCGTGTCTCCGGCGTCCACGGACCTCCGGTTACGAGTTCGCCGACGCGGCGAACTCGTCGGCAGCAGTGCCGACACCGGTGAACTCGAAGCGTGCGCCGCCGGCCTCGGACTCCGTGGCACGAACCTCCCAGTCGTGTGCGCCCGCAATCCGCGCGACAATCGCCAGTCCGAGTCCGGTGTTCGCCCCGTCGCCGGTGTAGCCAGTCTCGAACACGGACTCCCGTTTTGCGGCCGGAATCCCAACTCCGTCGTCGGAGATAAAGAAGCCGTCGCCGTCGCCGAGTTCGCCGACACGGACGGTGATACCGTCCTCTCCCGACTCCGACCGACTCCGTGGACCAGCGTCCGTGACACCGTGTTCGACCGAATTGCGAAAGAGGTTCTCGAAGGCACGCGTCAACCGCTCTCTGTCGGCTTCGACTGCCAACCCGGTCTCGACGTCGAGCGACACCGGCCCGGTGTCGACGTGCTCCCACGCGTCGTCTGCGACGACTTCGAGAGGGACCGGTTCTGTGGTCTCGATTTCGCCGCCCTCTCTGGCGAGTGCCAACACGTCGGTGATAATCTGGTCCATCCGGCTGTGTGCGTCCTGCATCTGCTCGACGTGTGCCGTCAGTTCGTCGTCGTCGAGTTCCTCCTCGACGGCCGTCGCACGCCCCAGCGCCACATCGAGTGGGTTGCGCAGGTCGTGTGAGATGATACTCGCGAACTCCTCGAGACGGTCGTTCTGGTGTTTGAGTTCGCGCTGGTGGTCCCGGCGGTCGGTGACGTCCTCGAACAAGACGAGTCGCTTGCGGTCCTCTCCGAACCCTCCCCCCACCGGCCGGTGACGAACGTCGAAGTGACGCGTCCCGCTCCCCGTTGTAACCGGCACCGTCGCGCGCGCCTCGCTGTCGAGTGTCGCGAGCACCTCCGGGTGGCCAGCGAGCACCGTCTCGACGTCGTCGCCCACCGGTTCTCGCCCGAACAGCGACCGAAAGGCGACGTTCGCCGTCAGCACTGTCCCGTCGGCGTCGAGCACTGCCAGCGGTTCGTCGAGTCCGTTTATCAACTCCTCTGTTCCGACCGCCGACTGCCTTCTCGACTCCGTCCACGTGATGTACGCCGCTGCCACGATTACGATGGCGAGCATGAAAATCGCAAACCCCGCTCCGTACAGTACGAGAGGGTCCATCGACTCGTCGTATGGCTTGCGAACAGATATATCTGTACCGATACGCCAACGCATAGCAACCACTGCACAGTTTTGCAGACGCGGGTGGCCCGGGACTCCCGCGCCGAACACGGTAGCCGTCGTCGTGGGGCGTTCCACAGGGCTTAGGACCGGTGCCGTGTTACGGGATGCATGCCGATTCCACGCGCAGAGCGCGACGACCTCCGGCCGCTGGCGTTTCGCGAACCGGCGGAGATACTCGACCCCGACCGGCTCTACACCGTCTCGGAGATCGCACGACTCCTGCAGGGACTCGACCCCGACGCCGAACTCGACCTCGAAACGGAGAACGTGCTGTTGGACTGGGCGATTCCGTGGATGCTGACCCACAGTGACGAGTTGGTGTTCGCGGAGCCAACCGCCGACACCGAACCGGGGTACTACGGACTGCGGGCGACCCCGTGAGCGGTCGACCGGTGGACAGACGACACTCCGGCGAGCGTACCGTCTTCGACTCCCTGTCGGGTGTTCCCGTCCCCGAGAGACGGCGTGGACTGTAGTGGGGTTGTCCACGCGCCGGTTCGGAAGACCGGAGACACCCGCCACGGGCGACCCGACACCCGCCCGCGAGCGTCAGTCGATAAACTCGTTGTTGCGCCAGTCGACGGCGTCCTCGCCCTCGTCGCTGGTGGGGTCCTCGACGACGGTCACCGAGGCCGGACAGCGCTCCCCGTCGACGATACGGATTGCCTCGATATCCTCGTCGGTGGCTGCAACGGCGGTGAGTGTCCCCTTCTCCGAGCGAACGGCAATCTGGCACAGCACCTGGAACATGGAGTACTGGAGGGCAGTGTTTTGCAACACTGTCTCCCGGTCGCCCTTGAAGCAGGCGTACTCGACGAGTTCGGACTCGATTTCCTCCTCCTCGTCCTCGAACGCGCCCCACGACGGTCCGCCGCTGTTGTGGGGCGGTCCGCCGGGTCCGTCCTCTGGTTCCTCCTCGTACACACGGTTCTCGGTGACACTCGCTTTCAACTGCGCGGTTGGCGTGTACTTGCTGATGCCGTCGGTGGCCGGAACAGCGCTGATGATGAGCGTGTTGTTCCGTCGCGTTATCTCGACGTCCTCGATTTTCTCCGGCAGGTCGGGACTCTCGAAGTAGTCGTAGACGTCTTCTAGCGGCAGTTCGAGCGTCGAGTGGAGTCTGTATACACGGCTGGTCATAGTTACTGGAGTTGCGTTCGGTCCGCCGCCCTGCTCGACCGAGCGTTCCAACAGAGGTAAGCGACCCACACATATATGACCTACCCTTCTCGCCCGACAGTTCACCGTCGACCCCTCCGACCGTGTGGACGGCCTGCACGGCCCCACCCGCCCGAAAAGGCCCGCTCTCCCGGCGTAGTCGGCCGTCGCCCGCAAACTATTTGGGGCGCATCTCAATTGTACAAACAATGGGTACACGCGTTGTCGACCGAACCGACAACTGGGCAGAGCGGTCCTTTTCGGGCGGGTACCGGGGCCTGCAGGAACTCGCGAACCAGGCGTTCTCTGGTGTGGTGCGGGCAGACGACGCCGAACTCTACGTGACAAAAGGTGTTGCTGTCGGTCTCAGGCGCGGAGAGATGGCGGCGTTCGAGGACGCCGACGGAGTCGCCCACGAGGCACCCTCGCCGGCGCTCCCGTTGCTGGCGGTGATGCAGGAGCGTGACCTCGAGGTGCGCGACCAGTTCTACTCCGAACAGACCCCTCTCTCTGCCGTCGACGAGACGCTCTCCGAGGGCGGATTCACCGGCTACATCGAACTCTCGGAGAACGTTCTCAGCGGCGACTACTACGTGGTGTACCACCACGGCAGGTCGATGGCTGTCGGCTTCGTCGGCGAGTCCAGCCGCCTCGTCGACGGCGACGAGGCCTTCGAGACGGCAGACGACGAGGTGGGTATCTACACGGTCCGGGCCGCCGACATCGAACACATCGAACTGCCGGAACCGGCCGACGAACCGCCGGCAGACGAGAACCCGGAGCCGACCGGGAGCGACCCCCCGAAGGGCGAGACGACCACCACGGCGCCGCCAGCAGACCCCGAGTCGGAGGCGCCACCAACAGAGGACGACCCCGCGGCCAAACAGGAGTCGCCGGAGGCGGAGACAGACCCCCTGGAACCAGCCTCCGACGACGGAGCGTCGGCACCGGACTCGGCGGTGGCCACAGACTCCGAGCAACACGACGGGGAACAGGCCCCACGGCCCTCCGCCGTCGACGCCGGGAGCGACGAAGCAGAGACACCAGACGACGCCGACGCGGAACTCGAACCGCAGGCGATTCCCTCACTCGACCCGGCGCGAACGACTCCGACCGAAGAGACAGACGGCGACTCCCAGCCGGCGGGTGTCGGCCCGACAGCCGACGGCCGTGTGGTCGACGCGTCGAACGCCACGAGCGGGAACACGGCCCCGAGAGGCGGCCAGGTCGCGGAACTCGAGGCGATGCTGGGCGACCGGGAGGAGGAACTCGAACGCCTGCGGGACGAACTCGCCGCCGCGACCGACCAGCGAGACGCGCTGCGCGACGAACTCGAGACCGTCACGAGCGAGCGCGACGACCTGCGCTCGGAGGTCACTCGCCTGGAGGCAGAACTCGCCGAGACAGAGTCGACCACGTCGGACGCGAGCCAGACGATATCGGCCACGGAGGCCCTGACCGGCACCGACATCTTCGTCCGGTACTACTCGAAGGGGAACCCGACACTCGAGGACGCCCGCGGCGGAAGCGCCAGCCGGGACGACGTCGGCGAGAACCTGCGCCTGGAGGTCCACACCCGGTTCGAACGCGACGACGTCGCCGTCGACGGGGACTCCTACGACGCCTTTCTGACCGAGAGTCTCGAACACCAGTTCGTCGAGTGGGTCACCCACGACCTCCTGTTCGAGATTCGGGAGACGAGCAACCAGCAGGCACTCGCAGACCTGTACGACGTGATTCCGAACCTCGACCACGCGGAACTGAACGGCCGTGTCGGCGTCGACGAGAACTCGGAGCAGTTCGACATCGTGTTCCGCGACCGGACAGACAGTCCGTTGCTCGTGGCGAATCTGAACGACTCGCGCGAGGCGGCCACCGAGTCGATGCTGGAGACGGTCGTCACCAAAGCACAGCAGGTCGGCCAGTCGGCAGACGCGTTCAGCGGTGCGTTTCTGGTCACGCGGAGTTTCTTCGACGCCAGCGCGGTCGAACTGGCCGGTGAAACCACGAAAAGCGGTCTACTCAGCCGTGACAAACGAAAGAGTTTCGTGAAACTGTCCCGCAAACGGGGGTACCATCTCTGCCTGGTCGAGGCGCGAGACGAGAACTTCCACCTCGCAGTGCCAGACCTCTAACCGTCGATTTCGCCGATTTCGTCGATTTTCATCCCGCCGAGTTTCTCGCCGATGTGGTCGATTTTCCCGTCGAGGTCCTCCACGAACGCTTCGGTATCCTCCGTCGTGATTGCACCCTGACTCGACGGTTCGATCAGATTCTCCTCCTCCAGAACCCGCAGCGAGTACCGGACCTTGTGGTGGGGATACCCCGTCTCGTTGGACATCTTGACGATTCCAATCGGCTCGTTCTCGATGACCATCCGTAACACCTGCAGGTGGCGCTCGAGCATATCTGCTTCCTTTTCGAGTCTATCTATCATGGCACGTGTTAACTAGTATTGACGCAATTTAAATGTTGCCGTCCGTGCGACCGGTCGTGTCGATAGTGTGGTAGTTACCACGCTCTGCCGGATGGCGGTTGCGTGTGCCGGCAGAGGGGCTACTCTGGCAGGCAGTGTCGAGGCGAGACGTGGACCGACTCCGGGTTCGGTCGGCCGTTTGCCCGGCGTAGAGAGCATCGGCGACCGAACTGCTCAGCTGTCGTCGTTGTCTGTCGTGTCCTCTGTGCTGTGTTCGTCGCCGGTGTCGTCGGTCGTGGTCTCGTCGTCTGACCCCTCCTCTCGCTGTTGGCGCTTGGGGACGAACACGTGGAGCGTTCCCTCCTGTTTGAGCGTCGCGTCCGCGCGCGAGGCGTCGACGTCTGCCTCTGCCGGGAGTTCGACCTCTCCGGCGAGCGTGAGTCCGCGTCCCGGGAAGCGCATCTCGTACTCGTCGCGGAACTCGCGAAAGCGGTCGACACGGACCAGCACCGTTCCCTGCTCGAACCGGACCTGGACGTCCTCGGGGAGGACACCGGGCGCGTCGAAGACGGCGAGATACCCCTCCTCGCTCTCCAGCAGGTCGACCGCGAGCTGGCGGCGCTCCTGTGTCCGGCCCATCGCCCGACCGACGGTTTCGAGCACGACATCGCCCACCGTCTCGCCGACATCGCGGATCACAGTTCGACCTCCGAGAGCGGGTCGGTCGCCCCACAGTACGGACACGCGAAATCCGCCACGTCCACGTCCGTTTTCATGTCGTAGGTGTAGTGGAGTTCGAACATGTCGAGTTCGCAGTCCTCGTCGGTGCAGACAACTTCGAGCGTCCGTGGCATACACCCGAGTACGGGTGGCTGGGTAATCAAAGCCGCGGGTGCCAGTTCGTGGCCCTCAGCAGTGGTCAGCGCGGCAAAACAACGGCAAGATTGAATTGTGCGGCCAAAAAATGGTGGGATATGCCAGAGATACTGGCCGAGAATCTGTCCGGCAAAGCGGTGACGGGCGAGGACGGCGCAGAAATCGGGATGTTGTACAACGTTACCATGGACCTCGACACGGGACGACTCGACCACCTCATCGTGGACCCGGGCGAGCGCGGGACGCCGGCCGGATTCGAGACCGACCGACACGGCCGAGCACTCATTCCGGTGAGTCGTGTCAAAGCGGTGAAAGACCGGATGATCGTCGAACGGTAATCGCATGTACGTCCTCGACTCGTCTGCGTTTATCCACGAGTTTCACACCGACGAGCAGGTCGCCTCGGTGCCGATGGTGCGCGAGGAACTGGAGGGGGAGAGCGCCTACCGGTTCGACGCGCTCGAGGGTTCGGGGATGCACATGCACATTCCCGACGGGGAGACCGTCGAGCGCATCGAGCGGGCGGCCCGCGAGACGGGCGATTTCGAGGAACTCGCCCGGACAGATATCCGCCTGCTCGCGGCGGCGTTCGAACTCGACGGCCGACTGGCGACCGACGACTACGCGATGCAAAACGTCGCGGACAAACTCGAGGTAGCAGTCGAGATTATCGCCCGAGAGGGTATCGAGGAACAGCGGACGTGGACGTTCCAGTGCCAGGGCTGTGGCCGCGAGTTCGACGACAACCACGACCGCTGTCCGGTCTGTGGCAGTGAACTCTCCCGCAAGAACCCCGCCTGAGACCCCTCCACGCCACGGTACCCCCCGGTCACACGAACGAGAGCACCCGTGGTCGAACGGTGTCTCCGTCTCGTCGGCACAACCTGCCGGGTGAACTTTCCCGCTCCCGCGTGTACACCGGCGTATGCCCGTAACTGACGACGACGAACTCCGCTCGATTCTCGATTACGACCGCATCGCGGTTGTTGGCTGTTCGACCACGCCCGGAAAGGACGCCCACGACGTCCCCCGTTATCTCCACCGGCGTGGCTACGATATCGTCCCGGTCAACCCTTACGCCGGGGACATCTTCGGCCGGGAGGCCTACGACTCGCTGTCTGAGGTCCCCGGCGAAATCGACATCGTGGACGTCTTTCGCCCGAGCGAGGAAGTCGCCGACATCGTCGGGGACGTGCTCGACCGCGACGACGCGCGTGTCGTCTGGCTCCAACTCGGGATTCACGACGACGATGCCGTCGCCCGCGCCGAGGCCGACGGCCGCGCCGTCGTGCGAGACCGCTGTATAAAAACCCAGCACCAGCGACTCGTCGGGTGAGACCACCACCCGACCGCCTGCACCCCTCCGTGGCGACTCTCACTGCACGTGTTCGGGAATCTGGACCCTGTCGCCGGCGTCGACGCCGGTGGCGTTCGCCCAACCGCGTTCGACCTCCAGCACGTACTGTGCGCGTCCCTGGTAGGAACCGCCGTCGACGGGTGCGTGGTGAATCTCGGATATCCGGTTGTCGCTGCCGATGAAGACGATATCCAGCGGAAACGACATCTCTCGCATGACGTAACTCTGTGTGGACTCGGTGTCGTGGACGAACAACATCCCGGAACCGGGGTCGAGCGAGTCGGTCTTGCTCAGGCCGACGAACCGCTTTGTCGACGTGTCGGCGACGCGCACGCTGACAGTCGCCTGCTGGGTCCCGTTTGTGTCGACCACCGTGACTGTCGTTTGCTCGTACTCGCCGGTGTCGAGTACCCACAGCGGCGGCCAGTAAAAGTGCAAAATAACCAATAGGATACAGAGTCCCGCGACCACTGCCCCGGCAGTCCGCTGTCGCATACACGATGTAGGTGGTGTGGTAGAAAAAAAGCAAGTGTTATTCCCCGCCGCCGGCATCTGCCGGATGGGGGTTCGTGGTCTAGCTGGTTATGACGCGGCCTTTACAAGGCCGAGGCCGGCGGTTCGAACCCGCCCGAACCCACTGAGTTTTCCCGGCACTCACGCACGAGCGCCGCGTCTGCGAAGTGTCGGGCGGGTTTCGAGCCAGACGAGTCGCGCACAGCGAGACGAACAGGTTTCCGCGCGGTTCGAACCCACTGTGTTTCGCGGTGTGGTCGAGTGCTCGTCGTCGCATCGTCTTGTATCTATCAGTCCCGTTATTTACCCCTGTACAGTACGTACGATACCCGGATGCCAGACGACGACCTCGAGCGAAATCTCGGACTGCCAGCGACAATCGCCATCTCGATGGGGTCGATGATCGGCAGTGGAATCTTCATCCTCCCCGGGGTGGCCTACCTCGAGGCGGGTGAGAGCGCGAGCGTGGTGCTGGCCTTTCTGTTGGGCGGTGTTTTGACGGTTCCGGCGGCGCTGAGTGCGGCAGAACTGGCGACTGCCATCCCCGAATCCGGCGGCAGTTACACCTACATCCAGCGCGGGATGGGGCCGGTAATCGGGACCATCGCCGGCGTCGGCAACTGGATGGTTCTGAACTTCAAGACGGCGCTGGCGCTGATTGGCGGTCTGCCGTATCTGGTCTTTCTGTTTCCTCGTGTCGGCGACTTTGGGCTCTCGCTGGGTCCAGTCGAGTTCTCGGCCGTGGTGTTGCTGTCGGTGGTGCTGACGGTGGCGTTCACCCTAGTGAACGTGGCCAGTTCCGACGGCGCGGGCCAGGCACAGAACGTCATCGTGGTGCTGATGATGATAGTGCTCGGGTTGGTGATTCTGGTGAGTCTGCCCGACGTCTCCAACTCCGACCCGAGTGGCGTCGTCGACATCCAGGCCGGGGGCTTCTTTGCGGCGACATCACTCGTGTTCGTCGCCTACGCCGGTGTCATCAAGGTCACGAGCGTCGCCGAGGAAATCGAGAACCCCGACCGCAACATCCCGCTGGGCATCATTATCTCGCTCGCTGTCACGACGTTCGTCTACGTCGCAATCACGTACATCGCCGTCGAGACTGTCGACATCACCGGACTGGTCGAGAGCGATATCCCGCTGAGTGACGGCGGACTGGATTCGGCCGGCGAGGGCGCGATAATCGCCATCGCCGCCGAGAACGTCGTCGGCACCGTCGGAGCGGTGCTGGTCGTCGGTGCCGCGCTCCTCGCGCTGGCCTCGACGGCGAACTCCGGGATTCTCTCGGCCTCCCGGTACCCCTTCGCGATGGCACAGGACGGACTCGCCAACGCCGAACTCGGGTCGATCAACCCCAGCACCGGAACCCCCGTCGTCTCGGTGCTCGCCACCGGTGGCGCGGTAATCTTCATGGTGGTGTTCCTGCCAATCGACAGCGTCGCCCGGTTCGGTGCCGCCTTCCAGATCGTCGTGTTCATGCTCGTCAGCGGCGCGGTTATCGGTTTCCGCGAGGCCAACCCCGAGGAGTACTCCCCGTCGTATCTCTCCCCCGCCTACCCGTATCTCCAACTGTTCGGTGTGTTCAGCGGTGTTGCCCTCCTCACACAACTCAGTCTCCTCGCGTTTATCGGCACAATCACGATCACCTCCCTCTCGGTGGTCTACTACTACGCGTACGCACGACTGCAGGACCCCCCCGAGGGCACCGTCAAGAGCGGACTCCGGGATGACCTCGTCGCCGCCGCCGAGAGTCAGACCCACTCGCTGCTCAACCGGGAGGGCGACTACCGGGTGCTGATTGCCCTCTGGAACCCCGGCGGTAGCGACGACCACGACGACCGGAGAGAGGCGCTCCTCGATTTGGTCTCCACGCTCGACAGCAACGGACTCGACCTCAGAATCGACGTCGTCGAGTTCGAGAAAGCACGCAAGGAGACCCTCAGCGAGGAACACCCCGAAATCAGTGCCGGCACCCCGCCGTGGTTAGAGGTGTACGACGACGTCTCGTACCGCCAACTCAGCAGCCGGAATATAAAAGAATCCGTCGTCGAGTACGCCACCTACAACGGTATCGACCTGATTGCCCACACGTTCACCCCCGACACCGGACGAGTCGGTTTCGTCGCCGACGACCTGGAGTGGGCCGTCGAAAACGCCCACTGTGACAGCGTCGTCCTCAAAGGGAGTTCCCCCGACACGGTAGAGAAGGTCACGCTCCTGTCGAACGGGCCGACCTACGCGCCGACGAAGTTGCTCCTCGCGGACGCGTTCACCGTTGCTCACACCGCGCATCTCGAACTCGTGCAGTTCGTCGGTCCGGACGCCGGTGTCGAGCGCAACCGCGCGGAGTCGTATCTCGAGGACGTCTGTACGGATATCACCGCGCCCACCACGACCCGGGTTATCGAGACCGACACTCCGAGAGAGGCGGCCATCCGCGTCAGTCGAGACGCCGACATCGTGCTGACGGAACTGGACCTCAGCACGGTCTGGCGCCGACTCCGGCCGGGTCCTACGGTTGCTGCCGGTCTCGACGGCGACACCCCCGCCGCGTTCGTCTACTCGGACAACCTCCTCAACTACCAGACTATCTACAAACGGATACTGATGCGGTACGTCTTCCGTGGCCTCCGGTGACGACAGCGCCGCCCGCAGTCACGCAGGCGAGTGGCTCTCTCCTTTTACCCGTCGTCTGTTTCGATTGTTCCCCACTCACCCTGGAAGAACGTGAGCGGGTCTGCCTCTGGGTGTTGGGTCTCGACCTGTTCTGCGTGGCCCACGTAGATAGTGTGGTCGCCAAACTCGACGGTGTCGTGGAGCGTGCAGTCGGCGTAGGCGAGTGCGTCGGTGAACACGGGTGCGTCCGTGACTGCTGTCGCGGTGGGTTCGTCCGCGAACGGGTCGGCCTCGCCGTCTGTCATACCCGCGAAGTACTCTCCGAGTCGTCGCTGGTCGGCGGTGAGGATGTTGACACAGTAGCTCTCGACTGCACCGTCGACGAACAACTGGTGTGCCTCGGTGCCGTGGTCGAGAGAGACGAGCACGAGCGGCGGTTCCAGTGAGAGACTCGCAAAGGCGTTGACAGTAATCCCGTGTGGCGACTCTCCCGGGAGTGTCACGACGGTGACGCCGGTGGCGAACTGCCCCATCACGTCGCGGAACTGTCCTTTGTCGACCATCGGTCAGACCCCCCCTGCTGTGACGACACAGTGTGTGACGGAGACGGTACGTGGAGTGGACCACTGGGCTCTCGACATACGGTGTACCCTATGTGGCCGATACGTTAGACGCTTGCTGAAACCGCCGACGACGCTGGCCACGGGCCGGTGGCGGGAGATACCGACCGGGTCGTACCCGATGTACAACGGTTTTGATTGCGCGGCCCACAGTAGACACCGATGACAGGCACAGAGTCCGTCGCGCTCGTGACCGGAGCCGCGTCCGGAATCGGGCGAGCGGTCGCGTCGACACTCGCCGACGAGTGGACCGTCTACGCGACCGACGTGGCGACAGAGCCCCTGGCCGAGCTGTCGAACTGCGAGACCGCACGGCTCGACGTCACCGACGACGCGGCAGTCCAGCGGGTGCTGGGTCGCGTGCGAGCAACCGACGGCGGAGTCGACTGCCTGGTGAACAACGCCGGCTACGCGGCGGTCGGCCCGGTCGAGGACGTGCCCACCGACGCTCTCGTCGAACAGTTCGAGGTGAACCTCTACGGCCCGCTCCGGCTGTGTCGGGCCGTGCTTCCAGGGATGCGCGAGCGCGGACACGGGCGTCTCGTCACCGTCTCGAGTATCTTCGGTCGGACCGTGCTGCCGGGGATGGGGGTCTACAGCGCGTCGAAGTTCGGGGTCGAAGCGCTCAGCGACGCCCTCCGGCAGGAACTCGCCGGGACCGGTGTCGACGCCACCGTCGTCGAACCGGCGTGGGTAGAGACGGCTTTCGCCGGGCAGGCACGGCAGACTCTCGCCGAACGCGACCAGACACCGGCATACGACGCGCTCTACCGACTGCTCGAACAGACGCCGTTTCTCGACGGTGGACGACTCGCCGTCTCTCCCGAGAGGGTCGCAGACGTCGTCCAGACGGCAGCCACGACAGCAGACCCCGACC
The DNA here is from genome assembly GCA_964534485.1 of uncultured Halobacteriales archaeon. GTDB lineage: Archaea > Halobacteriota > Halobacteria > Halobacteriales > Haloarculaceae > Halovenus. Next base: position 101,642 of record CAZHPM010000002.1, read on the forward strand.
CCCGGTATCCGGTCGGGAGACGAGCACGGGCACTGAGTGCAACGGGAGCACTACCCGACGGAGTGTTGGACCTGGTGTCGCGGGGACTGTTGCGCGCCGGGGCGTCACTCGGGGACGACGGCTGACCCTACCCGGACCCTCGCCAACTCCACTCCAACAGAACGGTCCGCGAGCGCTCGTTCCCGGACCGACCGGCACTCCGAGAATAATTCCTTTGTGTGTATAGGGGAAAGAGACTAATACAGCCGCCGCTTGTTGTTTTGTATCGTGGGAGATATTGTCATATTTCCCTCGTGGAACGAGGTTAAACAACAGTGAGTACAGAGAACCAGACCGAACACGACCCACGTCTTCTCGCACTCGACACGGGCGGAACGATGACAGATTCGTTTATCGTCGACGAGGAGGCAAACTACACAGTGGGAAAGGCACAGACGACACCAGAAGACGAGTCCGTCGGGGTGAAGCAGTCGTTCGACAACGGCCTGGGCTACTGGGACACCTCTTTCGCAGAGAGTGCTGCCTCGCTCGACGGCGTCGTTTACGCGGGGACGGCGATGCTCAACCGGCTGCTCGAACGGGAGGGAACGGGTGACATCGGCGTCATCACCACCGCTGGATTCGAGGACCACCACCGGATGGGCCGGGGTATCGCCAGTTGGGCGGACCTCTCGTACGCGGGTCGACTCCACGCCCGCGAACACGAGCATCCGGAACCACTCGTCCCCCGGGAGAACATAAACGGCGTCCGCGAGCGGGTCAACATGCTCGGCGCGCCGGCAATCAGCGTCTACGAGGACGAGATTCGAGAGGCCGTCCACGACCTGCTCGACCGCGACGTGCGGGTCATCTGTGTCTGTATGATCTTCTCGTACGCGAACCAGGCCCACGAGAAGCGCGTACAGGAGATCGCCGAGGAGATAAAAGACGAGCGAGACGACGACACACCCGTGTGGCTCTCCAGCGAGCAGAACCCGGTCCGGGGGGAAACCCCACGGCTGAACACACTCATCCTGGAGGCCTACGCCGTCGAACCCTCCCGGGAGCAACTGTTCGGCATCGAGGACACGCTGCGCGACCAGGGGCTGAACTCGCCGTTCCGGGTGTTGACCTCCTCTGGCGGGACCATCGCGCCCGACCACGACTGGCTGGCAGAGACGATGCTGTCGGGACCCATCGGTGGTGTGTTTGGCGGCGAGTTCCTCGCCGACAAACTGGGCATCGACAACATGGTCTGCTCTGACGTCGGCGGGACGAGTTTCGACGTGGCGCTGATCACCGAGGGCCACTACCCGACGCGCTGGGACCAGACGCTGGCACAGATTCCGACGAACATTCCCATGACGGCACTGGACTCGATCGGGTCGGGAACCGGCTCCTACCTCCGTGTCGACCGCGCCTCCGACCGCATCGAGGTCGGCCCGGACTCGGCGGGCTATCTCGTCGGTGTCGCAAACGAGAACGCCGACGTGACCACACCGACGGTCACGGACTGCACGGCGTTGCTTGGCTACATCAACCCCGACTTCTTCCTCGGGGGCGACATCCCCATCGACGTTGAGGCGGCGCGGGAGGCAATCGACGACCAACTCGCCAGCAATCTCGGCGAGGACCCCGTCGAGACGGCCCGTGGTGTGCTCGATATCGTCGAGCGCGACATGGCGAACGAACTCCGGTCGATGGTCCACGGACTCGGTTACGCGCCGGAGAACTACAACCTCATCAGCTACGGTGGCGGCGGCCCGCTCCACGCGGCCGGCTACACGAAACCACTGGAGTTCAAGGACATCCTCGTCCCGGACTGGGCGGCCGCGTTCTCCGCGTTTGGCACCGCGTGTGCCGACTCGGCGTACCGCTACGACCAGTCTGTCGACATCATCCTCCAGCCGGATTTCAGCAACGCCGGCGAGGTGGCCGAGGTGATGACCGGTGTCTTCCACAAACTCCGCGAGAAGGCTGCGGGTGCCTTCCAACGAGACGATATCGACCCGGAGGAGATGGAGTTTCGGCCGGCGATTCGCGCACAGTACACCGGGATGCTCGACGACCTGGAGGTGCAAGTCGAGGAGTTCTGGGACGGCGAACTCACTGCCACGGACATCGAGGCAGTCGTCGAGAAGTTCGAGGAGGAGTTTGGCCGCGTCTTCCAGCGTGCGGCCCGCTCGCCGGAGAACGGCTACCAGTTCACCGTCGCAATCGGCGAGGGTGTCGCGCCCTCGCCGAAGCCGACACTCCCCGACGAGGACCCGGTGTCGACGGAGACACCGCCCGAGCAGGCCCACAAGAGCGAGCGACAGATCTACTGGGAGGGCGAGTGGCACGACGCCGACATCTGGGATATGGCCCACATCGACGCGGGGAACGTCGTCGAGGGACCGGCGGTGACCGAGGCCCCGGCGACGACGATGCTGGTTCCGCCAGGGTGGGAGGCGTCACTGGACCGCAACCGCATCTACCACCTGACGCCCCCGGACCGATGAGTCGACAGACGACCGAACCACGCGACGACCGCAGCGACCACACACACCAATGAGTAAACCAGACTCTGACCTTCACGACCCCGGCACGACGACCCGCGAGCGCGAACACGAGATTGTCGACCCGCCCCTCGGCTGGGAGGGCAAGACACTCAAAGAGCAGTTCGACGAGAGCCAGCAACTCCTCGAGGAGACCGGCCACTACCGGGGGCTCGACGAACTCGAACTGAAAGACAGCGACCCGTTCAAGTACGAACAGATGTACTCGCGGCTCCGCGGTGCGCTCGTCAGCGCCCGCGAGACCGCACTCCACGTCTCGGCGTCACCAATCGTCCGCGAGATTGGAGAACTCTGCTTCCAGATCTACACCCCGGAGGGTGACTCCGTCGCCGTCTCGACGGGTATCATCGTCCACGTCCACACGGGGAGTCTGGCGATAAAGTACATGATAGAGGAGGACTACGAGCACGACCGCGGCATCCAGCCGGGGGACGTGTTCTGCAACAACGACAACGACCTCGGCAACGTCCACACGACGGACGTCCACACGTTCGTCCCAATCTTCTACGAGGACGAACTGGTCGCCTGGGCCGACGGCGTCACCCACGAGATCGACATCGGGGGGATGACCCGCGGCCACGACCAGGTCGCCTCGACGAACCGCCACGAGGACGGCCTGTACGCGACCTGCGAGAAGATCGGCGAGGACGACAAACTGTACCAGGACTGGCGTGACCGCGGCCAGCGCGGGGTCCGTACGCCGATGTACTGGGACCTCGACGAGAAGTGTCGCCTCGCTGGCTGTCACATGATTCGCGAGGCCATCCACGAGATGATCGACGAGGTGGGTGCGGAGACGTTCAAACAGTTCCTCTACGAGGCCGTCGAGGAGGGCCGCGAGATAATGGAATCGCGGGTGAAAGAACGGCTGTTCCCGGGCACCTACCGGGAGACCGGTTTCCACCCGATTCAGTGGGAGGACAAGGCCTGGCAGCCCGGCTCCCAGCAGAACATGATGAACCACCTCCCAATCGAGATGACAATCGACGGCGACGGCGGGATGCAACTGGATATGGAGGGTGCGACACCCCCCGGTCCACACCCGTTCAACTGCGCGAAAGGCTCGATGGAGGGGGCGCTGTGGGTGTATCTGACACAGTCGATTCTCCACGACGGGAAGGTAAACGACGGCGCCCACATGGCCGTCGACACCAACTACCCCGAGGGGACGGTGGTCAACCCACAGGACCCGGAACTCTCCTACCACACGCCGTGGCTGACGATTTTCCCGACCTATCTGGCGGTATCCCGGGCCCTCTCGGGTGGCTTCTTCGCGCGTGGATTCCGCGAGGAGGTCGTGACGGGGTACGGCGAACCCTCGGACGCGATCCAGGGCGGCGGGAAACTGATGGACTCGGTCGCCGAGGCGATTCCGGACGCGCTGGGCGATTACTTTCCCGTCGGGCCCTTTGATTTCTCGTGTCAGGGGCTCGGTGCCTCGGCGTGTCGAGACGGCCTGAACTACGGGTACGCGATGTTCAACCCGGAGGCAGACCTCGGTGACGTCGAGGAGTGGGAGCAGACCCAGTGGGGACTCCTCCAGTTGAGTCGGCGGGTCAAGCCAAACACCGCGGGCCACGGCAAGTACCGTGGCGGGTCAGGCTGGGAGGGCCTGCACACCATCATGGGCAGCGAGGACGCCTCGCTGTACGCGCTCAGTATCCCGACGGTGACGTGGTCGGGTGCCGGCATGTCCGGTGGCTACCCCGGTGGCACCAGTTACTCCGTGCGCGCCCACGGCACCGACCTCGCCGAGCGGAGTGTGGCCGACGAGCCGTACCCGCTCGACGACCAGCCCGTTGGCTCCTTCGAGGAGAATATCGAGGCCGACGAGGTGATTCGCGACCACGACGGGATGTTCTTCCCCGAGGAGTTCGAGAACCACGACCTCCTCCGCTACCAGACCAGCGGCGGTCCCGGCTGGGGTGACCCCCTGGAGCGCTCGCGTGACCTGGTCGTGGAGGACATCGAGAACGGAATCTTCACGCCGGACATCGTCGAGGAGGTGTACGGCGTGGTCGGCGAGTACGACACAGAGAACCGCGAGTTCACCATCGACGCGGAGGCGACCACCGAGCGGCGCGCGGAGATTCGCGAGGAGCGCGCCGAGCGAACCCAGTCCTTTGATGAGTTCTTCGAGGAGGAACGGGCCCGCGTGGAGGAGAGCGAGTGGGACGACGGCGTCCAGTACATGTACGAGGGCGTCTTCGAGACCAGCGACGAGTGGGCCGAGGGGTTCCGCGAGTTCTGGAATCTCGACGCGGAGTACACCCCATAACGATGACTGATCTTGACAAACAGCGCGTCCAGTCGCTGATCGACGGAGACCTGTCCTGGGACGAACTGCGCAACGAGGTGCTTCCGGACCCGAAAGACCCCGAGCGGTTCTCGAAGACCCGCGAGGTGCTCCAGGCGCGGGTCGACTGGGAGGAGCCGATTCTCGTCCCGCTGAACGACCACCTGTACGTCGTCGGCACCGACGACGGCCGCCTCGTCCGGACCGAGTGTGGCACCGACCTCTGTGGGGCCGAGGAGAACTGGAAGCGCCACTGCGAAATCTTCGTCCGCGAGGAGGACGAGGAGTTCGAGGAACTGTACCCGAAGTACATGCACGTCGACCCGGAGTGGGCGTTCGAACTCCGCGAGTGGTACTGTCCGGACTGTCACCAGTTGATCGACGTCGACGCGGTTCCGGTCGGCTACCCCGTCGTCAGGCCGTTCGAACCCGACATCGACACGTTCTACGAGGAGTGGCAGGGCCGGCCCGCACCGGACCGGGAGGGCGAGCGGGCCACAGACTGACGGTACCGACCGGACGCCGGTTTCACACCGGAGGAAACCGGCGTCGCCACGGCAGCGACCGCACTCCCCCGCCGGTTGTTCTCGGAAGGAATCGGCATCGTTAGCCGCTGTACTACTTCTTTCGAGCGGTTTCGGCTCCCCAGTCCGCGGTACGCTTTTGTTCGATGCCCCACTACGGGTGGTATGCCGACCGAGCGCACCACAGACCAGCGAGGCACCACGAGTCGGGCCGACAACGCCCTGACACTGACAGACGCACTCGTCGACAGTCTCGACCGGTTCGCCGACCGCGTGGCCGTCAGAGTCGACGGGACGGCCCACACCTACCGGGAACTCGACGAGCGCTCGAACGCGGTGGCGAACGCTCTCGTCGACCGGGGTGTCGAACCGGGCGACCGGGTCGCGTTGATGATGTCGAACTGTCTTGGCTACGTCGTCGCGGACCTGGCCCTGCTGAAAGCCGGGGCGGTGAAACTCCCGCTCAACGATATGCTGACCGAAGACGAGTTCGAGTACATGCTCTCGGACTCGCGGGCCGGCACCGTCGTCGCCGGACCGGGGTTCACCGACACGCTCGCCTCGCTGGCCGACGCCGTCGACACCGTCGAGCGGGGGTTCGTCATCGACACCGAGAGCGACCGCTTCGACTCGCTGGCGGACCTCGAACGCGAGGGCGACAGCACGACGCCCCCGGCGGTGACACTCGCGCCCGAGGACCCCTCGGGACACTTCTACACCGGCGGTACGACCGGCAAGCCAAAAGGTGTGGTCCACTCCCACGACAACTTCCTCCAGAACATGTACGCCCACATCACGGAGTTGAGTCTGACCGGCGACGACACGCTCCTCCTGATGACACCGCTCCCACACTCCGCGGGGGCGTTTCTGTGGGCGGCACTGCTGGTCGGCGCCACGTCGGTTGTCCGGCCGGGGTTCGACCCCGGACAGACACTCCGTGATATCGAGGCCCACGACGTGACCTGGACGTTCCTCGTACCGACGATGGTCTATACCGTGCTCGACCACCCGGCGCTGGCCGAGACCGACACCTCGTCGCTGGAGACGCTGGTCTACGGCGCGGCACCGATGACCCCCGCCCGACTCCGCGAGGGACTCGACGCGTTCGGAACGGTGTTCACGCAGTTCTACGGCCAGACCGAGATTCCAAACATCATCACGGTTCTTGGCAAAGAGGAACACCGCATCGCCGTCGAGAACGACGAACAACAGCGCCTCGGGTCGGCCGGTCAACCGGCGCTGATGGCCGACGTGAAGATTGTCGACACCGAAACCGGCGAGCGCCAACCCCCCGGTACGGAGGGCGAAATCGTGGCGACAGCACCCTACGTGATGGACGAGTACTGGGAGCGCCCCGAGAAGACCGTCGAAACAATCGACAACGGCTGGGTCCACACCGGCGACGTCGGGCGGACCGACGAGGACGGCTACGTCTACCTCCTCGACCGGAAGAGCAACATGATAATCTCTGGCGGTATGAACGTCTACAGCACGACCGTCGAGGACAAACTGGTCACACATCCGGAGGTTTCACAGGTCGCGGTTATCGGTGTGCCAGACGAGAAGTGGGGCGAGGCCGTCACCGCGATTGTCGTTCCCGACAGCGACGACCTCACGGCGACGGACATCCACGACTTCGCCGACGAGGAACTCGCCGACTACAAACGCCCCAAACACGTCGAGTTCCGCGAGCAACTGCCACAGACGCCGTACGGAAAGGTAGACAAAACGGCACTCCGGGACCCGTTCTGGGAGGATACCGACCGGGAGATCAACTGACCGCCACAACCAGCGGTGACAGGCCCCTCGCCGGGTCAGTTCCCCCCCTCCGGGCCGTGGACCTCCACCGCCTCGACGACGCCCCGGTGCTCCCAGTCCTCGGGTTGGCCGGGTTCCCGGCGCGTGTGGAGGTGGACGTCGCCGTTCGAGCGCACGAGGAGTGCGTGCTGGAATCCGTCGTCGTCAGCGACGAGCCGACACACCTCCCATCCGCCGTCTTCGCCGGGACCGAGACTCCGGTTCATCCCGATAATCCGTCCCGACTCGTGAGTGAACACGAACTGTTGCACGCCCGGTGCGACCTCTGCGGTCTCCTGTGGTTCGCCGACAACGACCCCCACCGTGCCGACCTCCGGGTCGGTCACCCGGAGTTCGTCTCCGGGGCGCAGGTCACGAACGACTGTGGCAGTTTCTGTCACGATACCAGAGATAAGGCACACAGCGGTATATACTACTCCCCCGACTCCCGCCGTTGTTCCGGTCCTACCTCACGTCGACGGTGCCGGATTCCTCGTCGAGTACCCCCTGTTCCAGTTCGTCGCCGTACTGGTTCTCGACCCACTCCTGCACGAGACTCTCCTGTGACTCGACGGTCCACTCCTCCTCCGGGACCGTGTCGAAGTTCACCCACCCCTCTGCCTCCTCGGAGTAGCCAAGCAACTGGACGCGGCCCTCCTCGCTGCGGTAGAACGCCATCGTGTAGATTACGAAGGGGTCGTCTCCACCCTTGAGCACAGACAGCGGTACGATACGGCCGTCTTGCTGTCTGAGTTGCTCCGCCTCGTCGTCAGTCAGTGCCCGACTGGGCAGTGCGTCAATCACACCGTGTAGTTCGTCCAAAGTCGACAAAAACCCCCGGCCTGTCGACGAGTGACCTCTCGGCGGGTGTGGTCGGGTGGCCACACGGCAACTGTCGGGGTGGTCGACGGCGTCCCGTCGGCGCGTCTGTCGGCGCGCGGAAAGGAGGTGGATATTTGACGCCGGCCCACTAAGTCACGTCGAGAGGTCCCCCGATGTCGCTCATCCCACCGCAGACCGACGAAATTCGCGAGGAGTTACAGAAGGACAACCGCCGTCTGTTGCACTGTCTCGACTGTGGCGGACAGCTCGTTGCGATTCGACACAGCAGTTACTGCCTCCGGTGTGGCTCCGAGGCTATCGTGGTCGAACGGTACGACTGACTGTCACACCCGAGTCCCGCGCGGACGACCGCCAGCCGAACCCCGTGACAGTCGTCCAGACCACGGCAGGAACCGACCGACACCCTACTCTGTTGTCTCACTCGCGCGGGTCGGAGTCCGAGGGCGGCGCGGTTTCGTGTGGTGACGGGACGTCTGCCGGTGCGGGCACGCCCTCCTCGCCCTCGACGTCGAACTCCTCGCGCAACTGGCGGATGCGGTCGCGGATGTCCGCGGCGAGTTCGAACTCCAGATTGTCCGCCGCCGCCTGCATCTGCTGTTGTAGCTGCTCGATGGCCTCTGCCGCGTCGCTCTCGTCGTCGGGGTCGAGCGAGGCGGCCTCGCCGGTGTCGGTCTTGCTGCCCGGCAGGTTCGTCTCGCTGACCTCCTTCTCGATACCCCGTGGTTCGTGGCCGTGTTCCTCGTTGAACTCCCGCTGAATCTGGCGACGCCGGCGGGTCTCGTCGATTGCCGACTCCATCGCCCCGCTTGGTTCGTCGGCGTACAGCACGACCGTCCCGTTGACGTTGCGCGCCGCCCGCCCCATCGTCTGAACGAGTGTCGTCTCCGAACGCAGGAACCCCTCCTGGTCGGCGTCCAGGATTGCGACCAGCGACACCTCCGGAATATCGAGCCCCTCCCGGAGCAGATTGATTCCGACGATGGCGTCGATTTCGCCGAGGCGGAGACTCCGTATCAGTTCGTGACGCTCGAGGGTGTCGGTCTCGTCGTGCATGTACTCGACGTCGATACCGGCCTCGCGGAGGTAGTCGGTGAGGTCCTCTGCCATGCGTTTGGTGAGTGTCGTCACCAGCGCACGCTCGTCGTCGGGCAGTGCCTGCAGGCGCTCGATGACGTCTGTCACCTGCCCCTCCGCGTCTGTTACCTCCACCGCCGGGTCGACGAGATACGTCGGTCGGACGATCTGCTCGACAACCTGGTCTGACTGCTCGCGCTCGTAGTCGCCGGGTGTCGCCGAGACGTACAGCGTCTGACTCGTCTTCTCCTCGAACTCGTCGAACGTCAGCGGGCGGTTGTCGAACGCCGTCGGCAGTCGGAAGCCGTTCTCGACGAGCGACTCCTTTCGCGAGCGGTCGCCCTCGAACTGACCCCGAATCTGTGGGAGTGTCTGGTGGGACTCGTCGACCACGGTCAGGAACTCGTCGGGAAAGTAATCCAGCAGTGTAAACGGCGGTGCGCCCGACTCCCGGTCGGAGAGGTGGACCGAGTAGTTCTCGATACCCGAGCAGTAGCCGGTCTCTTCGAGCATCTCCAGGTCGAACCGGGTGCGCTCCTCGATGCGCTGGGCCGCCACCAGGTCGCCGTTGCGCTCGAACTGTCGAACCCGGTCCTCCAGGAGGTCCTCTATCTCCGCTATCGCGCGCTCGAGACGACTCTCGGGAATCGAGTAGTGTTCGGCGGGATGCAGCAGGGTCGCGGGTTCCTCCCGGATTATCTCGCCCTCCATCGGGTCGACCCGGCGAAGGCGCTCTATCTCGTCGCCCCAGAGTTCCACCCGAACGGCGTACCGGCCGTACATCGGGTATATCTCGACGGTGTCGCCACGCACCCGGAAGGTGCCCTGGGTGAAATCCACGTCGTTTCGCTCGTAGTTGAGTTCGACCAGGCGGGCGAGCAACTCATCGCGGTCGAGTTGCTGGCCCTGCTTGAGTCGCAACGACATGTCGACGTAGTTCCGCGGGTCGCCGAGTCCGTAGATTGCCGACACCGAGGCGACGACGATCACGTCTTCGCGCGTCAGCAGTGAACGGGTCGCAGAGTGACGCAGACGGTCGATTTCGTCGTTGACCGAGGCGTCCTTGTCGATGTAGGTGTCGGTCTGTTCGACGTAGGCTTCGGGCTGGTAGTAGTCGTAGTAGGATACAAAGTACTCGACGGCGTTGTCGGGAAACAGTTCCCGGAACTCCTCGTACAACTGTGCGGCGAGTGTCTTGTTGTGCGCGATGACGAGTGTCGGTTGCTGGTGCTGTTCGATGAGCCACGACACCGTGTTCGTCTTCCCGGACCCCGTCACGCCGAGCAGTGTCTGTTTGTCCATCCCCTGCTGGAAACCCGCCGCCAGTTGTTCGATAGCGTCGGGCTGGTCACCTGCCGGTTCGAACGGCGCCTCGACGCGAAACGCCCGGTCGACGTCGGGTCTGTCCGGAGAGAGTGGGCCGGAACTGGTCATTACACACAGTCAGGGCGTCGAGCCTCTTGACGAGCGTGGTCGAGTGCCGACAGGAGACAGCCCACGGCCGGCGGGCGTCGGTAGACGGATACCGGTCGGTTACGTGTTCTCCCGGATGAGTGCCGTCACCACGACCCCGGGTTCGTTGCCCTCGGCGGGTGTCTTGTACGGCTTGTCGACCTGACCACTCCCCGGCAGATACGGCTCTTCGTCGTACGGGAAGTCGAACTGGCCGTTACCGTTGGTGTCCATGTGTGGAATCAGGCGCAACTCCACCGACACGGCATCGCCGCCGGTGAAACTGTCGAGATTCGACTCGTTTATCGGAATCGTGACGTCCGAGTGTGCCCCGGTTATCCTGAAGTTACTCACCCCGAGATACGTCGAATTGATACCTGTCTGGCCGCCACTCGGATTCCGATACGCGGCGAGGAACCCTCCCTCGGAGGTGGAGAACTCGTCGATCTGTGTAATCTGTCCGTTCTGTATCACCACGTCGTACTGAATCTTGTTCTCCTGACCGGCACCCGCGTTGAACTCCTCTTGGTCGGTCACGACCGACGCGATTGGCGAGGTGAGGAAGATGAACGCGAAGTACGCGATTGCGAGCATGATTGCCGCGTGTTTCGCGCCGTCACGGAGCGACCCCTCGCCGAGTTGGCCGCCGACGAAGCCAGCAGCCAACGCCTGCACGAGTGCGGCGTGGAAGAACACGAGTGTGTACGCCGTCTGGTCGACGCCGCCGAAGTTGCCAAACGCCCCGCCGCCGGCACCGACCGCCTGTGCACCACCCGAATCCACGGGTGAACTCTCGGGGATGTTCGGCACGAGCATCTCGTTGACCGCGAGAATGATCACCAGAAACACGAAAAAGGAGATGTAGATGACCACGAGGTAGGTGAGCATCTGCTGGCGACGCTGGCGCCGCAGTGCGAGTTCCGCGCGCTGTTGTTCGGCGGCGATACGGACCACCGGCCCCATGTTCCCGCTCGCGCGCATCGCGTTCGTCAACAGCGTCACCACGCGCGCAATCGCACGCGTTCGAACCCGGCGACCGAAGCGCAAGAACGCGTCGTCGACGGTCGAACCGGTTTCGAGGTCGCGCCAGATACGGTCCACCTCCGGCGTGAGCAACCCGAGGTCGGTCCCACGGACGCGGTCGAGTGCCTGCACAATCGACATCCCGGCGTCGTTGAGACTCGCGAGTCGCTCGAGAAACTCCGGCGTCGCCTCCTCGATTCGCTCGATGTGTCGCTTGTGGAAGTACCGGACGATGGCGTACGTGGAGATCAGAAACAGCACGGACTGCACGAGGAGGTCGTCGAGAACCCGCTCGTTGATTCCCTCTGCCTGGATAACCGACGGGAACCGGAGCACGAACATCAGTATCGCAATCGGGACCGTGACCCACAGGAGGTTCGTTGGCTTCCAGAAGACGACCCCCAGCGGGTTGCTGAGTGCTGCTTTCACACGCCGGAGTCGGTCGTGTAACCGCAACATCCGGCGCGAATCGCGCTCTTGTGAGGCGAATCCGCCGTCTGCCTGCCTCTCTGGTGTCTCCGGCAGTGCCGGCATCGGTGTCCTGATGTCTGCGTCCTCCATCGTGTTCATCCCAGAACCGCCACCCATCCCGCCGATACCGAACGTGTCGAGTTGCTGTTGGACGAACAACGCGAACGCGGCGTTCAGTATCGGAATCAGCAGGTATATCGTGAGTTGGAGGAAGGTCAGCGTCTCCGAAATCGTCATTCCGAAAATCAGCAGTATCGTGACGAAAAACAGCATTCCGGCGACGAGCAGCGTCACGTACGCCTCGGCGAGTGTCGAGAGCAACTCGAGCATATCGTTCTGTCGTTCCTCGGCCTCCCGTCGGAACCGCTCGAACTGCTCTTTCAGGAACCCCGAGAGGTCACGCCCGCTCTGCAGGACGCTCGTGAGATTCTCCGAGAACGTCTTGAACCCCTCGCTTGGCGTCCGACTCGACATCCGGCGCAACGAGGTGATCATGTCCCGCCCGAACAGGTCCATCTCGCGGACGGCGATTGTCATCTCGTTTGCCGTCTCACCGTAGACGTGTTTGTGTTCCGTGAGTGTCCGGAGAATCTGTGGAAACTCCATCCCACCACGAGAGAGTGCGAACATGAACGCGGTCGTTCGCGTCAGTCCCTCGTTGATTGCCCGGCGGCGGACCTCGGCAGTGCTCGAAGGGAGCCACCACCGAACCGCGTACGAGATACCGGCGGCGATGCCACCAAACAGCGTCGCGCTGAACGAAACCAGCAGTATCGCTTCGAGTGTCGGGTTCAGTTCGAACGAGAAGTCCGTCGAGACGCCGGGTGGCGCGATTGGCAGTTCCGCGACCACCTGCACGATTGGTTCCAGAAAGAGCAACACCAGAGCAACAATCAGAGAGCCGATAAACGCGCCGGCGACGAACGCCATCGAGGCGAACATCAGCGTCTTGGCGGCGTAGTTCCGGTAGGTCGTCTCGCTGTACGCCGCCTCGATACGGCGCTGCCGCTCGAAGTCCGACGAGACGAACCGTCTGAACAGTGCCATCGAGATGCGGTTGAGCATCCGCTCGATGCGGTTGCTGGTCTTGTCACCCATCCACAGCGCAATCACCAGTACGACGACCGATATGGCGACGATACCGATTGGCCCGAACAGGAGTCCCTCGACCATCCGAAATCACTCCTCGTCGAGGGAGTCGACTCCTGCCCGTTTGATGCGCTCCATTACCTCGTCTGGGTCGGTGTAGTACTTGTTCACCATCGCGGTGAACCGGCGGTAGTCGGTAACGTCCTCCTGTTGGAGGAACTTGAGGAACAGCCGCCGGTTGCGCAACTCTTCGAGCAGTTCTGACTGGGTCCACCCGCGGTCGTTCCGGATCGATTCGAGCAGTGAGGAGTTGTTCTCCGAGAACTCGTCTTCCGTCGAGTTCCACTCGTAGGTGTTCGAGTAGTCGAGTTCGCCGGTTCGCTGGTCGATACCCTCGATTTCGGCAATCGTCTGTGCCCGCCGGACGCGGTCGCCGTCACCCCGCTGGGTGAGCACCTGCACCCAGAGAATGTCGAGTGACTCGACCATCGGCCGGGGCACGTTGATCGGTTCGTTCTCCAGCCGGTTGATGACCGTCTGGACGCTGTCTGCGTGTAGCGTCGAGTACGTCGTGTGCCCGGTGTTCATCGCTTGGAACAGCGTAATCGCCTCCTCGCCACGAACCTCACCCACGACGATGTACTCCGGCCGGTGACGGAGCGACGACCGGAGCAGGTCGTACATTCCGATATCCTCGTCACCCATCTGCTCGCGTGTCACCGCCGAGAGCCAGTTGTCGTGGTACAGCGACAGCTCTCGGGTGTCCTCCAGTGTCAGCACCTTCGACCGGGGTGGGATGAACATCGAGACGGCGTTCATCGACGTCGTCTTGCCGGCCGCCGTACCGCCGGCGAAAATCAGCGACCGGTTGTTCTCGATTGCCAGCCAGATGTACGCCATCACCCGGTCGTTGACGGTCCCGAAGTTCAGCAGGTCAATCGGTGTGAACGCCTCCTCGTCGTACCGACGAATCGTGAACGCCGACCCCTTCGGGGTCACCTCCTCGCCCAGCGCGAGTTCGATGCGTGACCCGTCCGGCAGTGTCGTCGACACCACCGGGTCGGAAACAGAGATGTGCCGTCCGGAGCGCTGTGCGAGTTGGATGATGACGTTGTACAACTCCTCCGGGTCGTAGACGATGTTCGTCGCGACGTCGGTGTAATCCTCGTGGTAGATGAACACCGGCATCTCCGGCCCGTCACAGGAGATGTCCTCGATGTTCGGGTCCCGCATCAGCGGGTCCATCCGGCCGTACCCCTGGAACGACCGGTGGAGGTAGTAGAACAACCTGTAGAACATCTCGTCTTCTGCCTCGAGACCGTACTCCTCGAGTCGGCGCTTCAGTTCGTCCCGGAGCGCCTCCTCGGGTTCGTCGTCGACCTCCTCGCGGTACAACAGTGGCGCGCGAATGTCCTCGAACAGCCGTTCGAGTAACTCCTCCTCGAACTCGCTGAGCTGTGGCTCGACGACGTAGTAGAGGTAATCGTTCTCGTCTGGCTCGTAGTTGATGGTCACGTAGGTAAACGGCGCGTTCACCCAGTACCGTTCGAGTTCCTCGTAGCCGTCGGGTGTGCTCTCGCGAACGAGGCGTTCGTGACGCTTCGGGTCGTAGTCCGAGAGCTCCAGCGTCGACCCGGTCAACGCACGGGCCGTCTGTGAGAGGACGTCTCCAACTCCCGAAAGTGCTCCCTCGCTTTCCCCCCTCGTGGGTAGATTGTCGGTCCCACCGCCGCTTTCGCCGAATTCTTCTTGTTTAGCCATCGTCGTTGTCTACTGCTTTTTGCCCTGTCTGTGCACTGTACCCCGCGGAAGCTACCGTTCGCTCGCAGTTACTAATTCAAATCGAACTGGATGGATATGAAAGTTGTGTTCGTGGCCTCACAATACCGCGCTCACGCCGGTTTCGAGACGACGAGACGCGACACCGGGCTCCGTGTTTCTCTGCCCGCAACAGTGCCGTGCTGACCTATACCTGCCAGTCCGAACGTCTGTGTATGAGCTTCCACGTGCTGTCGACGGTCCTCTACCCGCTCGCGCTGGTCGTGGGCAACACCGCCGCGGGCGCAGGGCTCTACCTGGCTGGCGCCCTCTCGTTCGCGGTCGTGCTCTGGCTCAGCGCCGTGCTGGTCGTCGTGGGACTGTTCGCTGCGCTCGTACAGCCGTTCACACGCGCGAACACCCCCGCGTAACCCCGACCGTTGGCCTGCGAGTTGGCCTGCCGCGGTCTGGACCGGCACACACCGACTCCCGCCCGCACCGTCGGTGCACTCACCCAACCACAGCGACCACTCCTATCGACGGTACGAGAGCCGGGGGCCGGCCCCGGCCGAGTCGGCCGTACCGGCCGAACACGTCGAGAACTCCGCGCCTGCGCTCAAAGTCGCACCGAAACCACAACACGACAGGGGACGACGGCACGTCCGGGACCGAACACCGCCGCCAACACACCGCCGGCCTCGGGGCCAAACTCGACGTGTTAGTCGAGATAGCCCCGGGTCACGGCGTCGTCGGGTCACCCGGCAGGCCAGTCGCGCCCGGCGGGGTTGGCGGCCACCGTCTCGACGGCATCGCCGCGCCGAACTCCCGTCAGAAACGCCCGAGAACACGACAGGGTCGTCGACTCCCTCCTCCGCGCGGGTCCCGCGGGCGTGGTGGACGGTGTGGTCTCACTCGTCTCACGCTGTCTGTCCGGTGTGTCGGGACCGGGCGACCGTCACCGTCTTGGAGGTGGACCTCGAACCCGCGTTGATGAGCGGTGAGCGCAGGCAACTGGACGCCTACGGCAGTTCGCGGGGGCGCTCACAAATCGTCTGTCACGTCGATATGGACTGTTTCTACGCCGCCTGCGAGCGCCTGCGGGAACCGCCGTTGCGCGGTGAACCGGTCGTCGTCGGGATGGGGTACCAGCCCGGCACGACCGACGGCGCGGTGGCCACGGCGAGTTACGAGGCCCGCGCGGCCGGCGTCGAGAGTGCGATGGCAATCTCCGAAGCGCTTGACCTGCTCCCCCGGAAGGTGGACGTCGCCGGCGACGGCGACGTTTCGGCGGCCGGCTTCTACCGTCCGGTCGATATGGAGTTTTACGAGTCCGTCGCCGCCGACGCCCGTGCAGTACTCCACGACCACGCCGACACCGTCCGCGAGGTCAGCATCGACGAGGCGTATCTCGACGTGACCGACCGCACCGACTGGAGCGGTGTGCGCGCGTTCGCGAAGAAACTGAAAGGGCGCATCGCAGGCGGTGCCGGCGTCACCGCGAGTGTCGGTGTCGCGCCGACGATGAGTGCCGCGAAAGTCGCCAGCGACCACGACAAACCAGACGGACTCGTGGTCGTCGAACCCGGCGACGTTGCGGCGTTTTTTCGGCCCCTGTCGGTCGAGGCGGTCCACGGCGTCGGACCGGTGACCGCCGCGGAACTGGGTGAGATGGGTATCGAGACGGCGGGCGACCTGGCGAGTGCGGACCCGGCGGCGCTCGGGGCACGGTTTGGCGAGCGTGGCCGGCGTATCCACCGGTTCGCCCGCGGCGAGGACGACCGCGCGGTCGAACCACAGGGTGACCCGAAGAGTTTCTCCCGCGAGTCGGCTTTCTCCGGGGCGACCGGCGACGGCGACCGCCAGCGCGACCGCCTGCGCACGCTCGCGACGGCCGTCGCCGACCGCGCCCGCAGTCGTGACGCCCTCTACCAGACCATCGGCATCAAGGTCGTGGCGCCGCCGTTCGACGTCTCCACGCGCGCACGGTCACTGTCTGGTCCCGTCGCAGACGCCGACCTCGTCGAACAGGTCGCACTCGACCTCTTCACCGAGTTCGCCGGCAGCGAGATTCGCAAGCTCGGTGTCCGACTGTCGAAACTCAGCTTCACCGACGAGCGCCAGCCGACGCTTGATAGCTGGGACACAGACCGAGAGACCGAATCCGCCAGCGCCACGGAGCGGGCGACCGACGCCGGACACGACCGCCCCGAGGGCCAGCGCTCGCTGACCGAGGACTGGCACTCCGGGGGCGAGTAGACACAGCGAGCGCCGCGCTGTCTCTCCTGTTGCGAGTCGCCACAGCGTCCGGGTGGACCACCCAGAGTAACTACACGAGCAGTCGGTCGCCCGCTTCGCCGCCGGTGTCACGAGTGGACGACGGCTCCGTGTGCGAACCGGCGCGGGCGTCCCGTGGACGACAGGACAGTGCCCTCAGCCGGTATCGAGCGCGTCCGCGCCGTCGGCGACGACCGACAGAAGCACGTCGACGTGCTCCTCCCGGGAGGGCGAGGCAAACAGTTCGTGGCCGCCGTCGTACGTGACGACCCGCTCGACGGGCACCGCGTCACCGATGGCCCGGACGCCGACGACCCGGTCGGTGAGCGTACAGAAGACGACGGCGTCGTCGGCGACCGGCGGCCGGTCGCGCTGTGCCCGCCGGGCCTCCCGGAGAAAACTCGGGGCCGCCCGCGTCGGTCCCTCCTCGAGCTGTTGGTCGGTCGCCAACTGGCCGATGGCCTCCCGGGTCGAGGTACCGCTCGGAACCACCGGCCGCGTCGTCGGTATCCTCGCCAGCGCAGACACCACCGTCTCGTCGAGGCCGACTGGCCCCTCCGAGAACCCCCACCACGGGCTGAGATAGGTCGTCGTCTCCGCGCCCCCGAGGTACGCGGCAATCAGTCCACCGGTGCTGTGTCCCACCAGCCGAAACGAGCCCAGGTCGTCCGTGTAGTCGACCACCGGAGCCAGGTAGTCGTCGTGGAAACTCTCGACCACGTCGGGAATCTCGACGGCGTGGACGCGATACCCCGTGTCGGTGAACTGGTCGACGAGCCACTGGACGTTCTCGTGGTGGAGGCGGTTCCCCCACCCCAGCACGACCACGAGCTCCGACCCGTCCGCGGGACCGTACACTGCCGTGTCCATGCTCCGGTGACAGGTTCCGCGGTAAAATCGGTTCTGGATTCGTCGCCCCGGGGGGTCAGTTCCCCTCAGGCAAAGGCAATCGGCGTGCCGGTGGTGTCTTCCTCGTCACCGACCTTCTCCAGTGCGTCGTGGAAGTCGGCCATCTCGACTTCCGTGCGGTCGTCACGGATGGCGAACATCCCGGCCTCGGTGGAGAGCGAGGCCAGTTCCGCGCCCGAGAAGCCGTCGGTCTCCGAGGCCAGTTCGTCGAGGTCGATCTCCTCGGCGAGATTCATCTCGCGCGTGTGGATGTCGAGGATGCGTTCGCGGCCGTCCCAGTCCGGTTCGGGCACCTCAATGAGGCGGTCGAACCGACCCGGACGGAGAATCGCCCGGTCGAGCATGTCGAAGC
>CAZHPM010000003.1:0-88125 GCA_964534485.1 uncultured Halobacteriales archaeon
CACCGCCGAAGAGGCAAACGAGTTCATGGACGACTTCGAGCGCACCGGCGCGCTGGAACGCTCTGTGGTGTTTATGAATCTCGCAGACGACCCCGCAGTCGAGCGGACAGTCACGCCGCGACTGGCGCTGACGACCGCCGAGTATCTGGCCTTCGAGCAGGATTACCACGTGCTGGTCATTCTGACGGATATGACCAACTACTGCGAGGCGCTGCGCGAAATCGGTGCCGCACGCGAAGAGGTGCCGGGTCGTCGTGGGTATCCCGGCTACATGTACACCGACCTGGCGTCGCTGTACGAGCGGGCCGGCCGAATCAAAGGCGAGGAGGGGTCGGTGACCCAGATTCCCATCCTGACGATGCCAAGCGACGACATCACGCACCCGATTCCCGACCTGACAGGCTACATCACCGAGGGGCAGATTCTCGTCGACCGGGACCTCAACAGCCAGGGTATCGAACCACCGATCAACGTCTTGCCGTCGCTGTCGCGACTGATGGACGACGGCATCGGCGAGGGGTTGACCCGTGGCGACCACGGTGGCGTCTCCGACCAACTGTACGCGGCCTACGCCGAGGGCGAGGACCTGCGAGACCTCGTGAACATCGTCGGCCGCGAGGCGCTCTCCGAGCGGGACAACCGCTTTCTCGACTTCGCCGACCGGTTCGAACAGGAGTTCGTCGAACAGGGGTACGACACGAACCGCGACATCGAGGAGACGCTCGCTATCGGGTGGGAGTTGCTCTCGATGCTCCCCGAGGAGGAACTCAACCGCATCGACGAGGAGTACATCGAACAGTACTACGAGGACCAGTCCGTCGAAACGGCTACCGCCGACTGACTCTTCGGGCGGTCTCTTTGCTCTCGACCAGACTCCGACCCCGCTGGAGCTACGTTCTGACGAGTGCGACACGCGGCCCGTGTACGACACCGCCTGCCGACAGCACTGCCAGCGGATTCCGGGAGGGGACTCGTGTCATACGCCGGGTCACGGCTTCCGACAACTCTACTGTCCACGACGCCTCTCCCGGGACCCGGGAGGGCAATGAAAAAACACATTACTCTCACCCGTGAACAAGGGGCAGAGAATGGAACCGGCAGAGCGTGGCCCGCTCGAAACACCGAGCACTGGCGTCACACCGGGCGTCGGAACCGTGGGCGTCCGAGACCCGGTGGCGACGGGGTCTGGCGACACGACCCACAACGCCAGTGAACTCGACAGCGCCCCCGAGTCCGGAACAGATACCGACGAGTCGACGCTGCGAGACGCTGTTGTGGACGGACACAGGGTCGTGGTGACGGCGGGACCAGTCGGCACTGTCGCCGGGAGCAGCGGCCACGGCCGACCGGGCAGTACACACCCCGCCGGTGGTGAACAGACGACACCGACTGTCCGCCCGGTGTGCAGTCACTGTTCGACGGAACCCCCAGAATGAGTGCCGAGAGACAACCCGACGACACCGACGACAGCGACGAGTTACGCTCCACAACCGGGCGCATCGAGGACAACAACGCGGAGAACGGGGGCAACGTCACTGGGTCGCTCGCGCCCAGAGGGCCGCTGGAACCGGAGGATATCGACCCCGAGAACGCGCTGTTCGTGCTGTTTGGGGTGGTGCTCGTCGCCGGTTTCGTCGTGGTGGGCATCTCCGGCCTTTAGTGTCGGTCCACCCGTGACCTTGCAAATATTACCTCTATCGGCAACCCGGGATACTACTGTGGTCGTGGCACACGAACACGGGAAGACGGCACCGACCGGCGGTCACGCGTGACAACCGGCGCCGACAGGCCGCGTTCGCGGTGCATTAGGACCCGGTAATGGTTATCAACAGCACCAGTACTAAAGACTCGGGTACACTAACTTGACGTGTATGGTTGACCGCGACTACGTCAACGACGTACTAGTATCGGCTGACTGGGTCGAGGACCACACCGAGGAGTTCAAAGACGAGGACTCGGGGTATCGGCTGGTCGAGGTAAACAATCCGACGGTGACAGAAGAGTCGGAGTACACGCCGTATCCGGACGGACACATTCCGGGTGCGCAGTTTTTCCACTGGGAGGACGACCTCAGCGACGAGACGACACGAGACATTCTCTCGCGCGAGGAGTTTGGCGAGTTGAACGGTGACGCCGGTATCTCCTCTGACTCGACGCTCGTTCTCTACGGCGGCGGCCGGGTTCCAAACTGGTTTGCGCTGTTTGCATTCTGGGAGTACAAGTACTTCGGCCACGACGATGTCCGCGTGCTCGACGGCGGGAAATCCTACTGGGTGGAAAACGACTACCCGCTGACGACCGACGAACCAGAGTTCTCTGCCGTCGACTACGACGTCAGCGGCCCCTACGAGGGTATTCGTGCCTACAAAGACGACGTCGAACAGGCCGTCGAGAGCGGTATCCCGATGGTCGACGTGCGCAGTCCAGAGGAGTTCACCGGCGAGATGATCGCCCCCGAGGGTCTCATGGAGACCGCACAGCGTGGCGGCCACATTCCCGGCGCGAGCAACGTCCCGACGGCGTCGGTGCTCGAGGACGACGGCCGGTTCAAAGACGCCGACGAACTGAAACAACTGTACGAGGACGCCGGTATCACCGAGGACCAGTCGGTTATCACATACTGCAGAGTCGGCGAGCGCTCGGCAATCGCGTGGTTCGTGCTGACCGAGTTGCTGGGCTTTGGCGACGTCGAGAACTACGACGGTTCCTGGACCGAGTGGGGTAACGCCATCCGCTCGCCAATCGAAACCGGCGAAGCCGACGACTGACGACGGCCACCGTATCCCGCGATTGTACCGGTGTCGGGTGACCTCGCCCGACAGTGTCCCCTGTGAGACGACCAGTCTGTCCAAAAGATTACGCCGACTGGTTTCGTACTGCCGGTATGGAGTTACGTCTACTCGACCGTGGGGAGATTCGTGCCGACCTGAACTTCGCGCTGGACGCGGAGGTTGTGGCGGTTCACAGCGCACAGTCCCCGGACCTGCAGTACGAACCGTACGCCGTCTGGAACCTCGTCATCGACCACCCCGAGGCGACGGTTCTCTGGGACACCGGCTCACACCCCGAGACCGACGACGGCTACTGGCCGAGACCGCTGTACGAGGCGTTTGCCCACGTCGACGCCCACGAGCGCGACCTCGAAACGGCGCTCGACGACGTGGGATACGGTGTCGACGACATCGACATCGTGGTCCAGTCACACCTCCACCTCGACCACGCGGGCGGACTCTACCACTTCGACGGGACAGACGTGCCGGTGTACGTCCACCGCCGCGAACTCGAACACGCCTACCTGAGCGCGAAGACGCCCGCCGGCGGCGACGCGTACCTGGCTGCCGACTTCGAACACGACCTGAACTGGCAGGTCGTTCACGGCGACCGCCGGCTCCTGCCCGGGGTCGAACTCCTCCACGTGCCGGGTCACACCCCGGGGTCGCTCGGTGCTCACATCGAACGCGAGTCCGAGGAGGACCTGATTGTCGCCGGCGACGTTGCCTTTCTCGCGCCCAACTACGAACAGAACCGCGACATGGGCGCGAGTCTGCTCTCCGACTCGCGGGCCTGGAAAGAGAGTCGCCGGAAACTCAAAGAGCGCGAGCGCCGGTCCGGGGCGACGGTGCTGTACGGCCACGACCCCGACCAGTTCGAGCGACTGCAGGGCTCGCTCTAGCACGAACTGGGTGCTGGTCTGGACTGTGCCCGGCGTGCTGAACGCATCCGTCTGCTCTCTCTGGGGGTGTTCTGGTGTGTCGACGGTAACTGGAGTATTAAAAGCCCCCGCCCGCTCTCCGTGATTCTGTGTGACTGCTGGTGTCAGGACTCCCACTGCGAACTGAAAGCCCCCGCCCGGTCGACTGCGTTCGCCTCGTTGCACTCGGCTCACCGTCCGGGGCTTGCTGCGCGCCTCACTCGCTTCGCTCGTTGCGGTGCTTGCTGCGCCCGGGACTGATCGACCGGGCGGCCCCTTTCGATCCACCCAGACGGGCCACTATCCTCCCCACCCGATTGCGCTCCTCGCTCGCTGCGCTCGCTGCGGTGTTCATCCACCGACAGCGCACGCGCTGCCAAGCCGTCGTTCGCGTCGCTCACGACGACCTCGCACGATGTTGGCTCGCGGCCCTCCTCACGGCTCACTCCGTTCACCGTTCGGGCGGTCGAGACCCTCGCTGTACTCGGGTCTCGCGCTCCGGGCACGCGAGCTAGCGCGCGCCACGTGGAGAGCGAAAGTCAGTGCGTGCCACCACACCGAGCGCTAGTCAGTCTTCAGGTCGAACGCGATGTAGAACATGCCGATAGCGAGCGGAACGAGAACCAGACTCCCAGTCACCAGAGCGACAGCAGCATCGCTGACCAGCGCCAGTCCAGTGAAAAAAAGTATCGCCAGCAGACCGCCCGCCGCGTGCGTGACCGGACCGTACCGGTACTGGATTGCCCCGTCTTTCGCGCTCCCCAGCAGTGCCTGTTGCAGTGCCTCGTCTCGATTGCCCTGCCGAGTTCGCGCCCGCGTGTCTGTCTCGTTCTGACCGGTCTGAGCTTGCCACTCTGCTCCGCTCTGACTGGCTGTCCCGGGATCGATCCAGTACGAGACCCGATCGCTGCCGTGTTGTTTCCGCCGTACTTCGCCCTCTCCGGCGAGCGTCTCCAGTCGCTGCTGTAGCGTCTCCCGCGGCGTGGCGTCGAACTCGTCCAGCAGATCAGAAACAGTGTACGGTTCACCCTCCTGCATCTGCTCGCGTACCTCCTCTGGTGTCGGCTTCTCTGTCCATGTCGTGTCGTCCGTTCGGTCAGACATCTGCACAGGCGAACCGCTCGAGCAGGCGCTCGCCCTCGACGTAGGGAATCCCGTTGGCTGCGGCGTAGTCTGCGGCGTCGGTGGGGTCGAGCGCCCCGCCAGTTTCGTCGTCCAGCATCTCACAGACGACGACTGCCGGCGGCACGTCTGCCGCCTCCGCGAGCGCGACTCCGAACTCGGTGTGGCCCTGTCGGGCGTCGAGCAGCCCCTCGGCGGCCCGGAGCAGGTGGACGTGGCCGGGCGTCCGGAAGCTCGTGACGAACTCCGCCTGGTCGGGTGTACGCGCCGCGGCCCCGAGTTCGCTGATCGTCAGCGCGCGGTCCTCGTCGGTGATGCCGGTGTGGGTGTCGCGGTGGTTGACCGTCAGCGAGAACGACGAGCGGTCGTCGTAGGCCAGGTCGTGCTCCGCGGCGGCCGGATGGTCGAGTTCGTCCTGCAGAAAGGGGAGGTCGAACTCGGTGGCGACGTCGTGTGACAGTGCCACACAGACAAGTCCGCCGGCGTCGTTGCGCAGGCGCGCGACTGCGGCCGGTGTCACGCCGACTGCCGGGTACACCAGGTCGGTCTCACCCTCGCGGTCGGCCGCGTCGTGGATACAGACCGGTTGACCGCGACGGACGGCCTCGACCGCACGGTCGACACTCCCTGCTGGCCCCATCACGTCACTGCTCCGTGACACGAACCGTCACCTCCGTTTCGTCGTCGAGGCCGAGTCTCTCGCGCAACTTCTCCGGCGCGATTACCTCGAGGTTGTCGTCGCCGTGGTGGGTGCGTTCTGGCGAGATAACGTGTGCACGCTCGTAGCGCTCCCCGTCGACGACGAGTGTGGCGGGCAGACAGTACGCCGGTCCGTACGTGCGGTCCTCGCTCTCCCAGCCCTCGATGGTGACTGGGTCGAGTGCGTCCAACTGTGGACGCCGCCGGACGCTCTGCTCGTTCAGGTCGATATTCAGTGTGCCCGGAAACGGCCCGTAGCCGAGTTTCGTCCGGAACTGCTCCATGTAGCCGTCGAGACTGATGTAGTGACGGCCCTCACCCATCCCGCTGGTGACCGTTCCAGAGAGTTCGACCCGCTCTTCTTGTTCGAAAATCCGGCGGTAGGTGGCGTACTCGGTCTGGAGGCGCTGCGCACCGGCGTCGGTGAGTTCGACCCACTGGCCGTCGCTGACGACCTCCCGGTCGATGTACTCCTCGGCCTCGAGGTGCTGGAGTCGCCGCGAGGCCGTCTGTGTCGAAGCGTCGAGTCGCTCCGCCAGCGTCGCACAGGAGAGTTTCGCCTCGCTGTCGAGCGCGCCGGCGAGCGCGAGGTGCTTCAGGGTCCACACCCCGTCGCTGTCGAGCGCCTGCCGTGTCTCTGCCATACGTATACGTTCGACTCTGCACGCATAAGTATAACGAACCTGTTACTCGTAACAGAATCGTTACGCTCTCGGGCACCGTAGACTCCTGATAGAAAGAAGCAATCAGATGGAGGGGCGGCAGAAATTTAACGGCTCCGGTCTGTCCGGGTCGCCGGCGACTGGTGGCACAGAGAGACTATACACGTCGCGCTCGTAGCAGTGTGTATGAAGACACAGGCGACAGTTGCGGGTGGCTGTTTCTGGTGTATCGAAGCGGCGTTCAAGCGTGTGCGTGGCGTGGAAAAGGCGGTGTCGGGGTACTGTGGTGGCCACGTCGAGAACCCCTCCTACCGGGCGGTCTGTAACGGCACGACGGGCCACGCCGAGGCCGTCCAACTCACCTACGACCCCGACCGTGTGAGTTACCGCGAACTGCTGGCGGTGTTTTTCGAGATTCACGACCCGACGACCAGCGACCGCGAGGGGCCAGACGTCGGCTCGCAGTACCGTTCGGCGGTGTACTACCACGACGACGACCAGCGGGCGACCGTCGAGCAGTACGTCGAGGAACTCGAAGACAGCGGCACGTACAGCGGTATCGTCACGGAAATCGAACCACTGGAGACGTTCTACCGGGCCGAGGAGAAACACCAAGACTACTTCCAGAACAACCCCAACCAGCCCTACTGTCGGGCGCAGATTCCACCGAAACTCGAGAAACTCGAACAGAAACACGACGACAAACTCGCCGACTCGACGCCGTAGCGCCCCAACCGCTCGCTCTCCGACCAGCGAGGTCAGTTCGAACGCGTGTCGACCCCGGAGCGACAAAGTCTCCGTGGTGAGGACTCGTCCAGCTAATTCGACCGTGCTGTCGTCGACTCCTGCTGTGTGCTGACCTGATTGAACAGCGCCTGGACGTCGAGGATTGTCACCGCGTCGTTCGCGTCCTGGAAGTCGAACAGCTCGTAGTTCGGTTGCAGGACGGGACTGTCGCCGTCGAGACTGTCGAACAGGACCTGCACATCGAGGACACTGACATTTCCGTCACCGTTGGTGTCGTCGAGCAGCCCATCACCGTTGGTGTCGGCCGCTGGAAGTCCGTTACCGTTCAGGTCGGGGCCGAGGACGGTCACTGTCGTCGGCGCCAGTCCGCCGACAGTCACGCTCGCCTCGCCGAACTGCGGAACCCATTCGAGCGTGACTCTTCGCGTGGCACCGGGAGCGAGACTGACGTTCGCCGTATCGACAGTCTGGCCGTCGACGACCAGCGGGACGCTCAGAGACTGTGATACGACATCGATGTTGCGGACTGTCACGTTGGCCGAGAAGTTCTGGTCGAGTCTGAGTTCTGTCGCAGACAGCCGGTAACTCTCGACGAAAATCGGCTCGCTCACGGTCAGACTGCCCGTTACCGTGTCGTTGGCCGTTGTAATCTTGGGGGTGAACTCGCCAGTTCCGAGCACACCGGTGTCGACGTTCTCGAACCGGACAGTGTCGTTCGCGCCACCTGCGAGTGTCACGCTGGTGCTCCGGGTGAGTCCGTCGAGTGTGAGGTTGACGGGCTGCGTGCCCAGCAGGTCGCCGACGTTCTCGGCCGTCGCGGTGATGTCGACCTGTGACCCGACGACGACCCGCGCATCTGTAGGCTGGATATCGCTCAGCAGGAACGTCGACGGCGTCGGCCGTTCAACCGACAGCGTGCCCGTCACAGTGGCCCCGCCGGCGGCCAGTCCGACGTCGTACGCGCCGACAGCGAGTCCGGCAGTGACACCGGCAAAGCGCACCTGCTGGCTCTCGCCGGCACCGAGAACGACTGTCCGGTTCTGCGTGACGCTGGGCGTGCCGTCGGCAATCGTCAGCGTGGCGTCGAACGAGCCCTGCTGGTCGCCAGCGTTGGTCAGGGTGACCGTGACGTTCTCGTCGGTGCCGTTAGTGATGGTCGCGTTCGCGCCCGCGCCAGCGATATCGAGACTGTCCAACTGTGCGGTCGGTGGCTGTTCGACCGTCAGCGTGCCAGCCACCGCGCCGTCGGCAGTCGTCGCGTTCACGCCGTAAGTCCCGTCGCCGAGCGTTCCAGTGAGATTCTGTAGCGTGACCGTTTCGGTGTCGCCAGCATCGAGCACGCCGGTGGTCTGGGTCACGGCGACAGTCGAGCCAATCTCCAGTGTCACGGTGACCGCGCCAGGCTGGTCGCCGACGTTCGTGACGTTGACCGCAACGCTCTGGTTGCTGCCCTCCGTGAGCGTCGCATCGCTTCCCTGTCTGGCGATATCGAGGTCCGAGAGCACGGCAGTTGCCGGTTGTTCGACCGTCAGATTGCCGGCCACTGCGTCGTCGGCCGTCGTCGCGTTCACGCCGTACTCGCCGGATGCGAGCCCGCCGGTGACGTTCTCGACGGCGACCGTTTCGGTTGCTCCAGCGGCGAGCGTGCCGGTGGTCTGGGTCCGAGTGACGGTCGTCCCAATCTCCAGCGTCACGTCGAAGGCACCGGACTGGTCGCCGGTGTTGGTCACGTTGACCGCAACGCTCTGGTTGGTGCCATTCGTAAGCGTCGCGTCGGCTCCCTGCCCGGCGATATCGAGGTCCGAGAGCGACGACGTGGCCGGCCGTTCGACGGTCAGTGTCCCGCTCGTCTCGTCGTCGGCAGTGGTGGCGTTCACGCCGAAGGCCGCGGGCGCGAGCGCGCCCGTGACGTTCTCGAACACGAGCGTCGTCGTCGTCGCACCGGGGTCGAGTTGGGTGGTCGTCTTCGTCTCGGTGACGATACCACCGATATCGAGTGTCACGTCGAAGGCACCGGACTGGTCGCCGGTGTTCGTGATGTTGACCGCAACGCTCTGGTTTGTCCCCTGCGTGATAGTTGCGCTGGTGCCCTGGCCGGCGATATCGAGGTCGGACAGTTCCGAAGTCGGTGGCTGTTCGACGGTGAGCGTGCCCGTCGTGGTATTGTTGGCCGTCGTGGCGTTCACGTCGTAACTGTCGCCACTCAACCCGCTCGTCACTCCGGCGAAGGTCACCGTCTCCGTCGCTCCCGCGGCGAGCGTGCTGGTCGTCTGTGTCTGGGTGACCGCTGTGCCAATCTCCAGGGTCACCTCGAACGACCCCTGCTGGTCGCCGGTGTTGGTCACATTGACCGCCACACTCTCGCTGTCACCTTCGGTGATTGTCGCGCTGGTGCCCTGGCCGGCGATATTGAGGTCCGACAGCGTGGCAGTTGCTGGCTGTTCGACCGTCAGCGTCCCTGCGAGCGTGTCGTTGTCCGTCGTCGCGTTCACGTCATATGTGTTGGCAGTCAGTCCGCCAGTGACGCTTGCGAGGGTCACCGTCTCCGTCGCTCCCGCGGCGAGCGTGCTGGTGGTCTGTGTTTGCGTAGCTGCGGCCCCAATCTCTACCGTCACGGCGAACGAACCTGCCTGGTCACCGACGTTGGTCACGTTGACTGCCACGCTCTCATCGGCACCCTCAGTAATCGTCGCGTCCGTTCCCTGCCCGGCGATATCGAGGTCCGAGAGTTTCGAGGTTGCTGGCCGTTCGACTGTCAGCGTGCCCGTCGTGGTATCGTTGGCAGTCGTCGTGTTCACGTCGTAGGTGTCGGCCAACAGTCCACCAGTGACACCCGAGAACATCACCGTCTCGGTTGCGCCGGTGCTCAGCGTGCTGGTCGTCTGAGTCTGGGTGACCGTCGCGCCAATCTCCAGCGTCACGTCGAAGCTCCCACTCTGGTCGCCGGTGTTCGTGACGTTGACCGCGACACCCTCACTATCGCCTTCGGTGATGATCGCGTCGGTTCCCTGCCCGGCGATATCGAGGTCCGATAGCGCCGACGTTGCTGGCCGTTCGACTGTCAGCGTCCCTGCGAGCGTGTCGTTGGCCGTCGTCGTGTTCACGTCGTAAGCGCCATCGCTCAGTCCGCTCGTGACTCCGGTGAACGTCACCGTCTCCGTCGCACCAGCACCGAGCGTACTCGTCGTCTGTGTCTCGGTCACGCTCGTGCCAATTTCCAACGTCACGTCGAAGACACCGGCCTGGTCCCCGGTGTTCGTGACGTTGACCGCGACACCCTCACTATCGCCTTCGCTGATGGTCGCGTCTGCGTCCTGCCCAGCGATATCGAGGTCCGACAGCGCCGAGGTCGCTGGCTGTTCGACCGTCAGGCTTCCAGTCAACGTGTCGTTGGCGGTGGTGGCGTTCACGTCGTAGGTATCGGCACTTAGTCCGCCAGTGACACCCGAGAACGTCACCGTCTCCGTCGCGCCAGTACCGAGCGTGCTCGTCGTCCGAGTCTGCGTGACGCTCGTGCCAATCTCCAGCGTCACGTCGAAGCTCCCACTCTGGCCGCCGGTGTTGGTCACGTTGACCGTCACGTTCTCGTTGTCGCCTTCGGTAATTGTCGAGTCAGCACCCTGTCCTGCGATATCAAGATCCGATAGTGTCGACGTGGCGGGTTGTTCGACCGTCAGCGTGCCCGAGAACGTGTCGTTGGCAGTCGTCGTGTTCACGTCGTAGGTATCGGCAGACAGGCCGCCAGTGACGCTCTTGAACGTCACCGTCTCTGTCGCACCAGTGCTCAGCGTGCTACTGGTCTGGGTCTGGGCCACGCTCGTGCCAATCTCCAGTGTCACGTCGAACGACCCCTGCTGGTCGCCGGTGTTCGTGACGTTGACCGCGACACTCTCCGTGTCGCCCTCGGTGATTGTCGCGTCGGTTCCCTGTCCACCGATATCGAGGTCCGACAGCGCCGATGTTGCCGGTTGTTCGACAGTGAGCGTTCCGCTCGTCTCGCCGTCAGCAGTGGTCGCGTTCACATCGTAGGTGCCGTCTGCGAGTCCACCGATAACTCCTGAGAACGTCACTGTCTCCGTTGTTCCGGCAACAAGCGTTGAGGTAGTCTGCGTTTCGGTGACTGTGGTCCCAATTTCGAGTGTCACGTCGAACGACCCACTCTGCTCTCCAACGTTGGTCACGTTGACCACCACGCTTCCGTTGTCACCCTCGGTAACCGTCGCGTCAGCACCCTGACCCGCAACGTTGAGCTCCGACAGCGACGAGGTTGCCGGTTGTTCGACCGTGAGCGTGCCAGCGAGCGTGTCGTTTGGCGTCGTCGTGTTCACGTCGTACGTCCCGTCGCTCAGTCCACCGCTGACACTCGCGAAAGTCACCCTTTCGGTCGCGCCGGCACCGAGCGTGCTGGTGGTCTGGGTTTGCGTGACGCTCGTGCCAATCTCCAGTGTCACGTCGAAGGCTCCGTTCTGGTCGCCGACGTTCGTCACGGTGACCACGACACTCTCGTTGTCGCCTTCGGTGGTAATCGCGCTGGTCCCCTGTCCTGCAACGTCGAGGTCAGACAGCGCCGACGTTGCTGGCTGTTCGACGGTCAGCGTCCCAGTCGTCGTATCGTTGGCCGTCGTCGCGTTCACCTCGTAGTCGCCGTCGCTCAGTCCGCTCGTAATTCCGGCGAACGTTACCATCTCTGTCGCCCCAGCACCGAGCGCACTCGTCGTCTGTGTCTGTGTGACGCTTGTCCCGATTTCCAGCGACACGTCGAACGACCCCTGCTGGTCACCAGTGTTGGTCACGTTGACCGCCACGCTCTCGCTGTCGCCCTCGGTGATTGTCGCGTTCGCGCCCTGCCCGGCGATATCGAGGTCAAATAGGCTTCCTGTGGCTGGTTGTTCGACCGTGAGCGTGCCGTTCGTGGTGTCGTTGGCTGTCGAGGCGCTCACGTTGTAATCGGTAGCAGCGAGTCCGCCGGTGACTGCACTGAACGTGACACTCTCCGCCGCTCCGGCCGCGAGCGTACTCGTCGTCTGTGTCTCTGTGACGCTCGTGCCAACTTCCAGCGTCACGTCGAAGGCACCGGCCTGGTCGCCGGTGTTCGTGACGGTGACCGCGACGCTCTCGCTGTCGCCTTCCGTAATCGTCGCGTCCGCGCCCTGTCCTGCGATGTCGAGGTTCGAGAGTTCCGAGGTTGCCGGCTGCTCGACGGTCAGCGTCCCAGTCGTCGTATCGTTGGCCGTCGTCGCGTTCACGTCGTAGTCGCCGTCACTCAGTCCGCCCGTAACCCCAGCGAACGTCACCGTCTCCGTCGCTCCCGCGGCGAGCGCACTCGTCGTCTGGGTCTTGGTCACGCTCGTCCCGATTTTTAGCGTCACGTCGAACGACCCCTGCTGGTCGCCGGTGTTGGTCACGTTGACCGCGACACTCTCGCTGTCGCCTTTCGTAATCGTCGCATCCGTTCCCTGCCCGGCGATATCGAGGTCCGACAACGCCGAGGTTGCCGGCTGTTCGACTGTCAGATTGCCCGTCACAGTGTCGTTGGCAGTCGTGGCGTCCACGTCGTAGGTATCGGCAGATAGGCTGCCAGTGACATTCGAGAACGTTACCGTCTCCGTCGCACCAGCATCGAGCGCACTCGTCGTCTGAGTCTGGGTAACCACCGCGCCAACCTCCAGCGTCACGTCGAAACTTCCACTCTGGTTGCCCACGTTCGTCACGTTGACCGTGACACTCTCGTCGTCGCCTTCGGTAATTGTCGCGTCAGTGCCCTGCCCGGCGATATCAAGGTCCGATAGCGCCGACATCGCCGGCTGTTCGACTGTCAGCGTGCCCGAGAACGTGTCGTTGGCTGTTGTCGCGTTCAGGTCGTAAGTGCCATCGCTCAACCCGCTCGTGACTCCAGCGAACGTCACCGTCTGTGTCGCACCAGCACCGAGCGTACTGGTCGTCTGGGTCTGGGTGACGCTCGTCCCAATTTCCAGCGTCACGTCGAACGAGCCAGCCTGGTCACCGGTGTTGGTGACGTTGACAGTCACACTCTCGTTGTCGCCTTCGCTGATGGTCGCGTCCGCGCCCTGCCCAGCGATGTCGAGGTCCGATAGCGCCGACGTGGCGGGTTGTTCGACTGTCAGATTGCCCGTCACCGTATCGTTAGCTGTCGTCGCGTTCACGTCGTAGTTACCGGCACTCAGTCCGCCCGTGACTCCGGTGAACGTCACCGTCTCCGTCGCACCAGCACCGAGCGCACTCGTCGTCCGGGTCTGGGTGACGCTCGTCCCGATTTCCAGCGTCACGTCGAAGCTTCCACTCTGGTCGCCGGTGTTGGTCACGTTGACCGCCACGCTCTCGCTGTTACCTTCGGTGATTGTCGCATCAGCGCCCTGTCCGGCAATGTTCAGGTCGGAGAGACTCGACGCCGCCGGCGCGTCGACGCGGAACTCGGTTGTCGCGTTCGTCTCGTTTGCGTTGTCGGCGTTCGCTGTCACCGTTGCGGTGTAGTTGTCTGCCTCGCCGATGGTGCCCACGTCGAAGGCGAACGTCCGGGTCTCGTTCTGGAGCGTCGCGGTGTCGTTGGTCGCCGTGAACGTGAACGTCTCGTCCTCGCCGTCGACTGCGAGCGTGACGGTGAGATTCTCCGTCTGCACGTCGTCGGTCTCGGAGACTGGAATCGAGACCGTGCCGTAGTCGTTGCTGGCGACACTGTCGGGGAACTCGCCGGCGAATGCGCCGACCGCCAACTGTGCGGTCTGGTCGAGCGCGACGATCTCGACGGCTCTGGTCGCGCTGTCGTCGTCGCCGGCGACGGTAACCTGGCCGGTCCCGGCGTCGCCCTCCTGCGTGGGCACCGAGAGGCTGAACTGTGCCTGCTCGCCTGCCCCGAGCGTGATGGGTCCGGTACTGGCACTCCGGCTGTCGCCGGTGACCGACTCGGTGAGCGCGAGCGTCTGCGTGTCGCTCTGACTCCCGACATTGAACACCGTTCCGTTCACCTGAATTGGCTCGCCTTCCGTGACTGTCGCAGTGACGTTGGTGAGCGAGAGGCTAAAAGACGTGCCAAAGCGCGGGTAGTCGTCGGTGGCCGTCGTCCAGACATCGGTGAACTCGAAGGCGGTCAGGTTGCCGGGGGCGTTGCTCCCGAGCATCTCCGTGGCCCGGCCGGTCCCGTCGCCGGTGCTGAAGCCGGTGACGCTCGCGCCGACCGACCCGACGCCGGTCGCGTTGGGCTCCCCGGTGGCGAGTTCGTCCCAGTAGGAATCGTTGATTTGGGACTGCTGTGATTCGTCAAAGGGCACCCGAATCTCGCCGACCAGTCCGCCAGTGTCGCTGAACTCGGCGGTCACCTGACCGACCGCGTATGACCGGTTGACGACGCTTTTCGTGTCGCCGAACGTGTCCTCTCTGACGACACCGACGAGTCCGCCCGCTCCGCCGCCGAACTCCTCGAACGTGACGCTGCCGGTCGCGTACGTCCGGTTCAGCGTTCCACTGTCCATCACTCCGACGAGTCCGCCTGCGTTCGCGTTGTCGCCGCTGTCGATGACCGAGCCCTCCGCCCGCGAGCGCGTCACCGTGCCGTCGGTGACGATGCCGGCGAGTCCGCCGACGTTGGTGCTGCCGTTGACCGCTCCAGTTGCCACGGTGCGTCCGAGACTGCCGGATTTCACGACGCCCGCGAATCCACCGACGTTCTTGCCGTCGGGTGCGCTCACGTTCACCGCCGCGTACCCGTTCTCGGTGTCGAGGCTGTTGTGCAGGCCTACCGCGCCGCCGACGCCGCCGGCGTCGATGCCGCCCGGTTCGCCGAGCGGACTCGACACGCTCCCCGAGACGTAGACGTTCTGGAGAGTGCCGGTGAAGCCGTTGCCCACGAGCGCACCAACCTCGCCCTCGCCGCCGTCGATGCCGCCGGTCACGTTGGCGCTCGTGAGGTTGACGTTCTGGACCGTGAATTCGCTGCTGAAGTTGCCGGCCACGCCGAACAGACCGACGCCGGTCTCGCCGACGCGGTCGATGGTGAGATTCGAGACGGTGTGGCCCTGCCCGTCGAAGGTGCCGACGAACTCGCCACTGGAGTCGCCGATGGGGTCGAAGCCGTCGCCGCCGTTCCAGAGTGCCGTCGCGCTCGCCTCGATGTCGCCCGTCAGGGCGTAGTCGCCTGTCAGGTCTCCGCCGGCCGCGCTGTCGCCGAGACACTGGAGTTGCGCGAGCGTGCTCACCTCGAAGACGCCGTTCGACTGGGAGAGTGTCACGTTACCACACGCGGGCGCACCGGGGACGACACGGAAGCTGTCGGTTGCCGTCGCGGGCGTCGCGCTGTCGCTCGTCGCGGTCGCAATCGCGGTGTACCCGTCACCAGCGGCGAGCGGCCCGACCGGGGGCGTGCCGCCGTCCGCGCCGAAGGTGACCGTCGCCGAGGAGTTGTTCAGCGACTGCGGCGTCACTGTCTCGTTGTAGGCCTCGGTGCCGTTCGGTGCGTCGACAGTCAGGGAGACAGTGAGGTTCTGTGTCTCGGTGCCTATCGTCTCCTCGACCGTGACGGTGACCGTCGAGGCGTCGCTGTCGGTCCGGTCGTCGACGGCGAGCAGGTCGACGCGAAGGTCCGGGTCCGCCGCCGTTCGACCGGGCGCGGGTGTCTGGGTATCGTTCCGCAGGAACGGGTACGAAACCGCCGTGTCGCTCCCGGCTGTCAGCACGTCCCACGTGCTCTGGAAGTCGAAACCGGCCGCGTTGTTCGTGGCGCTGGTGCCCGTGAGTTCGGCGGTTGTCAGGCCCGTGCCACCGGCCGAGAAGCTCTGCCCGGTCGTGTTGATGTCCCAGTAGGAGTCGACGACGGTGCCGGAGCCGACCACGTCGTTTCCGACGAGGCCTCCAACGTCACCGAACGGGGGGTCCGGAACCGTTCCCGCGGCGTAGGACCGCTCGACGAGACCGGTGTTCTGGCCGACGAGACCGCCGACCTCGGGACCCGGGTCGACGATGTTGGCGGTCGCGTAGGAGTCACGGACGAAGCCCGCCCCCTCGGCGTCGTCGTTCTGCCCGACCAGTCCGCCGATAAGTGCCGCGCCGCTCACTGTTCCGGTGGCGTAAGATTCGACAATCGTGCCCGTATTCTGCCCCACCAGTCCACCGGCGTTGTTGCCGCCGCCGGTTTCGGAGACGTTGACCGCCGCCGCCGAGCGCGTCACGGTTCCGTTGTTGATTCCGGCGACCCCGCCCAGGTCGCTGTACGGCGAGGTCACGTTCCCCGCGACGGAAACGTTCCGCACCGTGCCGTCGCTGTTGCCCGCGAGGAGTCCGGCGTTGGGGAACACGCTGTTTTCTGTCTCCACGATACGCACGTTCGCATCGGCGAGCGAGAGATTCGCCACCGTCCCGGCGGTGCCGACCCGTCCGAACAGTCCGACGTTGGTCGGGGCCGTGCGGTTGATTCTGAGTCCGGCAATCGAGTGGCCGCCGCCCTCGAATCCGCCGGTGAATGGAGCGCTGATGGTTCCGACAGGCGCGAAGCCGTCACCGCCGTTTGCCGTCGTGTTCGCTACTTCGTCGTAGCCTGCCGTCGACTCGTTGAGATCGGCGACCAGCGTGAAGTTCGCACCGAGGTTCTGGCGTGTGTCGTTCAGGTGGTACCAGTTGGCTATCTCGTACGGGCTCGACGCCGACCCGTCGCCACCAGCGTAGCGCTTCTCGCGTCCGGGTTCGGGTATCTGAGTGTTGTTTCGTAGGTACGGGTACGAGATGCGGTTGTTCGTGTTCACAACGCTCCAGTCGTTCGTGAAGTCGAACCCGCCCATGTTGGTTGTCGCGGCACTACCTTTCATCTCTGGGGTCGTGAGACCGTTCGTGTTGGGGCTAGCCGGGGACGTAGTCTGGTTCGTCGTGTTCAGGTCCCAGTAGGCATTGTTGAT
Organism: uncultured Halobacteriales archaeon; assembly: GCA_964534485.1. Taxonomy (GTDB): domain Archaea; phylum Halobacteriota; class Halobacteria; order Halobacteriales; family Haloarculaceae; genus Halovenus. The sequence goes on from CAZHPM010000003.1 coordinate 16,821, forward strand.
GGTACCACTGTTTCCGCCGGCGAACCCTCCAACGTCGGAGTTTCCGGAGACGTTACCGCTGGCGTAGGACTCGGAAACAGTACCGGAATTGAACCCGATGAAGCCACCAATCAAAGAATCACCGGTGACATCACCGGTAGCATAGGAATCCTGAACAGTGGCAGACCCGCCTTCGCCAGGAAGAGACTGGCCGATGAGACCGCCCACACGGGCGCCCTCCTCGCCGCTGACGGTGGTATTGGCGAATGATTCCTGAATGGTTCCACCCACAGTAAGCCCCGCAAGACCGCCGGCATTCGCAGCCCCTCTAAAGCTCGTCCCGGTGGCGGTCACGTTTCCGGTGACAAATGACTCCTCGATTTCAATGTTTTCGCCGGTTCCGATGAGGCCCCCGACCGTGTTGTTGCCGGTGACATTGGCAGCGACGACCCCGACGTTGTTCACACTGCCGTTCATTGCGCCGAGGAGTCCGACATCAGGAGTACTCGGTCTGTCTATCGTCAGGTTTGATACCGCGTATCCGCTCCCGTTGAACGTACCGCTGAACGGAGTGCCGCCCTGGAACGTCGTTTTACCGATAGGCACGAAGCCCTTGCCACCGTTCGCCGAGGGCGACGCGACCGAACTGTACCCCGCCGTCGTCTCGTTCAGTTCGTTGACCAGCGTGAAGTTCGCATCGAGGTTCTGTCGGGTGTTGTTGAGGTGGTCCCAGTTGGCTATCTCGTAGGGGTTCGCCGCCGAACCGTCCCCGCCCGCGTACAGGTCGGAGCCATCTTCTGCGGATGCAAGACCAGGGGCAGGCGTCTGGGTGTTGTTGCGCAGGAACGGGTACGAAACCTCGCCGTTCGTGTCCACCACGTCCCATACATTCGTGAAGTCGAACCCGGCGAGGCTGGTGTTCGCCTTGAGTTGACTGGTCGGTAGGCCAGCCACTTCGCCGCGGAGTTCTGCGGTGCCATCACCTTCTTCAATCGTCCCGACAGCGCCTTGTTGCTCCGTCGTCTGGGTATCATAGTAACTATCTCTGAGGATTACCTCCCCTCCTGGGTCAAGAAATCCGGTCCCTAATTGCCCGACGAGGCCCCCCACATCGCTGGACCCGGAGACGTTTCCGACGGCGTACGACTCAGTCACCGACGACACCGAAAATACCTGTCCGGTGGCGAGACCGACCAGCCCGCCGACATCGCTGGACCCGGAGACGTTTCCGACGGCGTACGACTCGTTCACAGTCCCGGAGTTCTCTCCGACAAGCCCGCCGACTTCGGTGGAACCAGAAACCGTCCCCGTCGCGTACGATTCGTTTACTGGGCTGCGGTCGTTGAAACCGACCAGACCGCCTGTCGTACGGTCGCCCGATACCGCCCCCGTCGCGTACGATTGCTCAACTGTGTCAAGGTTGTCACCGATCAAACCGCCGACACGGGAGTCACCCGATACCGCCCCCGTCGCGTACGATTCAGTCACCGACCCCGAAAAGGCGAGACCGACCAGCCCGCCGACTCCGTCGTTGCCGCCCGAGACGTTGCCCGTCGCGTGCGACATCTCGACTGTACCGTCGTTTTGGCCGACCAGTCCACCGACCGCGTCGCTGCCACCGGTGATGACGTCGCCCGTCGCGTACGACCGGTTGATTGTGCCGACGTTGTCCCCGACCAGACCGCCGACAACGTTGGGGTCATCCGGCACAGAGACGTTCGCCGTCGCGTGTGACTCAGCGACTGTGCCGAGGTTAGTCCCGACCAGACCGCCGCCCCTTGCCGCAAGCATAGAGACGGTGCCGGTCGCGTACGAGTCCGTGACTCTACCGTCTCTGTTAACCCCGACGAGACCCCCAGTATTGAAGTCGCCGGTTATATTTGCCTTTTCGACGACAGTGTTGTTCACCGTGCCACCGTCCACATATCCGAACAGTCCGATATCTGCGGTATCCGGTCGGTCGATGTAGAGGTCGGTTACACTGTGTCCGTTCCCGTCGAACGTCCCGACGAACCGTGCCGAGTCGTTCCCGATGGGCGCGAAGCCTGCGCCGCCGTTTACCGACGGACTCGCCACGTCGCCGTACCCTATCGTCGATTCGTTCATGTCGTCGACGACGGTGAAGTTCGCCCCGAGATTGAGGCGTGTGTTGTCGAGGTGGTACCAGTCGGCTATCTCGTAGGGGTTCGACGCCGACCCGTCACCGCCCGCGTACAGCGGTTGTACCAGCCCAGGCGCCGGTGTCTGTGTGTTGTTCCCGAGGAAGGGGTAGGAGATGTCGCTGCTGAAACTCACCACGTCCCAGGTGTTCGTGAAGTCGAAGCCGGCGAGGCTGGTGTTCGTCTTCAGTTGGTCGGTCGTCAGCCCCGTTCCACCGGCCGAAGACGACCGGTTCGTCGTGTTTCTGTCCCAGTAGCCGTCGTTCACCGTGCCGAACCCGCCGCCGTCGTCCCCGACCAGACCGCCGACGTCGCTCACGCCCGAGACGGTGCCCGTCGCGTACGATTCGTTCACCGTCCCGATGTTTCGCCCGACGAACCCGCCGACGCGAGCGGTGCCCGAGACGGTGCCGGTCGCGTAGGACTCCTCGACTGTGCCGAAGTCGTTGCGCCCGACCAACCCGCCGACGGCGGACTCGCCCGAGACGGTGCTCGTCGCGTAGGACTCCCCGACGGTGCCGGCGTTGTCCCCGACCAGACCGCCCACCTCGCCGGAGCCATCGACCGTTCCCGTCGCGTACGACTCCGTGACCGTGCCGAAGTCGTTGCGCCCGACCAGTCCGCCGACTCGGTCCTGTCCCGTCGCGTTCGCGTCTTCGACGCCGGTGGCGGTCACGGCCCCGTCTATCACGCCGAACAGTCCGACACCGCTGGTGCCCGGTCGGTCGATGTAGAGGTCACCGACCGCGTGTCCGCTCCCGTCGAACGTTCCCGAGAACGGTGCGGAACGGTTCCCAAGCGGGACGAAGCCCTCTCCGGAGTTCGCCGTCGCGTTCGCCACCTTGTCGTATCCCGCCGTCGTCTCGTTCAGGCCGTTCGCGAGCGTGAAGTTCGCGTCGAGGTTCCGGCGTGTGTCATCAAGTTCGTACCAGTTGGCTATCTCGTAGGGATTCGACGCCGACCCGTCACCACCTGCGTACCTGTTCTCGCGTCCGGGTTCGGGTGCCTGTTTGTTGTTCCGCAGGAACGGGTACGAGATTCGGTCGGACGTGTCCACCACGTCCCAAGTCGTCGTGAAGTCGAACCCGCCCATGTTGGTCGTTGCGGCGGACCCCTTCATTTCGCTGGTGGTTAGCCCGTTGGCGTCGGCACTACCCGAGGACGTGGTCTGCCCGGTCGTGTTCACGTCCCAGTAGCCGTCGGTTACCGTTCCGCTGAGGCCGTTGAACCCAACCAAACCTCCTACCTGGCTGTTGCCGGAGACGCTCCCTGTAGCGTACGACTCGGTGACCGTGCCGGTGTTGCCTCCGACCAGACCTCCGATACTGTCCCCGGAAGCCGAGACGTTCGCCGTCGCGTACGACAGTTCGACTGTGCCCCTGTTGCCTCCGACCACCCCGCCGACGACTCCAGTGCCCGAGACCGTTCCGGTAGCGTATGACTCCTCCACTGTGCCGCCGTTGTTGACCCCGACCAGACTCCCGACCCTGCTCTGGCCCGTTACGGTCGCGTTTTCGACGCCGGTGTGGTTTACCGTGCCGGAGCTGTTGCCGAACAGTCCGACCGCGTCGGTGTTCGGCCGGTCGATATGAAAGTCCGAAACTGTGTATCCGCTGCCGTTGAACGCACCGGAGAACGGGGTCGAAGCGTCACCAACTGGAGCAAAGCCGCTCCCGCCGTTTGCCGACGAACTCGACACCTCGTCGTACCCCGATGTCGATTCGTTCAGGTCGCTGACGAGCCTGAAGTTTGCCCCGAGATTCTGGCGTGTGTTGTTGAGGTGGGTCCAGTCGGCAATCTGGTAGGGATCGCTCGCGGTGCCCGACCCGCCGGCGTACAATGGCTCCTCCTCCCCCGGTGTGGGCGACTGGGTGTTGTTCAGCAGGAACGGGTACGAGCGTGCGTCGTCGGTACCAAACTCGAGCACGTCCCACGTGTTCTGGAAGTCAAGAGCCGCGAGGTCGGTCGGCGCAGTGCTCCCCTTCAGTTCGTCTGTCGTCAGCCCCGCTATCTCGCCGCTGGTGACCGACTCACCGCCGGTTGTTTCACTGCCGGGGTCGCCCCCTTTTTTTCCGATAGCGTCGGACTGACCCGTTTCGTTCGTATCCCAGTACGAATCGGAGAGCACACCGTCGGTGCCGTCACTGGGGAAGAAATCGCCCGTTTCGCCGTCCTGACCGTTCTGACCGACGAGACCGCCGACACGCTGGTCCCCCTCGACGGGCCCGGCGGCGTAGGACTCGTTGACGAACGCACCGTTTTCGCCCACGAGTCCGCCGGTCTTGTTCCCCCCACTGACCGCGCCCGTCGTGTAGACGTCTCTGAGAAGCGAGTCACCGCCGTCGCGCAGGTTCGACCCCGCGAAGCCACCGACGGACTCGTTCCCGGAGACGGGCCCCGTGCTGTACGACTCCGTTATCTCGGTGCCCTGTCTGTTCACCCCGACGAATCCGCCGACGCTGTTGTTGCCCGACACGGGACCAGTCGCGTACGACCCGGTTATGTTGAGATTCAGACCGTCGACGTAGCCGACGAAACCCCCGACCTCGTTCTCGCCGGTCACGTTCCCGTCGGCGGAGGAACTGTCGATGTTGCCCCGTACACTCCCTGCGAAACCACCGACCTCGTTACCTGTCGAGGAGACGTTCCCGGTTGCAGACGAGTTCGCTACTGTGACACCGCTCTGCATCCCTCCGACGAATCCGCCGACCTTACTGGCCGTCGCAGTGACAGTGACGTTCGCGTGCGAGTTGTTTATACTTCCTTCCTGTGCGCGTCCGACGAGGCCGCCTGCTCTGGAATCGAAAGAACCACCAGCCGACACCTCGCCCGATACGGACGAGGAGGTGACCCTGGCGTCCATCCTCCCGCCGAGACCGCCGACGATACTGTCACCAGTGACGTTGACATCTACGAGAGAGAGATTGGCTATCCCGGCCTTGTTATCGGTTTCGGCGAACAGCCCAACCTCGGAACTGGACGGTCTGTTGATGTACAGTTCCGTGATGTTGTGTTCGTTGCCAGAGACGGTGCCGGTGAAGGGGGTGCCTCCGGCTCCAATCGGTCTGAACCCACTGCCGCCGTTCCACCCGTCGGTCCCCGAGGCGTTGATGTCGCTGGTCAGTACGAACTCGTCGCTCAGCGACGTGCTGGTGCTCGTGTTCCCGATGCACTGGAGCTGACTGACATTCGTGACCTCGACGGCTCCCGACCCGTCGGTGGTGTAGCCGACCGTCGAACAGTCCGGCGCGGTGGTGGTCTGTGCCGAGACGGCGCCCGTCCCGACTGCAAGCGCCGCGAGCAGGAGCACACCCGCGAGCGCCGCCACGCGACTGCGACGCCGGTCAGTCATCGGCTCACCCCTACGCAGGCGTTCGCGTGCGCACTCCGCACGGCCAGTGCGACGGGGTGGTAACTGCGTCTATCCGCCCTCTCTGGCGGTCGTACGGCCGATTCGTGGGCCGGTGTGAGGTCGACTGTCCCCCTCATGACTCGTTGCAGACACCGACGAAAGCATCTGATATAACTGTAATACCAGCATACGTTAAGCGGGGTCACGGTTGCGCCGTGCCAACATTACGTTCGAGCAACCGTTCAGCAGCGCGTTTCACCGCCACACTCTCTGTGGTCACGGGCTCGTGACCGAGTGCCGTACAACCGCTCGCACGGACACGCCCGAGGACCCTCGCGGACGTGTTGTCGCCGATGCGGACGTCGCACAGATTCACCACAATCCCGGACAGACCCGCCGGCGACAGGAAAAAAGGAAGTTCCGCGACGAGGCGAACGTGATGCTCGCGGCCTGACACGCTCGGCGTGCGATACCACGCCGGCAGACACTCACGGCAGTCCGTACGACAGGGCACGCGGGCCGGTATCACTCGCCGGTGTCGACCTCGAACCGTGCGCCGCCGCCCTCGCTCTCCGTGGCGGCTACCGTCCAGCCGTGGCCCTCGGCGATTCGCCGGACGATGGCGAGTCCGAGCCCGCTTCCGCCCTCGGTGGTGGTGTGGCCCTGCTCGAAGACCTGCTCGCGTCTCCCGGCTGGAATCCCGGAGCCGTCGTCGGCCAGGAAAAAGCCCACGTCGTCGGTCCCGACAGTGACGGCCACTGGCGCGGTGTCGCTCGCGTGTTCGACGGCGTTGTGGAACAAGTTCTCGAACAGTTGGGCGAGTCGCCCGCGGTCGGCCTCGATGGCCCGGGAGGACTCGACGGTCAGGGTCGCCTCGCCGGTTTCGACGGTAGCCCAGGCTTCGCGGGCGACCGTCTCGACCTCGACCGGGGCCGTCTCGCCGACCTTGACCCCCTCCTCGGCGAGGTCGCGGAGTTCGTCGACCAGCGCCTGCACGCGCTCGGTGGCCTCGTAGATGTCGGCGGCATGCGAGGGGTCGCCGGTCACCTCGACGAGGTGGGCCTTGTTCTCGATGACGCCGAGTGGCGTTGCCACGTCGTGAGAGACGACGCGGGCGAACTCGTCGAGAAACTCGTTTTTCGCTTCGAGGTCGCGCTTCCGGCGCTCGCGCTCGCTCACGTCGTACAGTAAGACAACGTAACTCGGCGGGTCGCCCGCCGCGTCGTGCAGGTCAGACAGGCGCAACTCGACGTAGTCTGGTCCACCCGCGACGGCGACGGTTCGGCCGTCGAGATATCCCGCAAGCGTCGCCACGCCGCCGTCGCTCGCCTCGCGGGGCCCCGAGACGGGCCGCGGGACCGGTCTGGCCTCGTCTGCCGCGTCGAGCGCGGCGGTTTCAGCCGACAGGTCGACCGCGAGTGGACTCTCCGTGAGGACGGTCCGGATGTCCGTTCCGAGCACGTCCGGCGGGAGCGATAGGAGTTGTTCAGCCCGCTCGTTGTAGTCGTAGACCGCGCCGTCCTGCCCGTAGACGAGGACGCCGCTGTCGATTTCCTCGACGACCCGGGCACGCGCAAGCGGAACGTCGAACAGCCGAAACCGACCGACAGCCATCAGGCCGGCCACACCCGAGACGGCGAAGCCGAGTATCGTCGGGTCGAACGACTCCAACTGTAGTACCGCAACTTGGAGTACGTTCAACAGCCACGGCGGGCCGACCATCAGCACCATCAGCGCCTGTCCGGGATGGGGGAAGGGCCGCTCGACCAGCAGTTCGAGCAAGAGCAACGAGCCAAGCGCAACGAGGACGTAGGCATAGCCCGCGCCGACTGCCTGGATGACCGGCCAGACTGCCTCGACTGTCCACAGCGGGTCGACGGCGCGCTCGCCGACAACGCCCGTCAGGTCCTCGATGAGGATGCCGTGACAGAACGCCGCGAGCGCCGTGGCCGCCGGGACGACCGAGAGCACCGCCACTCGGCGGCGGGTCAGGTGCTCGCCACGCCCGGTGTAGGCTAGCCCGAACGCGAACCACGAGAGCGCCGTGACGCTGATTGGAATCCAACTCGCCCGGACAAGCACCGAGAACACGACCGGGCCGTGAAACAGCGAGATGCTCTGTAGCGTCGACAGCAGCGCCCATCCCGCGACGCCGGTCATTGCGACCCCGAATGCGCGCGCGCCCGGCGCCTGGTGCTGCTGGAACGCCCGCACCGCGGCGGCACTCGACAACCCGACCGCGAACAGTTGCACGCCGAGGACGACAGACGCGGCCATCTGTTCGATTCTCGTTGCGGGCCGAGACTCACGAGTGTTTCGCCCTGCCAGACGAATGCCCCGAACTCACCGACACCTCGGCAGCTGCCAGCATGTGCTGGTGACAGAATTAAGTGGCCGCAGCCAGACTGTCAGTATCGAGAGCAATGTGCGGGCAGTCAGGTGGGATACACGGGGTGGCGGGGGACGAAGAGATACAGGTGTTGCTGGTCGACGACGACGAGACGTGGGCAGACTCGACGGCACAGGTCCTCGAACACCGGCGGGAGGTGTTTACCGTCGAGACGGCGACAGGGCTGTCGGCGGCGTCTGTGGCGGTTGTCGACCGCGACCCGGACTGTGTGGTCTGTGACTACCGCCTCGAAGCGGGAACGGGGCTGGACCTGCTCGCCGAGGTGCGCGAGCGGAGCGACCGACCATTTATTCTCGTCACAGGCCAGGGAAACGAGTCAGTCGCGAGCGACGCCATCGGCAACGAGGTGACCGACTACATCCCGAAACGCTCGCTGGGCGGGCGGAGTGATCTGCTGGCCCGGCGCGTCGAGGCGGCCGTCGAGGCACACCGGACCCGGCAGGCGCTCGCCCGCGAACGCCGGAGTCGGGAGGCGATGCTCGACATCCTGCAGGCCACGTCCTCGCGCGAGGGAGTGGCCCGCGAGTTCTGCGAGCACCTCGTCACGGCCCGGGGGTACGACTGCGTGCTGGTGGCGACACGCGAACAGTCCGGCGGCGTCGTCGAACAGGCCGCGGCCGGCGAGACGGCGTATCTCGACGCCGTCGTCGACCCCGGTGTGAGCCCCGAGGAACGCGCCGAACCGGCACTCGCCACGCTCGCCGACGGACAACGCCGCGCTGTCACTACCGAGAGCGACTCAACACCCGAGGACACGCCAGACTGGCACGAGACTGCCCGCGAACACGGGTTCGAGACGGCGGCCGCGGTCCCAATCGAGCACGAGGGAACCGCACGCGGTGTGCTCGCCGTCTACGCGACCCGAGGTATCGACGACGGCGAACAGGACCTGCTCGTAGAGTACGGCGAGGCAGTGGGGTACGCGCTCCGCTCGGCGGAGTGGCGCGAATCGTTGCTGTCGGCGACACCTGTCGAGATTGTCGTCGACCTCTCGGACCCGGCGGTGCCGCTGGTCGCGTTCGACACGCACCTCGACGGCGCACACTCGACCGTGCTGACGACGGCACTCAGAGACGGGACACTGCTGTACGTGCTCCGGACGACTGGCACGACTGCCGAGAACCTCCGGACGGCCGGAGAGACGGTGGCCGCCGTCGACTCGCTGCGCGTGACCGAGGCGGGCGACCCACTCCGGTACGAACTCGTCGTCTCGCGGCCGGCGCCCGAGAGTATCCTCGCCGACCGGGGGGCGCGTGTCGTCGAGGTCACCGTCACGGAGGGAACCGCCTCGATGACCGTCGCCAGCAGGACAGAGGGAGACGTCCGGTCGCTGGTCGAGGCGGTTCGGGTCGAGTACCCCGGGGCCGACGTCCGGTCGGTGCGCTCGGACGACGAGCGCGCCCCGGGTGCCAGCGTGGCTACCGAGCTAACAGACAAGCAACAACAGGCCGTCGAGGTAGCGCTGTACAGCGGCTACTTCCGCCGCCCGCGCGAGCACAACACGACAGAAATTGCCACGAAACTGGGTATCAGCCGGCAGACGTTCACCCAGCACCTCCGCGCCGGACAGGAGAAACTCCTCTCGGCGGTGTTCGACAGCCAGCACGACGACAGGTCGTGACAGACCCGACACCGGGGGCGTCTACCGGTCACCAGACGCGTAAGACACAGAGGGCACCCGGGCCGAAAGCATTTGAAACTGGCGCGCGAGGTGCCTGCATGACCGAGACACTCGACGAGATAGACAGGGCCATCCTGCACGCACTCCAGGAGAACGCTCGCAGTATGTCCTCCGGTGACATCGCAGAGCGGACCGGCACCTCCGACAGCACCGTCCGCAAACGCATCCAGCGGCTGGAGTCCGAGGGGATAGTAAAGGGGTACAGTGCCGACGTGGACTACGACCAGTCGGGGTACCCGCTCCGGATGTTGCTGTTCTGTACGGCCTCGATACAGGAGCGGGGTGAGGTGGTGTCCGAGATACTGGCTCTCGACGGCGTCGTCTCGGTTCAGGAACTGGTCACGGGCGAGCAGAACCTGCTCGTGACGGCCGTCGGGAAGTCAGACGGTGACGTCACACCCATCGCCGAGGCGCTGCTGGAGATGGGCCTGACCGTCGCCGACGAGGTACTCGTCCGGAGCCACGAGACCACGCCGTTCAGCGAGTTCGACACCGACCCGCGGGGCAGTTAGCAGACGACCCGTTCGATATCGACCGGTGACCCGCGCCGGACGATGGCCTCGACGACATTCTCTGTGCCGGCGAGATTGTGCGAGTCCCCGTCGAGCACCAGCAGCGCCGCGCGCCGCCCGGGTTCGACGACTCCGCAGTCGAAGCCGGCAACCTCGGCCCCGGCAGTCGCCATCCGGAGCACCTCGCTCGCGGTGACGTCGAAACACTTCACCGTGTACTCCATCTCCCGGAACATCGACGGCGCGTTGAGCATCACGTTGTCCGTGCCAAGCGCCACCGTCGTGTGGTCGAGCAACTCCCGTATCGACGGCCGCCCCACCCCGAGAACGGCGTTGGCGCGCGGACAGACGTTTATCGGGACCGACTGGTCGACCACCCGGTCGAGATGCTCCTGTTCGGCGTGGACCATGTGGACGAGCGCGTCGGGTTCGAGGTCGAGCGCGGGGTGGATGTCCGTCGCGTCCGGTTCGCCGGCGTGAATCGAGAAGGGAACCCCGGCCTCGCGGGCCGCTGCCCGCTCCGCTGTGAAGTCGGCGTCGTTCGCGCCGCTCGCTCCGTAGCCGTCGGCGACGTCGAGAACCGAGGGGTCACCGCTCCCGAAAATAAACGGGTCGACGGGAACGTCGGCGGCGGCCTCGCGCAGCGCCTCCGTGCCGGCCCGCCCCGACTCCCGGAAGTCGAGGCAGGCGACGGTTCCGGTCTGGTGCATGAACTGCAGTGACCGGCGCATCGCCGTCACGAGTTCGTCGTGGTCGGCGGCCGACAGTCGCCGGTGTTTCAGACTGCCTGGCGGGGCGACGGCGTCTTCGAGCCCGAGTCCGACGGCTCCCTCCTTTGCGACAGAGTCACCGATGTGGGTGTGTGCGTTGACAAACGCCGGGAGCACGATGTCTGTCGACTCTGTCTCGACCTCCTCGACGGCCTCGATCTGACCGTTCTCGACGACGACGCGACCCCGAACCGGGTCGAACGACTCCCCGACCAGAACCGTTCCCTCGAACTCCTCCATACTGACAGTCGAAACCGGGTACGAATATGTTTTTGCATAACACCTCTCCGAACGATTCGGTACCGTTATCAGTTCGTGACCGTTCACCTGTCACAGAGGGCCCGACAGTAACGAACGGAACGGGCGACGACGACGGACAACGGGCAGACTCCAGCCGGACAGACCCCGCTCCCGTCCACACTCGCGGTTCCAGACGGACCGGCCTCAGACACTCCACCCGCCGTCTGTCGTCTGTCGAGTAAACACGACACGGCCGGGCGACGGGTCGGCCCGTTGCTCGCCGGGCAGACTCGTCAGTTCGGTCGCGGGTACGGGGTGTTCGAGTGACCTCGTCACGCGCCTGGGACAACACCGGTTCGTGTCCCGAACCTGCCCGCCGCGAGACCGGCAGAGAGAACAGATTGTTCTAAAGAACGCTCTGAAAGAACGGTTTAGTCGTAAAGAAAGACTTAATAACCGGTATGTTCGTACGTTGGGTACAGACGGCCGGGTCGCCGACGCCGACCGACGACGCGGCAACAAAGAGAGGAGACGATGACCGGGCAAGACCAGACGACGACGGTGGGAGAGCTTCCGACGCCATCGAGCAGTGAGACGATTCTCCCGGTGGTGTTGACGCGGTTGGTGTGGCTGCTGTGGCTCGCCAGCGTCGGTGTTCTCGCCGCGACCCTCCAGAGCGGAGCGACCGTCGAACTCGCCGGAGTGGTGTCTGTCGACGGGTTGACGGTCGTGATGTGGGTGACCGTCACGTTCTTCAGCGGTATCGTCCACAGCTACTCGCGGCGGTACATGGCCGGAAACGAGACCATCGACCGGTTCTTTCGCAACGTGTTCGCGTTCACGCTGCTGGTGATGGTGTTGGTGGCGGCGGACAGTCTCGCCCTGTTTGCGGTCGCGTGGCTGGCGATGGGGATGGTGATGGCCGAGTTGGTCGGTCACGCGAGGGGATGGCCCGAGGCCCGAATCGCGCGGACACTCGCGCGCCGGTACTTTCTGGCGAGCAGTACCGTCCTCGTGGCCGGACTCGTGGCCCTGTGGTGGGGCACCGGCGCGACGACAGTCTCCGGGCTGGCCGCCGGTATCGAGACCGCCTCGACGCCGGTTGTGCTGTTCGCCAGTGCGATGCTCCTGCTGGCGGCGATGACACAGTCCTCGCTGGTGCCTTTCCACCGGTGGATGGTCTCCTCGATGACCGCCCCGACGCCGGCCTCGGCGCTGATGCACGCTGGCTTCGTCAACGCGGGTGGTGTCTTGCTGGTTCGTTTCGCGCCGGTCGTCACCGCCGAACCCGCGTTCATGCTGGTCGTCGTGGCCGTCGGCGCGGCGAGTGCGGTGCTGGGGAAACTCCTCAAGACCGTGCAGGCAGACGTGAAGGCACAACTTGGCTGTTCGACGGTCGGACAGATGGGATTCATGATACTGCAGGCCGGTCTGGGCTTTTTTGCGGCGGCCATCGCCCACCTCATCCTGCATGGCTTCTACAAGGCCTACGAGTTCCTCTCCTCGGGCGCACGCGTCGAACAGACCGCGCCCGGTGAGTCGCGGTCCGGGTCGATGGGTGTCGCCGGTCTCGCCGTGACGACGGTGACGGCGCTTGCGGGTGGTGTGTTGTTCGCCGCCCTCACCGGAAAGGGGACGGAGTTCGACAGCGGCCTCCTGCTGACGATGCTGGTCGTGTTGACGGTGATACACGCCGTCCGCGAGATGTTCGACGGCGCGGCGACGGCGGGCGTTCGCTACGGCACCGTCCCGCTGGTCGCGCTGCCGGCCATCGCCGTCTACGCCGGCTTTTTCAGCGTCGTCAGCGAACTGCTCGCCGGTCTCCCCGGAGTGGGGTACACGGCAGACCTGACCCTGGCCCACGCGCTCGTCGCTGTCGGTTTCGTGGTGGCGTATCTCGTCGTCGAAACCGGCGTCTACAAGCGCAGCCAGCGTCTGTACGTGGCGTTGCTGAACACGACCCGTCCCCCGGCGGGAACGCTACTCAACGACACGGAGGAGTACAATGAGTACTGACCAGGCGGTCCAACGGCGCATCGACGAGGCGGCCGACGCGGTGGGGTCTGTCTGGCCGCTGCACTCGTTCGTGACGGCCAACCCGCTGGCCGGTTTCGAGGACAAGCCGTTTCACGAGGCCGTCTCTGCGGCACAGCGGGTTCTGGGCGGGGAGGGCTACCCCAGTGCCGAGCTCTTTGCTCGCGCGCTGGAGAACGGGCAGATAGAGCCGGAGATTCTCGCGGCAGAACTGGCGGCACACGGGTACGACACCGACCCCGAGGCGTCGCTCGCGGAGTTGGCCGACACCGAACCGGCCCAGCAGCCAGAGACCGAGGTGACCGCGGCGGACAAGGTCGACGCCATCATGACGAAGTGGCTGGCGGCGTTTCTCGACCAGGGCCGTTCGGAGTGGCAGATACCGAACCGCGAGGATGGGTTCTACGAGGCGTTCCGGACCGTGGCCCCCTACGACAGCTATCTGGACGACAGAACGGCGATGACCGACCTTCCGGAGGGACCGTTCGAGGCCATCGTGACGTCTCTCGCCGGCTACCCGGCCGAGGAGTGGGTGGCAATCTTCGAGTCACAGTTCGCCTCGCTTCCGGGCTGGACAGGGTTCATCAAACAGCGCATCGCAGACGACGGCCCGTGGCAGTCGGCGTACCCGATAACACTCGCCGACTACCTGGCCGTTCGCCTGCTGCTTGCCGACCACTTTGGAGCGCCTGTCGCACCCGCTGGCGACGACGAGTCCGCCCACTCCGACCCCTCGGGACCGCCTCTGTCGGAGGTCTGGCTCAGGGCGTGGGAGGCGAGCTACCGCGAGCAACTGGTCGAGTCGGTGGCCGAGGCCAGCGCGTCGCTGGCCGACACGACAAACGGCCCCCGTCCGGACGCACAGCTGGTGTTCTGTATCGACACGCGCTCCGAGATTGTCCGCCGGCAGATCGAGGCAACGGGAGCGTACGAGACCCACGGCTACGCCGGGTTCTTCGGGGTGCCGGTCCGTCACAGCGGGTACGACTCCGGGGTAACCGTCGACGCCTGTCCGCCGATTCTCGACGCACAACACCGCGTTCCGGACCGTCCGACGGGTCAGACCGACAGCCGGGCGGCGTACGACCGCTGGCACGGCGCACGCAGGACGTGGCGGTCGGCGGTCCACTCACTCGAGTCGAACGTCGCGACCGCGTTCAGTTACGTCGAGACCGCCGGCGTCGGCTACGGCGCCGCGCTGGCCGCCCGGACACTGCTCCCGGCGCGTGTCCACGACCTGTTCGACGCCGTCGCCGACCGGATTCCCGACGACCACGAGTTCGTCGAGCCGGCGCTCGACCGCGACCCGGACGCCGACCAGGAACTGCCGACGGGGCTCACCCTCGACGAACGGGTGGAGTACGCCGCCACGGCGTTCGAACTGATGGGCTGGGAGCAGTTCGCCCGGGTGGTCGTCTTCGCCGGTCACGCCAGCGAGACTGCCAACAACCCCTTCGACTCCAGCCTCGACTGTGGGGCCTGCGCCGGCAACCCCGGCGGCCCGAGTGCGCGCGTTCTCGCGGCCATCTGCAACGACGAGGCGGTCAGGACGGCGCTGGCAGAGCGCGGTATCGACGTTCCCGACGACACCGTCTTCGTCGCCGGCGAACACAACACGACGACCGACGAGGTCGAACTGTACGCCGGCGACGTGCCGGAGAGCCACGCCGAGGATATCGAACGACTCCGTGCGGACCTCGCGGACGCACGCGCCGGCGCGACGGCAGAGCGCGTCGGCGACATGGGAGCCGACACCGACTCGAGTGTCCGGGAGACAGAGCGCCGCGCGACCGACTGGGCCGAGACCCGCCCGGAGTGGGGGCTGGCGGGCAACGCCGGCTTCGTCATCGGGCCGCGGGACCTCACTGCCGACACCGACCTGGACGGGCGTTCGTTCTTGCACTCGTACAACTGGCGGACCGACCCCGAGGGTGACGCACTCGAAGCGATCATGACCGGCCCGATGGTCGTCACACAGTGGATAAACACACAGTACTATTTCGCGACGGTCGACAACGCCACCTACGGGAGCGGGTCGAAGGTGACACACAACCCCGTCGGAAATATCGGCGTCTACCAGGGCAACGGCGGCGACCTGATGAGCGGACTGCCGCTACAGTCACTGATGAGCGC
Organism: uncultured Halobacteriales archaeon; assembly: GCA_964534485.1. Classification (GTDB taxonomy): domain Archaea; phylum Halobacteriota; class Halobacteria; order Halobacteriales; family Haloarculaceae; genus Halovenus. Next base: position 32,091 of record CAZHPM010000003.1, read on the forward strand.
CGACGACGACCCGTACCACCAACCGCTCCGCCTCTCGACGGTGATTCAGGCGCCGGTCGAGCGCGTCACCACCATCCTGAGCGACCACGAGGAACTGACCCAACTGCTCGACAACAACTGGCTCTCGCTGACAGTCGTCGACCCACAGCGCGACCACCGCGCCCTCCGGTACGACGGCGCCCTCCACTGGGTGCCGGTCTCCGGCGACCCCGACCACGGGCAACCGGCGGTGACGACGCCCGCTGCGGACGACTGACCCTCGAGCGGTTCTCCGGGTCGGCAGACAGTCGGCGGCCGACGGTATAAGTGCCGGTGTCGCCTACGGTGAGTCGATAATGAGAGCCGACCCGAAGATGCGCGCGGCCCGCAACGGCTTTCTCGTGCTCATCATCCTCCTGCTCACGATGAGTGTCTACCAGTTCGTACTGCTCAGCGACCCCGAACCGCTGATTGCGGTGCTGTGGGTGGTCGGTGCGGCCGTCTTCTACGCCTCGCGGTACTACTACCGGCGACAGGAGCGCACGACAGCAGAGGAGTCGGCGTCGTAGAGACGGGCCTACAGGTAGCCGTTCTCCAGCAACAGTTCGCCGTTCAGTACCGACGCGCCCGCGGCCCCGCGCATCGTGTTGTGTGCGAGACAGTTGAACTGGACCCCCTCCGCGGTCTCGCGGAGACCGCCGGCGGCGACGGCCATCCCGTTCTCCCGGCTCCGGTCGAGACGGGGCTGTGGGCGGTCGGGCGCGTCGAAGACGTGGACGAGCTGGTCGGGTGAACTGTGCAGACCCAGCGCCGGGTACGACTCCATCGCCTCCGTGGCGGCGTCGACGGTGAGGTCCTCGTTCGTGTCCGTCCAGACGTTCTCCAGGTGGCCGTCGAGTGTCGGAATCCGGTTGCAGGAGGCCTCCACGCGGGCGTCGTGCCAGTGGACCGCCGCGCCGTCGAACGTGCCGAGCAGTTTCCGGGACTCTGCCTCCATCTTCTGTTCCTCGCCGCCGATGTGTGGAATCGCGTTGTCGATAATCTCCATCGACGTGACACCGTCGTGGCCGGCCCCGGAGACGGCCTGGAGCGTCGAGACGGTGACGCGGTCGAGTCCCGCGGCGTCGTCGAGCGCGGCCAGTGGTGGCAGCATCGTTATCGTCGAACAGTTCGGGTTCTTCACCAGCGCACCGTCCCAACCGCGTTCGTCGCGCTGGACCTCGATCAGGTCCAGGTGGTCGGGGTTTATCTCCGGAATTGTCAGCGGAATATCGTCGTCGGTCCGGCCGTTCGAGGAGTTCGAGGAGACGACGTAACCTGCCTCGCAGAACTGGCTCTCGACGGTCTCGCCGATACTCGAGGGGAGCGAGGAAAAGACGATCTCCACGTCGTCGGGCACCGCCGCCGGCTCGGTCGCGCCAACCTCCATCCCGCCGACGTCCTCCGGGATTGGCGCCTCTATCCGCCACTTCGCCACGTCCCGGTAGACGTGTCCCGCGCTGGCCTCGCTCGCGGTCAGGGCCGCAATCTCGAACTCGGGGTGGGGGTCGAGCAACTGGATGAGTCGCTGTCCGACTGCGCCCGTCGCCCCGAGAACTCCTGCACGAACTGTCATGCATGACGGTAGGACGACGGCGAGGCAAAACAGTTTGGATAGCCGGTCCCCGGCGGCCGTCGACCTGACGGAAACTCGACATATCGTCTCGTCTGGGACGCTGTACCTGAAAGACCCACGAAGGAATAATAACTCACTGCGAGAGATTCCGCCCTCTCGAACCGACGCCCACCCGCGGGGCGTGGTCCGGAGAAACAGTCGAAATTCATTTAACCGATGCTGTCATCACCTTCTCGTACAGGGAACTCATGAGAGAGACAAATAGACGACAGTTACTGAAGACGACTGCGGTGGGCACCGGTATCGCGCTCGGCGCGGGCAGTGCGAGTTCCGCCGGAGGTTCAGACGTATCGCCGGCGCAAACTTCAGGCCGGTCGTTTACTGGCACCCCATCGAGTGGGTCCATCGTCATCGACGGTGATAGCGCAGACGGTACCGGTTCGTTGCTCGGAGAGCCACTCACGTTCGCGGGTGAGGGCATCGACACGGGCGCGCAGATAAACGGTGTTGTGCCGGGCGACGGAACCTGGGAGTCGACCACGGTCGACCTTCCGGACCTCACCGACCTCCTGGTCGAGATCGGCCCCAGCAGTATCATCGAGCCACTCGACCTCCCGACGCTGTCGGAGAATATCCTGATGGCCGATATTATCGAGACCCTCGTGACAGTTATCGGCCAACTGAATCTCACTCAGGAAAAAGTCGACGCAATCAACGCACTGCTTGCCGCGGTGGTACAGGAACTGAATCTCGACCTCCCTCTCCCCGGTGGAATTACACCGTCTGCTATTGCCTTTTTTACCGACGATGCGCTGAAGAACCCCACGAGACAAAACATCGCACAACTGCTTGGGCTTCTGGGTCCTATCGAAGCAAACGATCAGGGTGAGATAATCACGACACTCAAGGAGTACATCAACGGCTCGGACCAACTCAACAGCACGGTGACAGAACTCGAACAGATGTTGCTCAATCTCGACTTCGCCAGTCTGCTGGGCAACGCTAGTATCGATATCACCGCGGATACCATCTCGGGTGAGTACAAACCAAGCCAGGGACTGGTGACCGCACCCATCAGCGAGCCGGATGTCACGATTGGCTTCCAGGGCGAGGAAATCACCACGATTCAGGACCTGCCACTCAGTGTCAACCTCACCACCGGCACCAGTGGCGCTCTGACCGGCAGTGTTGAGGGCAGTCTCGACGGCAACTCCCCGACGGTAAATCTCGTCGACAACGAGTTTACGCTCGGACTGGGTGGCATCGAGAGCCTGATAAAGGGTCTCGACTTCAACAGCCTGTTGTCCGGTCTGCTCGAGGACAGCAACTTCAACCTCACTTTCAATTTCGACCCGCCGTACGATTTCACTGGCCTCCAGGATGTTCTTACCGTCATCGACCCCAACACCCTGGTAGACAGGGTCGACATCTCGCAGATTCTGGCGATAGTTATTACCGACAAATCGGGTCGACACTTTCTCAAACTCGGGCTGGATCTCAGTTTAGAGGGAGACAGTCCACCGGTCCCGGAACCGGACCCGGACCCGGACCCACAGCCTCCGAAACTCAGTGCCGAACTGCCGGGCAAGCCCAAAGACGAGGACAACGACGGCCTGTTCGAGAACGTGCGCGGTGACTCTGGCGGTCCGACGACCGAAGACGTGCAGGTTCTGTTCGACAATCTCGACAACGACGCCGTTCAGAACAACTCGGAGGCGTTCAACTTCCAGGGTAGCAACCCCGACGAGGTGAACATCCTCGACGTGCAGGCGCTGTTCAACAGCATCAGGTAGCCGACTGCCGCCGAGTCTCAGCTCTTCTCGACGCCCTCGCGAACACTGACAGCCACGCCACTCTCGAAGTCGGACATCCCCACTCCGGCGAGTTCTGCACGCCCGACAGCGAGTAACTCGCCGTCGTGTGTGACCAACACCTCGTCGCGTGGCCGAATCGCGCTGTCGGCCGCGGTGACGAACTTCGCGAAGGCGTTGCGCTCCTCTCGGACGTGGGGGACACTCTCCTCGCCGACGACGATACGGTACCCCTGGTGACCGCTGTGGAGTCTGCGCCCGCCCGCGGCGCCGAGTCTGAACCGGCCGTCGGTGCCGTACGTCGCCAGTCGACTCTCCCGTGTGTGAATCTGTCGTGGCCGCCCGGAGTTCGTCCGCGTCACCGACAGCTCCGTCCCGTCGGGAAACAGCGCCACACCCGCGCCGGCACCGAACTGGTAGTCCGCGGCCGTTCGCAGTCCCGCGATGTCGTCGGCCATCTCAGACGCCACCGCCCTCTGGTGGGTCGCTGGTCCCTGCCTCGCGGAATCCTCTCCCGAGGACGTACTGTCCGACGACCACCTCGAAAACTGCCATACCGATAAAGACCCACTGAAGCGAACTCCCCCGAAAGAACAGTACACCGATGGCTGCGGTCACCACGGCCCCGACGAGGTTCGCAATCAGTCTGACTCGCCTGGCGGAGTCCGAGCCTCGGCTACCAGTGTCGGACTGGCTCATACCCCGGGTTGTCTCAAGCGAAAAAAGTTCTTTCGGAGACGCGACCAGTCACAGACCAGTCGCGGGCAACACGCCGCCACCGTCATCACCGTCGGGGAGTCTGTCGTCCACGCCGTTGCCACCCACGTTGCCGGCAGTGGGACCGGCACAGCCCTGGAAGTCGACGCTGGTCTCTTGCTCGACGAAGATTGCGGTCGTCAGGTCGAACCCGCAGGCAAGCGCCCGCCCACCCGGCGGAATCGTCACCTCCCGGCCGGCGACGTCGAAGGAGAACTGTCCCCCGATTACCATCTCGGTGAACTCGTCCTGTTCGACGTGGCTGGCGAACCAGTCGGGGATGTTCTGGTTGTCCATCACCACCACGAGCGTCCGTTGTTCGGTCTCACCCGGTGGAATCGTCGCATCGTCGGCCGCGTCGGTCACCGCCACGTCACCCGCCTCCCACTCGGCGACCGGAATATCGTTGAACACGAGCGAGCCGGTGAACGCTGGCGTCGGGACCGGCGCAACGGGATTGGGGTTGTGGATGGTCACGTCCGTCCGGATTTCGGTGGTGCTCTCGTTGACCACACCCCAGCGGGTGGTGACGTCCCTGATTTCGACTGCCGGCGCAACCTCGGGGTACTGGCCCTCGAATCGCGCGAAACTCTCGTTGAGCGCACCCTCGATGTCGGTGTCGACCTCGTCTTCGATTGTCGTGTCGTGGGAGCCAGCGAGCGGTCCCGCGGCGGCGTCGATGGTCGCGTTGACCGCGAGCGCGCTCACCTCGTCGTTGTTGAGGTGACTGCTCCACCACGCCGGCAGTCTCTCTTGGAACAGGTCGGTCCGGAGTTCGAGCTGGTTCGACCCGCCCGAGACGTCGAGGCCGGAACCCTCCCCCTCCGCGAGTCGTACGCCCTGCATGTCGACGCCGTACTCGACGTCCGCGCTCGCGCCGACCGGATTGGGATTGTCGACCTGAACCGTGGTGATAACCTCGATACTGTCGTTGTCGACCTCGCCCCACTCGTTGTTATCCAGACTGCCGTCGGGAATCCCGATTACTCCGAGCACGAACAGGACCACGACCAGTCCCGCCAGCGCGAGGACTCCGCCGCCGACGTACTTGCCACCCCGTCGCAGTGTCCACCCCTGCGTGTCTGTTCTCTCCGTGTCGCCCTCGGCTCGTCTGTCTGTCTCTTTGGTGTCCGTGTCGCTCATCAGTAACTCGTCTCTCCCCTTACTGTTATACGTGTCGGGAGAGTCGGATGTTCCCCCCGTCTGGTGTGGTTCACCCGGCAGTCACGCGCCGAATTTCGTCGTCATACCGCCGGAGACGAGCGAACCGACCCCGCAGAGTCCCGCCAGTCCGACGATATCGAACAGCCCCGGCTCTCCGCTGTCGTCGCCGTCGCTCTCGTTGCCACTGGAGTCGTTTGCCGACATCTCCTCGTCGCTGTCGTCGACAGCGTCGGGCGACGAGGGTTCGGCAAACGCGATACCCGTGCCGGCAACCACCACCATCAGCGACGCGCCGACGAGACAGGCCACCGCGACGACAGCGGCGTGTTTGGTCGCCGTCGACCGGGCCGACTCCGAGATACCCAGCAAGCCGGCGACGATTGGCGCACTCAGCGCCGTAATCGAGAGAAAGGCAAGCGGCGTGTACGACACCACGACCTGTTCTTCTGCCGCACCGAGCCCCGGAACGACCGTCGCACTGATCCACTGTCCGGTGAGAAACGCGACGAGCGCGATTCCGAACCCGGTTCCGAGCATCGCCAGCGTGATTCGCCCGACTGTCGTGAGTGGGTCCTCGTCCATGTCTTAGCATGTTCACGGAGGGCACTCATTAAACCAACTCTCTTTGCTGCTTACACGTCGACACCCTCTCTGGACGACACCGGTTGGGTTACTCACTCTGAGGGGAGTTGCACCGGTTCTCCGTCGGCAGTCACCGTCGGTTCGGTCAGAATCCCGTCGAGGTGGATTGGCGCGACGGTGTCGCCGCCGATGGCGTGGTCGTCGCCGATGGCGAGGTGGACAGTGCCGCCGGCTTTCTCGTCGAGTAACACCGACCCCATTAGTTCCGTGACCGCGACGTTGGTGCCGATACCCAGTTCGGCGAAGTTGTAGGCGGCCTCGCCGGCCTCGGCGGCGGCGGCTTCGACCTGTTCACGGAGTGCGTCGTCCTCGATTTCGGTGACAGTTCCGTCCTCGACGGTGAACGCCACCGAGTGACCGTCGAGACGGCCGTGTGGCCGCATCGTGCCGTCGACGACGACCCGACCGGTCGCGGTTACTGGACTGGTGAACACCTCGCCCGCCGGGAGATTCGAGAACGCCCCCGGTTCGTGGACGACACCGGTGTCTGCTATCCACTCGCGGTCGCCCGGTTCGAGTCGGATGTCGGTCCCCTGTGGCGAGGTAACGTGGATTTCCTTTGCTCCGGCAACCTGTTCGAGCATCTGTTCACACTCCTCGCGGATGCGCTCGTAGTCGGCGTCGAGTCCGATTCGGAAGACCGCCTCGCTGATGCCGGGGAGCGTCGCGGCCCGTGCGTCTGCCGCTGTCGCGTCCGACCGCGCCTCGGTGTGGCTCAGACTCTTTGTCGTCGGCGCGAGCACCACGTCGGCGCCGGCCATCGCGGCGGCCACCGGTCGTGGTGGCTCCTCGCCGTGCTGGTCGCCGGGTGGGTAGCGAAGGAGTGTCGCGTCGTCGGTAATCTCTGTCGCCGCGTCGTACAGTGCCTCTCCGACTGCTACGCGCTCGCTGTCGGTGACGACCACACACGTCTCTCCCGGTTGGAGGTTCATACACTGTCGCACGGCTGTCGTTGCGGGCGCGTCGAGTGACGACTCGCTCATAGATTACGATAGTGCCGACTGTAATTACAGTTTGTGACGGAACTCGCCCAGCGGCGGGAAGGTGAGTGTCTCGTCGCCCGACTCGTCGCGGACGAGTGGCGCGAGCGCGTCGGCGTCGCGAACCAGCGGCGACATGAAATCCGTCGTCGACATCCCGTTCACCTCGACGCCGGTGACCAACCGGTTGAACGACGGGAGCACGAGCAGGTCTCGTCCCCGGTAGACGCCGTCGCCGGCGAGCGCACAGGGGTGGTTCTGACCCTCGATACTGATCGTCGGGTGGTCGTGGCCGACGACGTACCGGGTCGCGTCACACTCTGGTTCGACGTGACCGTGTGTGACCGCCGTGTCGCCGATGCGGTACTCGGGGGTCGTCTGACCACCCCAGACCACGTCGAGCATCGTGTCGTGGTTGCCCGGTGTGACGACGATATCGACGCCGGCGTCGCTCGCGGCACGCCGGAGGCCGGCGAGTGTCTCCTCGACCCGGCGTGGCACCGACCGGAACGAGTGCAACAGGTCACCGGCGACGACGGCCTCTCGGGGTCGCCAGTGCTCACAGAGCGCCTCGAACCGCTCGACCATCTCCCGGCCGTCGTCGACGGGGAGTTCGACCGACGAGGCGGCGGCCTTTCCGACGTGGAGGTCAGCGACCACCAGCACGTCCTCGACGAGTGCTGCCCTGTCCCGAAACTGCACTCCCGCGAGCACGTCCATACGGTTACTCGTGGATGCGGTGTAAAGAACGTGCCGCCAGCACCCGGCGACGGCCTCCGACGAACTCCCCAGGGTTACGCGAGAAACGAGAGCACCGCGAGATGTACCGCACAGAAGCCAGCCAGTAACAACACCAGTGCCGTCCAGTCTGCCGCCCACAGAACCGAGTAGTCACCCCACCAGGTGTCGTTTCGGAGAGTCATCACGCCGTCGACGAGCACGAAAACCGCCGTCGTGAGCAACGAGACGCCGAGCACTGTCGTGGCGAGTGTCTCGAACCCGGCGACGACGGCGACTCCGGCGGCAGGAACGAGAACGGCCGTCTGGACGATTTCGCCGCCGGCAGCGAACCGCTTGCGGTGTGTTTCCTCGGGGTCGGTTCGCTCGTACACCCGCCAGTAGCGGGCCGCCTCCGAGGGCGCGACCCAGTCGTCGCCGTCTCGGAGCGCGACGTACCGGGGAAAGAGCCAACTGACCATCCGAATCTCGTCGTCGGGGACGCCGGCTATCCGCCGTCCGGCGACGTAGTGGCCCAGTTCGTGGACGTAGACCACCGCCCACGCCACCGGCAGAACGACAACCGACGTCGGGAGTGGTCCGATCACACCGGAGAGTCACGGGCCGAGGGTGTATAGAGTGTCGACTTCCGGCGAGACAGACTCCTGGACCGTCCCGCGCTCGTCGGGGCGACGCGTGAGACACGGCTCCTGGCTCGGTAGTCACTCGACTCCCCGTGGTGTCGACCCCGGGCGCTGTGTCGCTGTCGAACACCCGACCGCCCGGCCGCCGTACTGCGGGGACGTCCGGTGTCGTGGCGTGCCCCCGCAGTTGCCGTCTCGCGGCTGCGTATCCTTCGTGGGTAAATGTCGGACGTGGAACCACTACTGCGGGGGCAGATTCAAGTTACGGGCCCGTCAAAAGCCTCTGTATGAGTGGAGAGCGCCCGGCAGGGCAGGTCAACTCGAAGGTTGCGATGGCGTTTGGGCTGTACGCGCTGAGCAACTGCTCGATTCACGAGGCTGCCTCCGAGGCCGACGTGACTCGCTGGGAACTGGAGCGGGCAATCGAGGAGGCCGGACTCGCGGAGACGTTCGAACTCCACCAGGACGGGGACGTTTCGGCAACTATCGACGAACTCCTCGACGGGGAGTAACAGCCCTCGTCGGTCGGGTTCAACTCTCGCCAGTGTCGTCTCCACGCCCGTTGCTGTCGTTTGTATCGTCCCTGTCGTCGAGGTCGTCTTTCAGCGACCGGAGCTCGGCCTCGACGTCGATGTCGACGGTTTCGGCCTCCTCGCCGTCGGTGTCGAGTTCGTCCTGAATCTGCTCGCGGATTTCGCGCGCGTCGGCGATGAGGTCCTGCGCGCGCTCGCCCTCGCGGTCCTCGACCGCCGACTGGAGTTCGCCGAGCACGTTGTCGAGTTGCGAGAGGGTTACGCTGCCGAGTTTCTCCGCGCGGTCGCGCATCTCGGAGCCGCCGGTCGCGCTCCGCGGACTCCGGCCGTCGGCGATCCGGATGGCCCGTCTGAGCAGTTCGAGCGCCCGGATGTTCGTCCGCAAGAGCAGTATCAACCCCGGAATCGCCACCTCGCTGGTGAACCGCGCGATATCCTGCCGGAGCGACCGCGACTGCGACTGTGACTGCCGGTCGGGCTCCACCTCGCGCTGGAGTCGCCGGAGCTCCCGCGTGAGATCCGCAATCAGTTCCGTTACCTCCGGGTCGGCCTCCGGACCCTCCTCGCTCATACTCCACGTTTGTTCCCCACACCACTAAAACGTCTCTCTACAGACGGCCCACGCCGACTGCCTCGGTTATCCCCGCGGTCCGCCGCCGCCCCACTGCCAGCCACCCGCTCGTCTACGCCGACCAGAATCCTTTTAATTTTAGGCCGCCCTAATCCAACCCGATGGGAGTAACCGACAGCGAACCGCCCGAGAACGAACAGCACCACGACGAGAGAGCGGTTACAGTCCACAGGAGCACGTCCGACCGCGTCGTATTCGTCGAACAGGACAACTCCGACGCCTGGATAGCAACCGACCTCTCGGTCGAACCGAGAGAGTGAGTGGTCTCCCCCGCAGTCACCCCTCCGAGAGCGTCCGCCACGCCTCGTCGAGTGTACTCGTCACCTCGGAGCGCTCTTCTGTATCGACGGTGAGGGTGTCGTCGAACTCCACCTGCACGCTGTCGACGGACCGTCGGTAGACCTTTATTCTGCGGCGGTCGTCCGAGAGAACGTTGTCGTGTAACTCCAGCAGGTCGTGTTTCGTGAGTTCGTCGATACGACGGTAACAGGTCGCAATCGGCACCTCGAGTTCGTCGCTCAACTCCTGTGCCGAGCGCGGTTCGTCGGTTGCGTCCAGTATCTCCGCGCTGTATTTGTTCCCCAGCGCCTGTAAGAGATCGACTGACGACATCGGTTATCAAATTTTGTAGCGGGAGGGTAATAAGTATAACGGCAGGACACTCACAGACCGACTGTACGTGGGCCACTGTCGGGGCTGGCACAGACCGACGGTGCGTGGTTTCGTCGATAATAATGAACCGCCGGTGTCAGAGAGGAGACGACCGGGCGGTCAGTTCTCGACGGCTTCGGCCGCCTCCTCCGAGACGTTCTGAATCTGGCTCTGCACGTCCTCGACCTGTTCCTGGAGTTCGTCGACCTGTTCGCCGACCTGCTCGGTCGCCTCGATGGACTGGTCTTCGAGTTCCTCCTGGGCCTCCATCAGCGCGTCGACGAACTCGTCGATTGCCTCGACCGACTCCTCGCTCAGGTCGTCGTACGCGTCGACACCCTCCTCCAAACTCTCCTCGAGGTTGACGAAAAACTCCTCGTGGTTGTCGAGAAACGCGGTGTACTGGTCGTCGATTACCTCACGAACGTCCTCGGTCGGCGTCTCGGCACCCGGGAACCCTTCCTCGACGGCGTCGAGGAGACTGTTCAGCGTCTGCTGTTGCAGTTCGACGACACTCCGCTGGACCGACTCCTGGCTGTCGAGGCTGTCGACGGCCGCCTCGCCGACGCGCTGTGGGAGGTCGACCGTCTGCTCGATTGCCTGCTGGCTCTGTTCTATCGACCTGCGCTGTAGTTCGAACGTCGTCTCGACGGGACTCGTGTAATCTACCATGGTGCTTCTGCTCGAACAGACGCATCACCGACATATAAAAATTGCGCTTGGTACCAGTCAGTGCCATCTGAAACCACTGAGTGTACACAGGTGTTGTAACGGCTCAGATTCACTCGAAGGCAGTGAAACTCGACTGGAGTCGGCGCTCGGACCGGCCCTCGGCGAGTTCGTGGCCCACGAGCGAGCGCAGGTCGACGGCGTAGGTGGTCCCGCCGCGGTCGAGGACGAGCACACGGCCTTTTGTTCCGCGGACGACACCACTCACCAGCGTCTCGCTCACCGGTCGCTCCGTGAGCGACAGTCCGTACTCGAACTCGAAGACAGTCACCGGGTCGTACGACGCGAGCAGTGCCTGCCAGGCGCCGTCGTCGACCTCGTCCCCGAGTCCATCTACCTTCGTGGGCACACGAACGCGGTCACCGACACTGGTCGCGATATCGGCCTCTCTCTGCCGTGCGGTCCGGCCGTCCGCGACCGTCTGGAGGTGCGCCCCCCGGTCTGCACCCTGCTCGCGGAGTCGGGTTTCGAGTCGCCACGAGCGAGTGACACCGACTTTGAACGTCTCCGGAGCAAACGCCGCCAGGTAGATTGCGTGCTCCTCCCGACAGGCCGCGAGTGGTCGCTCGCAGTCGCCGGTACACCGGGCACAGGCCCACCGACTGGTGTGGCGCTCACAGAAGGGTGCACGCTCGGCAGCACACGGCTGGTGACTGTCGCCCTCGACAGCACCGGCGCAGTGGCGCGCGCCCAGACTGTACGACAGCTCGGTGTCCGGCGCGAGCGACTCGCGGCGAATCCGGCCGTCGTCTGCGACGACGAGCGCGGCGTCGCCGTCTGCCGCCGTCTCGTATCCGACAATCTGCACGGGACAACGTTGGTGGGGTAGTTCAATAGGGGTGACGTTCTACCGCCCGGAGTCGGCGGATTCGGGCCCGTACGTCGCGCCGAAGACGACACTCAGCGCGACGAGCACACTCCGGACGAACACGAGAGAGTCCGTGGCCAACGCCACGTACAGCCCACCGAGAGCACGCATACGCCGACCAGATACAGCGACAGTCAGACTCTACAGACGCCACCACCCGTCGCTCCCGGTAGACGACGCGACGAGAGGGCGCGTCGGGACGACACAGTCGTTCCGTTGGCGACTCCGGACGTCTTTTGTGGACCGCCGGCGTATCCGCCCTCAGATGACGTTAACGAAGCGGATTATCCCCTGTATCGACGTCGACGTCGACGAGGCGGGAGACGCGGCGGTGTACACGGGCGTCAACTTCGAGGACCTCGAGTACACGGGCGACCCGGTGGAGATGGCGCGGGCGTACAACGACGCGGGAGCCGACGAGTTCGTCTTTCTGGATATCACGGCCTCGGCGGAGGGTCGAGAGACGATGCTCGACACCGTGCGTGCCGTCGCAGACGAGGTGTTTATTCCGCTGACGGTCGGGGGCGGCATCCGTACCCGCGCGGACATCAGGGAGACACTCCGCGCGGGCGCGGACAAGGTTTCGATAAACACGGGCGCACTGGAGAACCCGGCTCTCATCGAGGCGGGTGCGACGGCCTTTGGCAACCAGTGTATCGTCATCTCGGTCGACGCGCGCCGCCGGTACGACGGGGCCGGCGAACAGTACGTCGCCGTCGACGGGGAGTCTTGCTGGTTCGAGTGCACCGTCAAGGGCGGCCGCGAGGGAACCGGTGTCGACGTGGTCGAGTGGGCACGGGAGGCCCAGGAGCGTGGCGCGGGCGAACTGTTCGTCAACTCTATCGACGCCGACGGAACAAAGGAGGGGTACGATATCCCGCTCGTGAGTGCGGTCTGTGACGCGGTTTCGACGCCCGTTATCGCCTCCTCTGGCTGTGGCGGTCCCGAACACGCCTACGAGGTGTTCACCGAGGCCGACGCCGACGCCGCGCTCGCGGCCTCGATTTTCCACTTTGGCGAGTACTCGGTCCGGGAGACAAAGGAGTATCTCGACGAGCGCGGGGTTCCGGTTCGGCTCTGAGAGCACCCGCTCTCCCCCGTCCGGGTCGCCGAGTGTGCCCGGGACGACTGCCGTGGGGAGGCCGTCTGTGGCCGCCCGAGCCCCGGAGAACGGCAGCCTTTTCGTCGCCAACTCACTACCTGCGGGTAATGAGATGGCGGTGCGAGTGGTGTGGCAAGCCCCACGAGAGCGACAATCCGCCCTGTGACAACTGCGGCCACGGGACATTCGAGAAGGCCGTCGTCCAGCAGACGGACCTCTCGGGCGAGGAGGGCCCAGAGTCGACGACAGTCTGGGCCTGCACGGAGTGTGGCCGCGAACACACGAAACACTCCCCGCCGTGTAGCCGGTGTGGCAACGCGAAACTCGAACAACAGCAGAGCCGTGTCGACGAGTCCGAACTGTCCGCGCCGGGGTACAGAGACCTGCTCACGCCACGGTACGCGGCGGCACTCGCCGTTGCTGGCCTGCTCGCGACGGTGTTCGTGCTCGGATTCACCGGTCTCGCCGACGTTCCGGGCTTCCCCGACGACGACGTTCCCAGTGTCGACAACGTCCCCGGCAACGCGACACAGTCTGGCGGTGTCGCGCTCGCGGCCGTCGAGGACGAGTACGTCGCCGAGATAAACACTCGACGCGAGACGGACGGCATCGACCGGGTGGAGCGAACCGGGGGACTCGACGAGATAGCGACCTTCTACAACCAGCGAGCGGTCAAGGAGGTGTTCGGTGACGGCACACTCCCGGACGCGGACCGACTCGGCGAACTGCTCGGTAACGAGTGTGACGCGCGGGCAGAGTCCGGGTTCACCTTCATCACACAGAACGGCACGACCGACGCGGCCACACTCGGGAGTCGACTCGCAGCGTCGATACAGGAGCGCCAACTCCAGCCCGACCGAGAGGCGACTACCATCGGTGTCGACGTCCACGCCGCCGACGGCGAACTGTTCCTCTCGCATCTGGTCTGTGTGCCGGCCACGGCGTAGACCCCTCCGGACAGCAGCGTCGTCGACTCTGCCGGTCACCCCGGCACGGCTACGCGCGGTCGCCCCCTTCTGATTACGACACCTGGGCCGCCTCGTAGGCCTCGGTGAGTGCCGTGGTCTTCTCGATGACGCGGTCCGCGCCGGTCCCGAGTGCGTCGAGCGGTTCGACACCGTCGGTTTTCAGTGTCAACACCGGTTCGGTCTGACCACCCGACTGTTCGGGGTTCATATCGTAGGTCGCCGCAGAAACCCCGTCAGTCTCCAACAGCGCACCTTTCAGGACGTTCATAAACGTGTGGTCCTCGCCGGCAACTTCGATAGAGATCATCTCGTCCTCGTTCTCGATAACCCGCAGTTCCATACCCTGTGTCTCCAGTTCGTGCGTACCTCAACCTTTCGACTCCACGACAGCGGCCCGCCCGGGAACCGAGCGCGGTTCAGTCGGTCGAGGAGGGACGGTACTCGCGGCTGACGGCCTTCCACCGGCCGGTCCGGTACCGCCAGAGGTTGAACACAATCGGGACGAGCGCACCGAGCACGACCGCGAGGTACAGCCCCCAGACGCCCACCGGCGTGAGGAGGCCGACGACAGCGGCGGGGAGCGCAACAGCGTACTGGCCGACCAGCGCGGCGATAAACGGCCAGGTGGTGTCGCCGGCACCCCTGAGCGCCCCGACCACAGAGCCGTTGACGCCGAGGAAGATTGCAGTCACGGCGGCGACGCGGACGAACGGCGTCGTCTGTGCGAGTTCTGCCGACCCGGAGACGAACAGCCGCGCAATCCAGGGTGCGAACACGAACACCGCCGCGGCGGCAACGAGATAGACCAGCACCGAGAGCCGGACGATAGCCCGCCCGTAGGCGTCGGCCTCGCGCTCGTCACCCCCGCCGAGTTCCTGCCCGACGACCGTGCTCGACGCGATGGCGAACCCCCAGGTGAAACTGACCAGCAACTCGCGTATCCGCCGGCCCACCTCGAAGGCAGCGACGACCACCGGTCCGAACGTGGCCGCAATCCACAACAGCGGAAAGACGACCACCATCTGTGCGAGTCGACGGGCGACCAGCGGGGCGGAGACCGAAACCAGTTGCCCGGCGAGTTCGCCGTCGAACTGCGGGCCGGCAACCCCGAGCGGGACGGGGCTGGCCGCCATCCCCCGGACCGGGTAGGAACGGCCGAACACTCCCCAGGCGATGGTGACAGACACCGCCGCAGTTGCGACGAGCGTCCCCAGCGCGACACCGGTGACGCCCAATCCACGCGCGACGAACACTCCGCTCAAGACGATATTCAGCAGGCCGCCGGCGGCCCGGATGACCATCGGAGTAAACGTGTCACCGACACCGGCGTAGGTCCGCGAGGCGAGCAGATTCAGAAACTCGAACACCAGTGCCGGCGCGACGACCAGCAGGTACGTCGCCCCGTGGTCGAGCGCCTCGGGGTCGGAGCCGAGTACGCCGACGAGCGAGTCGGCAAACACCGCGTAACAGACCACAACGGGGACCGTGACGACGAACACCATCCAGACACCCTGCTTGACCACGAGCGAGGCGCGGTCGACTTCGTCGCCGCCGTAGTTCTGCGAGACCAGCGCGACGGTTCCGCCGGCGAGGCCGATGCCGACGAACTTCGCCAGCGTCCAGTAGGCGTAGGCAAAGGCCAGTCCCGCGACGGCCGTCGCGCCGACGGCCCACCCCACCAGCGCGAGGTCGACGGTCTGTTTCGACATGATGGCGAAACCGGTGACCACCCGTGGCCAGGCGAGACTCACCGTCCGGTCCAGTCGCTCGCGGTCGATGACACCCGCCCGCTGGAGCACTCCGGCAACGGAGTCTGCGATGCGCTCGCGCACTACCCGGTGTAGGGCTGGTGTGGGCTTTGGACTGTCGGTCCCGACGTGGGACCTATTGGCGGTGTCGTGAGAGCGCGAGCGCGAACAGGAGACGCGCCCGGCCGGCAGTGAGTAAGCCCCCCTCGACGGCATCGCAGAGGACACCCCTGAACACCCGGACGAACGCACGCAGCGCCCGGCGCTGTGGGAGGCTCTCGACACGCACCAGAACGCCGTCGGTCGGTGCCGGTTCCGGCGCACGGGGCAGTCCGAGCCAGACGGGGTGGAAGACGGTCACGCGAGCGGGCGAGACGACGTACACCGCGTCGAGTGCGAGGTAGTCGATGTCGCCGGCGAACTCGCCTGCCGGCGGGCGGGCCACTCGCCGCCAGTCCACCGCGAGGAGTGGCCCCAGCCGGGACCTGCGCGCGTCGAACAGTCCGGCGAGCACCGCGTCGCTGCCGCCACGCTGGGACCGGTAGACCACGTCGTGGTCGTCACACGGACAGACTGCGAGCGCGCGCTCACCCACGGTGTTCACCCCGGTATTCCACTGTGGGGTGTGGTTGGGCCCTCACAGAAGTACCCTCGCATCCACCACCCGGCACCGCTCGACAGCACGGTCAGAGGGCAGAACGCACCACTCGGCGGCCGTGTCGCGGCGTCGGAGACGCCCACCCGGTCGATTTCAGGTCAGTCGCGCGTACTCCTCGCCGGAGAGTTCGATTGTCGACGCGGCGACGTTCTCCGCGAGGTGTGTGGGGTCGGCGGTGCCTGGAATCGGGAGCGTGACCTCTGAATGTTCGAGCAACCACGCGAGCGCGACCTGGTGGGCGGTGGCGTCGTGGCTCTGTGCCACCTCGGCAACCGCGGTGTCGACGTTACCGGCGGCGAGTGGATACCACGGAATGAATCCGATACCGTACTCCTCGCAGGCCCGGAGCACGTCCTCGTCGTCGCGGTAGACCACGTTGTACCGGTTCTGGACAGTCGCAATCTCGACGTGGTCGCGCGCGCGCTCGAGTTGGTCGACGGTCACGTTCGAGAGACCGACGTGGTCGACCAAGCCCTCGTCTTTGAGTTCTGCGAACGCCCGGACACTGTCCTCGAAGGGTGTGTCGGGGTCTGGCGAGTGGAACTGGTAGAGGTCGATGCTGTCGACACCCAGGCGGTCACGACTCACGAGCACCTGGTTGCGGATGTAGTCGGGGTCGCCGTGCGAGAGCCAGTCGCCGTCGGCGTTGCGCAACAGGCCGGCCTTTGTCGCCACGACAACCTCGTCGGTGTCGATTGCCTCGCCGATCAACCGCTCGCTGACACCCGGCCCGTAGGAGTCTGCGGTGTCGATGAAATCGACACCGAGGTCGACGGCCTGCCGGAGCAACTCTCGTGCCGTGTCCTCGTCTGGCGGCGGCCCGACGATGTTCTCGCCGGTGACTCGCATCGCGCCGAAACCGAGCCGGTTGACCGTCAGGTCGCCGCCGATATCGAAGGTGGCAGGTCCCGTCCCCATGCCAGTACCGGGGACCGGGAGGCAGATAAAACGGCTGGTACGACCGTGGCACTCTCCCCACAGGCAGGCCGTTTCGCCGGCGTGACTGTGGCCGTTGCCACACAGACCACAGTCGGCGTCACCGGACAGTACCGCCCTCAGACCCGGTACCGCTGTGCGCCGATGACCGTCCACGCGGCGGCCACGACGACAGCCACCGTGTATCCGAGCCAGAGCACCAGGTCGTCCTCCAGCGGTTCCGCGTACGCCACGAGACCGGCGACGGCAGTCAGGCCGGCAACGTACAACACACTGGTGCCGACGAACACCGCCAGTCCCTCCTCGTCAGCGACACCCTCCGGGTCGTAGCCGGCGACCAACTCGACCATCTCGTACTCCCGTATCAGCACTCCCAACACCGCGGTGAAAGCCGCGGTTGCGAGGGTCACCAGAGCCGTTACCGTACTCATGCACGTCCGGTCGTCTGCTGTGGTAGTTAAATTTTCATCCGGATACCCCGTGCACTCGGTCACAGTCCCGTCCGACTCCGTGACTGGCAGGCGGTGTGTGCTACCCGTACGCGAGAGCGAAAACAACGAGAAGAGCCACCACACCGACGCCGAGGAAGACGAGGAGGATGCGGGTCGCGAGGGGACTCATCTCCTCGCCGGGGAGTCCCTGCGGGGTGACAACGCCCGAGAGTACGCCGCCGCCGAGACAGACGAGACTGACAGCGCAGCCACACATCACGGCAGCGGCGACTCCCGAGGAACGGAGCGCGTTATACCCCCAGGCGAGGCCGAGTACGAGCATCGTCAGCCCAACACCCGAGTGTCGGTTCACACGTCGACGTGCTCCCCCGGATATATAGCTGTGAGTCCCTGTTTCTGACCCGGACACACCCGCCTGGAGTGCCTCGGCGGTCACGTCGCCCCGCGCCGGTCGGGGACAGTGATTCGGACCGTGGTTCCGTTCGTCGTATCGAACGACAGTTCGCCGTTTATCTCGTCGACACTCCACCGGAGTTGCCACAGTCCCAGCCCTCGCCCGTGGCGGAGCGTCGTCTCGGTTCCGGCCTCGATGGGGACGAGTTCGTCTCTCGGGATACCGGGTCCGTCGTCGTTGACGGTGACCGTGTACCCCTCTGGACTCTCCTCGACCGAGACACCGATTGACGACTCTGCGTGTTCGAGCGCGTTCTCGAGTGCGCTCTCGACGGCCGTCGTGACGGCCTGCTCGTTCGTCCGCAGGGTGGCGTGCTCGGGTAGTTCGGTCGTCACCGTCGTGGTGTCGTCTCTCGGGCACACCTTCTCGACAGTCTCGCGCAGGGTTTCCGCGAGGTCGAGTTCGGTCGGCCCGCCCTCCACCGACATTATCTGGTCGGTCTTCCGCGCCCGGGCACCGATGGTGGCCAGTTCGTCGACCGCGGCGATGATGCGCTCGGGGTGGTCTTCGCTGGTCTGGTCTGCGAGCACCTCCGCGTGGCTCCGGATGACGTCGACCTGGTTGCGCAGGTTGTGGCGCAACACCCTGTTGAACACTTCGAGACGCTGTTCGCGGCGCTTGCGCTCGGTGACGTCCTCGACGATGCCGACGAACCGACGCCCCTCGCCCGGCAGTTCGACGGTGTAGCCGGTCGAATGGACCCACCGCACCTCGCCGCTCGGGCGGCGGAGTCGGTACTCGAACTCGTAGCTCTCCGCCGGGTCGCCGGCCTCGATATCCGCGAGCATCGACTCGAAGTCGGCCTCGAAACACTCCCTGTCGCGCTCGTCGACGGCGTCGAGAAAGGCGGTCGCGTCGTCGTACAGCGTCTCGAGAGACTGCCCCCAGATCTCTCTGTAGGCCGGATTGACGTACAGCACCTGAGAGAAGTCGGGTTCGGCGAGGTAGATCACCTCGTCGATCCGGTCGGCGATCAGGCGGAATCGTCGCTCGCTCTCTCTGACCTGCTGTTCGCGCTCGACCCGGTCCAGCGCCGTCGTCACGTGGTCCGCGAGTGCCTTCGCCACGTCCAGAACGGTGCTGTCGGCGTCGATATCCGCCCGGGTGCCGGCGGCGACCAGTCCGTGCTCGCCCAGTGGCAACAGGACGCCCGTCTCCAGTGGGTTCTCGGGGCCGTGCTCGCGGGGGGTGTACTCGGTCACGCCGCCGTCGCGGAACACCTCGTACTCGTAGCGCTCGGCGGAGAGTCCCGACACCAGTCCCGCCTCGTGGGCGGCGTCGGTCGCGGCAGCGGACTGGAGGCGGTCGTCGTCGTGGAGCCAGCAGACCGCCATCGGCAGGTCGAGTGCAGCACTCGCAGTTTCGACGGCAATCGTCGCGACGTCTTCCGGTGTCTCTGCGGTCTGGAGTCGGTCTGTCGCGTCCTGTAGTGCACCGATGGCACGCTCGCGGCGCTTGCGCTCGGTGATGTCCCGCTGGATGGAGAGGACGCGTTGCTCTCCCCGGATGACGGCTGGCGATAGCGTCACCTCCAGCCAGATTCGGTCACCGTCGGCAGTTTGGGCCTGCCACTCGACTGTCTCTGGCCCGCCGGCCTCACTCGCCTCGGTGACGAGTTGTGCGCCGCGCTCGCTGGTGTACCCCTCGTCGCTCGCGCTCAACCCCTCGATTCCCAGCTCCTGTATCGTCTCGAGGTCGTCGTACCCCACCAGCTCGTAGTACGGCTCGTTTACCTCGGTAATCTCGCCAGTCTCGGGGTCGAACACCGCGATGGCGTCGTTGACACCGTCGAAAATCTGTTCGTACTCCTGTTCGCGGCGTTTCCGCTCGGTAATGTCCCTGACGCTTGCGAGCACACGCTCCTCGCCCCGGAGTTCGATTGTCCTGAGATTGATTTCGCCGACGAACTCCTCGCCGCTCTTGCGCTCCCCATTGAACTCGAACAGCTGTGGCCCCTCCTCACGTGCTCGCCTGATACGCTCGACTGCGTCCCCGAAGCTCCACTCCGGGTCGTCGGGGACGACCAGCCCCATCGTCTCGCCGAGCAACTCCTCGCGGTCGTAGCCGGTTATCTCGCAGTACCGGTTGTTCACCTCGAGAATGTCGCCCGTCTCGGGGTCGTGAACGACGAGTCCGTCCGAGACACCCTCGAAGATGTTCTGGTAGGTCCGCTCCAGTTCCCGGCGCTCGGTGATATCACGGTGTATCGAGAGGACGCGTTGCTCGCCACCAATCTCTGCCGGCGCGAGCGTCGCCTCAAGCCAGAGCCGCTCGCCGTCGCTCGCCTCACCCCGCCACTCGACGGTCCTCCCCTCGCCAGTCTCGCTGACCTCCCTGATGAGTTCTGCGCCACGCTCGCCGGTGTACCCCTCGTCGCTCGCGCTCAGCCCCTCGATTCCCTGTTCCTGTATCGCCGCCAGGTCGTCGTAGCCGAACAGCTCGCGGTAGCTGTCGTTGACATCCAGAAACTCCCCGGTTTCGGGGTCGAAGACGACGATTGCGTCCTGCACACTGTTGAAAATCTGCTCGTACTCTCGCTCGCGGCGCTTCTGTTCGGTGATATCCCTGACGCTCGCGAGCACGCGCTCCTCGCCGTCGAGTTCGACACAGCGCAGATGCACCTCGACCGGGAACGTGTGGCCGTCTCTGTGTTGCTCGCGCCACTCGAACAGCTGTGGTCCCTCCTCGCGTGCCCGCCGAACCCGCTCTCTTGCCTGCTCGTGGGAGTACTCTCCGTCGTCTGCGCTGAAGATGTCGACCGTCTCGCCCACGAGTTCCTCGCGGCTGTACCCCGTTATCTCGCAAAAGCGCTCGTTGATATCGAGTATCTCGCCCGTGTCCGGTTCGTGGACGACCAACCCGTCGGAGACGTTCTCGAACACCTCGCGGTAGGGCTGTTCCCGGTCGGGACCCTCGGCCCGCGACGCCTCACTGGCGATTCGCTCGACGACCAGTTCGTACTGCTCGGTCGTCGTCGTCCGCGGAAAGACGTCCGTCGCGCCCGCCTCGAGTGCCCGTGTGATTGTCTGCTCACTCTCGCCGGCCAGGACGACGACCGGCAGCGCCCGCTCGCCGGTGAGTTGCTCGACGACGGTCGCTGGCTCTGCCACCCGACTGTCGACGACGACCCCGTCGACGCCGTCTGGCTCGGTGAGTGTCTCTGTCGCCGGTTCGACGTGTGCCGCGCTGACTCGCCTCTCGCTTTGCTCGACTGCGTCGACGACTGTACTGCCAAACAACGGGTCGCTGGCTGCCACCAGTAGTTCGATTTCCCCGTCTGTGTCGCTCATACGAACACGTCCTTTTTGTACTGTCTGTGGCTTAACAGTTCGGGCCACGACAACCGTGACTCGGTGCGGTGACAGGGTTAGCGTCTCTCTGCCGGTTACTCTTCGGGGACGTGCTGGCCCCAGAACCCCTCGTGTTTCGTGACCGTAATGTCACCCTGGACGCGGGTCTGACAGGCCAGTCGCAGGCCGCTCTCGGGGCTGTGTGGCGGAAACCGGATGCGACGCTGCTCTCTCCGGGTCGGTTCAGTTACCTCACCTTCCACCTCGACGGCGCAGGTGCCACAGGTGCCAAACCCGTTACAGTTGAGCAGCGTGGAACCGCCGTTGTGTGGCGACTCGTCGGCGTCGAGCAACACGTCTCGGAGGAGTGCACCCCGCTCGCACTCGATTTCCGTTTCCTCGAAGGTGACCGTCACCATACCCGATGGTGGGGCCGGGCGAACATAGACGCTGTGCCCGGGCACTCCGGAACGGGGGGGAGACAGAGCGGCGAATCCAGCAGTGGTCGCGCCGACCACGAACCAACCGGCGGGGCTTCCCGCCACGGAGAGAGCCCACGTTACCAGCGCGTGGACCAGACAGAGGGCGGCGGTCCGTGGTTCGGTTGCGGTGGAAACCGGACCGCCGACGCCGGGACCCGCCTCGGGGTACGGACACGTCCGCCGAGAACTGTGCGGGCGTAGAACGTCGTATGGGACCGCCGAGATTCGAACTCAGGTCCGACGCACCCCATGCGCCGAGGATACCGCTACCCCACGGTCCCGCATACGGCGAGAGGCCGCTCCGGGGATTAAGACCTTCGGTTCGTGTCACCCCGCCGCCTGCCGTTACTCGACGGTGACACTCTTTGCGAGATTGCGCGGCTTGTCGATGGGGCGGCCCAGTTTGTCGGCGACGTGGTAGGCGACCAACTGGAGTTGGACGTTCGCCAGCACCGCTGCGGTGCGGGGGTGGGTCTCGGGTACCTCGAGCACGTGGTCTGCGTACAGGGCGGCGTCGTTTCGCCCGTCGGTGACGGCGACGACCGGCGCGTCGCGGGCCTCGACCTCTTTTATGTTGCCGACCGTCTTCCGTGCACGCTCGTCGTCACCGATGACCACCGCGAACACGGGTGTGTCGTCCTGCACGAGCGCGAGCGGGCCGTGTTTGAGTTCGCCCGCCGCGAAACCCTCGGCGTGCCGGTAGCTAATCTCTTTGAGTTTCAGTGCACCCTCGAGCGCGACCGGGTACTGGAGGCCACGGCCGACGAAAAAGTACGCGCCGGCGTCGCGGTAGGTTTCGGCGACCGCCTCCGCGCGGGAGGCGTCGAGAATCGCCTGCACGTCGCCGGGCAGGTCGCGCAGCGCCGGCAGCAGTTCACGCCGGTCCCGGTCGCGCTCGACGGTCGCCAGCGACAGCAGATTGAGTGCGGTCAACTGGCCGACGAAGGTCTTTGTCGCCGCGACGCCGATTTCGGGCCCGGAGCGAATCAACAGCGTGTGGTCACACTCGCGGTCGGCCGTCGACCCGACGGTGTTGGTCACGGTCAGCGTCTCCGCGCCGCGCCTGCTCGCCTCGCGGAGCGCACTCAGGGTGTCGGCCGTCTCGCCGCTCTGGGTGACCCCGACGACGAGCGCGTCCCCGATTGGCGGGGGCGAACTGGCGTACTCGCTGGCGAGGGAGGCCTGCGCCGGGACGTTGGCGCGCTGGAAGAGCTGTGTGGCGTACAGCGAGGCGTGGTACGAGGTGCCCGCGGCGACGAACTGGACACGCGAGGGCGACACCCCCTCCAGGCCGATATCGACGCCGCCGTGGAGTTCGTCGACCCGGCCGCTGAGACACTGCCGGAGCGCACGGGGTTGCTCGTGAATCTCCTTCAGCATGAAGTGCTCGTAGCCGCTCTTGCCCGTCTCCTCGGGGTCCCACTGCACGGTGTCGATTTCTTTCTCTACGCGTGTGCCCGCGCCGTCGGTGACCGCGAGACCGCCGTCTATGGTCACGAACTCGCCGTCGTCGAGGTAGAGCACGCGCGCGGTGAACTCACGGAACGCCGGCACGTCGCTGCCGAGAAAGAGTGACTCCGCGGAGTGCTCGTCGACCCCGCCGTTCGCGACGCCAGTCTCGCCCGATACTGTCGTCTGGTCGTTAGCCACCACCGTCTTCCCGCCGTTTGCCGCCTCGCTCTCACCGACGCCGACGACCAGTGGCGAGTCGTTTCGCGCGGCGAACACCCGTTCCGTGCCGGCGACGACCGCGGCGATTGCGTAACTCCCCTCCAACTGCTCGACCGCCGACCGGACGGCGTCTCCGGGGGAGACACCGTCGGCGAGTCCCGACTCCACGAGGTGGGGGAGGACCTCGGTGTCGGTGTCGCTCCGGAACTCGTGGCCCTCTGTCTCCAGTTCGTCCCGGAGCGTCTGGTAGTTCTCGATGATGCCGTTGTGCACGACAGCGACGGTCCCAGTGCAGTCCACGTGGGGGTGAGCGTTGTCGTCGGTTGGCGGACCGTGGGTGCTCCAGCGGGTGTGGCCGATACCGACCGTCCCAGAGAGTTCCTGTCCGTCGAGTTGCTCGCGCAGGTCCTCGATCTCTCCGGCGGTTTTCGAGACAGAGAGTCCGTCGTCACCGACCAGCGCGACACCGGCCGAATCGTAGCCACGGTACTCCAACTTCTCGAGGCCGTGAACGAGCGTGTCGAGTGTCTCCGAACCGCGCCCGACACAGCCGATGATGCCACACATCAGCGAACCACCTCCGCGCCGTCTGCCACCCGACCACGAACTGTCACGCCGCTGCCGACCCGTGCGTCCGTGCCGACGAGCGCGCCCGGTTCGAAGGTTACGCCGCCGCCGACCTGCACCCGGTCGGCGAGCACCGCACCCAGTTGCTGGTCCTCGAACACCGTCTGGTCGACGCGCACGTCTGCCGGACCGCCGGGAATCACGGTCCCGACACCGACCGACGCGTCCTGCCCGAGCACCGCGTCGACCACTGTCGACCCGTGGTCGACTCTGCTGTCGGCGCCCAGTATCGCCCGCTCGACTGTCACGTTCGCTCCGACGGTCGCGTTCGGCCCGAGTGCGACGTTTGGCCCGACGACGGCGTTGGGCCCGATTTCGCAGTCCGGCCCGACGACGACGGGTCGACGGAGCGTGGCGTCTCCGGCGACGAGCGCGTCGCTGTCGACCCAGACGCCCGCGGAGCGCTCTGGTTCCGGCGCACGCCCGCTCTCGAGCACGCGCTCGGTGACTTCGAGCAGGTCCCAGGGGTAGGTGGCGTCGACCCAGAGTCCGCCGACGCGGACGGCACGAACGCGCTGTCGCGCGACGATGCGGCCGATGGTGTCGGTCAGCGCGAGTTCACCCGCCGCCCGCGGGGTCCTCTCGATGGCGTCGAACACCGACGCTCCGAACACGTAGATACCCGCGTTGATGAGTCGGTAGTCGTCTGTCTCGGGTTTCTCCGTTATCTCGGTGATGTTCGAGTCCGTGACCCTGACCGCGCCGTACTTGCTCGGGTCGTCACGCTCAATGACGGCCATCGCGGCGCCGGCCTCGTCGGTCTCGAACGCCGAGACGGCGTCTGTCACCGCGGCCCCCTCGACCAGGTGGTCACCGTTGACGACGACCACCGGTTCGGAGACTGCCTCGCGGGCCTGTAACAGCGCGTGACCGGAGCCCAGTTGTTTCTCCTGTCTGACGTACTCCACCGGGACGTCCCGGTACTCCGGGCCGAAGTGCTCCTGCACCCGGCGGCGACGGTAGCCGACGACGACGACGAGCCGTTCGATTCCGGCGTCGACGAGCGCGTCGAGAACGTGTTCGAGAATCGGGCGATTGCCGGCGAGCAACATCGGCTTCGGTCGGTTGCTGGTCAGTGGCTGTAGCCGGACCCCCTCGCCCGCTGCCAACACGACTGCTGTGCGAACGCCCATACCAGTCCGTGGACGCGGGCGAATTTCAACTTTCGGGCGGGAACGAGAACCACACCCGGACACACAGTCGGCGGGAAACAACACGACTGTCGGTCCAGTCTCGCCTGGCCCACGGTAGCCGGCAAAACCCACCCGCTACCCGGCCGGTACCGGACCACCGACAGCGGCGTCCGCCGTAGATTTATACGAGTCGCACACTAACCCGTCGACAGTGAGCGACCGCACGGCCGCACTCGACGCCGTCGTCTTCGGGGTGGATGTCCAGAGCGGTGACGTACGCGGCGACGCGCCCTCGTACGCGCTGGTGGTACTCGACGGTGACTCACTCGAACGGGACGTCGTCAGTTACCGCAAACTGCGCCGCCGTATCGAGAGCGACGAACCGACGCTTCTCGCCACCGACAACATGTACGAACTGGCCGAGGACAAGAACGCTCTCGTCCGGTTTCTCGACTGGCTCCCCGCCGGGACGCGTCTCGTTCAGGTCACCGGCGCACACCAGCCCGAGCCACTGTCTCGCGTCGCCGCCCGTCACGGGGTTCCCTACGGAAAGGACCCGATGAAAGAGGCCGAGGCCGCGGCCCGCCTCGCGGCGGCCAACGTCGGACAGGCGGTGACCGCGTTCACCGACACGACCGAGGTAAAGGTCTCGCGCGGACGGTCGACGGGCAGTGGCGGCTGGAGCGAGGACCGCTACACCCGGCGCATCCACGGCTCGGTCAGGAAACGCACCCGCGAAATCGAGTCGACACTCGACGATGCCGCTCTCGAGTACGAGCGCGACGCCACCGAGAAGTACGGCGGCCTCTCGAACGCGGTGTTCACCGTCGAGGCCCGGCCCGAGGAGATTCCGGTCTCGAGCGGCCGTTCCGGTGACGTGCGCGTCGAGGTCGAGCGGGTGCGGCGGGACGGTATCGAGTTCCAGCCACTCGCGAAACGACGCGACCGCGTCATCGTCGGCGTCGACCCCGGCACGACGACGGCGGTGGCGGTTGTCGGACTCGACGGCGAGGTACTCGACGTGATGAGCACGCGCACCGCCGACACCGCGGCAGTAATCGAGTGGATAATCGAGCGCGGACGACCCATCCTCGTCGGTGCGGACGTGACGCCGATGCCACAGACTGTCGAACAGATCCGCCGGAGTTTCGACGCCGCCGGCTGGACACCCGACCGTGACCTGGCCGTCGACGTGAAGAAACACCGGACCCGCGAAACCGGCCACGACAACGACCACGAGCGCGACGCCACCGCGGCGGCGCTGGGGGCCTACGACGCCCACGCCGACCAGTTCGAGCGCGTCGCCGCGAAGGTCCCCCCGCGGCAGGACCTGGGACCGGTCATCGAGCGGGTCGTCGCAGACGAGGAGTCCGTCGAGACGGTGCTGTCGGACCTCGCGGAGGACGACCAGGCTGACGACGGCGACGACGACCACGTCGACAACGAACCGACGGCCGAGCAACGGCGTATCCGGCAACTCGAAGGGCAGGTCGACCAACTCCAGGAGTACGTCGACCGACTGGAGCGCGAGGTCGACGAGCGCGACGAGCAGATCGAGGAGTACGAGACCGAACTCTCGGAGGCCAGACGCGAGGAGCGCCGCGAGACACGCGAGCGCCGCGAGGTCACGCGTCTCGAACGGGAGAAACGCCGCCTCGAACGCGACCTCGACGCAGAGCGCGACCGCGTCGAGGAACTCGAGGGCAAACTCGAACGGCTGAAAGAGCTCTGGAAACTCGACCACTCTGATTTCGCCGACGTCTCGGAGAAGCGGGCCGGACTCGTCCCGGTCAAGATGGTCGACCAGTTCACCACCGACGACATCGAGTCGGCCCACGAGCGGTTCGGACTCGCCGAGGACGACGTCGTCCTCCTGCGGGACGCAAGCGGCGCGGGGTGGTCGAGTGCCGAACGCCTCGCCGAGGTCGAACCACGGCTGGTCCTGCGCAACGGCCAACTCTCGGAGATGGCCGACCGGGTGCTGTTCGACCACGAGATTCCGGTTGCCCCCGCCGAACTGGTGACCGTTCAGGAGGTGGACGAACTCGCGGTCGCCCGCGAGTCTGATGTCGAGGACGCAATCGAGGACTGGAGAGAGCGTGCCAGCGAGCGCGAACGCCAGCAAAGCGCCGAGATGGTCGACCGACTCATCAGCGAACACCGGGCCGACCGCGCCGAGTGAGGGCCACGCCGGTGGCTGTCACAGACACTCCCCCGTCTCTGGGCGCGACTGTGACTCTGTTCTCAGGGTACCAGCCCACAGTCGACCGTGCCACCCGGCAGACGCTCACCCGGTGTCGTCGGCCGGCACTCACGACCACGCCGCGGGCGCGAACTCGGGGTGGACCTTGCGACTCCGGCGGTCGATACTGTCGATGCGGTCGATGTCCTCGTCGTCGAGTGTGAGCGCCAGACTCTCGAAGTTGTCCCGGATGTGGGTTTCGCTGGTGGCCTTTGGAATTGCCGTAATCCCCTTTTCCCGGAGCCACGCGAGCGCGACCTGTGGCTCGCTCGTGTCGTGTTTCTGGGCAATCTCGCCGAGTGTCGGGTCCGAGAGGACAGCACCGCGTGCGAGCGGGGAGTAGGCCACGAGTTCTGTCTCTGTCTGGGCGGCGTGTGCTCGCAGGTCCTCGCGGGGCAGTAGCGGGTGAATCTCGACCTGGTTGGCGAACACCGGCGCGTCGAGAACCTCGCGGGCGCGGTCGACGTGTTCGGGTTCGAAGTTCGAGACACCGATCCGGCGAACCGTTTCCTCCTCGTGGAGTCGGTCGAACGCCGACAGCGTCTCCGCGGGGTCGTACTCGCGGGCCGGCCAGTGGACGTACAGCAGGTCGACGTACTCCGTCCCCAGCAGGTCCAGACTCTGGGCGGTCGACTCGAGGACGTCCTCGGGCGCGAGATTGTCGATCCAGACCTTCGTGGCGAGGAAAATCTCCTCGCGTGGGACACCCGCCGCGGCGATACCGTCACCGACTGCCGCCTCGTTGCGGTATATCTGTGCGGTGTCGATGTGGCGGTACCCCATCTGGAGCGCCCTGCGCACGCTCTCTGCACACTGCTCGTGGCGCTTGTTCTCCCAGGTACCGAGACCGAGCATCGGCATCTCGTCTGCGACCGGTACGTCTGCTGGTGTCGGGGACATACTCACTGGTTCGGCCGCGTCGGTCAAACCCGTTTGGGTAGTACCGCGCCGGACCGACCCGGTGTGAGTCACAGCCCAGCGCCAAGACGGCCGCCACCAGACCGGTTACGGGCCGAGTGTCCCGGTCGACGACGGGGGAGACAGGACGGGAGCGTCAGTCGTCGGCGGGTGCCGGTCGACTGGCCGGCACGTCTGTGGCGGGTTGTTCGACAGAAACCTCGACGGAGAGACCCTCGGAGCACAGTTCGACGGAGACGTCGGTGACGACCGCGCGGTACTCGTCGTGGTGGTGACCGTCTCCGTCGATGCACAGTTTACTCCTCACCAGTCCGGCCTCTTCGAGGCGGTTGAGCCGTCGAAACGCCGTTGGCTTCGACACCGTCGTCGCCTCGGCGACCGCACGACCACTGCGGGGCTGGTCGATAACCGCGTCCAGCACCTCCTGGGTGTACTCGTCGCCCAGCAACTCGAGCAGGTCGTCGTCGGGAATCGAGACGACGTTCTGTGCGTGACCGTGGGGTGGTCGCTGTCCGTACTCCGTGCCAGTGCTTCGCGTTCGCGCCTGATTGTTCGACATATTACGTTCAATGGCCCCCATCCCCCTGTGCCCCGAGGCTAGGTACTGAAACCGCTGCCAGATACCACTCTAGTAATACAGACCCGGCGCCCGACGGCAGGAAACGAAACTGCAGGTAACGTCTGGATAGGAGCTATTTTAATGACGGCGGTTGAACTGTACGGTGAGGTAATCACTGCATATGGACGAATCTGGTGAGGGCCAAGCCCTGCCACGCGCGCTGCTCGTCGACGACGAGAAAGAGGTTGCAGACGCCTACGCGTTACGTCTTCGCGGCCTCTGTGACATCGAGACCGTCTACCACGGCGAGGACGCCCTCTCGGCTGCCGAGCACCACCAGTTCGACGTCGTGTTGCTCGACCGTCACATGCCGGGTATGTCCGGCGACGAGGTGCTCGCGACACTCAGCGAGCGAGAGTTCGACGGGCGCGTCATCATGGTGACGGCAATCGACCCTGGGTTCGACGTGCTCGATATGCCGTTCGACGACTACCTCTGCAAGCCAATCGAACGCGAGGATATCCGGGCCGCGGTCACACAGCAGTGCACCATCCTGGGGTACGAGACGCTCGGCGAGTACTTCAGTGTCGAATCCCGCCGGAGTGTCATCGAGGCGGAGGTGCCGGCCGACGAGCGCGACGACCACGAGACATACCAAGAGAGCAGCGAACGCGCCAGCCGGCTCCGGGCGCGTGCCGGTCGTCTGCTCGACAACGCCGACGAGTTGTTCACCACCTTCGAGGAAATCGAGCGAGAGAGCCGGCAGTAATCCTCTCTCACCGTTTCTCCCTCGACCGCCCGACTTTTTTAGTCACTCATCCTGACTGAATCCGGAATTTTTTATTAGTGAACGGGACAATCCCGGCCCAATCGATGTCGGGAACCAGTCTGTGGCGCGTCCTCGTGGCCGTCTGTGGGTTTGCGCTCCTCGCGGGTGCGTGTGGAACAGTCGCCGCCGGTGGCCCTGGTGGGGTGAGTCCCGCAACCGGCGGCAGTGTAGCACCGACCCTGCACGACAACACGGCGCAGTCGTTGGCCGTCTCGGAGCAGTTGCAGGCGCTCTCGGAACAGACACGGCAGCAAAACAGGACACCGGAGAATGGCGAACCGCCGCTGGCCGACGCGGGACTCGACCGGGAGGTCCTGCAGAACGAATCTGTCCCGCTCGACGCCGGTGACTCCCGCGCACCGGCAGGCGAGATCGTCGCCTACGAGTGGGAGATTACTCCGCCGGCGAACACCACCGCACGACCGGCCTGTCGGGAGTGTCGCGACACGAGATTCGTCCCGCGAAAGCCCGGAACGTACGCCGTGACGGTCACGGTCACGGACTCGAACGGCCGGCAGAGTTCGGACACGCTGTACGTCTCTGTCGGCGAGCGCGACCCCCCCGAGGCCTCCCTGCGCGGGCCGGAGACGCTCGCGGTCGGCGAATCGGGGCGTATCGACCTCTCCGCACAGCCACAGACCCATCCGCTCCGGTCGGTGACCTGGCGCGTGGACGGCGAACTGCGGGCCAGTCTCTTCACATCGGAGGAGGGATTCTGGAGCCAACAGGTCCGTTTCGACCGGCCAGGGCGATACACTGTCACCGCCGCGGTCCGTGACAGGACCGGACTCTCGACGCTCGCCAGCCACACACTGCGGGTCGTGCCGGTCCAGCGCATCGAAACGACCGTCGACACGGACCAGATTGGAACACGGTCCGGACTGTTGGTCAACGAGACAAAAGGGTATCCGGTTACGACTACCGCCTACACCGGGACCGGTACCGGACAGAACGTGACCAGCGCGACCAGTTACACCCTCACGAACGGCTCTAGTGTCGCGACCATCGAAACACGCTCGGGTCTGCCCGTGCTCGTCCCGACCAGTTATCCCACTGGCGGCCAACAGGTCGTCACCGTCGAGGCTGTCTACAACTCGCCGGGCAACCGCACCTTCAGGACGACGACGGACGAACTACTGTTCGACCCGGTTCAGAACCTCTCGGTCACCGTCGAAACCGACACCGTCGACGGTACCGAGGTACTCCTGACCAACCGGTCGGGGTACAGGGTCGCGACGACTGCCACCTACGTCGGCGGTGCGGGGACAGACACGGTCACCACCCGTGCTACACACGCTATCGTCGCACCAGATGGCGACGTGGCGGGACTCGGCGCAAACCCCGGGCGGGCCAGTCCCGACGCTCGTGCCACCAGTGACAACTCAGATGTTGCCGGAGTGACCCTCGACCCGCAGAGACCGACAGCGCCTGGCGACCCGCTCGAACTGCGAGCAAGCTACCCTCTCGCCGGCGTCGAATACGCACACACCGCCGTCGAGAGCGTGCCTATCGTCGGACTCGCCGCGCACTCTCTCTCTGTCGACATCGCGGCCGACCGAATCGGCCTCAACGAGACGACGACGGCGACGACGACGCTGGATATCGGGTACGTCCACGAGGAACGCGAGGGACTCGTAGAGACGCGCACACTCGGTGCCGTCGTCCCCGGGCCGCTCGACGACGTGCTCTCGACGAACAACGCGATTGTAGCACAGACCAACACCAGCAGGGCCGTCGGCGCGGAGGAACGCGCGGATGGAGCGATTCGACTGACGGGTGTCGATTACGGCACAGGGAGACTGAACCTGTCTGTCGGGCCCGCCGACACGCCCCTGACCGACACGGTGCTGACCGGCAGCGATACCGTGGCGGTGGGACTGACCAGCTACAACAAGTCACCGACCATCACGGGTGTGCCCGGCAACGCAACCACTCCGTCGCCGCAGGTGTTTGGCACCGCCGGTTCGTACACGCTTCCGTTGGCAAGAACAACACCAGCGCAGTTGTACGTGGTCTATCCGTACGACCCAACAGCGTTCGACAGTGTGGCCGAGTTCCAGCAAGCGATGACCCCGCAGTTCGAACAAAGCGAGTACGAGGCGTTCAGTAACCTCTCCAGTGGGCAAGCCAGTACCCAACTGACCACAGCGAACAACGACACGGCCGGGGACGCCCAAACCCACAGCTGGTATCGCAACAGCACGTTCACGAGTGTCGTCAGCGACGTTCACAATCTTGACGTCGACCAGCAAGCGGTCAGCAAGACGTACAACGAGAACGTCTCGAAGGGCTACCCGCTTCGTATCACAGGCCAGAACTCGACGGTCGACGTGGCCGAGAACCTGTACTACAGTCCACTCTCACCGGACCGCATTACAGTCCTGCGCGATGCCGAGTTCGAGATAACCGGCCACGACATCAGCCACGGCACACCACGAGAGCGGGGGACGGTTCCCAGTCCGGAAGTAGATGTCACGGTCGAGAACGTGGGTACTGAACCAGCACGTGCCACGGTTGGACTCACACTCGACGGTGACGTGAAACAAAGCAAACCAACAGGAGTCCTCGCACCGGGCGAGTCAACAACCGTTACCGTCGAGAAAAACCAAGTTGGTGTCCAATCGAGCAAGATACTGGGCGCGCAAGTGGGGATTCACACGGACAGCGGTGGCCTCGTCCGTGTCGACGACCGAGCGAGTACACTTGTCAGAACCGACGCGGCGTTGTCGGTGAGTGCACTCTCAGTTAGGAATGTCTCGACAGATGCCAAGCTGATAAATAATGTTACAAACGGTAACTCGTGGTACTATACACGAAAACTCATCAACGTGACCTACACGCTCACAAATGACGGGACCGAAACCGAAAGTGGCAGTGTAACAGCAAAGGTTCCAGATATCCAGACAACCTCAGTCGGATTTGGCGCACCGAACAGAGACACAGAACAGAAACAGTACGAACTTGCTCCAGGCGAACAAACAACACAGACAATCACATTCAACGTGAGCAGAAATAATATAGGTAGCGGTGGGCTTAATAGTATACTGAGTTTCATAAAATTCATCCAGCCATATCCTGACGGTGAGGGTCCGTATATGTTTAGTCACAAACTCACACTCTCAGTAGACAACTCCCAGTACACTGGTGGCACAGGAACGTTCAAAACCCCACGCGGGCAGGTGCCATCAGATACCAGTGGTAGTTCTGAGTCGTTCGAGATTACCAATATGGAGACAGAGTACAACGGCCTGAATCCAGACGCGAACGATTACACCGGCAAACTGAAAGCCGAGGTCACAGTACAGAACACGGGCGAGACGACGAACACGACCATTCTCGGGCTCGTCCTTGACGGCCAGACACCGTTTATTAACACCCGATACAACGAGATACAACTCGCTCCCGGTGAGTCACGGACAGTCACGCTCAACACAGGTGGAGAGTTCGGTAACGAACAAGTCAATTTTGCCCCGACAACGTCGGTCACAGTCAAGACGGGTGCTGATCCACCTAACGTTGGCGATAGCATCGACACTCCGGAGACGTTCGGATACATCCCCTACGCACACGACACTGCCACAGAGACGTACATTGCAGAGTCAGCCGTCAGCACGCGGAGTGCACAGGTCGAGAACGTCGACGTGACGACAGACCTGGAGGGGGACACGCCAGAGATTACTGTCGAGGCGGCCCTCGCAAACCGTGGGGACCGTGATGGGACGCACACGCTGACGCTCCGCAAAGACGGAACACAAGTCGCCAGTGACACACTTGCGCTGGCACCAGGAGACGAGGCACAAAACTCCTACGAGGTGCAAGTCAACAGCACTATCTCTGGTGTCTCGCTCGAACTGTCCTTTGGACAGGATAGCTGGAAGAGCCACGTTGCCTTTGACGGGGCAAACCGGACACTGTTGTTGACAGGCGAGTCGGGGTTAGACTTCAGCACACGAGACAGTCTGAACGACGTGACGACGAAAGTGCTGGGGACACGGGGCACACAATTCACGGGCCCGAAGAATCGTGCCGATCTGACAGTCACGAAAACTGATGGCGACCCACTGGGGCTGGCAGACGATGTCATCAGCGGTGACTACCCGCTGAACGCCCCTGCTCCCAGGCCACTCTCAGTGGCGTTTGCCTACACGACAGACGGTTCAGGGTTCGGAGATCTCGGAGAGGCAGTAACCAACGCTCCACAGTTCGATATCGAAGACAACGAGATAGAGAGTCTCGGCTCATCGCTGGAGGGAGCAGGCATACTTGGAACCATAGCACAGTACTACAGATTCATGCAGGGTGACTACAGCAAGAGAGACCTCTTGGGGGGCTCAAAGAAACTTGACCAGACGATTACGGTAGAAGAAGGAGATCCAATCACTATGCTCGTCTATTCAAACTGGAAAGCACTCGCAGACTACGTGCAAGGCAAGCCCTCCGACTGCCCCGACAGGAGTGTCGACCTCCCTGCCAGTCACCCCTGCCACGGGTTCACCGACAGCGCCTACCGCCCCCCATACGACGCGCTCTCGTTCTCGAACTCCCCGCTATACCAGGATTTGTCTACCCCTAACCAAGGGGACGAAGGAAGGTGGCGTGGAAGCATTACCGAGATCAGCCCAGGAACCCTTGAGTTTGGCACAGAGAGTTGGGACATTCCAGAAGGAGAAACGAGAACAGTTACTAACCCGCGAGTTGAGGTCTACGAGGGAATCGCAATTGACGAGACTGTCGTGGACGCTGCACAGGGCTTCCGCACAAACGCGATAAGCCCCGGAGAGTGGACATTCGAAGTTATCGGGCAAGACGACGAAGGCGGAGGCAAGCCAAAGAAATAATTATATTCGGTACCTCAGAACGGCGATAACGGCGGTTGTGGATCAACAAGGTCGAGATCGCTTACAGAGAGTGACGGAATCTCCCCGAGACTAGTAAACTCCCAAATCTCGTGACCATTGCTGTCTTTATTACCGAAAAGAGTGTTTGAGGCCTGCCATCTGAGAGTGTGTCCTGTCTCTGGGTCGACGTACGCTGTTGACTCGGGGTAGGTCCCCTCAACGGTCACGTCATACCTGTGGACAGTCTTCTCAAATCGGTTCTCTTTCCCCTCAAATTGCTGTATTTCGGGGTCAGCGTCCGTGTATGCCGTGAGTGGCTGTTCTGGCCATGGTTCGCCATATGAACTGTCTGGGTGGAAGGCGATATCCTGTGGAACGTCGGGACGAGCATTCCACTCCCGGTCATTTCTTCGCAGTGACCGGCCGTATCCCTTATTATCAATTACGAGCTGTCCTACCGGAGCTGTCCGTCGGTCGACGGGTACGAGGTCGAACAGCGGTGTCTCGTGGTCGTGAATCTCCCCATCGACCGGGATTTTGTCTCGCGCATTGGGACTGTCCCACTGGGCGAGATGATCGTCGTCGGCAGCGTGCGTCCCGCGCATGAACCACTCATTAGGAGCCTGAATCGTGTTTTCGGGTGTTTCGTTTGGTGAGTATGCGTAGCCGACGTAGTTGTACGAGTCGACGCCGTTGAACTCGTAGGCCGTTACCAGTTTGACAGTCGTCTCACCGGCTGGCTGGACTGTTGTTTCACCGTCGGGGTAGGCCCCCTGGTCGACGTTGTCGGTCCGAAGCGTGTACTCCTTGCCGTTGGAAACCTCCTCCTCGAATTTGGTGATGGCACTCTGTCCGAGGTCGTGAGTGGCCAGTGTATCGCCATTTTCGTCGAGCAGTTCGAGTGTGCCGCCAGTGGCGAAGTGGTCTTCACTGTCGGTTTGGGTGTAGGTTTCGACCGTGACCGAGGCGGGAGGGAGTTCGACGGTCAGGTCTGTCTCGATAGTATCCTGCCGGGCCGGTGGCTGTTGGCCGTCTGGTGTGGCGTCCTTGGGGGTAGCAGTAATTGTGACAGGATGAGTCGCCAGCGGGAACGACTCGACCGGGACGGTGAACTGGAGTTGTGCGCTTGACCCGGCGGCGAGTGGTTGTGAGTCGGTGGCAGTAATCGGGAGTGGGCTGTCGTCGCCGGTACTGGTGGCCGTGTCGGTGGTGCCCGCTTGGAGGGCGACACTGAACGTGCCGTCCTGGCCGCCAGCGTTGGTGAGCGTGGCTGTGACGGTGACTGGCGGGGCGTTCTGTGGGACGGTGGCTGTGGGCTGGCCGTCGAGTTGGAGGCCGCCGAGGGCGGCGGTGGGAGGCGCAGTGAGTGTCAGGGTTGCTGTGCGTGTCGTGTCGGGAGTGCTGACGGTGAGGGTGTAGTCGCCGGGAGAGAGTGTGGGGACGACAGTACCGAGGAGGGCGTCGTCGCTGCCGGTGAGGGTGAGTGTCTGGTCGGTGTCGGCAGGGAGTTGTTCGGTGGTAGTGGTCGTTGCGGTGGGGTCGGTGTCGCTGTCGCGGGTGAGGCTGACCGTCAGGTCGAGGGTGCCGCTGGCGTCGCCTGTGTTGGCGACTGTGGCGGTGGTGGTGAGTGGGTCGGCGGGTGCGTCGCGTGTGAGCGGGAACGGGCCTGTGGCGGCGGACACAGACTGGAGTCGGACCTGTGAGGTGGAGTCACCGGCTCCGGCGTCGGGACCACCCTCCTCCGAGTCACCGTCCCCCGTGTTGTCCGGGTCGCTGCCGTCGGGTCCGCCAGTGCTGTTGGGGCCGCCCGAGTCACCGTCTGTGCCGTTCTGTCCGGTGGTGTCCGTGTCGTCGCCGCCGAGACAACCAGCCGTTCCGACCAGTGACCCGGCGGTCAGTGCGAGCAACCCGCGGCGGGGCACCTCGCTGAACAAGTCCTCAGCCATCGTTCTGCCAGTGGGTTGACCGGTCAACGTATAAAAACTCCCGCTTCGCAACAACTGGCTCCGGTCGCGCCCGGGAAACAGTGTTGTAGCTGAGGCGAGTACCGCCTGTATGCGCGATTTAGCGGGCTGTAAGAGAAGCCCCCACCCTCAAGGAGAGAACCGAAGGTGAGCGAGTAGGGTGGGGATGAATCGCTCGACACGCGTTCAAACACTCAATCAATACATTTAATAAACTACAAATGTGGATCAAATCCAAGTGTGATGAAGTACAGTCCCCGCTACCGTTTGTTCCCCACGACAGACCAGCGAGAAGCATTAGACTGGACGCGGAACACGGTACGGCAACTGTACAATCACGCTCTCACAGAGTTCAACGACATTCCAGAAGACGCTGGCACACTCCGTCAACGCGTCTGGCAAGTTCGGGACACCATCCCAAACCTCAAAGACTGGTGGAGTGCCCTCAACAACGTCTACTCAACCGTGTTGCAGAAAGCCGTCGAACGCATCCGAGACAACATCAACAACCTCGGGAAACTCAAAGACGCTGGGTACAATGTTGGGTCGTTAAACTGGAAGGCACCACGAGAGTTTCGGTCGTTCACGTACCGTCAATCGGGCTTCGAACTTGACAAGAAGAGTGGCCCAAACGGACGTGGACTCTTGACCCTGAAGAAACTCAACGGCGAGACTTGTGAGATTCCTATTCGACTCCACCGTGACTTGCCAGCCCACGAAACCATCAAAGAAGTCGCGGTTAAAAAAGAACCCACTGGCGCGTGGTACGTGTCATTCTGCATCGAAACAGAACAACCTGACAAACCCGACGTGGACGATATTGACCCAGAGGATTGTGTTGGGGTTGACCTCGGTGTGTTGAACTTCACTCACGACTCAGACGGACGTTCCGTGAATCGGCTTGACCTATCTGGTGACAGGGAACGGCTCCATCGTGAGCAACGCGCTCTCTCACGGAAAGAACACAGGTCAAACAACTGGGAGAAACAACGCCGACGAGTTGCTGAAGTCCACGCTCGAATGTCGAACAAGAAGCGAGACTTCAAACACAAACTGGCGCATTTCTACACGACCGAGTACGACGCCGTGTTCGTCGAAGACTTGAACGTGAAAGGAATGCTGGAGTCCCACCAGAATAGTCGGAACAAGGCGGAGGTTGGGTGGCGTGACTTCATCAGCATACTTGAACACCACGGCGAGAAGAACGGCTGTCACGTCGTACAAGTGCCGCCTGAAGGGACGACTAAAGAGTGCGCTCGGTGCGGTGTTGAGTCTGAGAAACCACTATGGGTGCGCGAGCATTCCTGTCCAAGTTGTGGGTTCGAGGTTGATAGAGATTTGAACGCGTCGTTGAACGTGTTGTCTCGTGGTCTGGAAGCATTAGGAGTGGTTCACTCCGAAGCAACGCCTGCGGAGACTGCGACCGCTGTGGACACGCTTGCCGTGTCTGCAAGTCGCGTCGTTGAAACAGGAAGCCCCTGCCTCAAGGAGGCCGCCGTAGGCGGCTGAGTAGGCAGGGGTAGTTCACACGAGACTGACGTGGAGATTCTCTCCTTGCTGGCAGAGGACGCCCGCCGTCCGTTCAGCGAGATTGGCGAGCAGGTCGGACTGTCGGGGCCGGCGGTGTCGGACCGTGTCGACCGACTGGCCGAGAGCGGCGTCATCAACCGGTTCACGGTCGACATCGACCGGGCGCAGTTACGCGCTGGCGTCCCGGTGTTAGTCCGGGTCGAACTCGCCGCTGCCGCGCTCCCTGGCGCACGCGAGCGTGTAAGCGCGGCTGACGGCGTCGAACACGTGTTCGTGACGGCGGCCGGTGACCTCTGGTTCTACGCCCGCGTCGACGGACAGCACGTCCGGAGCTGGGTGCTGGACCTGTTCGAGGACGGTGAACTCGACGACTACTCGGTGACACTCGTCGACGAGAGCGAGTGGACCCCCTCTATCGAGGGCTCCGCGTTCGCGCTCACCTGTGCCGAGTGTAACAACACGGTCGACAGCGAGGGTGAAACTGCCCGCATCGGCGGCGATGTCTATCACTTCTGCTGTCCCTCCTGTCTCTCGCAGTTCGAGAAACGCTACCAGCGCCTCGACGAACAGGCGTAGGTCGACGGCCGGAGGGTCGCTTTGGAAACGAAAGCCACCGGGTGTCCACAGCCGAACTTTCCGAGCAGAAAGTGGCCTAAGGGTGGGAACCGTATGTACAGCTATGACAGAGCGAACGACACAGTTCAATATCACGGGGATGTCCTGTGCCAACTGTTCGGCGACCATCGCCGACAGTCTCGATGCCCTCGACGGCGTCTCTGAGGCCGATATCAACTTCGCCACCGACGAGGGAACCGTGACCTACGACCCGGACGCGGTCTCGCTGGGTGAACTCTACGACGCTGTCGAGGCTGCTGGCTACACCGCTGTCTCGGAGACGGTGACCATCGCCATTACGGATATGACCTGTGCGAACTGCGCGGAGACGAACGAGGCGGCGCTCGAATCCCGGCCGGGCGTCGTCGACGCGGAGGTGAACTACGCCA
This sequence comes from uncultured Halobacteriales archaeon, assembly GCA_964534485.1. Classification (GTDB taxonomy): domain Archaea; phylum Halobacteriota; class Halobacteria; order Halobacteriales; family Haloarculaceae; genus Halovenus. The sequence goes on from CAZHPM010000003.1 coordinate 71,216, forward strand.
CCGACGAGGCACAGGTGACCTACAACCCGGCGGAGGCGTCGCTCGCGGACCTCCACGACGCCATCGAGGCGGCCGGCTACACGCCGGTCCGCGAGGCCGAGGATGCGACCGCACAGGAGAGCGACGACGCCGTCGACGCCGCCCGGAACGAGGAGATTCGCCGGCAACTGCGGCTCACGCTCTTTGGCGTCGTGCTCTCGGTTCCACTGCTCGTCTTTATGCTGGATGGCCTCCTCGTCGGCGGGAGTCTCGTCCCGGAGTCGGTCTTTGGCGTCGGTCACGGCTGGATTGCCTTCCTGCTGGTGACGCCAATCCAGGCCGTGCTTGGCTGGCAGTTCTACCGCAACGCCTACCGCGCGCTGGTCAACAACCGCCGGGCCAACATGGACGTGCTCATCGCGCTCGGTTCCTCGACGGCCTACGTCTACTCGGTGGCGGTGTTGCTCGGACTGATCGCCGGCGGACTCTACTTCGACACGGCGGCGTTTATTCTCGTGTTCATCACGCTTGGCAACTATCTGGAGGCCCGCTCGAAGGGGCAGGCCGGCGAGGCGCTCCGGACGCTGCTGGAGGTGGAAGCAGAGACCGCCACGATTCTCGTCGACGGCGAGGAACGCGAGGTCCCGCTCGAGGAGGTCGCGGTCGGCGACCGGATGAAGGTCCGCCCGGGCGAGAAGATTCCGACCGACGGCGTCGTCGTGGAGGGCCACTCTGCCGTCGACGAGTCGATGGTGACCGGCGAGTCTGTCCCCGTCGAGAAATCCGCCGGCGACGAGGTGGTCGGGTCGACGATAAACGAGAACGGGGTAGTGGTGGTCGAGGCCACCAGAGTCGGCGAGGACACCGCCCTCAAGCAGATTGTCTCGACGGTAAAACGGGCACAGTCGCGCCAACCGGAGATTCAGAACGTCGCAGACCGTATCTCCGCGTACTTCGTCCCGGCAGTCATCGCCAACGCGCTGTTCTGGGGCGTCGTCTGGGCTCTGTTCCCCGGGGCACTCGCGGGGGTTGTCGACGCGCTCCCGCTGTGGGGCCAGGTCGCCGGCGGCCCGGTCGGCGGCACCGTCTCGACTTTCGAGTTCGCGGTCGTCGTCTTCGCCTCCGCGGTGTTGATCGCCTGTCCCTGTGCGCTCGGACTGGCGACACCCGCCGCGACGATGGTCGGCACCACGCTTGGCGCACAGAACGGTATCCTGTTCGAAGGTGGTGACGTGCTCGAACGCGCGAAAGACGTCGATACCGTGGTCTTCGACAAGACGGGGACGCTCACCCGCGGCGAGATGGAACTGACCGACGTGGTTGCTCTCGACGGTGAGAGGGTCACCGACGGCGGCGCGCAGGCGGATGGCGGCCAGGTCGCCGCCCGCGAGCGCCCCGAGGAGGAACTGCTCGCGCTCGCGGCGGCCGCAGAGACCGGGAGCGAACACCCACTCGCGGCGGCTATCCTCGAGGGCGCACGAGAGCGGGGACTCGACATCGAGGACCCGACAGGGTTCGAGAGTACGCCCGGTCAGGGCGTGCGCGCGACCCTCGGCGACAGCGAGGTGCTGGTCGGCAACCGGACTCTCTTCGAACACAGTTCCGTCGACCCCGCGCCGGCGCGAGAGACAATGGCGCAACTGGAGGCGGAGGGAAAAACCGCGATGCTCGTCGGACGCGTCCCCGCGGGCGCAGAGACGGGTGAACTCGTGGGTGTCGTCGCGGCCGCCGACACGGTCAAGCCAAACTCCGCCGCCGCGGTGACGGCCCTGCACGAGCGCGGTATCGATGTTACGCTGCTCACCGGCGACAACGAGCGCACGGCGCGTGCCGTCGCCGAACAGGTGGGCATCGACCCCGACAACGTCCACGCGGGGGTGCTCCCCGAAGACAAGTCGGATGCCGTCGAGCAGATTCAAAGCGAGGGCCGGCAGGCGATGATGGTCGGCGACGGCGTCAACGACGCCCCCGCACTCGCGGTGGCCTCCGTCGGCACCGCGCTCGGGTCGGGCACCGACGTCGCAATCGAGGCCGCGGACGTGACGCTGATGCGTGACGACCCACTCGACGTGGTGAAGACGATCCGCATCTCGGATGCAACCCTCCGGAAAGTCCGGCAGAATCTCGTCTGGGCGCTTGGCTACAACACCTCGATGATTCCGCTGGCCTCGCTGGGACTGCTCCAGCCCGTGCTCGCCGCGGCGGCGATGGCCGTCTCCAGCGTGTCGGTGCTGGCGAACAGCCTCCTGTTCCGGCGATACGACCCCGACGACGACTACCAACTGCTCGGTCGGTTACGGTGACACACAGCCCCAATCGTGGTAACAAAAAACAGAGCGGGGCGAGCGCGGGCAAGACAGCAGTGGCTGGCGACGCCGGTCACCTGTCCGGGCCAGCTCTGCTGCCGATGACCGACGACGACTGACTGTCCGGCGCGGTCCAGACGACCTCCAGGAGGTAATCGGAGTCGGCCTGTGTCAGCGTCACCGTGTCGCCGCCGGTCACCTGCGTGGTGGTTCCCGTCGACCCGGGATTCGAGCGAACGATACTCGCCCAGGACTCGCCGGTCTCGTTCGCGCCGAAACCCGCCCCCTCGAAGGTCACCTGCTCGGCGTCGAACTGGTCACCACCCACCACGAGAACCTCTATCTTCTCTGTCTGTTCGTCGTAGTCGAAGGTGAACGTCGTTCTCGGCGGGGACTCACTCGTGTCGAACGTTCCGAAAACGAACACCGCAATCACTGACGCGAGGATGACCGTCACCGCTACCATCAGGACGACCCCGATGACAGAACTCACTACACGTTCGTTCACCAACAACTGCTCCAACTGCATATTTTTAGTACTCGACGTAGAGCAATAAGGCACTCGTCATAGTCGTGGCGTTCACTCTCTCGTGAGGGCAGGAACGCCGGCGCCCGTGACTCTCGCCGCCACAGTCGGGCACCGACGTGGTCCGGGCGCGGAGACCGACCGGCGGTGTCGACCACGTACCCCGACCGGACACTGGAGGGTATCACGCGCCGTCCACACGCCGTGGCGCTCGCCTCCTCCTCGCTCCCGCCGAGAGAACTCGTCTCAGAGTGTCACGCCCACAGGTTCAGTCGTGACTCGGGGCGGAGCCGATAAAAAAAGTGAGTCGGAGTGTGGTGTGGCGTTACCGATTCGGACCTTCCCGGGTACTGATGACCGAGGAGGTGTCACCGCTCTCGGAGGTGAACGTCAGCTCCAAGAGATAGTCCGGTGGAATTACATCAGCGTCAGTTGTGCCGCCAACAGTGTTTCCGGAGATCGTAGTACTACTGCCATCAACAGAAATATTACCTACGACTACGCTGGTTCCTGCAGTCACGTCAGTAGTACCTCCGAGTGCGGCAGTGAAGTCTTCGCCTTCAACGCTGTCCGGAAGTTCAGCGCCAGTGAAAGTGATTCGGTCCGAATTGAACGTATCACCGCTCGCCACTCGGACGTCAATTGAGCCTTGTGTTGATTGGTTGTACTCGTATTCGAATGAGGTGTTCGGTGCCACCGAGTTCGTGTCGCCCAGTCCGAGCACGAACGCCGCGATGACAGCCGCCAGGATAACGGTAATGGCGACCATCAGGATGACCCCGATGACGGGGCTGACTGCGTCGTCGTCTGTCAGTAGGTCTTTTAGTTGCATGTTGCGTTCGCAACGTATGGAGATTCGATAATAAAGGTTAGGGACGCTCCACAGTTTAGCGGTGTGAAGCCAGCGTTTTCTCGGCCCGAAAACGCAGTACGGCGTCGGGTCGGGCGTGTGGCGGTACTCACGCCACTTGATACGCAAAACAAAGTATCATCCCGACTGGATATCGGGTTGGAAGCGCCTATTCTGTCCCGTGGCGTAGTGCCCACAGGTTCAGTCGTGACTCGGGACGGAGCCAATAAAAAAGTGGGTCGGGGTGTGGTGTGGTGTTACCGCTCTGGGCCTTCCCGGCTAGCGATGACCGAGGAGGTATCGCCGCTCTCGGAGGTGAACGTTACCTCCAAGAGGAAGTCAGGAGCGATGTCCTCTGCATTGACCGGTGACTGACTAGCACCTATAGTTGTGCTGCTTCCGGCTTGCAAGTCGGTTGTACCGCCGCTTAGTGTATCGGTCCATGACGCACCTTCGAGACTGCTGGCACTGGAAATATCTCCAGTGAAACTGAGCCGGTCAGAGTTGACCGTGTCACCACTCGACACCCGGATATCTATCGCGCCGTTTGTCGTCTCGTTGTAACTGATGTCGAAGGAGGTGTTCGGTGCCACCGAGTTCGTGTCGCCCAGTCCGAGCACGAACGCCGCGATGACAGCCGCCAGGATAACGGTAATGGCGACCATCAGGATGACCCCGATGACGGGGCTGACTGCGTCGTCGTCTGTCAGTAGGTCTTTTATCTGCATGTTGCGATAACAGTATGTGGGTATTCAAGTATAAAGGTTGGTGACACTCCACAGTTTAGCGGTGTGAGACCAGCGTTTTCTCGGCCCGAAAACGCAGTACGGCGCCGGGTCGGACGGTAGTTCTGTCTCGTCGACAACTCCTGCGAGCGCCGGTCGACACCTGTCGGGAGTGTGCGCCCCCGCCGTCGCCGGCCCCACGGCGCGTGGGGTCCACTCGTCGCTACCGGGGCCGTGGGTTCGAACTCGCGTGCGGGCGAGAGTCACGCGCGAGCAGTCGACACCGTGGCCGTCGCTCGGTGGTTCTGTGGTGGGCAACCGGTGTGGACCGCCGGGACGGGAGTCCCGACCGGTCACGGGGTCGCGCGCTGGCGACGGCCGGGGTCGCTGTGGCCGTCAGAAAGTTCAACAGCGGCCGGTCGCCCGGGTGCCAGTTGGCTGTCCTCCGCGCAGAAAGAGCGGGCTCCGACATCGACTGCACAGTCACCGCGGGCGCTCGCGGGGGTCTCCCGTCCCCGGCGTCGCCGTCTCCGACCGACAGCGTGTGACACCTGCATACAGCATCTCGTACGTGAACGTCTCTCTACCTAAATACCCACAATCGTTTACAGTTTCGACCCGCGACCGCGGCAGTTTCACAGCGTGAAAAGACCGGGGACAACCTACTTGTTCCTCTGTGAGAAATACAGGAGTCAATGTACGACCCGATCTTGTTGCCGGTCGACACGAGCGCCGGTCTCGACAAGGCGATCGAGCACGCCATCGACGCGGCCGACCGGTACGACTCTGAACTGCACGTGCTCCACGTCGTCGACGCGGAGACGTACAGTTCCTACCCCGGCGACGAGTACGTCCACGGCTCCGAGGGGCTGGAACACGCCCTCGACGTGGCCGGCCGCGAGGCCATCCGGGAGGTTGCAGACACCGCCGAGGAGATGGACGTCGAGACGACGACGGTCCTGCGCCGTGGCGTCCCACACGAGCAGATTCTTCGGTACATGGACGAAGCAGAAATCGAGTTGACTATCATCGGCTCGAAACACCGGCCGGGCGAGTACCGACAGATGCTGGGCAGTGTTGCCGACCGCGTCACCAAGACCTCCGACCGACCGGTGACCATCGTCAAGACACCTGTCGACATATCGTAACCGGCGGGTCGTGCCGTCTGCCGGGCCGTGTGGTCCAGACGGACACTGCCGGCCCCGCCCGCGAGTCCCGACCACTGAAACGGGGGCGCAGTCCGGGAGTCGGCCACACGGGACTACCCACAGTCTCGTTCGAGGACGACAGAGAGACGCGATTCCCCGGGTTCACCGTCGGGGCGAATCTCCTCGGAGAGCCGAAACAGGGTCACACGCCGTGGGTCGCCGTGGTCGCCGGCCTGTCTGCAGGCCCACTCGGCGTAACTGGTGGCGATACGCCCCGGCGGGTCGCCGTCTCCGGAGTCGCGCACGGCCGCCATCTGCTTGCGGTGCCGGAAACTCTCGTACCCGCGTGCGGTCCCGTCGGCCCGGTCGAACGACACCGTGTCGCCGTCGACCGCGACTGTCGACCCGTTCGCGAGCTCTGCCTCGACGGCGTACCAGCTGTAGGACCTCGGAGGGTCGGGCGCGTACACCCCCCACTCCTGCTGGTTCAGCGAGTCGGCGTTTGGAATCTCGACGCCGGTCGCGCTGGTCGCGGCAAAGAGGAGTATCCACGCGAGCACGAGCACACCCAGCACCGAGAACAGCGCCCCGGCGTAGCCGCGGGCGGCCGACGCGAGGGTTCCGTGCCCGCGCTCGCGCAGGCCAGCGAGCAGTCGTCGCTCGACTGGTGGCTTCCCGAGTACACCGGGCGGAGTCGCCGGGCGGCGGTTGGTGACGGGAGCGGGCAGTCGTCGGGAGAGCGCGTCCCAGAACGGCGGCGCGAGAAAGGGCACCACCGAGGCAGCGAGCGCGAGCGGAAAGAGGCCGACGGCCATCGTCGCCGCCATCCCCGCGAACGCGCCGAGATAGGCGAAGGTGGCGAGCACGCGTGGCCACCCCGCCGACAGCAACAGGAGAACGACCGACCCGGCCAGCAGCGTCACCCACGCGTAGTTGAGTACCGTCACCAGAGCGGGAACGTCGACGAGCACGTCGCCGAGAAAGACAGATATCGCCTCGTTGTTGAGCGCGAGTTCGAGTCCGTCGCCGGCGTACCACGTCGAACCCCGGTGTTTCTGGACGGCGTTCGAGACGAACACCACGACCGGTTGGACCAGCAGCGCGGCGGTGCCGGCACTGGTCACGGTCCTGCGGGCCGACCCGCGCCGGAGTGCGTCGACGGACCACCGCTCGCCCAGTGGCGTGACGAGTGCCACCAGCAACAGCACCCGGAGCAGACGGTCACCACCGTTGAGAACTGCCGGATTCCGGCCGTGTAACGAGACGAGCAGGACCAGCGACAACACCCCGACCAGTCGCGTCCGGTAGCCGACGACCAGCGCCACCGCGAGCAGTCCCGCGAGCACGAACAGCGCCTGCTGGACCCACAACGCCCCCGAGAGCGCGTGCACCGAGACGCCGTTGAACTCGGTGTAGGTAGCCTCGAAGGCCCCGAGCGGATAGACCCCCTCGTTCGTGTAGAACAGTTCGATGTACTGTGCGCGGTGGAGCAAATCGAGCAACAGCGCCACACCGAGCGTGACTCGAAGGGCCGCGAGCGCGCGACTGTCGACGGTGAACCGCACACGAATCCACTCGCCGCCCGGGAGACGCCGCCACGGACTCCCGTCGGCGACTGTCCGGTCTGTGCTATCCATAGCTGATACCAGTGACCAGGGTCCGCTGCCTACCGGAGATGGAAATCTGCCCGTGAAAAAGACACCGGATAGAACTCACCCTCGACGGTCGTCGGCCCACCGAGTGTCGCGGCTGTCGCGGGGAAAGGCATAATCCGGCGGCGACAGAAGCCGGCGTGTGCCACCACTCGCGGTCTGTCGCCGAGAAATCGAGACACTCCACGCGGTTTTTACCCGCTGGTACCGTGGACAGTCGACCCGCGCGGAGTTCGACCGCGTCGAGCGCGCGCTCGACGCCTCGTTCGAGCGAGTCGCCCCCGACGGCACGGTCGACAGCCGAGAGACGGTGCTCGCGGGGATTCGAGAGCAGTACGACAGCTACGACCAGTTCGGGATAGATATCCGGGATGTCAGACGGGTTGTGGCCACCGGTGACCACACACTGGTGCGCTACGAGGAGTGGCAGACGACCCCCGGAGGCACGAACGGCCGCCTCAGCACCGCGCTGTTCGCGCCCGTCGACTCGCCCGACCCCGCAGACGACACGCGGCCGTCTGCGGCCTGGCGACACCTGCAGGAGACCTGGCTCGACGCGCCCGAGTAAGTTCTTGCTGCCACTCCCGTCTACCCTGCTCACCGGCGACGGCCACGAACAGTCCACGCTGGCCGGACACGCGCCCCGAACCGGGGTCGAGCAACGGTAGCACCGCCGACACGTGTCCGACGCCGCCGGGGGCACTGCTGAGAGGCGACCACTCCACCGACGGGGGACGGCGGACCCACCGGAGGGCAGTCTCGAGGGCGCGCACGGTTCGTGCCCTCGACACCGAGACGCCCGGCAGTCTGGCGACCGGCTACGTGCTGTTACTCGCCTCACCCTCAGAGGGTCCGGGTCGCCTCCAGCGTGAGTTGGATGGCGCGTCCGACGTTGTTTTTTGCTTTCTCTGGTAGTTCCTCCTCGTCGGTGTCGCCTTTCTGTGTTCCCTCGACGAGATTACCGTCGACGGTACAGATTGCGCCGGCGCGCATCCCCCTGCGCCGTGCGAGCGAGAACAGTGCTGCCGCCTCCATCTCGACGGCGAGCAGACCGGCGGCCTCGCAGTCGGCGACGTACTGCTCGGTCTCGGCGTAGAAGGCGTCGTCGGTGGCAACCGCGCCGACGTGGACCGTCTCGTCACGCTCGCGGGAGACTCCGACGAGTGCCGAGAGCACCTCGTACGACGGGACCGCGGGCACCGTCTCTGCCTCGTACCGTCTCGTGGTGCCCTCGTCCTTTGCCGCGCCGGTGGCGACGACCATGTCGCCGACCTCGATGCCAGACTGGAGCGCGCCACAGGTGCCGACACGAATCAGCGTCTCGACGCCCACGGCGTGGAGTTCCTCGGCGGCGATTGCGGCAGACGGTGCGCCGATACCCGTCGAACAGATTGTGAGTTGTCGGCCGCCGTACTCTGCGTTGACCAGTTTGTACTCGCGGTTCCGCGCGACCGTCTCGGCGTTCTCGCAGTAGTCGGCGATGCGGTCGACGCGGTCGGGGTCTCCGGGAACGAGCGCGACGTCGGCGAGGTCACCCTCGTCGACGAGCAGGTGTGGCTGTGCCATACCCGGTGGTCTGCGCGCGGCGAATAAAAAGGCCCGTCTACACGCCGACCCCGAGCGCGAACAGGAAGAAGTTCTGCGTCCCGGGACCGAGTCCGACCGCGGCGATGACGGCCAGAAACAGGTTCCCCTCTGTTGGTTCCTCGCGGAGGTAATCGGCAAAGAGAACGACCACCGCCGACGCCACGACCAGTTTCAACACGACAAACAGCCACGCCTCTCCGAGCGTACTGGCCGTCGGCAGGTCGGCGGCGAACTCCATGACGCGTCGCGGGACCGTCGACCGCTCCTCCGCACCGAGCGCCTCGATACCGATTGCCGTGGTGATGCCGTCGAAGACGTGTGCGAAAAGCACAACGGCACCGACGTACCGTGCCTGGTCGACGACCCGGGCGCGCCAGAGTCCGATAGCGACGTACGACACGACAGTCACCACGAGCGTGGCAACCAGACCGAACACCGGTAGCGCGGGCTGGAGGGCAAACTGTTCGCGCGCTTTCAGCACCGCCACCACGGCCAGTGCAACCGCGAGCACGCCGCCAGCGACGCCGAGCGTGCGCGCCACGCGACCGTACCGGTCTGGACCGGGGACCACTATCGTCGCCCCCGTCCAGACCACACCGAGCAGCGTGAACGTCGTCAGGTAGACCGACGGCGCAGACAGCGCCGGCGCGACCAGGTCCGGTAGAAACGTCTCGTCGAGTGCGAGATGCAGTTGGTAGAGCACGTGCAGCAGCGACCCGCCGACCATCCACGGGAGGGTCGCCACCACGGTTCGCTGTGTCACCGGCGGTCGCACCGCGAGGAGGACCAGGGCCACGGCGACGGCACTCACCACCAGTGTCGCCGTGTACAGCAACCCGGGAACAACGAAACCCTCGAATACCACGTCCAGAGGGTGAGAGTCAGGAGAAAAAACGATTCCGGTCGGTGACCGCCCTGCAGTCCGTCCGACGGGTGGTATTTTGTCGGTGGCGTTCCACGAATGCGTATGGAGAACGTAGCCAACCGCATCGAACACACTACCCTCGGCCCGACGACGACGTGGTCGGACGTGGTCGACGTGCTCGACGACGCAGTCCGGTACGACATGCGGGCGTGTGTTCCACCCTCGTACATCGAACGCGCCTGCGAGTACGCACCGACCGTCGACGTGGCGACGGTGGTCGGCTTTCCACACGGACAACACGCGACGGAGACAAAGTGTTCGGAGGCGAACCACGCCTGGAACGCCGGTGCCTCCGAACTCGACGTCGTCGCGAACGCCGGTCTGTTGTTCTCTGACCCGGCGGACTACCGGGACGACCTCAGAGAGGTGGTCGCGGGTATCCCGATTCCGGTGAAGGTGATCGTCGAAGCACCGTTGCTCGACGACGACCAACTGCGCCGGGCCTGTGAGGCTGCCGTCGGGGCCGACGCCGCGTTCGTCAAGACCGCGACCGGTTTCGCCGACGGCGGCGCTACCGTCCGGGACGTCGAACTGATGAGCGAGTACCTCCCGGTCAAGGCCAGCGGCGGTGTCGGTTCGTGGGCGTTCGCAGAGGCGTTGTTCGACGCCGGCGCAGAACGCATCGGCGCCTCCAGCGGCGCGACAATCGTCCGGGAGTACCGCGAGGCCACCTGAAAACGGCGCACGGTCAGGACTCCGCCGTCTGACGCTCCCGAACTGGCCCGTCGATTGGCGAGTCGTGTCTCACCCCGACGCTGTCGACGCTGGTTCCCGCCTCGAGTGTCACCTCTGCCCGGTAGGTGACCTCGCCGATGCAGTTCGCGCACACCTCGCCCTCGTCGCGTGTCGACTGGACACCGACCACGACAGAGAGACTGCCACCCGAGAGACCGACACTCTCGAGAACGGCCTCGTGACAGGGGTTCGAGGCTGGTATCGTTCCCTCGACGGTGACTCTCCCGTCCCCGCGGGTCACCTCGTGGCTGTCGGCCCCGCCACAGGTCGCCTCTCCCGTCTCGATAGAGCGGCTGGCGACTCCGCCGGTCGACGGTGGCGACGTGGTTCCGCCACGACTGCTGCCGTCTACCGGGCGGAGTTGGCCCCCTTCGAGTGTGTACGTGGCTCCGCCTGCGTGGTCGACCCTGACACCGCCCACCTCCGAGACATCCCGAATCTCTCCCGAGAACTCGGCGACCGCCTCGTAGGTGACTGCGCCGGTACAACTGACACAGGCCGTCTCTCCGCTCGTGTCCGTCAGACCGACGACCAGCGACAGCGTGCCATCTGTCTGCTCTGCGCTGTCGAGCACGGCCTCGTGACAGGGTGTCGGTGCGCCGAGGGTACCGTCGACGACGACTGCCCCGTTCTCGACCGCAACCGCAGCAGTACCACCCCCACCGGAGGCACAACCGCTCTCGGTGGTCTCGATACTCGTTCCGGACAGCGAGAGTGTGTCTTCGGTCGTGTTGCCCTCGGTACTGTTCTCGCTCCCGGTGTCGTTCTCCTCACTGTCGCCGGAGACACAGCCTGTGAGTCCAACGGCACCGAGCGCGGCCGCGCCCGAGAGCGCGTCGCGGCGCGTCAGTTCTCTCATATCCGATTCTTGTCCCTCACTGTATAAACTGGTTCGGGTGACTCAGTCGGTTGTTGTACTCTGACCCGTGTCCGGCGCGTCTCGTCGGCGGTTGCCGTCAGGTCGAACCGACCAGACCACCGAACCGGCCGCCTCCGGGAAACTCTAACTCCAGCGAACAGTCGAACAGGCTCTCGGTCATGGCTGCGACGGCCGGCGCGAACGTTCCCTCCGGTTCGAGACAGACCGGACAGTCCCCGGGCCGTCGGGTGTCGGTCGACGGAACCCGGACGTCGGGAGCCAGCGGTCCGTCTCCGCTCGACCGGTTCGTCACCACGGTCTGTGGTGGTGTGCCGACGTCGGCGAGTCGGTCCTGTGTGAGCGCGAGCGCGTCGGCGCCGCGCTCGGTGTCGGTCGTCACGACGGCGACGCGGTCGGCGGCGTTGACCGACGCCAGCGCCTGGTTCGCGCCGACCGGCGGCGTGTCGACCAGCACCGCGTCGTGAGAGAGCGACGCCGCCGCGACCTGTTGTTCGAACTGCTCGGCCGCGTTCGCGGTTTTCGCCCGCGCCAACCGCTCGAACGGCGCGCGCGCCGGACAGAAGACGAGTCGGCCCGGCATCTCCGTCGGGTACTCGTACAGCGCCTCGTCGAGTCCCGCCTCGCCGGTCGCCAGCGCCGTCACGTCCTGGTCGATCCGCCCGTCGAGATACGTCGCCAGCCCCTGTGTCGCGTACGCCGCGTCGAACAGCGCAACCTCCCACCCCGCGCGAGCCAGCGTCGCACCACACTCGACGGTCAACCGTGTCGTCCCCGTGCCGCCCGCCGCTCCCACTACTGCCGCCGTCTCTGTCGCCATAGCGGGTGTGGCGCGTGCGACTACAAAAAGATACGTGATTCTGCGCCGATAGGTACGCCACGCGAGGACAGTCCCGACCGTGCGAGGACAGTCCCGACCGTGCGATGCCGGTTACTGGTTATTGCGCGCGCGCTCGGCAATCGTCTCCATCTGGTCGTCGGAGAGGTCCGCGCCGTCGAACAGCGCGTGGACGGGTCGGGCGGTGTCGTCTTCGAACTGCGGGATGACGTGCCAGTGGACGTGTGGGACCTCCTGACCGGCCGCCTCGCCGTTGTTGAGCGCGACCGTCGAGGCGTCGGCGTCGACGGCCTCCTCGACGGCCGCAGCGACCTCGCCGAGCACGCCAAAGACGTCGGCGGCCACGTCGGGAGGGACGTCGTTTAGTCGCTCGTAGGGTTCTTTCGGGATGACCAGTGTGTGCCCGGGCGCGAGCGGGTTCGCGTCGAGAAATGCGTAGGTCGTCTCGTCTTCGTAGACGGTGTAACTCGGAATCTCGCCCTCGACAATCTGTGTGAACAGGGTGTCCTCGCTCATATCTGCCCGTTCGACGGCCCCAACTATCAACGTTTCCTCGCGCCGATTCGTGCTCTCGTGTACGTTATCGCTCGGAAGCCGGGTGTCCGGCGTCTGAGCGCGCCTGCGGCGCGTGGTTCACCGGAGGCGAGCGGAGCGAGTCGCGGGTGAGACTGTGGCGACCGCACACCCTCGAAACCGAGCGACGTAGAAGTCGCTCGCGGTTTGCGCTCGGAAGAGGTGCGCTGGCCGAGATTTGAACTCGTCGAGACAGTCCGGGCGTGCGGCGCTACGCGCCGTTCCGGGCTGTGACTCGTCTGCTCAAATCTCGGCGGCCGCACACACCCTCGCGCGGAAGCGAGCGACAGAGAAGTCGCTCGCGGTTTGCGCTCGGGAGAGGTGCGCTGGCCGAGATTTGAACTCGGGTTAGGACCGTGGCAGGGTCCTGTGATACCACTACACCACCAGCGCGCACAATATTGTACTGCTCAGAAGTGATAAAAACGTTCCGGACGCGGGCCACTGTCGGACGACCCTTCCCGACCCGGCGGCGAGACACCACGTCGCGGTCCCGGAGTTCACAGACTCCCTCACGGTTTCGGCGCGTCCCCGCCACCCGTGGACGCTCCCGGGCCGGCGCGTGAGTCGTGGAGACCAGCGGCATTGAGGGACTGGCGCCGGCCAGCACTCGACTCCCGGTCGTGGTTCGACCGGTTCGTGGTGTGTCAACCCGTCTCAGCGCCGGGTCGAAGCACGGGGCTTTTAACTGTGGCTAGAGGAATACCGACATAGTCTCGTGGCGCGACGTGGAAGTGCTACGGTATGACTGTCAGCGTGCTCGTGCCGTCGTCGCTGACCCGGGAGGCAGAAGACAAGCGCGAGGCGACGCGCAAGGTCGGATACGTGGCCCGCGCGGCCACAGTCTTCCGGGTGAACCGACTCACAGTCTTTCCGGACCCAGCGGGGGAGAAAGGCTTCGACGACGGGTTCGTCGAAACCGTACTTCGGTACGCCGCAACGCCACCGGCCCTCCGAAAGGAGGTCTGGGGGGTGCGGGACGAACTGGAGTACGCGGGCGTCTTGCCGCCGCTCCGCGTCCGTTCACAGACCGGCTCCGGACCAGAGAGTTCGGGGTCGTCAAGACAGGGAATCGTGACCGAGGTCGGAGCTGATGGGCACGTCCGGGTCAATTGCGGCCTGCAACACCCGATTTCGCTCCCGGTGCCGCCGTCGATGGCGACGCCAGCGGAGGGAGAGCGTGTCACCGTCAGTGTCTCTTCGCGAGAGCCGGTCCGGGCGAAACTCGTCGACACCCAGCCGGGGTACGTCGTCGACGCCACGGACCTCGAATCGGCGCTTGCACACCCCGACGCAGGACTGACCATCGCCGCTTCGCGGCACGGTCGAAACCTGCGACCGGCGTCTCTCGGCGAACTCGGGGGGCAAAGCAGTGTCGACGGCGACCCCTCCTCACGGACAGTCGCCTTTGGCGCACCCGAACGGGGGCTCCCCGAGATACTCGGCGTTTCGCCCGAGTCGGCCGGTGACGGCGAGAGGTTCGACCTCTGGCTCAACACGGTTCCAGACCAGGGCAGCGAGGTCGTGCGGACCGAGGAAGCGGTCGTCGCGACGCTCGCCTGTCTCAACCTCACGGAGTAAATCCATGCCAGAACCAGACAGACCACGCAAAGGCTCGCTGGGTTTCAGCCCGCGGAGCCGCGCGTCCGACGAGACACCACGATTTGGCAGTTGGCCCGACGACAGCGGCCAGACCGCCCCACAGGGGGTCGCCGGCTACAAGGCCGGTATGAGCCACGTCGTGATGATAAACGACGAGCCCGACTCCCCCCGTCAGGGGATGGAGGAGACGGTGCCAGTCACGGTCGTCGAGACGCCGCCGGTCCGCATCGTTGGCCTGCGAGCCTACGAACAGACGCCGTACGGCAAGCGACCGCTGACGGAGGTCTGGACAGACGAGTTCCACCCCGACCTCGAACGGGTGCTCGACCTGCCAGACGACCCCGAGGCGACCGCCGGAGAGGAACAGCTACAGGACGCCCTCGACAGGGGCGTACTCGCGGACGTACACGCCATCACCCACACGGTGCCCGGCGAGATTTCCGGCGTCCCGAAGAACCGTCCCGACGTGATGGAGAACCGCATCGGCGGTGGTTCGATGGCAGACCGCGTCGAGCGCGGTCTCGACCTGCTCGCGGACGGCGAGTACACGACGACCGACGTCTTCCGCGCCGGCGAGTACGCAGACGTCGCGGCGGTCACGACCGGCAAGGGAACACAGGGCCCGGTCAAACGGTGGGGCGTCCAGAAGCGAAAGGGCAAACACTCCCGCCAGGGCTGGCGGCGACGCATCGGCAACCTCGGTCCGTGGAATCCTTCGCGCGTGCGCTCGACGGTGCCACAGCAGGGACAGACCGGCTACCACCAGCGAACCGAACTCAACAAACGGCTCATCGACATCGACGACGACGGGTTCACCGTCGATGGCGGTCTCATCGACTACGGCGAAGTCGACGGCTCGTACGTGCTGGTAAAGGGGTCGGTTCCGGGACCGAAACAGCGTCTCGTCCGCCTGCGGCCCGCAGTGCGCCCGAAAGACCAGCCACGCCTCGACCCAGAGGTGCGTTACGTCTCGACGGCATCCAGTCAGGGGTAACCGATGCAGGCAACAGTACACACAGTCGACGGCGAGGCCGACGGCGAACTCGAGTTGCCGGCGGTGTTCGAGGGGACGGTGCGTTCGGACCTGGTTCGGCGGGCCGTGCTCGCGGCGCAGGCAAACCGGAAACAGGACTACGGCGCAGACGAGTACGCCGGCCTGCGAACGCCCGCAGAGTCCTTTGGCAGCGGGCGCGGGATGGCACACGTCCCACGGGAGGGTGGCAGCGGCAAGCGCGTCCCACAGACCGTGGGCGGCCGCCCGGCCCACCCGCCAAAGCCCGAAAAGGACCGCTCGCTGTCGATCAACGACAAGGAGCGTAGACAGGCAATCGAGTCGGCCATCGCGGCCACCGCAGACCCCGAGTTGGTCCGCGAGCGCGGTCACGCGTTCGACGACGACGTCGAACTCCCGGTGGTCCTCACAGACGAGTTCGAGGAGCTGGAGAAGACCCAGGCTGCACTCGAAGTCGTCGAGGAACTCGGCCTCGCGGCCGACATCGAGCGGGCCGAGGAGACGACGATTCGCGCCGGACAGGGAACGACCCGTGGCCGGAAGCGCCGTCGTGCGACCTCGGTCCTGTTCGTGACCAGCGAGGAGCCCTCGCGGGCCGCCCGGAATCTCGCCGGCGCGGACGTGCGGACCGCGGGCGAACTCGACGCGGAGATACTCGCGCCGGGAACCGACCCCGGCCGACTCACCGTCTGGACCGAGTCGGCACTCGCGGAGGTAGACGAATGACAGACCACATCAAACATCCCCAGATCACCGAGAAGGCAGTCGACAAGATGGACTTCCAGAACAAACTGGTGTTCGTCTGTTACACCGACGCCGAGAAACCCGGCATCGCCGGAGAGGTCGAGACGCAGTTCGACGTCACCGTCGAGGGCGTCACGACGATGGTGACACCACAGGGGGAGAAAAAGGCAGAGGTACAGCTCTCCGACGACCACGACGCACAGGAGATCGCCTCCAGAATCGGGGTGTTCTGAGATGGGACGACGCATCCGCGGACAGCGACGTGGTGCCGGAACGCCGACCTTCCGCGCACCCTCCCACCGGTACAAGGCAGAGCTCTCCCACCGCAACGTCGAGGACGGCGACGTCGTCAGCGGAACCGTCGTCGACATCGAGCACGACCCGGCACGGAGCGCGCCGGTCGCGGCCATCGAGTTCGAAGACAGCGAGGGACAAAGTCCCTCGGACAGCCGGACACAGTCCGGCGACGACGACCAGCGGCTCGTGCTCGCACCAGAGGGCATCACGGTCGGCGACGAGATACAGATCGGCGTCTCGGCGGCAATCGAGCCGGGCAACACGCTCCCGCTCGCGGAGATCCCGGAGGGCGTGCCGGTCTGTAACGTGGAGGCCAACCAGGGTGACGGCGGCAAGTTCGCCCGCGCCTCCGGCGTGAGCGCGACACTGCTGTCCCACGAGCGGTCGGCCGCGGTCGTCCAGTTGCCAAGCGACGAGATGAAGCGTCTCGACCCGCAGTGTCGGGCGACAATCGGTGTCGTCGCCGGCGGCGGCCGGACGGAGAAACCGATGCTGAAAGCCGGAACGAAACACCACAAGGCAAAGGCCCGTGGC
>CAZHPM010000004.1:0-1202 GCA_964534485.1 uncultured Halobacteriales archaeon
GAGAACCCCGACACCGCCGAGACCATCGTCTCGAAGGCCGTCGAGGCAGCGAAGGCACGAAAGGCCGCACAGAAAGCCGAGGAACTGACACGCCGGAAGAGCGCGCTCGACTCGACGGCGCTGCCGGGCAAACTCTCTGACTGCCAGACACGTGACCCCGACGAGGCCGAACTGTTCGTCGTCGAGGGCGACAGCGCAGGTGGAAGTGCCAAACAGGGCAGAAATCCAGAGTTTCAGGCTATCCTCCCGATTCGCGGGAAGATTCTCAACGTCGAGAAACACCGCCTCGACCGCATCCTCGAGAACAACGAGATTCGCAACCTGATTACGGCACTTGGCACCGGCATCGGCGACGAGTTCGATATCGACGAGTTGCGGTACAATACTGTCAATATCATGACCGACGCCGACGTCGACGGCGCACATATCAGGACGCTCCTGTTGACGTTCTTCTACCGGCATATGCAGCCGCTGCTGGAGCGAGGGCACGTCTACGCCACGAAGCCGCCGCTGTACCGCGTCAGATACCGCGGCGAGACCTACGACGCGATGACCGAGGCCCAGCGGGACCGTATCGTCGAGGAGCGCTGCGACGGCAACCCGAGCCAGATACAGCGGTTCAAGGGACTGGGCGAGATGAACCCCGAACAGCTCTGGGAGACGACGATGAAACCGGAGACACGCCACCTCAAACAGATCACTGTCGAGGACGCCGCGGCCGCGGACAAGATGTTCTCGGTGCTGATGGGTGACGCGGTCGAACCGCGCAAGGAATTCATAAAGGAACACGCCCCCGAGGCGGAGTGGGTCGACATATGAGTTCGGACGTCCCCGAAGACGTCGAAGCGCCGGCGGCCAACGTCGAACACGTCCGTATCGAGGACGAGATGGAGCAGAGTTACATCGACTACGCGATGAGCGTCATCGCGGGGCGGGCGCTGCCGGACGCCCGGGACGGACTGAAACCCGTCCACCGGCGTATCCTCTACGCGATGCAGGAGATGGGCGTCAGTTCTGGCTCTGCCCACCGGAAATCCTCGTCTATCGTCGGCGAGACGATGGGTGACTACCACCCGCACGGTGACTCGGCAATCTACGACACGCTCGTGCGGATGGCCCAGTCGTTCTCGCTGCGGTATCCGCTGGTCGACGGGCAGGGCAACTTCGGCTCGATGGACGGCGACCCGCCGGCCGCGATGCGG
>CAZHPM010000004.1:1212-55596 GCA_964534485.1 uncultured Halobacteriales archaeon
GCTCGCCGACATCGAGAAAGACACCGTCGATTTCCAGGCCAACTACGACGACCGTCTCGAGGAACCGGCGGTGCTCCCGGCGAAGTTGCCAAACCTCCTTCTCAACGGTTCGTCGGGTATCGCGGTCGGAATGTCGACGAACATCCCGCCCCACAATCTCCGCGAAGTCGTCGACGCGACAGTCCACCTGATCGACAACCCCGACTGCGGGGTGGAGGACCTGATGGAGTACATCGAGGGGCCGGATTTTCCGACCGGTGCGAATATCGTCGGGCGCGAGGCGGTGTACTCGGCGTACGCGACCGGCCGCGGGCGACTCCGGATGCGCGCCGAGTACGAGACCCAGCGCTCGGAGACGGGTGCCGACCAGATCGTCGTCACGGAACTGCCCTTCCAGGAGAACAAGGCCCGCATCGTCGAGCGCATCGCCGAGGACGTCAACGAGGGCACAATCGAGGGGGTCTCGGACCTGCGCGACGAGTCAGACCGCGACGGCGTCCGGGTGGTTATCGACCTCAAGCGGGGCGCGAACGTCGACGTCGTCGAGAACCAACTGCTCGAGAGCCACCTCGAATCGACGTTCGGTGTCATCAATCTCGCGCTGGTCGACGGCCAGCCACGGGTGCTGACGCTGAAAGAGACGCTGGAGCACTACCTCGACCACCGCAAGGAGGTCGTTCGCCGGCGCTCTCGTCACGACCTCGAGGAGGCCAGAGACCGCGCCCACATCCTGGAGGGGCGACTGGAGGCCGTCGACAGCGCCGAAGCCATCGTGGACGTCGTCACCGAGACCACAGACCGCGAGCAGGCACAGGCCGTTCTGGAGGGTGACCTCGACCCCGCGGCTATCGAGGGAGCGGACCTCGACTATCCGGAGGTGCAGTCCTCGTTCGCGTTCTCCGAGGAGCAGGCAGCGCACATCCTCCGGATGCAGATTGGCTCGCTCACGTCGATGGAGGCCGGCGAAATCAGAGACGAGTACGAACAGGTCCAAGAGCGCATCGACTACCTCGAATCGGTGCTCGCGAGCGAGACGAAACTGCTGGGCGTCATCAAAGACGAACTGCGGGAGTTGCGCGAGGAGTACGGTGACGACCGCCGGACGACCATCATGGAGGCAGAGGGGCAGGTCACCCACGAGGACCTCATCCCCGAGGAGGAGTGTCTGGTGGTCATCACCGAGCAGGACTACATCAAGCGAATGCCCGCCGACGAGTTCGACCCCCAGGGCCGGGGTGGAAAGGGTATCATCGGCTCCGACCCGAAGGAGGGCGACCGGGTTTCGAAGGTGTTCCGGGCGAACAGTCACGACTACCTGCTCTGTTTCACAAACGACGGGCAGGTCTACCGGCTGAAGACCTACGAGATTCCCGAGATGTCCCGCACCGCCCGCGGGAAGTCGGCGGTCAACATCATCGACCTCGACGACGGCGAGGAGATCACGGCCGTCGTCAACACAGACGAGTTCGACGCCGAGGAGTGTATCACGATGGTCACCCGCCAGGGGTACGTCAAGCGCACCTGCGTGGGTGACTTCGAGAACATCCTCTCGACGGGTATCATCGCGGCGAGCATCGAGGGCGACGACGAACTCGCCGACGTGGAGGTGACCGACGGGACGAGCGACCTCGTTATCGCCACCGAGGAGGGGATGACGATTCGCTTCGCCGAGAGCGAGGCCAGGGAGATGGGTCGCACTGCACGCGGCGTGCGCGGTATCGACCTGGAGGGTGACGACGCCGTCGTCGGGATGGTCGCCACCGACGACACCGACGACCGGGCGCTGCTGACGGTCACCCGGAACGGCTACGGGAAGCGCACGCCACTCACCGAGTATCGCCCACAGTCCCGGTACGGCAAGGGACTGGTCGACATCAAGACCGAAAAGCGCAACGGCCGCGTGACGACGGTCAAGGCGGTTACCGACGACGACATCGTCGTGATGAGCGAAGACGGCCAGATTATGCGCACACCAGTCGAGGAGATTTCGACGTTCGGGCGCAACACGATGGGCGTGACGGTGATGGAACTCGACGGCGACGACCGGGTTGCCAGCGTGACCGTGATTCCCGACGACATCGAGTGAGTGGGCGTTTGTTTCTGGCGATTCGACCAGTCGACTCTCTACCGGCGCGTGTGCCGTGTCGCGCTGGCGTGACCAGTCGCGTGGTGCGCTACGTGTGTTTAGCCACGTGATGGGCTACGCGTGTCCAGCCACGTGATGGGCTGTGCATCCAGCCACGTGGCGCGCGCTGGCGAGCGTGTCCCGAACGGCGAACGGAGTGAGCCGTGAGGGACCGCGAGCCGACACCGTGCGAGGGATGAGACGCACAGCGAGCGCGATCGATTGGGGAGGGTGTGGCTCTCGTCTGGGAGGAATGAAAGGGGCCGCCCGCGTGGCGGCTGCGCCGCCACGCAGAGGTCGGCTGCGCCGACCTCCCGCTCGGGGAAGGCGGCCGACGCAAGCACTGGAGTGAGCGAGCAAAGCGAGCGAACGAAGCGCATGGTTCGAGAGAGCGGAGCTCTCTCGTCATCCCGAAAATCTCCGACTTTCGGAGACAGCGAGGCCCCCGAGTCGAGCGGGCGGGGGCTTTCAGCACTCAAATCGCAGTCTTTGCTCTCTCAGGTACTCTCAGAGAGCAGGCAGGGGCTTTCACCACGCCAGTTCCAGTCTCACCAGAGTACCATCTTCGAGAGCAGGCAGGGGCTTTCACCACGCCAGTTGTAGTCTCACCACGGTCAAAACACCCGTCACACCTCGAACACGGCAACCGAAGGATTGAATCGCCCGAGTACCCAGAGTCAGACAATGTCGAACTCGCCGCCGGTGTGTCGTCTCGCCGACTGGGACCACGACCGACTCCGGTCACTCGCCCGGTCACACGGGACGCCGCTGTACGTGCTCGACTGCGAACGAGTCAGGGAGAACTACCGCCGCTTCGCCGGCGCCTTTCCCGACGCACACGTGATGTACGCCGCGAAGGCCCACACTGGAGGGGCCGTCCTCGAGACGCTCCTCGACGCCGGTGCAGACATCGAGTGTGCCGCGCGCGGGGAACTCGAGCGGGCCATCGCGGCCGGCGCAGACCCCGACACCCTGCGGTACACCGCCGTCAACCCACCGGCCCGGGACCTCGACTACGCCGTCGAACTCGCGGCCGACAATCCGGGTCTGACGATTACCGCCGGCGCGACCGACACGTTCGACCGTCTCGCCGAACGGGGGTACGACGGCCGCGTCGCAATCCGCGTCAACCCCGGCATCGGCACCGGCCACCACGAGAAAGTCGCCACCGGCGCGGACGCGAAGTTCGGGATTCCCACAGAGCGCGTGACCGAGGTGGCCGCCGACCTCCGCGAGCGGTTCGACCTCGTCGGCGTCCACGCCCACGTCGGCAGTGGCGTCTTGCAGGACGACCTCGACGACCACTGCCGGGCACTGGCTCGTGTCGCCGGGATTGCACGCGACGTGGGCGAGTTAGAGTTCGTCGACGTTGGCGGTGGCTTCGGCGTTCCCTACCGCGAGGACGAACCACCACTGGAGATGGCAACCGTCGGCGAGCGCGTCCGCGAGGCCGTCGGTGACCTTGAGGCCAGACTCGCGCTGGAACCCGGGCGGTACGTCGTCGCCGACGCCGAACTCATCCTGACACGGGTCAACACTGTCAAGCAGGCCGCGAGCACCGTCGTCGGCGTCGACGCCTCGCTGGCGACACTCGTCCGGCCGGCGATGTTCGATTCCTACCACCCTATCCGGAACGTCACCGCACCAGAGCGCGAGTCCGAACCCGTCTCCGTGGGTGGCCCCTGCTGTACGAGCGCGGACGTGTTCTGCACCGACCGGCCGGTTGCTCGCCCCGAGCGCGACGACCTGCTGGCGATTGGTAACGCCGGCGCGTACGGTTACGAACTGGCCAGCCAGTTCCACTCCCAACCCCGGCCCGCCGAGGTCGCCATCGACGGCCCCGAGACGCGGGTCGCGCGGCGTCGCGAAACCATCGAGGACGTGACCCGCGTCGAGCGAGAAACCGGCGAGTGACTCCCGACAGCCACCCCCGTCTCGTTCGGTTCCGGTCCCGTCGTCCGGCGGGCAACAGGTACTTACCGGAATCGTACCAATTTTCGGGTAATGAGTGAGTCGAAGCACGAGCAGAGCGACAAACAAAAATACGAGTTCCGGAAGGTAATCGAGGAACTCCAGGAGTACCGGGGGTCGGGCACCCAACTCGTAACAATCTACGTCCCACCGGAACGACAGGTCAGCGACGTCGTCGCTCACGTCACACAGGAACACTCCGAAGCCAGCAACATCAAGTCGAAAGACACCCGCACGAGCGTGCAGGACGCGCTGAAGAGCATCAAAGACCGCCTGAAGTACTACGACACGAAACCCCCAGAGAACGGGATGGTGCTCTTTTCGGGCGCGGTCGACAGCGGCGGCGGCCGCTCGGAGATGGTGACCCGGGTGCTCGAGAACCCGCCCGAACCTGTCCAGTCGTTCCGGTATCACTGTGATTCTGAGTTCCTGACCGAACCGCTCGCAGAGATGCTCGCCGACAAGGGCCTCTTTGGGCTGGTCGTGCTCGACCGGCGGGAGGCAAACGTCGGCTGGCTCCGGGGCAAGCGCGTCGACCCCGTCAAGTCCGCGAGTTCGCTCGTGCCGGGCAAGCAACGGAAAGGCGGCCAGTCCGCACAGCGATTCGAGCGTCTCCGACTCGAAGCAATCGACAACTTCTATCAGGAGGTGGCGGGGATGGCGAACGACCTGTTCGTCCCCGACCGCCACGAGATGGACGGCGTGCTCGTGGGTGGGCCCTCGCCGACAAAAGACGAGTTTCTGGACGGCGATTACCTCCACCACGAACTGCAGGATATGGTACTCGGGAAGTTCGACGTGGCTTACACCGACGAGTCGGGACTGTACGACCTCGTCGACGCCGCGAGCGAGGTGCTCGCAGAGCGGGAAATCCTCCAGGACAAACAGGTGATGGAGGAGTTCTTCCAGGAACTCCACGACGGCGAGCGCGCGACCTACGGCTTCGAGCAGACCCGCGAGAACCTCGTGATGGGCGCGGTCGACCGCCTGCTCATCAGCGAGGACCTCCGGAAGGACGTCGTCGTCTACGACTGTCCCGACGGCCGCGAGGCGTATCGGTTCATCGACGAGACCGACGAGATTCCGACCCACGACTGCTCCGACGGCACGACACTGGAGGACGGAGAGCGCGAGGACGCCATCGACCACCTGATGGAGATTGCGAACCAGCGGGGCACGGAGACGGTCTTTGTCTCGACCGACTTCGAGAAAGGCGAGCAACTGCTCACCGCGTTTGGCGGTGTCGCCGGTCTGTTGCGGTACTCGACAGGCGTCTAACGCCGTTTCTGGGCCCCGAGAGGGCACGTACGCGACGGTTTCGCCCTGCCGAGATTCGGGCGGGCCAACCTTCTTATTGCTCGCTAATCAATCACCACGTATGAACTGTCGAGTCGCTGTCGAGGCTGCAGTGCCAGTCTACGACGTCGAGACACCCGACGAGGCGGTCCGAATCGCCATCTCGAAGACCGGCGAGATGCTGAATCCGGACCTCAACTACGTCGAAATCAACATGAGCGAACGGTCCTGTCCACACTGTGGCGAGGACATCGACCCGGCGTTTATCGCTGCCGACGAGAGCCTCGTCGCCCTCGAACTGGAGATGACCGTCTTCAACGTCGAACGCGAGGAACACGCCTCTCGTATCGCGCGAAAGGAAATCGGCCAGTGCCTCGAAAGCATCCCTCTCGAAGTGCTCGAAATCGAGACCCTCGAGGAGAGTGCAGACGACTCCTCGGCAGCGTCGACCGACGACGCACAGAGCAGGGACGACTCCGTCCCCGCCGACGGTCCGACGACCACCGACAGCGAGGAGTCAGGGGTGTCGACGGACGACCGCGACGAGAGCGGTGCCGGGAGCACCGCGGAGCGTGACGACGAGATTCTCCCCGAGTTCGAAGAACTGATCGACGAGTGACCCCGACTCTTTGTTGTTCGTGTGGGGCTCTGTTCTGCCGACGGTCTCCGTCGAGGCGCCGGCAGTGTAACTGGTCAGGCGGAGAGTAATCGCAAGATGCCGGTAGAATCAGTCCGCAGTTGCGGAGACGCGCTCGGTTTCTTCGGAGTCGAACTCGTCTGTGATGCCCTTTACCAGCGCGAACACGGCATCCTTGTGGTCTGTTTTCGACTTGTGAATCGATGTCGGCTGCACACCGAGCGTGGCGTACCGGTCGTGTTCGACCTGATTGCCTGTCTGTTCCTCGTAGTGGTCCTGCACCTGCGCAAGCAGGCCGTGGAGATGGATGAGTTCCTGCTTTTTCATGGTCATCTCAGTATATAGGCCGGAGGATTATAACACTACTCTGAGACTCGTTAACACACGTCCCCGTTAGAGCGGCTGTCCCGCCTGTTTTGATTCCCGCGGTGACGGTTGGCAGCGAGCCACGCGAGTCTCCACCTGATACCATCGACTGTGCACAGGTTCCGTGCCGTCGGCCGAACCCGCAGGAACCAACTCCGCGTGTGCGACCACACAGCGGGTCGACCCCCCGGGAGGCGAGGCCCGGGTCGACTGCCGTCTGTGGCCAGTCGCGCCCGGAACAGCAGTCGGTGGATACGTTTCGCGGGTCCACGCGACAGATTCCGGCATATCACGGGAGGACCGGACCGTTTTTGATGCTCACGACCAATCTAGTTGTATGCTCTCTGTTGATCTTCACTGCCACTCCGAGTATTCTATCGACGGGGTCACGACGGTCGAGGAACTGCTCAGACGGGCGAGTGCGGCCGGTCTCGACGGGGTCGCGCTCACAGACCACGACACGGTCGAGGGTGTCGGGGAGGCAGTCGACCGCGCACCAGAGTACGGACTCGTCGTCATCCCGGGCATCGAGGTTACCAGTGGGGCCGGTCACCTGCTCGGACTCGGCGTCGACAGAGCGGTCCCGATGGGGTTGTCCTTCCACGAGACGGTCGACCGGATTCGTGACGCCGGTGGTATCGCGGTTGCTCCACACCCCTACCAGCAACGTCTCAGACACGGTGTGCTCGCGAACGTCGAACCACACGAACTCGTCGGCGTCGACGCCATCGAGGTGTACAACTCCCGGTTCGTGACCGGCAAATCGAACCACCAGGCCGGACAACTCGCCGAGAAACTCGACATGCCAGTCACCGCCGCCAGCGACGCCCACATCGGCGATATGGTGGGTCAGGCGGTCACACACGTCGACGCCGAACCCGAGGTGGACGCGATTCTCGAGGCAGTTGTCGAGGGCCGTACCGAAACCGAAGGCCAGCGGACGCCGCTCAGCGCGTGGGCCCGCCAAGCGGCCGGGTCCGCCCGCAAGCACGCCCGCAACGGAATCGCGCAACTCCGCTGATGGCCGTCACCGGAACCGCCGCCGACACAGTGCGTGGGGCACTCGACCGCGGCGACCCGCTGCCCGGCACGACGGGTTTCGCGGGCGAACTCGACGGGACGCTCGTGCGGGACGTGCTCGGACGTGTCCCCTTGTTTTTCGAGGCGGCCGACGGAGAGACCTGGAGCCACGACCCGACAGAACTGACCGAACCCGAGCGCCTGCCGGCCGGCCACGTCTCCGACGAGTCGGGACAGCGCCAGCACTGGACGCTGCCGGCGCTGGACCCGGTGTCCAGAGCGGAGGGCGTGGCCGCCGTCCGCGACGCTCTGGGGGTCGCACTCACCGGTGTCGACACGGACGGACTCGCGGTCGCGTTCTCCGGGGGCGTCGACTCGGCACTGCTCGCCGCCCGGTTCGACGCACCGCTTTATGTCGTCGGGTTCCCCGGGAGTCACGACCTCGAAGCGGCACGGTCCGGTGCCGAACTGCTCGACAGAGAACTCCGGGTCGTCGAACTCGACCACGACACCCTCGAACGCGCGGTGCCCGAACTCGCCCGCGCGACCGGCCGGACGAACGCGATGGACGTCCAGATTGCACTCGGACTGTACCTGGTCGCAGAGCGTGTCGCGAGTGACGGGTTCGACCGACTCGCGCTCGGTCAGGGCGCGGACGAACTGTTCGGTGGCTACGCCAAGGTTGCGAACGCCCCCGGAGACCCGCGCGTCGAGGCAGACACTGTCCGTGGCGCGCGCCGCGAGACTGTCCGTGGACTCCCCGACCAGCTGGAACGCGACCACCTCACACTCCGTGCTGCTGGCGTCCGACCGGTGACGCCACTGCTCCACGACCGGGTCGTGCGCGCCGCACTTTCCCTGCCCGGCGACGGACTCGTGGACGACGACACGCGCAAGTGGGCGCTCCGGCAGGCCGCCCGCCAGCGACTCCCCGACGGTCTCGCTACCCGCGAAAAAAAGGCACTCCAGTACGGCAGCCTGGTCGCGCGCGAACTCGACCGACTGGCCCGACAGGCTGGCTACAAACGACGCATGGACAGCCACGTCCAGCAGTACGTCGAGAGCCTCCTGTAACTGTCGTACTACTCTCGGCGCTTATCTACTCGAACGGACCTGTCGACACATCTGTCGCCGGACCGATTGAACGATACCGCGGCCACGACACCGAGTCACCCACTCTCCTCACGGGTGGTGTGGCGGTCTCGCCGCCGGCCTCGGCACTCTCTCTCTCTGGCTGCCCGACTCCCCACGGCCGGTCAATCTCCGTTACCTATATCAGACGCAATATTTAATAGTTAGAGACAATAACGTATATATAGACGGTTCCATGTACGACTTGACAGGATTTCAGCGAGACCTGCTGTACGTAATCGCCGGCCGCGACGACCCCCACGGCCTCGCGATAAAGGACGAACTCGAAGAGTACTACGAGAAAGAGATTCACCACGGACGACTGTACCCGAACCTCGACACCCTCGTCGACAAGGGACTCGTCGACAAGGGGCAACTCGACCGTCGGACGAACTTCTACAGTCTCACGCGCCGCGGTCGTCGAGAGATCGACGCACGCCGGGAGTGGGAAACCCAGTACGTCGACATTTAGTCTCGCTCCGGGTCGACCGCCTCCGGTATCTCCGGCGACCCACCGGGGGGTTGTTGGTCTGTCTGTCCCTCGGGAACGTTGAGTTCCTCGAGGTTGGCTGTTACTTCAGCACTGTCATCCCCGGCGGACTCGCGGACGGCGGAACTCCCCGGCCGAACACCGTCGCCGGACTGCTCGCCGCGGCTTTGATCTTCGGACTGCCGGTCGTCGGTGCTCTCGTCGGCCTCCCCTCGCTCGAGCCAGGTGAGTGAATCGCTTCCGCCGGCGTCTGTCAGTTTCTCTGTAACCTGTGCCATCGGACTGTCCGCGCCCGACTCTCGGTTTCTCTCCTCGTCTGCTGTTTCCCCGTCAGCCGACGCCGTCTCCCCGTCTGTTGACCCGCTTTGCTCCTCTGTCTGCCCGTTGCCGACCGACAACTGTATGTCGGTGTCTCCGTCCGACTCGACGCTCTCGTGACCCGTCGCCCCCTGCTGGCTGTCCCCGTCGTCGCCCTGGTCGTCGATTACCGGAATCTCGTCGTCGTTCAGGCTCGGAATCTCGTCGTCGAGAGCCGGCTCCTCGCCGTCGTCTGCCGCCTCGTCGGGAGTCGTCTCGCTCTCCTCCGTCTCCGTGCCCCGGTCGCTCGACGCCCGTTTCGTTCGGCTCGCACGGCGTCGCGTGGCGTAGGGGTTCTCGTCGAGTGCCTCTGGCATCCAGTCGAGTTTCGCCGAGAGGTCGATGTGTCCGCGCTCGAACGCCTCGGTGAGTTCGTGGGCGCGCTCGACGTGTGTCACCGTCGTGCGCATCCGTTCGAGGGCTGCTCCCACGTCGCCGGCACGCTGTCTGTACACCGCCTGATTCCACCGCTCGCTCGCAATCTCGGCGTGCAGGTCGACGAGTCGCTGGACGGTCTCTGCGCGCTTCTCGCGAATATCGTCGGTGTCGTCGCTGGCATCGGACTCGATATCCAGCCACCCCACCTCCAGCATGCTGTCGTACCGGTCGAGAGCGACCTTCCGGTGCTCGATTGCCGTCGCGACGTCGTCGGTCTCCCCTGCCCGGACGACAGCGTCGTTTGCCTGCCGGACCGGTTCGGCGGCGACCGACTCGAACTCCCAGTCGAGTCGCTGGAGGTCGTCCTCGATGTCGCGCTGTCTGCCAAACTGAAACGAGTCGCCACGCCGGACGGCCTCACTCTGGTCTTTGGCCGTCTGGTGGATGTCCCGTGCCTCCTGTAACGCGGTTCTCGCGCTGCCGTACTCCTCGCGCTCGATGAGAGTGCGCGTGACCTCGAGTTGTGACCGGGCCTGCTCGATGTACATCCGGACGTGGCCCTCCTCGAGGGTGCGTTCGATGTCGGTCAACTCCGGCGCGAGGACGTGGTCTGCGACCGTGTTCGTTATCTGGAGC
The DNA here is from genome assembly GCA_964534485.1 of uncultured Halobacteriales archaeon. Taxonomy (GTDB): domain Archaea; phylum Halobacteriota; class Halobacteria; order Halobacteriales; family Haloarculaceae; genus Halovenus. Next base: position 11,620 of record CAZHPM010000004.1, read on the forward strand.
GCGGAGATGAACCGGTCGAGTCTGTCCCGCACGCGGTCGTATGCCCCGCGTGCGGCCTCCCACTCCCGCTGGTTGGCGTACTCGCAGACGGTGTCGGCGGCGGACTCGACCTCGGCTTCCAGTGCTGTGGTCTGTCGGCGCAACCCACCAATCCAGCGCAGGTGGTTCTTTACTGCCGTGAGCACGTCCGGGTCTGCCTCCGGAAGCACACACTCCCAGACGACACCCTCGTCGGTCGTGAGTTCGATCAGATTGGACTCACCCTCGTCGACGGCGATATCGGCCAGGTCGCCGTAGTCGAGCAACCCCTCGTCGAGGTCGAGGTCGTCGTCCTGCGTGACGAAAATCACCCGCGCGTTGGTAACGACCACGATGACCGGCGGGGAGACCTCGCGGCGCTGGTCACCCTCGATGCGCGTGATACCCTCCCTGTTGACGAGCGCCGCGCGGGCGTGCTCTCTGCTGTACGTCCGGTTCTCCAGAAAATTCGAGACTAACGCCTCTAGCTTGTTTGCTTGCTCGGCCTCGTCCAACGGGTGGTTGTCCTCGGGAATAGCTTAATCTTGTTCCCACATTACCAGAGCCAATAAATAAAAGCCTCGCCGGGTGCCCGGTCGGTCACCACCCCACACTGCTACAGCACGAACCGCTCTCCCCGACCTGCCGGTGGCACCGGCCGTCGACCCGGTCACCCGGGACGGTTCCCCCGTGAGACGGCAGCCACAATCGTTAATGCTCCGCCCGGCGACGTCAGGGGTGTAATGGAGTTTGGACTGTCGGACAAGACAGCAGTGGTAACGGGCGGCGCGGGCCGAATCGGCAGCGAGGACTGTCGTGTGCTGGCATCGGAGGGGGCCGACGTCGTCGTGCTCGACGTTACACTCGACGGTGCCGAAAACGTCGCCGGCGAGATAAACGACGGCGACTACGCGGGCGAGGCCCACGCAATCGAGTGTGACCTGACCGACCGCGAGGATGTCTCGAACACGGTCGAAGCGCTCGAAGAGGAGACCGGCGGCATCGACATCCTCGTCAACAACGCGGGGATGGTCGACGCCCGCGACAAGGTCGAGAACTTCGACGACGACATCTGGGACCGGGACATCTCTGTCAACATCACCGGCGCGTACAACATCACCACCGAGGTCTACCCACACATGAAAGAACGCGAGTGGGGCCGTATCGTCAACATGTCCTCGATGGCCGGTTGGCAGGGTGGCTTCGGCCAGCTCTCCTATTCGGCGACGAAGGCCGCGCTCATCGGATTCGGCAAGACCCTCGCCCTCGAGGGCGCACAACACGGTGTCACCTCGAACGTCATCGCGCCGAGTATCGTCGTCGACGCCTTCGCGGATATGCCAATCGACCAACTGGAGGAGTTCGACGAACACTTCGCCCGCATCGCGAAGGCGACACCGATGCGCAGACTCGGCCGCGAGGAGGACGTCGCGAATCTCGTCGCCTACCTCTCCTCCGAACAGGCAAACTACATCACCGGTCAGGTGGTCGGTGTCACCGGTGGTATCGACCTGTTCTCGTTTTAGAGGAGTCGCCTGATTCGCTCGAACGCTCCGGCGTCGTCGCCGTTCTCCGCCCGAAACTCCGGGTCGAGTGCCTCGGGCCCCGTTTTCGCCTGCGCGCTCGCCCCGGTGGCGCCGTTCGCCCTCGGGCCTGCCGGTCTGTTACCGCCCCCGGTCCTCTCGGCCCCCGGGTCCCCCGGGGACGACTGTCGTCTGTCGGTGCCACCCTCCGGTGTCGGCCGACCACAGGCCTCGCAGTGGTGTCCACCCCCCGTGCCGTCGCTCGCCGGGTCGGTGCCGGTGTCGAGACCAGAACCTGAACCGGTTGCGCCGGCCCCTGTCGTCCCGCCTGCGCCCCTGGCCCGTTCACCGGTGTTCGACCCCTCGTTGCTCGCCGTTCCACCTGGCGTCGACGCCGTTGCTCCGCCCGCGTCTGCCTCCTCCCGGTGGTCGGCAGACGAGGTCGGACTCGTTGCCGTCGCGCTGGAGTCGGATTCGTCGGCTACCGCCGCCTCGAGTGACTCGACTCTCGCCAGCGCGGCGTCCGCCCGTTGTTCGATGTCGCGGTTGACCGAGCGGACGTTGCCGACGTAGCCACGAACCGCCTGCGTCGCCGCCTCGAGTTCTGCCACGCGGTCCTCGATACTCTCCAGTCGGGAGTCGAGGGCGTCGAGTCGCTCGGCGGTCTCGCCCTCTGTGGCGAGCGCCGAGAGGTCGTGCTCGTCGTCTGTCACCGCCCGTTCCAGTGCCTCGATGCGCCGTTCGAGCGTGTCGTCCATACACGGTGGTGGCCGCGCTCTCCTATTTAACTGTTCGCGCAACTGTGGCGGCACAGACGCGAACCGACTCCTGCCCTCTCACTGGAGCGGGACGGTCGGCGGCCGCTTGTGTTCGGTGTCGTCTCGGTGCCCGGCGAGAACGACCGCCGACTCGTAACCCGCGCCGAACACGAACCCAAAGACGTGTCCAAAGTGGGCGATACCCGGCGGGACGTCGAACACCGCGACGACGAGCAGAGACGCCACGAACGGCGTGAGCAGTCCGAGGATGGTCGTCTGGAGTGTCTCCACCGAGGCGTCCTGCAGTCCGGCGCCGACAGACCGGACCAGCGTCGCGGCGGCGATACCAAAGGCAACACCGCTGCTGCCGACGACTGTGCCGCCGACGAGGCCGTACACCATCGCCGCGGGCACGTGCGAGACGAGTATCACCGCGAGAACGTGACGATTGTTCGATAGCAGTGTCAACACGATACCGAACGGAACGAGCAGGCGCATGTTCCCCCAGTAGTGGTCCGGGCCGCTGTGCAGGACCATCCCGCTCAGAACCGAGAGCGGGTCGTACGCGGGCGACACCCCCGCCAGGTCGAGCGGTTCGACACCCAACTCGAGCAGGAGCCAGCAAAATACCGCGAAGACCACGGTCGTGACCGGCAGGACCGACCACGGAACCCTGCGGACTGCCCCGGCGAGTGGAAGACGGTCGGTCGACAGCCACCCGGGAATCCGACCGCTCCAGTGCCGGTCCGTGGCCTGCCCGCCCGACTGTGACTCCGACTGTCGGCCGCTCGACTGCGAATCCGGTGGTCGGTTACTCACTGGACGACTCTCTGTCGGGCCGTGACTGTAATTAACTGTTGTGCCGCGAGTGCGGTCCCGCCACGGGCCACCCGGAAGGGTCGCACTTAAGTTCTGGCGCAGAGAACCACGCGTATGGAATCGCGCACGTACGCCACAGACGCGACGCCGGGCGAGACGGTCACGGTCGCGGGTTGGGTCCACGAGATTCGCGACCTGGGCGGTATCGCGTTTCTCATTCTCCGGGATACCACCGGCAAGATTCAGGTCAAGTTCGAGAAAGACCAGACGGCAGACGACCTCGTCGAGACGGGACTAGACGTCCACCGCGAGAGTGTCGTCACCGTCACCGGCACTGTCGAGGACGAGGACCGCGCGCCGACGGGTGTCGAACTCGTTCCCGAGGCGATAGACGTTCTCTCGGAGGCCGACCCCGAACTGCCACTGGACCCCTCGGGAAAGGTCGGCGCCGAACTCTCGACGCGACTCGACAACCGGACGCTGGACCTGCGTGGGGCCGAGCAAAAGGCCATCTTCGAGATTCGCGCCACGGCCCTCGCCGCCGTCCGCGAGGCGTTCCGCTCGCTGGGGTGTACGGAGATAAACACGCCCAAAATCGTCGCCACCGGCACCGAGGGCGGCACAGAGCTGTTTCCGATTACCTACTTTGGCCGCGAGGCGTTTATGAACCAGAGCCCACAGCTGTTCAAACAGCTGATGGTCGGCTCTGGACTGGAGCGGGTCTTCGAGATTGGGCCGATATTCCGGGCCGAGGAGCACAACACGCCCCGCCACCTCAACGAGGCGACCTCTATCGACTTCGAGTCTGCGTTTACCGACGCCTCCGGAGCGATGGACGCCTGCGAGGCGGTGGTCACCGCCGCCTACGAGGGTGTCGCGGAGAACTGTCAGGACGAACTCGAGACGCTGGGGCTACACGAGGAGTTCTCCGCGCCCGACAGCGAGTTCCCCCGTCTGACCTACGAGGAGGCCATCGAGCGGGTCAACGCGACGGGTGAACTCGACGAGCAACTCGTCTGGGGTGACGACCTCTCGACGGAAGCCGAGCGCGCACTGGGTGCAGACGTCGGTCAACACTACTTCGTCACCAACTGGCCGAGCGAAATCAAACCCTTCTACATAAAAGACAGCGAGGACGACCCCGACCTCTCGACGGGGTTCGACCTGATGCATCCCCGTCTCGAACTCGTCTCCGGCGGCCAGCGTGAACACCGCCACGACCACCTCATCGAGGGGTTCGAACAGCAGGGACTCGAACCCGAAGCCTTCGAGTACTACACGAAGATGTTCCGCTACGGGATGCCACCCCACGCCGGGTGGGGGCTCGGTGGCGAACGTCTCGTGATGACGATGCTCGGACTCGACAACATCCGCGAGGCGGTTCTCTTCCCGCGGGACCGCCAGCGGTTGAGCCCCTGAGACAGCCGTCGCCGCTCTGTCGCGGTGACTCCCGCGGGACCGACACCGACCCGCCGGAGTCGTCTCCTCCCGACCGCTCTCCACTCCCCGTTTCCGGGCGGCTTTTGGGCCGTCATCCCCCAGTAGACGTATGGAACTGTTCGCCGTCGAGGGTCTGCCCGAGGTCGAACCCGGCGACGACATCGGCGCGCTCGTCGCCGACCGGGTCGACCTCCGCACGGACGACGTGGTCTGTGTTGCGAGCACAATCGTCTCGAAAGCCGAGGGTCGACAGGCCGACCTGTCGGCGTTTCCGGCCAGCGAGCGCGCACGAGAGATTGCACAGCGTATCGGTGACCTCGCCGGCGAACAGAAAGACCCGCGGTTCGCACAGGCGGTGCTCGAGGAGAGCAGAGAGCTCCTGCTCGAGTTTCCGATTATGCTCGCGGTCACACAGTTTGGACACGTCACCGTCAACGCCGGCATCGACCGCTCGAACGTGCCCGGCGCCGACCTGTTGCTGTTACCAGCGGAACCCGGGGCGAGCGCGAGGCGCCTCCACGAGCGTCTCGACGCGCGCGTAATCGTCACCGACACCTCGGGGCGGCCGTTCCGGTACGGCCAGCGCGGCGTCGCGCTGGGGTGGGCCGGACTCCCCGCTGCGCGGGACTGGCGGGGCGAACACGACCGACACGGAACGGAACTGACGGCCACCGTGCAGGCGGTCGTCGACGAACTCGCGGCGGCGGCGAATCTCGTCACCGGCGAGGGTGCCGGCGGCACACCCGTCGCCGTTGTCCGTGACTGGTCGTTTGGTGACCACGACGGCAGCGACGACCTGTTTCGCACCGACGACGACGACCTCGTCAGACCGGCACTCAGGGAGTGGTCCTACGATGACTGAGAGCCGTCTCCGCGACACCCACCCGGAGCGACCAGACGACTGCTGGGCCGGAACTGTCTGCCTGCGCCCGCCGGGTTGTCTCCGACCGTCTCGTGGCACCCGGTCGCCAACGGTCGCCAAACGGGGGCTGGCAGGAACGAGGGGTGTCAGATGATCGGTGTCGAACTCACGCCGGAGATACCGGTTTCGCGGCTGACCGACCTGTCGGTGACTGCCGAGAGCGTGGGGTTCGACTCGGTCTTTGTGAGCCACCACTACAACAACCGCGACGAGTTCGTCACGCTGGCACAGATTGCGGCCGCCACCGACGAGATTGCGCTGGGACCGGGTATCACGAACCCCTACGAGACACACCCGGTGACACTGGCCTCGCGGATGGCGACTCTCGAGGAGTTCGCCGACGGACGCGGACTGTTCGGCATCGGACCCGGCGACCGCTCGACACTCGCGAATCTCGGGTACGAACAGGAGAGCGCGCTCCGGCGTGTGCTCGAGACGATGCGGGTCGCGCGCCGTCTCTGGGCCGGCGAGCGCGTCGACCACGACGGAACCTTCGAGGCCGTCGACGCCGGTCTCAACTACGAGGTTGGCGAGATTCCGGTGTACGTCGGTGCGCAGGGACCACACATGACCCGGATGTCTGGGAAGTACGCCGACGGTATCCTGTTCAACGGCTCTCACCCCCGTGACATCGCGTGGGCCCGCGAGCGCGTCGACGAGGGACTGACCGACCGGCCCGACGAACTCGGTTCGTTCGACCTCGCGGCGTACGCCAGTGTCAGCGTCGCACCCGACGCCGCGAGCGCGCGCGAGGCCGCCCGACCCCCTGTCTCGTTTATCGCCGGCGGTGCACCGCCGCCGGTGCTCGACCGCCACGGCATCGACCACGACCGGGCGGCAGAGATTGGCGACGCCATCGGCGCCGGTGAGTTCAGCGACGCGTTCGACCTCGTCACCGAGCAGATGCTCGATGCGTTCTGTATCGCGGGACCACCGGAGAGTGTCGGCGACCGAATCGCGGCGATTCTGGAAACCGCGGACAGCTTCGTCATGGGTGCACCGTTGGGGCCAGACCTCGAGACGGCAATCGAACTCACGGGTGCGTCGTTGCCGACGAGTCCGGAGTGACGAACTCGACGACGACACCGAAAACCAGCAGGCCGAAGACACCGAGTGGAACAAACACCAGTATCCCGCCCATCAACACGAGAAACGCCTCGATTGGACCCTGCGCGGCGACCTCCGCGAACTCGCCGGGTGCGTCGATTACACTCTGGATTAGTTCGGAGATAACTCCCATACTCCTGCTATACTCCGGGTTCACTTTACTGTGTCTCTCTGCCCTGCGCCCTCGTGGCCGGTTACCACGACCGGTGTGGTTTAGCCCATCGAGTTCGGAGCAGTGGTATGGGAGATTCGCCCGAGAACAACGCCTCACTCACCGACTTTCTCGGGACGTCTGGCGACCCCGCCGGCGAGGACGACGCCGAGCAGACGACACAGTCCGACCCCGACCCTCCGACCGACACCGGGTCGACGACGGCGCGGGTCGCGCCGGCAGGCAACCCCTGCGAGAACTGCGAGACGCGAGCGACACGCCTCTGGCACACCGACGACGGTCTGCTCTGTGGTGACTGCAGAAACTGGGAGTGACTCCGCGAGCGTCGGCCGGTTACTCGGTCTCGTCGGGTGACTCGCTGGACTCTCCTCTGTCGCCGTCGTCGGTCGCCGACTCGCTGCTGTCGGACGAAGCCGGTGTGACGAGGTATCGCCCGGTCATCGACGCGTCTGCGGTGTCCAGGTCACCCCGTTCCGGTCTGGCACTGGCCTCGGCGGCCTCGAGAAACGGCCCCGTGACCGACGACTCCAGTACCTCGCGCAGCGACTCGTCCCCGTCGACGTCCCCGAAGACACCGAGACCGAACTGCGCACCGGCCATATCCGCGTGACCGCCAGCACTCCCGAGGTGGTCGAACACCCCGCGAAGCGTCTGGCCGATATCCAGTTGTGGGTCGCTCGACCGGGCGGAGGCGTACACTGTCCCGTCCATGACACCGTACACCAGTGTCGTTGTTACCCCTTCCGGGGTCAGTAGCAGGTCTGCGGCCTGGGAGAGCGTGTCACGACTGGAGAGCGACCCGACGAAACTGAGCAACACACCGTCCTCGACCCGGCGGTGGCGGATAGCGCTGGCTATGGTCTCGAGTGTCTGTGCGTCCACGCTGGGTGACTCGATTCGCTCGAGTGCCTCCAGGTCTGCCGCGGACAGCAGTGTCGCCGCCGCCTCGAAATCCTCGTTCGATACCTCACGCGAGAACGACCGCGTGTCGACTTGGATACCAAACAGCAGTGCTGTCGCGAGCGACTCGCCGACCGCTACTCCCGACCGGTCGAGATACTCGACGAGCAGCGTGCTGGTCGCACCGACACAACTCCGCAGGTCGACGAACTGCGCGTCCACCGGCGACCGCGGCGGGTGGTGGTCGATGACGATGTCGATATCCGTGTCCGGCGCGAGTTGGTCGTTGACGCCCGGACGCGAGTGGTCGACCAGCGCGATACCGTCGAACCCGGACAGCGCCGTGTCGGCCTCGATTCTCCGCAGGTCGAGACCGAGGAGGTTCACGAACGCGCGGTTCTCCTGGTGTGAGATATCCCCGTGGTAACAGATTTCGGTCTCGCAGCCGATATCCGTCGCAATCTCCCCGAGTGCCACCCCGCTTGCGATGGCGTCGGGGTCGGGGTTGTCGTGTGCGACGACCGCGAGTCGGTCGATTTCCAAGAGCACGTGCCGGAGTTGTTGGAACTGCCGTCCGTTGTCGCCGACGTGGTCGACGAGTCGCGTCGCCGCTGCCCGCCCGCGGTCGATTACCTCGTCGGCGATAGCTTCGAGAGCGGTGTCCTGTGAGGGGCCGTCGTCGCCGGCGTAGACGAGCAGATAGGCATCTGGCAGGGCGTTCCGCGCCGCCCGTGTGGCAGCGTGACCGGCCTCTTTGGTGTCCTGTAACACCACGACGATATCCGGGTCGAGACCGGCCAGTGTCGTCTCGTCGGTCGGGTCGAGCGTCTCCGCCTCGACACCGGTCTCTCGAAGCGTCGTGGCGAGACTCCTGTCGCTGGTGCCGACACGGACCGTTCCCGGTTTCCCCTCGAGTTCCTCGGCGACCGTCTGGACGAGCGAACTACTGCCAAGAACCAGGCGGTCGAGCATATCTCCCGTGGGTCACGCGTCGTCTAAAACCCCGTGTTTCGCTGCGCTGTCGGTGTTCGTCTCGGCCCGTTGCTCCACCCGGAGCACTCACTTCAGCCGTTCCTGCAGAATGGCGGGATGTGCCGCGCTTACGCCCGACAGCGTCATTATTTCGTCGTTGATTACGCCCCCGAGCGCGTCGCTGTCCGGGGCGCGCACCTCCGCCATCAGCGTGTGGTCGCCACTCGAGGTGTACAGCGCCTCGATGGCGTCGAGTTCGGTGAGTTCGCGGGTGACCTCGACGTAGCGCTCGCTCTCGACGTCGATACCGACGAACGAAATCAACTGACTCGACAGTTTCTTCGGGTCGACGTCTGCGGAGTAGCCGACGATTACCCCCTCCTCCTCCAGTCTCTGGATGTACTTCCGAACTGTCGGCTTCGAGACACCTGCCCGCTCGGCGATTTCGGCGTAGGATGCCTGCGCGTCCTCCTCCAGCACGGAGAGAATTTGGTCTTCTGTGGCTTCGGTACTCATACAGTTGTATTTTGCTTCTATCTAAAAATATCTTCCGAAGCGCAAAAACCCGGCTGTCACCCCACGGCGGCAGTCGAACTCGGAGCACGGGCGGTCGGTCTCACTCGCGTCCGACACGGGCGTACAGTCCGGCCAGCACGAACAGGACGCCCGCGACGAGTCCGATACCGCCTACACCCTGCCCGAGTGTGGCAAACAGCGTGCCGTTCGCCCCGGTTTCCGGGGCCGTGTCGTTTATGCCCTCCTGTTGCTGAACCTCGACGTCACCGGGGTCGAAGTCGACGTCGAAGCCCAGTTCCATGTAGTTCCGGTTTGGCTCGGGCGAGGGGAGACTCAGAGTGCTGTCGACGAGTCCGTCCCCGGTCTGGTCGGTGACGGCGTAGTCGTTGCTGACGAAATTTATACTGGCGAACGTGCTGTTGGCACTCTCGTAGGTTCCGCCGCCGGGAATCGCACCGACGGCTTCGCCGCTGTCTGCGGTCGTCATCGTCAGGTTGAACTCGAAACTCGTGCCCGGTGCCTCCTGAACAAACACCCGGAACAGTCCGCTGGCGGTGAGCAGTCCCTCCTCGCGGTCGATTCTCCCGGTGAGTCCGTTTGGCGCGCGGACCTGTCCGGTGAGACCCTCCTGTGTGACGTCGGGGAAGAACGTATCCGTCGACTCCCAGGTACCGTCCTCGTTGATCTGACCCGCGATGACGATTGGCTGTTGACCGGCGTTCAGGTCGGGAAAGGACAGTCCCGTTCCCTCTGCGACGTCGTAACTGGGTTCGTCGTAGGTCATGTAGCCGCCGGTGCTCCTCGCGACGAAGTCCGCCTCCTCGCCGACGTCCTCCTGAATCCGGACGGTCTCCCTGACGGTCTGCCCGCCGACCGTGGCGACTGCGTCGAAAGAGCCGTTGTCCTCGGCACTGGTCTGCCACTCCAGGGTCACCGTCTCGCTGTCGCCGGCCCCGATTTCGACGGTCTGTGCCGTCGACTGGTCGGCAATCGAGAGTGTCACGTTCTGCCTGCCGCCGACGGTACCGGTGTTTCTGACCGTCGCGTTGACCGTGACCGTCTCGCCGGGCGCGGCGTTTGTTGCGGTCAGTGAGACGTCGAGTTCAGGTCCGGCGACAGAGACCGCCGTGCGTGCGGTCCTGTCACCGACCTCGAGCACCGCCGCCTCGGTGCCCACGTCGTCGGTGGTCGCCTCCCAGTCGTAGACGACGGTCCCGAGTTCGCCCGGCGCGAGTTCGAGTGACTCGGTAACCGACTGGCCGGCAACAGAGAGTGTCACCTCCCGTGTCCCCCTGACACCGGTGTTCTGGACGAATCCGGTTACGGTGAGTGTCTCGCCGGCACTCCCGTCGCTGGCGAGAACGGTCACCGGTTCGAACACCGCCCGCGGCGGGTCGAGTTCCACGTCGCCGGTGACTCTCCCACCGGGCGTAACCGTGACCGGTTCCCTCGTCGTAGCGAACTCGTCGGTCTGGACTGTCAGGTTGTTGGAACCCGCTGGCGCTTCGAGTTCGTAACTGCCGTCGGCGTCGGTGGTCGTCTCCCGTGTCCCGACCGTGGTCGAGACGGTCGCACCCTCGACCGGGTCGCCGTCGGGTGACTCGACGGTCCCGGCGACGGTGCCGGTTCGGGACTCGATACCCACATCGAGTGTGAGTTCGAACCAGTTTCGACCGGGTTCTGGCGACGGCAACCCGATGACGGAGTCGATAATCGAGTCGCCGGTCGCCTCCGCGAGCGTGAACCGGTTGTCCACGACAGTCGCGGTCCCCGTCCCGGTGTCCAGTCCCGACGCGACGCCGTCCAGACTCCCACTCTGCTCGGTGGTGAGGGTGGCGGTAACGTCGATCTGTTCGTCCGCCGCCGGCACGATTACGCGCAACGTTCCGTTGGCAGTCAACAGGCCCGCCTCGCGGTCGATTTCACCGGTAAACGGGCCGGCACTCTCGAGTTCGATTCTGGTCGGCACGTCGACCGTCTCCGGATTCAAATCGGTGAACGTCACGTTCGTCGACTCCCAGGTGCCGTCGGCGAAAATCTGACCCTCTATAACGATTGGCCGGTCGACTCCCTCGGGTGTCAGCGGAATCGGGTCGTCGGGACTGTCGGCGTTGACCGCGACGATACCGTCGGTGCCGACCGCCGTGATGTTGCCGACGACCTCCTTGGTCTCGGTGTGTTCGTCCGCGACGGCGGGACCGACTCCGACACCGAGGGCGACTACCCACAGTGTCAACGCCAACACGAGACAGACACTCCGCCCGACCACTCTGTTTCCGCTTGCGCTCGATGTGTCCCCCTCTGATACGTGTATCTCCGTGGTCACTGTCTGTACTATCGACGGGTAATGGTATTAAACGTACTGCCCACCGAGTACGCGGTACCGGGGTGTGCGAGGATTTATACCGGAAACCGGGACCAGTGACAGCCATGTCCACAGGACTGTGGCACGACGAACGCGCGATAGAGGGACTCCCAATCAGACTCGTCATCGCGCTCGTTGTCGGCGTGGCGAGTCTCGCAGTGATGATGAACGTCATCGCGGGGCTGGACGTGTTCGGGTCGACAGAACTCGACACCCAACCCGACCCCGAGATAATCGAACCCGACCAGACCACGGTGAACGTGACCGTCGTCGACCCGGACGGCGAGGGCGTGGTGAACGCGACGGTCGTCGCCTCCGGTGACACGGCGACACTGCCCTCGATAGTGACCGCCGAAACCGGCGCAAACGGAACGGCGACGCTCGAACTCGACCCCGAACTCGGGCCCAATCAGGAGCGTGGTGAACTCACTCTCGACATCAGACCACCCGAGGGCGACTACGTCGACGAACAGGAGAACACGAACATCCTGGTGGTGGAGGGGTAGCAGACAGTAGAGCCACCAGCACGCCCGCGGGTCTGCTAACAGCGCCGCGCTTGCACGGCCACCACGGCGAGAGCGTCGCGCCGGCACCGCCGGGAGAACTAAACCGGTCGGGCCACGACAGGGCGATATGGACGACCAGACACGACAGGTGTTCTACCGACTCCTCTCGACGGTGCTGGGTTCGCTCGCGGTGCTGGCCGCACTGCTCGGGATTCACGCCCACCGCTGGCTCGGGGCCGACCCGTCTGCCGGGTTCCTGTTCGGTGTCGACGCGGGCGCAGGGCTCGTTGGAGCCACGCGAATCGGCGCGGCAGTCGCCTTTCTGGCCTCACTTGGCGCGCTGGTCGTCGTCGGCCGGCGCTACTACGCGCTCTGTGACCAACCCCGCCGCGAGATACAGAAGGGTGCAGTTTCGGGTGCGGGTGTCGCCGCCGCCGGCGTCGGCACGTTCGCGCTCGCACCCGACGCGGCCTTCGAATCACTCGGACTGACGTTCGTGTTGCTCGGACTGGTGTATTTCCTCGGTAACGTCGGTCGACTCCTCTCGCCCGGTGACGCCGAACTGGTCTGACTCGAGCACACCCTTCTCTGCCGGAACCGACGCCGACTACTGTCGCGGGAGAAACCGAGAGCTCTCGATTCGAGCGACTACATCCACCAGTAACCGACCGGCGTGTGTCTCCAGACCAGGAGTCGTCGACCCCAGACGAGATTGCCGAACTCGACTCGACTGCACCCGGACGGTCCTGCCGGGCACGCGGTGTCACAGCGCGTGCCGAGGACTGCGCCTCGCAGTCTTTATCACCGCAGGCCGACCAGAGCCGTGATATGAAACTCGCGCGCATCGAGACCGGTGACGGCGTCGTCGAGGGACGCTACGAGAACGGGACCGTCCGCGACGGCGGAGAGACCTACGAGGTCGGCGTCGACGGGGAGTTGCTCGCGCCCTGTGACCCGGGAACGCTCTACTGTGTCGGGCGGAACTTCGCAGAGAAAATCGACCAGATGGAGTACGAGGTGCCCGACACTCCCGACTGGTTCATCAAACCCGCTGTCGCCGCTCACCCGCCCGAGACACCGGTCGAGTACCCCACCTGGACCGACGAGTTGACCTACGCGGGCGAACTCGCGGCCGTCGTCGACGAGACGTGCACCGACCTCGGGAGCGAGGCCGAGGTTCGGGCGACACTCCGGGGGTGGACCATCCTGAACGACCTCGACGCCCTCGACCAGGAACGCCGCACCGCGCGAAAGGCCTTCGACGGTTCCGGCCCGCTGGGGCCAGTCGTCGAGACCGACCTCGACCCGCGGAGTCTCGCGATGACGACACACGTCGCCGGCGAGAAACGGCAGGAGGCCACCACCGAGTGGATGATATTCGACCCCTTCGAGGTCGTCGCCTTTCTCTCGGAGCGGTACACGTTCGAACCAGGCGACGTAATCTCGTTTGGCAGTCCGGCCAACCCCGGCCTGCTCGAACCCGGCGACGAGGTCGACATCTGGTACGAGGGTATCGGACACCTCCGGAACACCGTCGTCGACCCCGCGGGGTGACGATGGCGGACGACAGCACAGACGGGTCTGCGGGCGAGCGACCGCTCGCGGGTCTCACCGTCGTCGACGCCGCGTCGCTGTACGCCGGCCCACTCGCAGCGACCTATCTGGGTGATTTCGGCGCGGACGTGCTCAAGGTCGAACACCCGGAGGGTGGCGACCCGCTCCGGCAGTTCGGTGGTGACGGACACTCCTGGAAGTGGGTCGGACGGAACAAGCAGTCGGTCCCGCTCGACCTGAACGACCCGGCGGGCCGGGAGGCGTTTCGTGAACTGGTCGCGGACGCCGACGTGCTCGTCGAGAGTTTCCGACCGGGCACACTCGAGTCCTGGGACCTGGGTTGGGAGTCGCTCTCGGCGCGCAACCCCGGACTCGTGATGGTCCGTACCACCGGGTTCGGACAGGACGGCCCCTACAGCGACCGACCCGGATTCGGCACGCTCGTCGAGGCGATGTCGGGCTTTTCGTACTCGACGGGCGAGGCTGACGGGCCGCCGACGCTGCCGCCAATCGCGCTCGCGGACTCGGTCTGTGCGCTCCACTCCGTGTTCGCGACGATGACGGCCCTTTACTGGCGGGACCTGCAGGGAGGCACCGGCCAGTACATCGACGCCGCAATCCTCGAGTCGATGTTCGCACTGATGGGCGACGTGGTGACCCGATACCACGCCGACGGGACGCTCTACCGGCGCAACGGCAACACCTCCCGGATGACGGTCCCGCGAAACACCTACCAGACCGCAGACGGACGGTGGGTCGCGCTCTCGGGCAGCACCGACACGGTCGCCCGGCGCATCCTCTCGATTGTCGACGAGGACCTGCCCGAGCAGTGCTTACTCGAGGACGAGCGGTTCCAGACAATGGAGGCCCGCCTCGAACACACAGAGGAACTCGACGCAATCATCGCCGCCTGGATGGCCGACCACGACCGCGACGAGGTGGTCGAGCGGTTCACCGACCGCGAGGCCGCGCTCGCGCCAGTGTACAACATGCGGGATATCTTCGACGACGACCACTTCGACGCGCGGGACGCGATTGTCGTTGTCGACGGGGACGAGGAGGTGGCGATGCGGGGTGTGTTCCCGCGGTTGAGCGAGACACCGGGTGGTGTCGACCACGCCGGCCCGGCGTTGGGCGCAGACGCCCGCGCGGTGTTGCGCGAGCGTGCTGGGCTCTCGAACGAGGAGATCGATACACTCCTGCAGGAGGGAGTCACCGCCGTCACCGACTGAGTCGGCCGACTGTGCTCGGTGTGTGCCAAAGAACTCCCTCGACTCGAAAAACAGCGCACTCCCCGACAGCAGGTAGCCGATAACGGCAAACACCGCGCCGACCAACAGCATCTCTCTGTACTCGATACCGCTGTCTCGACCCCTTTGGCCGACCGTCGCTCGATGCCGACCGACCGTTGTTCTCTGTCACCGTACAGATAAACAGACACACACGATACCTAAATAGCCGAGCACGACGTGACACTCGGGCGCGTGTCCCCCGAAGAGTAATATAGGAGTGTCGTCGTGAACGAGAGACAGCATTAAGCCAGTTGGCGTCAATTGGCGAACAATGACAGAACTCGTAACGTTCGGGGAGACGCCGCTCCGGTTCTCCCCCCCGGAGCACCAGCGACTCGAGCAGATTCGGGAGACGAGAGTCCACGCCGACGGGACAGAGAGCAACGTCGCCTGCGCGGCACACGAGTTGGGTGCGGAGGCGACCTGGTTCTCGAAGTTGCCGGACACGCCCCTCGGGCGGCGGGTACTCTCACAGATAAACTCACGGGGGGTCGAGACGGTCGTTGCGTGGGCCGACAGCGGCGGTGAGAGCAGACAGGGGCTGGTGTTCAGGGAACCAGCCGAACCGCCACGGGGGAGTCGGCGCTGGCACGACCGCACACACGCTGCTGCCACGTCGGCGTCGCCGAGTGATTTCCCGATGAACCGCGTCCAGCAGGCCGAGATGCTGTTCACGGGACTGCACACGCCCGCCCTCGGCGAGGAGGTTGCCGAGACGACACAGGCGATGGTCCGGGCGGCCCACAGCAACGAGACCACGACGGCCCTCGGTGTCGACTACGCGGAGGGGTTGGCCCCGCCGGACACGTACCGCGGGATGTTCGACATTCTCTCGGACAACGTCGACGTGCTGTTCGGGAACGTCTCGGACGTCCGGGCGGTACTCGACTACAGCGGCAGTGCGCGCGAACTCGCGAACGTAATCGCCGCCGAGTACGACTTCGAGATTATCGCCGTGACGCGGTCGGAACTGGGCGCGGTCGTCCTGCACGACTCGGCGGAGACGACACTCATCCACGAGCGCGACGCGCTCGAGTCGAACCCCGTCGACACCTCCGGCCAGCACGCCGCCTTTATCGGCGCGTTCCTGAGTGAACTGCTCGAGGACTCGACGATTCCCCGCGCGCTCGACACCGCGGTCGCGGCGTCTGCGCTCGCACGCACCGCCGAGGGACCACTGCTGACGGCGACCACCGACGAACTCGACCCGCTCGTCGAAACCGTCGCCGACCACTCGCGGTGAGACCCGGAGACGAACACCGGCGTTTTTGCCCGTCGCTCCCCCAGTACGGTTATGGGCGCATTGAATACAGCACTCAGGTACGTGGTGTTTCTCCTCGCCACGGTCGTCGCCGTCGCAGTCGCGTGGTTCCTGTTTTTCCAGTATCCGGACTCGCTGGCCGAGTTGCTCGGCGTGCTCGTGCTCGTCGGTGCTCTGCCGGTGGCGTTGCGACTGGCTGGCTCGGTTGCCCGGTCGATTGCGACGCCGTACAACGTGGCCGAAGTCGAGGTCACGGGCCCGATTACCCGCGACAGCGGCGGCACTGGCCCGCTGTCGGCGGCTCCGGTGGGTGCAGGTGCCGACCGTATCGTCGACCAGATAGAGCGCGCCGACCTCGACGGCAGCGTCGATGCCCTGCTCGTTCGACTGAACACGCCCGGTGGCGAAATCGTCCCGAGCGAGGACATCAAACTCGCCGCCGAACGGTTCGACGGACCGACCGTGGCGTACGCGACAGACACCTGCGCCAGCGGTGGCTACGAGATTGCGAGTGGCTGTGACGAAATCTGGGCCCGCGAGGGTTCGATTGTCGGTTCGATTGGTGTCGTTGGTTCGCGGGTGACACTCGGAGAGTTCGCCGACCGACTCGGCATCCAGTACGAGCAGTTGACGGCCGGTGAGTACAAAGACGCCGGTGCGGTGTGGAAAGAACTCGAGGACGACGAGCGCGAGTACCTCCAGGGCATCATCGACGGGTACTACGACAAGTTCGTCGAGGGGGTCGCGTCCCGCCGGGACCTCGACCGGACGGAAATCGAGGACACCGAGGCCCGGGTCTACCTCGGCAGCGAGGCAAAAGACATCGGGCTGGTCGACGAGACTGGCACGCGCCGCGACGTCGAGGCCCGCCTCGAGGAACTGCTCGACAGACCGCCGGCTGTCGAGGAGTTCGAGCCACAGGCCGGTCTCTCACAGCGGGTGAGTGCCAGCGCACAGCGTGTTGCCTACGCCTTCGGGGCTGGTATCGCCGGCAGTTTCCGCGAGGACGGCCAGCGGTTCCGATTCAGGTAGTCGTCGGTTCGCTTAGAGGTCGGTGCCGTGGTGTGTCTCTGCCCGGGTTCTCTCGGCTCCGAGGGTTGCCGTGGTGTCACTCCGTGTCGGTTCGCCGGTCGATGCTCGCGGCGTGGGCCTCCAGTCCCTCGGTCCGGGCGAGTGTCGTCACCGCGTCGGCAATCTCGTCGAGACCGTCCTCGGAGAGGCGCTGGACGGTCGAGGAGCGCAGGAACGTCTCGACGGAGAGTCCACCGACGCGGCGTGCGTTGCCGTTCGTGGGCAGGACGTGGTTTGGACCGCTGGCGTAGTCGCCGGCGGCGACCGGACTGGTGTGACCGAGAAACACGGACCCGGCGCTGTCGATGCGGTCGAGCATCGCCTCGTCGTCCTCGGTGACGATACTCAGGTGCTCGGCGGCGTACTCCTCGGCGAACAGCGCCGCCTCGCTCATCGACCGCGCGAGAAAGACGCCACTCGCCTGGTTCTCGAACGCTCCGCGGATAATCGACTCGCGCTCGCGCTCGCTTGCCTGTCTGTCGGCGGCCGCGACGATTGCCTCTGCGAGTTCCTCGTCGTCGGTGACGGCCGCGACCGCGGCGTCGGTGTCGTGTTCGGCCTGCGCGACCAGGTCGGCGGCGACGGTATCCGGCGGCGCGGTGGTGTCGGCGACGACGAGAATCTCGCTCGGTCCGGCCAGGAAGTCGATCTCGATATCACCCCGGACCAGCGCTTTCGCCGCGGTCACGAACTTGCTGCCGGGGCCCACCACGACGTCACAGGCCGTCACCGTCTCCGTCCCGTACGCCAGCGCCGCGATGGCCTGCGCCCCGCCGACCTGGTAGACGGCGTCGGCACCGGCGACGTCGATTGCCGCGAGCGTCGCCGCCGGAATCTCCTCGGCGGGTGGCGTCGCGACGGCGACGTGTTCGACACCGGCGACGGCGGCAGGGATGATACCCATCAGCGCGCTCGACGGGTAGGCGGCGGTGCCGCCGGGCACGTACACCCCCGCGCTCGACAGCGGGCGAAAGCGTCGACCCAGTTCCCGTCCGTCGAAACGCTCGCGCCAGTCCTCGGGGCGCTGGCGCTCGTGGAACGCGCGGATGTTCGTCGCCGCGGTCTCGATTGCCGAGAGTACGTCGTCGTCGACGCGCTCGCGTGCGCGCTCTGTCCGGTCGGTGACCTCGACCGGGCCGACATCGACCCCGTCGAACTCGCGGGAGAACTCCCGGAGCGCCACGTCACCCTCCTCGCGCACGCGAGCGACGATATCGGTCACGTCCTCCCGGACCGACTCGACGCCGCTCGTGCGCTCGAACACCGCCTGCCGCTCCCCCGGGCGGAGGTCTGCGATGGTGCGAACGTCCATACCTGCTGTACTGGTGGCCGGAACTAACGGCTTGTGGTCCCAAACCGTCACAACGGGCCCCGGACACAGGAGACTTATTGGCGGGAGTCTCAGCCAGAGTATGGACCAGGTTTTCGCCCCGTGGCGAATCGAGTGGGTCGAGCGCTCCTCGAGAAACGAGGAGTTCGACGACTGTGTGTTCTGCGAACTGCCCGGCGTCGACGCCGACCGGGAGCACAGTCTGCTGGCCCGCGGCGAGCACGCGTACGTTCTGTTGAACAACTACCCGTACAACCCCGGGCACGCGATGGTCATCCCCCACGAACACACCGGCGACTACCGGCGTCTCGACGACGAGAGCCTCCTCGCGAAAGAGCGCCTCGTCCAGCGGACTATCGACGCGATGGACGAGGCCTTCGCCCCGAGTGGCTACAACGTGGGGTACAATCTCGGCGGTGGTGTCGCCGGTGGCTCCATCGACGACCACCTGCACGCACACGTCGTCCCGCGGTGGGAGGGCGACACGAACTTCATGCCCGTGGTCGGCGACACGAGCGTCATCGTCGAAGCCGTGACCGAAACCTACGACCGACTCCACGAGAGTCTCCGCGACCAGGAGGGCGTCCGGTCGACCGGCGAGAGCGAGGCCGTCGTCGTCGAGAGCGTGTGAAACGGGTTCAGAGAAGATACTTGTACTCCTCGCCCCATGTCGGAGATATGGGGACACGCGACCACCTGATAAACGGACTCGTCTCGCTCGTCATCAGTGTCGTTTTCACCGCCATCTCGAACAGAGACGACGGCGGAACGTACGACAACACCGAGTTGCTGCTCTCGGTGGCCGTCTCGTCGTTTCTCTCTGGCTTTTTCACCAGTTACTTCGCGGAGAAGTAACGGACCCGACGGTCGACGGTCCAGCGACGGACCCGCCGACGGTGAAGATACGTCGCCGGGGCCGGGAGACTTAACCTGCGGGAAAGCGCAGTACCGGTAATGACAGTTCTCACCGACGTTCACGAGGAACACGACGCGACCTTCGGGGAACGGGGTGGTCGGCGTGTCGTCACCGAGTACGGGCGGTCCGACCGCACACACGGCGCGGTCCGGAACGTCACTGGCGTCATCGAGCGCTGCGAGGATATCCTCGTCGTCACGGGCGAGGACCGCCTCGAATACGTCGATAACGCCGTCACGAACGCCGTCCCCGACGAGGAGGGGGCGGGGACGTACGCACTCTTGCTCACGGCACAGGGACGTATCCGCACCGATATGTACGTCTACAACGCCGGCGAGCGCCTGCTCGTCGTGCTCCCGCCGGGCAAGGGTGACCCACTCGCCGAGGAGTGGCGCGAGAAGACGTTCATCCAGGACGTCGGTATCGAGGTGGCGACCGACGACTTCTGTCTGTTCGGGGTCCACGGCGCACAGGCCACCGAGAAGGTGGCGAGTGTCTTCTCCGAGCAGACACCGGGGGACCACCGGTCGTTTGTCCGTGGGTCGATGGGGGGCACGGGCGTCACCGTCGTCCGGACGGACGCGCCCACCGGAGAGGAGGGGTACGAGGTCATCTGCGAGCGCGCCGACGGCGAGGATATCTTCGACACGCTGGAGAACCGAGGTCTGAACGCCGCGCCGTTTGGCTACCGGACCTGGGACTCGCTGACACTGGAGGCCGGAACGCCGCTGTTCGAACCGGAACTCGACGGTGCGGTGCCGAACAACCTCGGTCTGCGCAGTGCCGTCGACTTCGAGAAGGGCTGTTTCGTCGGCCAGGAGGTGGTCTCCCGCGTCGAGAACCGCGGTCGGGCGACGAAACGACTCGTCGGTCTCACCGTCGAGGCCGTTCCGACCGCCGGCGCGGCCGTCTTCCGAGACGACGAGAGTGTCGGCGAGGTGACCCGCGGGCGACAGAGCCCCACCCTCGACCGGCCAGTCGCACTCGCGCTGGTCGACCACGAGGTCGGTGACCTCGTCGGCGAGACAGACGCCCTCTCGGTGCGAGTCGACGGCGAGGAACGGGCCGCGACGGTCGTCGAACTGCCGTTCGTCGACGGTTCGGACCGGTCCCGACGGCTTCCCCGGTACTGACTCGCGGGTCGAGACCGCCACAGAGCAAACATTCAGGACACTCGGCGTAGAACTACCCACCATGTCGAACGCGAAAGGTGACCGCCGGGAACGGGAACTGGTCAACGAACTCGACGGAGCGGGGTTCGCGGTGATGCGCGCACCGGCCAGTGGCAGCGCGACGGAGCGGGAACTACCGGACGTTCTCGCGGGCGACGGCGAGCGGTTCTACGCCATCGAAGCAAAGTCCTCGGCGGGTGCCCCCATCTATCTCGACGGCGAGGAGGTGTACGCGCTGGTGTATTTCGCCCGGAACTTCGGCGCGACACCCCGAATCGGCGTCCGGTTCGACCGCGAGGACTGGTACTTTTTCCACCCCGACGACCTCCACAAGACCGACGGTGGCAACTACCGGGTGAAAAAGGAGACCGCTCTCGCCGACGGAACGGATTTCGCCGAGTTCACCGGCCACTCACAGAAGGTCACACTCGCGGAGGTCGGACGGGACGAACACGACGAGGAACTCAAGCGCGTGCTCGCGGCCGTTGAGCGGGGTGACCTCTCCGTCGACGACGGCGCGGAGATGCTCCGGTGACCCGGGCGAACTCACCGCCGACTCCGAGCGGTCCGACCGGACTCTCGGCGCTCGCGTGGCTCGACTCTGTCGTTTTTGTACATGCGTCCCCAAGGGTACACAGCACGTAACCGACTACAGCGGGGCACCGGCAACACGCAGCAACTGTGTGACCCCACGACTCTCCCTGCCAGGCGAGGACGACCAACACAGACACAGATGATATCGAACACGACAGACAGCAGTCGACCAGCGCGCGAGGTGCACGACAGATGACAGCGAGTAACCAACAGATGAGCAAACAGGCAGTCGTCTCGGCACAGAACGTCAACCGAACCTACTACCTCGGGGAACCGGTCCACGCCCTCGAGGGCGTCTCACTCGACCTCGGGCGCGGGTCCTTTACAGCGGTGATGGGTCCAAGTGGCTCTGGTAAGAGCACGCTGATGAACCTGCTGGGTTGTCTGGACACGCCCGACGAGGGGAGTATCTTCATCAACGACCAGCGAATCGGAGCCCTCTCTGGCACCGAACGGGCGCGACTCCGAGGAACGGAGATCGGGTTCATCTTCCAGACGTTCAACCTGATGCCCCGACTGACCGCCGCCGAGAACGTCACACTCCCGCTGGTGTTCAACTCGAGTATCGACGTGGGGCGCCGCGAGCGTGCCGAACAGTTGCTCACGCGGGTGGGTCTTGGCGACAGACTCGACCACCAGCCAAACGAACTCTCCGGCGGCCAGCGCCAGCGGGTCGCAATCGCCCGGGCGCTGGCGAACGAACCCTCGCTGGTGCTGGCGGACGAACCGACCGGCAACCTCGACACCGACACCGGCGCGGAGATAATGGCGCTGTTCGAGGAACTCAACGCCGAGGGTCGCAACATCCTGATGGTCACCCACGAGCGCCACGTCGCCGAACACGCCGACCGTATCATCCACCTCGTCGACGGACAGATACAGAAAATCGAGCAACTCGACGGCGTTGGCCGTGGAGGCGGAGACGGCAGATGAACCTCCCAGAGAGTATCAGGATTAGCTGGCGCGCCATCACGGGCCACAAACTCCGCTCGACGCTGACGACACTGGGCATCATCATCGGTATCGCCGCGGTAATCGCGTTTCAGGTGCTCGGTGGCGGCTTCCAGGAGGACCTGCTTGGCGACATCGAAACCGAACAGGACCCCGTGATAACGGTCCAGACACAGATCGAAGGTGAGTTTGGCGCACAGTCGATAGACGACCTGAACTTCTACACGGAGCGTGACGTCGAGGCGGTCCGGAACACGAGCGGCGTCGAGTACGTCGCTCCACAGGCTCCAATCGACACCAGTCGGTTGAGCTATCAAGACACCGAGATTCCGGGCGGCGGACTCGGCGGACTGTACAGCGTCGCCGGCACCCGGCCCTCGCTGTTCGAGAACTCGCTGCTCAACATGACAGAGGGCGAACCGTTCTCCGGACCGAACGAGGCCGTGGTGAACACCAACACCGTCGAGGACCTGTTCGACGACAACGTCTCTGTCGGCGACCAGATCTCTCTCCGGATAAACGGCACCGACGAGAACTTCACCGTCTCCGGTATCGTCGACGACAGCGACACCGGCCCCGAACAGCCGACTATCTACATCTCGTTGGACCCCTACTACACGTCGACGGCGACGGTCGACGGCACCCAACAGCGGGCCTTTCCGGCACTCGTCGTCGGTGCGGAGAGTTTCAACGACCTGGAGCAGGTGAAACAGGACGTCGACAGTTACTTCCAGAACGACTCCGACGCGGCACAGTTGCTCGAACAGAGCGGGCAGGACGACGACCTCACCATCGAGGTCCAGACGATCGAGGACCTGCTCGACCAGTTCTCCGATATCCTCGACCAGATTACGCTGTTTCTGGGCGGTATCGCGGCCATCTCGTTGCTGGTTGGCTCGATTGGTATCGCCAACATCATGATCGTCAGCGTCACCGAGCGCACCCGCGAAATCGGGGTGATGAAAGCCGTGGGCGCGAAGAAACTCGACGTCATCCAGTTGTTCCTCGTCGAGGCACTCATCCTCGGGATAATCGGGGCGATATTCGGGGTGGTGGTGGGGTTTGGCTTTGGCTATCTTGGGGTGTCGTACTTCAGTTGGCCGATGACATACCCCCTCGACTGGGCCACGATTGCCGTCATCGTCGGCATCATCGTCGGCATCACCTCGGGGCTGTACCCCGCTTGGCGGGCCGCGCGCGTCGACCCCATCGAGGCGCTCCGACGGGAGTAGCCACACCACCCTGCTCACCGTGAGCGCCCGCGACTCCGTTCAGACCAGCACACGCTCCAGTTCGACGACTCGCCCGCGCTCTGCCCCGGGGTCGCCGACCAGTCGCCCGAGACAGACGGCCGTCCCGTCTGGCGTGTAACAGGCCACGAGGCCGTTGTCTGTGTCACCGTCTGGCTCGTCTGTCCCGGCGGGTTCGACCGAGAGCACACCGGGGGCGTACACCTGCGCCCCCTCGGCGATTTCGGCGGCGGCACTCGGCGCGACGACGACCCGTGGCAGTTCCGCGAGAACGTCCTCGGCGGGGTCGACAACCGCCCGGAGAGGCGCGTCGTCGCCGTCCTCGGTCCAGAACGCCAGCGCGTCGACGACTGTCTCCATCGTGACCAGTGACGTGTCGTCGAGTCGGCCCGCCGCCGTCCGGCGGAGGTCGCCCATGTGTGCGCCGGTGCCAAGCGCCAGTCCGAGGTCGTGACAGAGCTTCCGCACGTAGGTGCCGGCCTCACACCGCACCCGGAGCAGTGCGCGCCGGTCGGTTCGCTCCAGCACCTCGAGTGTGGACACCTCGCGGACGCGGAGTGTCCGCCGGACGGCACTCTTTCGCGGGGGTTTCTGGTAGAGTCGGCCCTCGAACTCGCCGACGATACGGTCGAAATCGGCCGGCGCGGGGCCGTGGAGTTCGAGCACGGCGACGTACTCCTTGTGGCTGTCGTCGAACACCTGCGCGAGTCGTGTCGCGTCACCCAGAAGCAGCGGGAGCGACCCAGTCACCTTCGGGTCGAGTGTCCCCGCGTGCGCGACGCGGTCGACTGTCTCGTCGGTGTCGGCGACTGCGTCGGCGACGAACGTCTGGACCCAGTCGGCGACCTCGTGGGAGGACGGCCCGGGCGGTTTGTCGAGGTTGACGACGCCAAAGGAGAGCAACTCGGCCGGCGAGCGCTCCGGTGGCGGGGCACGCATACTCAGAAGTCGTAGTCGACACCGGTGACCGGCTGTCTCCCCTCGTCGCTCTCCGTGTCGTAGGAGTCGACCGCCGCGAGCACGAGCGAGCGGACGCCGTCTGGCGACCAGCGAGCCGTGTTGACGACTATATCGTAGATGGTCAGGTCCCCGATATCGATGCCGTAGTACTGCTCGTAGCGGAGTGCCTCGCTCTCGGCACGGGCGCGGGTTTCCTCGCGTGCGGTTTCGGCGGATTTCTCCTCGCGGTCGGCGATGCGCTGGGCGCGAATCGACAGCGGTGCGTCCAGCCAGAGCCGGAAATCGGCGTGGTCGCCGGCCATCCAACCGGCGAGTCGTGACTCCAAAACGAGTGCGTCCGCCTCGCGGGCGGTCGCGCGCAACCGGCGGTCCAGGTCGCGGTCGATCCGGTCGTTCTCCTCGGCACGCCGGTTCAACTCCAGTGGCGTGAGGTCCCGCTCGTCGGCAATCTCGCGAAACAGGTCGCCGCCGGAGACGTGGTCGAGACCGAGTTCCTCCGCGAGTGACGCCGCGAGTGTACTCTTTCCGCTTCCCGCGGGGCCCGAGACGGTGAGCAACATACAGTACCTGTGTGAGTCCTCTCAAAAGAGGTTGCCGTTACGCGCTCGATTGCACCCCCGGCGGTCTCTGCCGGCACTCCCGATGGCGTCGGCGGTCTCACGCTGTGTGGCGTCGATACGCTCGAGTAACTCCGTGGCCGCCGCGACCACCGGGTAGTCGACGTCGAGGTCGGTGTAGACGCGGGCCGGGATGTCAGGTCCGGGGTGTGGTGACTGGAGCGTGCGGCGCTGCTCGATGAGCGCCGACTGCCGCCGGTCGACGACCTCCTCGCAGACCGCCTGGAGCGTGCCCAGACGGGTGTAGTGCCCCTCTAACGCCCCGACCGACAGTTCCGGCAGCGCCGCCCCGCCGAGGTCGTCGAGCTGTTGGGCCACCTCGACCAGTTCTCCGGCGAACTCCGCCAGTGCCGTCTCCTCGTCGTCGAGGCGGTCGATACACCGCGTTCGTCGGTCCCGTGCCTCCGTGACGGCCGACAGCACGGTCTGGCGGTGTCGCCGGTCGAAGTTCTGTCCTCGCGTCAGAATCGTCGCGACGTCGGGTCCGAGTTCCCTCTCGACGTGCTGTGGATACGGTTCGTTGTACTTCTCGGTGTAGTGTGGCACCATCATCACGGTCTCCTCGTAGGCGTCTCTGACCGAACACAACGTCGTCGTGACCCGCCCGAGCGGGGCCGTCGAGTCCCCTGCCGGTGTGTTTCCACGCAACCGCCCCCCGAAGGCCCGAAACGCCTCCCGCTCGTCGACCGCCCGTCTGCGCTCTGTCCGCAGGCACTCTCGCGCCGTCCCGAGCAACACTCGCACGCTCCCGACTGTGGCGCTCATGGCTGCCGGTGGGTCCGTTCGCCAGTTAAACGATTGTAATATTGATACGATGTGGTACGAACCGACACGGGGCGGTACATATATCTGCCGTGCCGGGACGACCCCGTTTGGACACCAGTTCTCCGGGGTCGCTCCGGCCCCCGTCTGGTTGCCCGTGTCGTCTGGACCGCCGTGTCTGGTGGCACCGTGACTGTGGTGGTCGCGCTGGCGTCTGCTCTCGCCGGTGCTGGCCTCGACTCCACCCGGTCAACCCGGCGACTCCGCACGACCAGTCGCCACAACAGCACGGGTTCTCGGGAACACTGCCACACACCGGCCAGTACCGTCACAGCTACTACGCGGCGAGATATCTGCCGGTCCGTACCGACGGGATTGCTCTCCCGTCGTGTCTGCACCCACGATACCCGGTGTCACAGCCCCGCCCCAGTAGCCTTCGAGGGCAAAATCCCCGGACAGGTTGTTGCCGGACCCGGAACTACTTTTGACCGTGAGAAAGTATAGACGGGTATGTACGTCCGGGACGCAAAGAACCGCGACGAGGTGTGGTTGCTCGACCACATCGAGAAGATGGGCCTCGACGAGACGGCGTTTCGCTCCCGGGACTACGTCATCGCGATGGAGGAGCAGGCGGGCGAACGGGCCGGATTCGGCCGTATTCGCATCCACAAACCCGACGACGAGTTGTGCGAACTGACGAGTATCGGTGTTCTCGCCGACTGGCGCGGCCAGGGTGTCGGGGCACACGTCGTCGAGCGCCTCGTGAAGACGGGCCGAGACAAGGGGTTCGACGTCGTCTACTCGCTGACCGGCGAGCGTGACTACCTCCGGCAGTTCGGTTTCGAGGTAATCGAGGCCGAACAGTTACCAGACGTGCTCCAGGGCCGCCTGGCCGAGAAACGGGAGCATCTCGACCCCGACGCGGTGCCCCTCCGGGTCGAACCCGAACTGTTCAGCATGCCCGGCCACCTGCGCGAGGCGTTCAAAACCGCCCGTCCCGAGGACGAGGCCGACGAACCCGAGGAGGGACCGGAGGATTTCGGCATCGACCCCGACGACGCGACCTACAAGTACGACACCGGGTAGCTGACGACTCCCCTCCGAGACGGGGTCCACCGGCCTCTGCCGTGGTCGTCTCGGAGTCCCGCTGTCGGTCCACGCCGAGTCGAGACCCCACCAGAGTCCGGAATCGACAGCTAATTGACCGCGCCGTGTCTGACGACAGATATGGCTACAGACGCCCACAGCAGAGAGCACACGCCCGGTCGAGCGCCGGGCACGAGCGGAGGAGTCGACAGTGAGTGACGTTCGGGTTGCCGGCGTCGGGATGACGCCGTTTGGCGAACAGCCGGAACTGACGGCACGCGAACTGTTCGCCGAGGCCGCTGGCAGGGCCTTCGACGACGCCACCGTCGACCGCGAGCGCGTCGACGAGGTGTTCTACGGCAACTTCATGGGCGAGTTCGCCGAAACACAGGGTCACCAGGGACCACTGGTCGCCGAGGCGGCCGGCGTCACGGCCCCGGCGACACGAATCGACAGCGCGTGTGCTTCGAGTGGTGTCGCGGTCCGTCACGGCGTCAACCGGGTCCGGAGCGGCGACGCAGACGTGGTTCTGGTCGGCGGCGCAGAGCGGATGAACAACGTCTCGACGGCCGAGGCGACGGAGGCACTGGCGGCCGCCGCCGACGCGCTCTGGGAGATTCGTGCCGGCGTCACCTTCCCGGGTGCGTACTCGCTGATGGCGAACCGGTACTTCCAGGAGTTTGGCGGCGACCGGGAGGACCTGGCACACATTGCCGTCAAGAACCACGAGAACGCCGTCGACAACGACCTCGCGCAGTTCCAGCGCGCTATCGACGTCGCGGACGTCCTCGACGCGCCCACCGTCAGCACGCCCTTTGGCCTGTACGACTGCTCGCCAATCAGCGACGGCGGGAGCGCGGCGCTGCTGGTCAGTGAGTCCTTCGCGGAGGAGCGTGGCCTCGACGCGCCGGTTGCGTTCACCGGCACCGGACAGGGCAGTGACCACTTCGCCCTGCAGGACCGTGCGTCGATGGTCGAGACGCCCGCCGCCGAGCGCGCCGGCCGGCGCGCCTTCGACGACGCCGGCCGCGCTCCCTCGGACGTGGATATCGCGGAGGTCCACGACTGTTTCACCATCGCGGAGGTGCTCGCCCTGGAGGCGCTCGGGTTCTACGACTCTGGCGAGGCGATAGCGGCCGCCCGCGAGGGGGAGACCACGATCGAGGGCGACCTGCCGGTGAACCTCTCGGGGGGGCTGAAGGCAAAGGGCCACCCGGTCGGCGCGACGGGGTGTGGTCAACTCTCCGAGATGACGAAACTCCTCCGTGGCGACCACGTCAACAGCGACGCCGTTCCCGAGGCGACGGTCGGTCTGACACACAACGCCGGCGGAACGGTCGCCAGTTGTGTGGTCAACGTGCTGGAGGTGGTCGAATGAGTGACACGCGAAACGCCGGCTACGACGACTTTCTCGACGCCGTCGCGGCGGGTGACCCCTACTATCTGGAGAGCCAGAGCGGCGAGGCTCTCTTGCCGCCGGTGGCCCGTGACCCAGCGACCGGCGAGCGGGAGTTGACCGAGCGACCACTGCCCGAAACCGGCGAGATTCTCACCCACACGACGACCACCGTCGCCGCGCCGGAGTTCGTCGACGACACACCGTACGTCGTCGCGGTGGTGTCGTTTGGTCCGGTGACTCTCACCGGACAGCTCCGTGGTGTCGACCCGGCGGACGTCGCGGTCGGTCTGTCGGTCGAACTCGGTCTCGACCGCTCTGAGACCACCGACGAGCGTGTGCTGGTGTTCGTGCCGGCGTAGCAGTATCTTCACGAGGCAAAAAGCCTATACTTGCCAGCAGGCAACGTTGGTGTACAGATGGCAAACACACTCGTGCCCCTGTTCGGGCCAGTCCCGGGGGGGATGGAGATGGTCGTTATCCTCCTGATTGCAGTCCTGTTGTTCGGCGCGAACAAGATTCCAAAACTCGCCCGCTCGACGGGTCAGGCGATGGGTGAGTTCCAGAAAGGGCGTCAGGAAGTCGAAGAAGAACTCGAAGAGATGGAGCAGTCGATGAGCCCCGACTCGGACATTACCAGCGAGGACACCAACACCGGAAGCGCGACCAGTAGCCCCGACAGCGAGTACATGGACCTCGAGGACGACGGCCAGAACGACGACCTCGACACCGAGAAGAGTTCCTGAGCCTCGGAGCACCCTTTTTCCTGATTCGGGAGCCGTCTCTCCGGATTCTGTGAGTGCGTGCCGGGTGAGTTATACCTGCGGTGGCCGTCTGTGGATACATGACACAGGTGACCCGCGAACTCGTCGACGAGACGGCGATTGTCACGCTGCACAATCCGGAGATGCGGAACGCACTGACAGTCGAGATGGCCCACGGGATACGGGACGCACTCGCCGGTATCGAGGAGACAGACGCCCGGTGTGTCGTGCTCCAGGGCAGTGCGGACGCCTTCTGTGCGGGTGGCGACATCGAGTCGATGCTGGAGGCGGTGTCGGCCGGTGCCGACATGGATGCGATGGTCGAGGAAGTCGGCGAACCGGTCAACCGAACCGTCCAGGACGTCTACGAGTGTCCGTTACCGACAGTCGCGAAAGTCGACGGACCGGCCTACGGCGCCGGCGGGTCGATGGCAGTGGCGTGTGATATCGTCCTCGCCAGCGAGCGCGCCGAGTTCAGTTTCGGCTTCCAGCGCATCGGACTCTCGGTCGATTCGGGAACCTCGTACCTGCTGCCACGACTGGTCGGTGAGAACACTGCGAAACGACTCGTCTTCACCGGCGCCGTTCTCGATGCACAGGAGGCGGCCGCTCACGGCCTCGCCCAGGAGGTGTTCCCGACCGACGGGTTCGACGAACACGCACAGGAACTCATCGACCAGGTGGCCGGCGGCCCGACGGTGGCGCTCACCAACACGAAGTCGTTGCTCCAGAACGGGCTCGACCGGACGATGGACGAGGCCATCGAACACGAGGTGGAGTCGCTCAAATCGGTGTTCCGGACCGACGACTTCGCCGAGGGTGTCAGCGCGTTCATGCAGCAGCGAACCCCCGAGTTCGACGGCGAGTGAGTCCGGCACCCCGACTGTGCCGGTGAGACGCGACCCCCGGTGGCGACCACCGGACAGTCCTACTCGACGTCGAGAATCCGAATCTCGAACGTGAGCGTCTCGCCGGCGAGTTCGTGGTTGAAATCGACGGTGACCGTCTCGGCGTCGAACTCGACGACACGGCCGGGGAGTCCGTCGTCAGTTTCGACCTCGAACCCCTCCCTGAGGGTTCTGTCGCCGATCATCTCCTCGAACGCCTGGCGGTCGTACTCGCCGATGCGTTCCTCCGTGTGTTTGCCGTACGCCTGCTCGGGCGGGATGGTGACGGTCGTCTCGTCGCCCACCTCCATCCCGTGCAGTGCCTGCTGTAACCCCGGAATAACGGTATCCTCTCCAATATCGACGGTCAGTGGCTCGAAGATGCGCTCGGGATTCTCCTCTGTGAGTCCCGTTCTCTCTGCCAGTTGCTCGTCTGACGTGTCGAACACGGTGCCGTCGGCGAGTCGGCCGACGTACTCGATTGTCACAGCATCTCCCTGTGTGATGGGCATACACACTGTTGTGACGCCACAGTATAAGTTCCTGAGTTATCGGGTCACTGTCCTACCGCCGGAGGAGACTGGCGAGTCGTTCCCGGATACTCTCCTGTTCGCCCAACTGCAGATAGTAGGCGTCACCGCCGTCCTCGTAGTAGCTGTCGATACGCCGTTGTACCTCGAATCCCACGTTCTTGTAGAACTCGAGTGCGCCGCTGTTTGTCGTCCGGGCGTGGCACGTCACCGTCGCGTACTCCTGGGCGACGCTGGCGACGAGACGCTTGCCAAAGCCCTGTTCTCTGTACTCGGGATTGACAGCCAGAAACAGGATGTAGCCGTCCTGTCGGACGGTGGCGAAACCGACCAGCCGGTCGTCACTCCGGTCCATGTAGAGATAGACCGTCGAGCGCCGGTAGGCAGTCGTAAAAAAGTGTTTCCGCTGCCGAAGAACGCCGTCCTGGTTTCGGATGTGTTCTTTCAGTCGCCAGGCCCGCTCGACGTGCTCGTCGTCGCCCTGCCCAACCTCCACCCGCTGGACGTTGATACTCACTACCGATGTATATGATGTGGACCAATAATAATTCCTCCGCATACGCGCTGGCGCCCTCTCTGTGGTGTGATCCGACTGCCGGTCGAAACCGACTTTGGGGTCGCGCGGAGAGCGGGCGTATGGACCAGCGGCGGAACGTGCGCGCGACCTACGACGAGATTGCCGACCACTTTGCAGATACCCGCGCCTACCCGTGGCCGGAGGTGGAGTCGTTTCTCGACGGGCGCAGTGGACGGAGGGCACTCGACGTCGGTTGTGGAAACGGCCGTCACGCGGAACTGCTCGCGGCCCGTACGGACCACGTACTCGGTGTCGACATCAGCCGCCGACTGCTGGAGACGGCCGACGAACGCCTCGACAGCGCGCCACTCCTCCAGGCCGACGCCGCTTCTCTCCCGCTGGCCGACGGCACCGCCGACCTCGCGGTGTACGTGGCGGCGGTTCACCACCTACCCGACCGGGAGACACGTGTCACGAGTCTCGCAGAACTCGCCCGCGTGCTCGCAGACGGCGGTACGGCACTGGTGAGTGCCTGGAGCACGACTCACGACCGCTTCGACGCGCCGGAGGCGGGCGAGGGGTTCGACACGACAGTCGACTGGACGTTGCCCGGCGGCAGGACTGTCCCGCGGTTCTACCACATCTACGCACCCGCGGAGTTCGAGCGGGACCTGCGCGCGGGTGGACTCGCCGTCGAGTCGTCGTTCGTCTCCAGTGGCAACTGCTACGCGCGAGTCGAAGGGAAACGCCCTTAGTCGACGGGGGTGAACAGACGACCAGACACTGATGGCGAGCAGACCCAGAGTCTGTGACCCACAGTGTGGCCAAACGAGCGCCGGTGGTGAACGGATTCGGAGACTCCGCGAGCCTCGGTGCGAACGAACACCGTGAGTGAGCGCCGGTGGTGAGTAAATCAGCAGGATTTGCGAGCCTCGGTGCGAACGAACACCGTGAGTGAGCGCCGGTGGTCTAGTGGTAGGACCTGAGCCTTCCAAGCTCATGGCCCGGGTTCAAATCCCGGTCGGCGCACTCTGCGGACGCCGGTGAGCGGCGCACCCCCGGTTGGCACCGCCTGCAACGGAGCGCCCCGGCCGGGACACCCTCGTGTGACGACGAGCGCAGGTCAAAACCGCGAGGGACTAATCTTCTTTGTCGCTTTCGCGCGGAACCCGTCGTCACCGATACGGGAGTCGAAGGTGATCTGTTGTTCGGAGTCGAGTGCGCCGCCAAAGGAGCCGACACGCATCGTCCGGTAGGTTTTGAAGCCCTTGTCGTTGGAGTAGAAGTAAAGATACCCGTGGCAGAGTCCCTGCACTGCGGCCTCGGAGCGCACCTGTCCGGCCCGTCGTTCGTAGAGGAGATAGACGAGATTCCCCCAGTTCGAGGCCGCCTCGCGCAGGCCAGCCAGAAACGCGGTCGCACGGCCACTTTCGAGTCCGAAACTCTGGGCACGTCTCAGGTCGGCAAACGAATCCAGCACCACGATGTCGTCGCGTGCCTCTGCCAGTCGACTGCTGACGTCGTCGAGCAACTCCCGGAACGTCGCCTCGTCCGGCGTGGCGGCGGGTTCACCGCTCGGGTCGGGGGCCACCACCTCGTCTGTGGACCGGCGCTCGTCGAACAGCGCCGCCGGCACCGGTAACATGTCGAGATACCGCTGTGCGTAGTCCGTGACTGTCAGGTGTTCGGTGAGCACATCGAACTGCACGTCGTCGAGCACTGCTTCGAGTTCGCTGTAGATGTGTTCGCGGTCGTGCATCAGTGTCAGATACGTCACACTCTCGGGGATGTGCTCGTGGCGCCCCGAGAGAGTGTCGGGCACGTGTTCTGGTTCGTGTTTGGCGAGCATCAGGCGCGCGAGACTCGTGTAGGTGAACGCAGAACTGCCGGCGTCTGGCGCACCTGCGAGCATCACGCTACTGCCAGTCGGGATACCGACGTGATTGCTGTCGAGTTCCGACACCCCGAACGGGACGTACTCGACGTTCGAACTGCGCTCCTCCCGTGACTCGTTGGGGGTACTCATACCGATGGTACGGGGACTCGACACATACTTTTTGTCCACACACCTCTCGGTCTCTCGCGGGAGTCAACTGACCGCACGGATTCGGTCGACGCCGTCGATTTCGTCGACTACTGCGACGACCTGGTCGGGGACGTACTGCGCCCAGTCACCGCCCTCGAGCATCAGTCGACGGATTTCACTGCCTTTCAGATTCTCGCGGTCGAACATCTCCGTCTCCCTGACCTCGATGCCGGCCTCCTCGAACAGTCGGATGACGAGCGGATTGTTGGCGTATGCGACGTCGAACCACGGCGACATGCTCTGGACGTGGCTCACCCAGACCGCGTTCCGGTCGAGGTCCTCGATTGGCACCGCGTACGTCGTCGTCGCCTCGGATTCGAGGCTTTTCTGGATCATCATCAACCGCTCGCCGGCAGTAAATGGGTCCCGCGGTTCGTGAGAGACGTCTGCGCTCCCGATGCCGATGACGAGCTCTTCGACCTCCGTGAGAACGTTCTCGACGACGCGCAGGTGGCCGTTGTGAAACGGCTGGAACCGGCCGATGAGAATGGCCCGGGTGGTGCCCATATCTCGCTATGGCCGGGGGACTCTGATAAACCTCCGGGTCGACCGGGAAAGCGAACTGGTTAAGACCACACTGGCTGAAACAGTTCCAGTGACAGACGACCTCGATACGTTCGCGCAGTGGGCGAGTGCGCTCGATATCGGTGACGTCCCCGAGGACGTTCTCGCGCGAGTGCGCCTGCAGGTCGCGAGCGCGTTCGCCGCTGCGCGGGCGGGGACGACAGCCGAGTGGGTCGACGCCGGAACGGCGGCGACTGCGGGTAGTGCGACGGCAACGGTCGTCGGCGGCGACCGCGCCGACGTCTACACCGCGGCGTTCACCAACGCGGCCGCACACACCGTCCACGACTACGACGACTACCTGTTTATGGGCCACACCGGCCACAGCGGTGTCTTCGCGTCGCTGGCGGTCTGCGAGCGGGCCGACCTCGGCGGAGCGACGCTGCTCGAGAACGCGCTGATTGCGAACGAACTGGCGGGGCGACTCGGCGCGGCGGTCGCGGTCGGTCCACACAACGGTCAGATGTGGGCGTTCATCCACCAGGCGAGCGCGGCCGCGGTGGCCGCACGCACGCGTGGCGACGCCGACGCGGTCCGCGAGGCCGTGCGGATGGCGCTGTACAACCCCGACTACCCGCTGGAGGCGGGTTTCATCGACGGCGAGTCGAAGGCACTCACCGCGGCCGCGCCAACGGCAACCGGTCTGCGGGTCGGCGACGCGGCAGTCCGGGGTGCGACCGGCACGCCGGACGCGCTCGGAGAGTTCCTCTCCTCCTACGCCTACCTCCCCTTCCGGGAGATGGTCGGTGGCTTTGGCGACTCCTGGGTCACACGAACGGCGTCGTTCAAGCCCCGACCGGGGTGTGCGTACGTGCAGGCCCCGCTGGCCTGTCTGGAGCGGATAACCGACTCCGGGGTCAGGGCAGACGACATCGAGCAGATTCGGGTTCGTGCGCCGCTTCTGACCGTCGCGATGGAGGGTCTCTCCCGCCCCTACCGCGGGGCGGAACGACGACTGCTCCCGGTCAACATCACGTTCTCCGTTCCCTACACCCTCGCTTTGCACCTGCTGGGCGGTGTCACGCCGGACCGACTCACGCGGTCGTTCGTCACCGACCACCGCTCCGAACTCGACGCGCTGGCAGCGACGGTCGAACTGGACCACGACTGGGGGTTGACCGCCGGCGTGCTCGGTGGGTTGAGCGCCGGTATCGACTACGGGCCACTGATTCGCGACCGGGGGCTGGTCGCCACCGCGCGCGGACTGAAACAACTGGGCGACGCCCACTCGAGTGTCGACACGACCGGCGAGGCGGCGGCACTGCTCCAGTCGGGCGAGACGCGCACGGTTCTCGACGCGCTTCGCTCACCCCTCTCCTGGGACGAGTTCGACGTCGGGGCGGCCCGTTTCGAGGACCTCACCTTCGAGTTTGGCGCTGTCGTCGACGTAGAGACCACGACCGACCACTACCGGGCGCGGGCAAACGACCACCCCGGTGCCTGCGGGCGACCGCTCGACAGCGTCACCGGGGTCGTCAGGGAGAAAGTCGAGCGCGAACTCGGTGACAGTTTCGACATCTTCAGTGACGCCCAGTCACGCGATATCGACGAACTCGCCGGACTGCTCGGCGCGTGACCGGCGCTGTCGTGCCGACCCTCCGAGCGCGGCATATTACTGCGTGGGAGCCACAGTCGTACCCGGATGGACATCTGTGTCTTTGGCGCGGGCAGTCTCGGCACTCTCGTCGGTGGCCTCCTCGCGAGCGAACACCAGGTGACGCTCGTCGGCCGGGAGCCACACGTCGGGGCACTCCGCGAGGACGGCCTCAGGGTGACCGGCGAGTTCGAACAGACCGTCTGCCCGGCGGCGTCGACGACCCCGCCAGAGCGGGCGGACCTGGCGGTCGTGACCGTCAAGAGCTTCGACACCGCCGTGGCCGCCGACGCGCTCGGGGAGTGTGAACTCGACGCGGCACTCTCCCTGCAGAACGGCATCGGCAACGAGGAACTGCTCGCGACCCGTCTCGACTGTCCCGCGCTCGCGGGCACCTGCACCTACGGCGCGCGACTGTCCGGTCCGGGCGTCGTCGAGTGCACCGGCATCGGAACGGTCACGGTCGGACCCCGCGAGGGAGGGTCGTCGGAACTGGCCGACCGCGCCGGGGTCGCCTTTGCCGAGAGCGGGTTCGACACGACTGTCGCCGAGGATATGCCCCGGCGACTGTGGGAGAAACTGGCAGTGAACGCCGGTATCAACGCGACGACAGCGCTCGCTCGCGTCCCGAACGGCGCGGTCGTCGAGGTTCCCGGCGGCGACGTCGCGGCCGCGGCCGCCCGCGAGACGGCACGCGCCGCCAGCGCCGCCGGTGTCGACCTCGACCAGCGGGCGCTCGTCGACCGAACCCGGTCGGTGGCCGAGACGACGGCGGCGAACACCTCGTCGATGCTACAAGACGTGCGCGCCGGGACACGGACCGAAGTCGACGCCATCAACGGTGCCGTCGTCGAGCGCGCCGACGACCCGGTGCCGGTCAACGAGACGCTCACAGCACTGCTCCGCGCCTGGGAGCGCCACCGAGGACTGCGCACGACTCCCGACAGCGAGTGACCACGCCCTCCGGTCGTGTTCGGCCCGCTCCGGGAGTCAAAAACCGGGAATAGAAGAGATTTTATATCCAGCAGTGTCAAACTGAGAGGAATAGCCATGCAACGCCGGAGGTTTCTGCACTCGACGGTGATTGGCGCGACAGGCGCCGCCCTGGGTGGGTGTCTCGGTCTCGGTGGTGACGACAGCAGCAACAGTATCCAGATTGCCGACGTCGAACTGATAAACAGCGACTCGCAGACACACACGGCAGATATCAGGATTCAACGGGACCAGAACACCGTCCACGAGGACTCCTACGAACTGGAGTCGGGCGGGTCGACGACCATCGACAACCTCTCCGAGGACGCAGGGGAGTACTCCATCAGAGTCGAACTGCAAGACAGTGACGCAGACGTGTTCGACGAGTCCCAGAGTGAACTGACCGAGGCCGACTGCATCTCTGTGGATATCGAGATACTCGGCGGTGATACGCCGACTATCACACAGGACGCGACGGAGTGTAGCGAGAAAGACACAAACGAGAGCGGGTGAGAGTCCGGTCGTGGTCGACCGGTGTGGCTCTGTCGGGCCCTGACCCGACGACACACCGCCTGTCTCTCGTGGCGAGACGCCAGACCGTCCAGAGTCTCCCCCCGTCGCCGACCGACCGCTCACTCTCGGAGACTCACCGCGAGGTGTCGCGCCGGAAAGCCCTTGTCGGTGTCTACGTCGAACCGGTCTGCGAGCACGCCCAGAGACAGTCGCCGGACGGTCTCCTCGTCGAGTCGGTCTGCCACGCGTGTCTGTGCCGGCAGCGTTCGGTCGCGGAGTTCTTCCCGGAGTCTCTGCTCGTCGGGGTCGGTCAGGTCGGCGGCGAGTGTGTCGAGTCTGAGCGCCAGTTCGACCGCCGCCCCGAGATACTCGACGGCCCGCTGTGCCGGCTCTGTGACGTCCAGAATCGTCGCGAGGTACCGCGTCGCGCTCGGTTTCCCGTCGATACTCGTCTCGACCCACTGTTCGAGTCGCTCCGTCTCCGGAACCGCTCCGGTGCCGTCGGGCGCGAACTCGGCGCGCGCCCGCCCGACCAGGTCACGCTCGAGGTCGGCGATATCGTGGAAGACGTCGCCGACGACCACCGCGTCTGCACCGGCGTCGACCATCCGTTTCGCGCGTTCACGGTCGTCGAGACCGCCGCCGTACCAGAGCCGCGACCACGAGGTGGCGTCGTCGACGGTTTCGAGTATCTCGACGGCCTCACTGCCGCCGTACGTGCCGGAGTACTCGATGTAGAGTACCTCGCTCTCGAGGTGGTACTCCGCGGCGAGCGCGCGCTCTCTGGCCTCCTCCGGTGAGAGCCGGTCGGACTCGGTGACGTTCGCCTCTCGGGCCGCGGCGCTGTCCGTGTTCATGATGATGTAGGCCTCGAAGACAGCCGTCTGCATCAGGTAGGCCGCGGCGCTGTCCGTGAGGCGACCGCCGAGCAGATTGCCCGGCCGGAATCCGACCGTCTCCTCGATTATCTCGGGACCGACGTCCTCGCGCACGCGGTCGAGTCCCTTGCCGAGTGTCCCGACGAGTGCCCGGCTGTCGCCGTTGAGCACCTCCGGAATGGCCAGAAACCGGGACTGTTCGCGGGTCTGGCTGGTCACGTGTGTCGGGGCACTGGGTTCGTGGACCGTCGGCACACCCGTCGCGGCCATCAGTTCGAACGTCTCCTCGGTGTTGTGGCCGGTCACGTCCCGCGAACCGCCCACCGAGACTGCGCTCGTGTGAGAGAGATACAGCGGATAGACGAGTGGAAGTTTCTTCTCCGGTTCGGGGTCGAGTTTGGTGATGTGTGTCCAGTCTGCCGGCACCGGATTCGTGTCCAGTCCGAGCAGTCGCCGCCCGCCGATCGACGCAAGCGCCGCGAGCCGCTCGAACCGTGTGGCCCAGTCTGTGAGCGACATCCCTACTCCACACGACTCCGCTGGCAGGGATAAACATATTCACTCGCGCTCTCCCCCTCACCGGACCGGTTTGGCGCCGGGCAACTGTTCGGGCGCTCCCTCGCGCCGGATGTACTCGGTCGCGACTCCGGTGAGCGTCGAGTCGGCGACGGTCGCCTCCCGTCTGGCACGGTCGAGGTACTCGCGGCTCACCGCACAGACGGCGTCGTGGGCCTCGCGGTCGCTGTCTGCCAGCAGATACTCCGCGGTGACGGGGGTGAGCTGTCCGTCACGCATGTCGGCCTCGTAGTCCTCGATATCGTCGAGCCAGATCTGCGCGCCGATGATGGCGAGGACGACCGACCGCTGGAAGGAGTCGGCGACCGGGAAGCCACTGTCGCGGTACATCTCGAGCATCGCGTCGTAGATGACGCCCACCCGCTCGTACTGTGTCTTCAGGTACGGCATCGAGCGCTCGCCGTCTGTGAACACTGCGGTCCGGTTACTGCCCGCGTCTGCCCGCCGCCGCTCAGAGAGTGGTTGCCCCTCCAGGGTCGCGTCTCTGTACTCGGTGCGAATCTGCTCGCGCGCGCCCGCCTCGCCCTCGCGCGCACTGGCCATCAGCTCCCTGAACCGCCTGTCTCGCTCTTGGTGACGCTCGGAGAGTGTGACCGCCTGTCTGTAGGT
Organism: uncultured Halobacteriales archaeon; assembly: GCA_964534485.1. Lineage (GTDB taxonomy): Archaea > Halobacteriota > Halobacteria > Halobacteriales > Haloarculaceae > Halovenus. The sequence continues at coordinate 50,340 of CAZHPM010000004.1, forward strand.
CTCCCGGACCGCCTCGGGGTAGCCGGCCAGCGCCGCCTCCACGCGGGTCTGTAACAGTTCCTGTGCAGTCTCGGCGACCCGGCGGCGGTCGCTCTCGTCGGTCTCGAAATCGACCTCGAAATCCGCGAACTCCTCGTCGTTGACCGCATCGCGCATGTCGCCGTCGAGCAGGGCGTCGACGGCCAACTGTGTCATCTCCTCGGCGCGCCCGTGTTCGCGCTCGTCGACTGTCCGGTAGAGGTAGCCAAGCGTCAACTGCGCCGGCAACAGGAGTTTCGTGTCGTAGCTGAACTCGACGTAGTCGTGGCCGAACTCCTCGGCGATAGCCACCTCGATGTCGCCGAAACTGTCGGCGAGCATCGCCTCGAGTTCGTCGTCGACCCGGCGCTTGAGGAGGAGACTCCCGGCGTCGAAGACGCCACTGTCGGCGTAGTAGCCAAACACCGCGCGCAGACTCGTCGGGACCGCCTCGCGCCCGGCCAGCCAACCGGCACCCGTCTGGAGCATCCCTCGTCTCGACGGTCGCTCCTGTCTGTGTTGAGAGTGTCGATATTCTCGCTCCGCCGTGTCGTGTCGGTCGAACCCCCCGGGAGTACAGTTATGTCGGTTCGCTCCTCAGAGTCGGTATGGCGCCGAAGACGACACGCTGTGACCACTGTGGCTACCGTGTGCGCTGGAATCCAGAGACAAGAGAGGGACCGACCGTCTTCTTCGAGGAGGGACGCTGCCCCAGTTGTCGGAACTCGTTCGAAGACCGCGCGCCGGTGTCGGCCCGGCGAGGAGCAAAACGCCGGTGACGGTGTCCCGGCGCGTAATCCGGCGCTCGTCTCGCGCAGTCCGGAGAGTACTTGTCACTGCCGCGAGTCGGTTCGGATATGCAGACTGTCATCCTCGCGGCCGGCCGTGGCACACGGATGCGCCCGCTGACGGAGACGACACCGAAGCCGATGTTACCGGTCGCAGACCGGCCGCTGGTGGCACACACCGCCGACGCCGCGGTCGCGGCCGGCGCGTCGGAACTGGTCGTGGTGGTCGGCTACGGGGCCGAGGCGGTCCGGGAGTTCTTTGCCGACACCTACCGCGGTGTTCCGGTCACGTTCGCTCGCCAGGCCCGCCAGCGTGGCACCGCCGACGCCGTCCGTGCGGCCCGGGAACACCTGGATGGACCGTTCGCGGTTCTCAACGGCGACAACCTCTACGACCCCGAGACGGTCGAGGCGCTGTTCGACCGGGCACCCGCGCTCGCGGCGACCACCGTCGAGAACCCGACGAACTACGGTGTGCTCTCGACGGACGGCTCGCGGGTGACCGATGTCGTCGAGAAACCCACCGACCCCCCCTCGTCGCTGGCAAACGCCGGGGCCTACGCCTTTCCCGCCGTGGCCGCCGACTGGCTCGACGTCGAGGAGTCCGCCCGCGGCGAGTACGAGATAACCGACGTGGTCGCGCGGGCCGTCGACTCCGTCGAGGTGACGGCGGTCGAACTCGACGGCTGGCTCGATGTCGGCCGGCCCTGGGAACTGCTCGCGGCAAACGAGTGGAAACTGGCAGAACTGGACCGCGCCGTCGAGGGCGACGTCGCCGACAGCGCCGACCTCCGGGGGTCGGTGGTCGTCGAGGCCGGTGCCACCGTCGAGTCGGGCGTCGTCGTCGAGGGGCCGGCGTTGATTCGCGCTGGCGCGACGGTCGGTCCGAACGCGTACCTCCGCGGGCGGACACTGCTTGGCGAGAACACCCACGTCGGCCACGCCGTCGAGATAAAAAACAGCGTCGTCAGGGCCGGCACCAACGTCCCACACCTCTCGTACGTGGGTGACAGCGTGCTGGGTCGAGACGTCAACTTCGGCGCGGGGACGACCGTCGCGAACCTGCGCCACGACGACGACCCGGTTCGCCTGAGTGTCAAAGGCGAGCGCGTCTCGACCGGACGGCGGAAGTTCGGTGTCGTCGCCGGCGACGGGGCGAAGACGGGTATCGACACGACACTGAACGCCGGTGTGGTTCTCTCGGCCGGCGCGCGAACCGAACCCGGCGAGTGTGTGCTCCGGGACCGCTGATGGCCCGGATTCGTCGGTACGAGACGGACGACGCCGACGCCGTCGCGGCGCTCGATGAGTGGACGATGCGAGAGACCGCGACCGACCCCGAGGACGTTCCCGGTAGCGAGGATGTCGCCGACATCGAGTCCGTCTACCTCGAGGGCGGCGGGGACTTTCTCGTCGGCGTGGTCGACGCGACCGCCGACGCCGTCGAGATTCCCGACGCGCGGGCCCGACAGGTCGAAACCACCGACGGAGTCGTGGTGGCGATGGGGGGTTTTCTGCCCAGCGAGTCCGGCCACGAGGACGAGCGCACGGTGCCGGGGGCGGCCGAACTCCACCGGCTCCGGGTCGCGCCGCCGTGCCAGGGTCTTGGCTACGGCGCGGACCTGTTGGCGGAGTTAGAGCGCCGCGCCCTGGCCGCCGGGTTCGAGACGATTCTGGCGACGACGGCGCGGCGCCAGCAGGCCGCGGTCGCGTTCTACCCGGCGACCGGCTACGACCGGGTCGGAACCTCGGTGTTTGGCGAGTACGAACTCCTCCACTTCGAGAAGCAACTCCCGGGGAGTTGACCCCCTCTCGGGGGTAAAGCCGTGTGCTTTCGCCCCGAACCACTGTCATCCGCGACCGGCGCCGGGGCGGGAACTGGCGAGGGCCCGACTCACCCGCCGGGCGCTCGTGTAGACACCGCCGAGGACTCACTGCAAGAGAAGACGGTCAAACACCCGAGACGGCGCGGAGACTCCCCGCGAGTCAGGCGAGTTGCTCGATGTTCTCGACGACGGCCTCGGCGAACTCGGAGGTGGCGAGTTTCTCGCCGCCCTGAATCTGGCGGTGGAGGTCGTAGGTGACCCGTTTCGAGGCGATTGTCTTCTCGACGGCGTCTCTGACCAGATTCGCGGCGTCGTTCCAGCCCATGTACTCGAACAGGAGCACGCCAGAGAGGATAATCGCCGTCGGGTTGACCTTGTCCTGGCCGGCGTACTTTGGCGCGGAGCCATGAACTGGTTCGGCGAGACACAGCGAGTCACCGAAGTTCGCACCCGGCGCGATACCCAGACCGCCAATCTGTGCGCCACAGGCGTCGGAGATGTAGTCGCCGTTGAGGTTCATCGTGGCGAGTATGTCGTAGCTCTCGGTCCGGGTGAGCACCTGCTGGAGCATGTTGTCGGCGATGCGGTCGTTGACGACGACGGCGTCCTCGGGTTGTTCGCCGTCGCGTTGCTCCCAGAGTGTGTCCTCGGTGATGACGTTCTCGCCGTACTCCTGTTCGGCGACCTCGTACCCCCAGTCGCGGAACTGGCCCTCGGTGAACTTCATGATGTTGCCCTTGTGGACCAGCGTCACCGAGTCACGGTCGTGTTCGAGCGCGTAATCGATGGCCTTCCGGACGAGTCGTTTTGTTCCGAACTCGGTGATCGGTTTGACACCGATACCGACCGGCCCGTCGTGGACAGTCTCGTCGAACCCCATCTCTGCCTCGACGAACTCCCGGACCCGCTCGACCTCGTCGGTGCCCGACTCGAACTCGATACCGGCGTAGACGTCCTCGGTGTTCTCGCGGAAGGTCACCATATCCATCTGCTCGGGGTTCGACACCGGCGAGGGCACCCCGTCGAGGTGGTAGGTCGGGCGCACGTTCGCGTACGTGTCGAGTTGCTGTCGGAGTGCGACGTTCAGCGAGCGAAAACCAGAGCCAACGGGTGTCGTGAGCGGTCCTTTCAGTGCGAGTCGGAACTCGCGGATTGCCTCGACGGTGTCGGTCGGGAGATTCTCGCCGTACTCCTCGCGGGCGCTCTCGCCGGCGTAGATGCGCATCCACGCGATGTCGCGGCCGGTGGCGCGTGCGGCCGTTTCCAGCACCGTCTGTGCGGCCGGACCGACGTCGCTTCCAATACCGTCGCCGTGGAGAATCGGGATAATTGGCGTCTCTGGGACATCGAATACGTCGTTCTCCTCGTCGAGTACCTCTACAGGGTCACCCTCCGACGGGACGTCAATCTTGTCGTACGCCATATGCCACTTTCTTCACGGTCCGGGTCTAAAGGAATGGCGCTTCGACGGAGAACTGCCGCCGACTGGAGCGGTAACCCTTTGAACACAACCGTCGAAGAGTCGGTATGAGCAGCGTCGACCTCGACTCCGAACAGTACCAGAAACACCGCGAGGCCGGAGAGATACTGGCAACCGTCCGCGACGAGGCCGTCGAACGCATCGAACCCGGCGGCAGCCACCTCGAACTCGCCGAGTGGGCCGAGAATCGCATCCGCGAACTCGGCGCCGAACCGGCCTTCCCGCTGAACATCTCTATCGACGAGGAGGCCGCCCACGCCACGCCCGCGCCCGGCGACGACCAGACCTTCGGCGAGGAGATGATAAACATCGACATCGGCGTCCACGTCGACGGCTGGCTGGCCGATTCGGCTGTGACGGTCGACTTCTCGGGCAACGACCAACTCGTCGAGGCCTCCGCCGAGGCGCTCGACGCAGTGCTCGACACTGTCGAACCCGGCGTCAGCACCAGCCTGCTGGGCGATATCGTCGGCCGCACCATCGAGGGCTACGGCTTCAATCCCGTCGTCAACCTCACCGGCCACGGACTGGGCCACTGGGAACAACACACCGAACCCAACATCCCCAACCGGAGGGTCGCACAGGGTGTCGAGCTCGCGGTCGGCGACGTGGTCGCAATCGAGCCCTTCGCCACCGACGGCGGCGGCAAGGTCGCGGAGGGTGGCGACGAGGAGATTTTCGCGCTCGAATCGGAGTCCTCGGTCCGCGACCGGCGGGCACGGGAGGCACTCGACCAGATTACCGACCAGTTCCGCACGCTGCCGTTTGCGACCCGCTGGCTCGACGTCTCGCGGGCCGAGATGGCGCTCCGGAAACTCAAACAGCGCGACATCATCCACGGCTACCCGGTCCTGAAAGAACAGGCCGGCCACTACGTCAGCCAGAAAGAACACACGGTCATCGTCACCGAGGACGGCTGTGAAGTAACGACACGGTGAGGGGCCGCCGGGCGAGCGATGACCGGTAGATTATGGTCCCGGCGACGAATCTATCCTGTATGACCGACGAGTCGAGACGACCGCACCCGACCAGACGACACCTCCTCTCTGGACTGGCAGTCGGGGCTGTCGCGCTGGCCGGTTGTACCGGCGACGACACCTCGAACGAGAGCACCGGCGGAGACGACACCTCGAACGAGAGCACCG
>CAZHPM010000004.1:55696-82380 GCA_964534485.1 uncultured Halobacteriales archaeon
GACGACACCTCGAACGAGAGCACCGGCGGAGACGACACCTCGAACGAGAGCACCGCGGGCGAGGCGGCCGGCGAGTTCGACGGCGCAGACGGGGGTGTGGCCGCCGCCGCGCCAGAACTGGACGGCGCGAGCGTGCCCGTGCTCGGTGACCCGGACGCCCCGGTGACGCTTGCGGTGTACGAGGACTTCGCCTGTCCGGCCTGTCGCCGCTACCACCAACAGGCGCTCCCGACCATCGCCACGGAGTACGTCGAACCCGACAGGATTCGCTACGAACACCGGACCTTTCCCGTCGTCGACGAACAACACTCCTGGGAGGCGGCGAACGCGGCCCGCGAGGTCTTCGAGGCGTACGGCAACGAGGCCTTCTGGGCGTACGCCTCGCGACTGTTCGCCCGACAGGACGAGATTCCGGCGAACACTCCCGACCTCTACGGCGAGATTGCCACCCAGATGGGACTCGACGGCGACGCCGTCCAGACGGCGGCCACCGAGCGCCTCCACGACGACGATATCGAGCGCGACCAGTCGCGTGGACGCCGGCGCGGGATTCCGGGGACACCGGGGTTCGTTGTGAACGGTGAACTGGTCTCTGGCACGCTCGCGGACGTCACCGAGCGCCTCGATTCGGCACTCGAGACCGACGGGAGCAACGGCGACGACGACAGCGGGTACGGGTACTGAGATGGACGACACAGCCGAGGTTGCGGTGTTACGACTCGGCCACCGACCGGGCCGTGACGAGCGGATGACGACACACGTCGGTCTGACTGCCCGCGCGCTCGGTGCCGACCGGGTCGTGTTGGCCGGCGACGGCGCGAGCAGGAGAGACACCATCGAGGAGGTCACCGACCGTTTCGGTGGCCCCTTTGCCGTCGAGACGACCGACGAACCCGGCGCGGTGCTGGGCGAGTGGGAGGGTGTCGTGGTCCACCTTACGATGTACGGACTCCCGGTCCAGGAAGTCGCGGGCGAGATTCGCGACGAGTTCGCCGGCGGCGAGGCGATACTCCTGGTCGTGGGCGCACAGAAGGTGCCGTTCTCGGTGTACGAACAGGCCGACTGGAACGTCGCCGTCACGAACCAGCCCCACTCCGAGGTGGCGTCGCTGGCGGTCGTTCTGGACCGCCTGTTCGAGGGCGACCACCTCGACCGCGAGTGGCACGACGCCGACCGTGTCGTCGTCCCACAGGCCGAGGGCAAGCGCGTCGAGGACTGCTGACGCCGACGCCCGGGCCACCGGTTTTTTTCTGTCTCGCAGACACACCAGAGACACATGACCGAGTTCGATATCGTTCCGCCGGCCGCGATTCGAGCGGGAGACGCGACAGACGCCTACTTCGACCGGACGGTCGAGGCGCTCGAACACGCGGGAGAGAACCCCGACGTGGTTGCGGACGTGACGGCCTCGCAGTTCTCGACCGGCGACTGGAGCCTGCTGGCCGGGTTGAACGACGCCGCGACCCTGCTGGCCGGGCGGAACGTCGACGTGCATGCGATTCGGGAGGGACGACTGTTCGACGGCGGCCCGGTGTTGCGCATCGAGGGGCCGTATCTGGAGTTCTGTCGACTGGAGACGTCGTTGCTCGGCTTTCTCTCCCACGCGACGGGGATGGCGACGGCGGCACTGGCCACGCGCCGCGCCGCGCCGGACACGACGCTGTTGAGTTTCGGCGCGCGTCACCTCCACCCCTCGGTGACGGCCACACTCGAACGGAGCGCGCTGATTGCCGGTTTCGACGGCATCTCACACGTCGCAGCCGGCGACGTTCTCGACTGCGAGGCCACGGGGACGATGCCACACGCGCTGATTATCTCCTTTGGCCGGGGGAACCAGGAGGCCGCCTGGCGGGCCTTCGACGAGGCTGTCGGCCCCGACGTCGCTCGCGTCGCGCTCTGTGACACCTACTCCGACGAAATCGAGGAGTCACTGCGGGCCATCGAGGCTGTCGACGACCTCGACGGCGTCCGAATCGACACGACGGGTTCGCGGCGGGGCGACTTCGGGCACATCCTCCGGGAGTTGCGGTGGAAACTCGACGCGCGCGGGCACGAGGACGTCGACATCTTCGCGAGCGGCGGTATCGACCCCGAGACGATACGCGAGGTGGGTGACGTCGTCGACGGTTTCGGTGTCGGCTCGCACGTCAGCGACGCCGACCCGGTCGATTTCTCGCTGGATATTATCGAGGTCGCGGGCGAACGCGCCGTCAAGCGGGGCAAGGTCGGCGACCGGCGAGTGCCCTACCGGACGCCAGACGGCGAGCACGCTCTCGCTCACCACGGAGACTCCCTCGAGGGTGAGCGCCTGCTCGAGCCACTAATCGAGGACGGCGACCTCGTCAGGCGTTTCGACATCGACGCCGCCGCCGAACGTGCCGCCGCCGACGCAGACCACGTCGGCTTTGACGACCGGTAGCGGGAGGCCTCACGCGTCCGGCCGGGAAACCGCCCGTTGGGCTTTTTTCTTCCCCGGCCAAACTGGCGTCTGATGCGACAGAGGGTCGCTCGGGGCGTGACACTGGTGTACACGGCGCTGCTGGTCGGGCCGGTCGCGCCGCTGGTAGCGGGTGAGAGCTGGGGGCTGTTGGCGGCTGGCTGTGCCGTCGGTGCGGTCGTCGGCGCGCTCGCGACCGCGGGAGACGCGCCGGCACCCGACGCGTCGTGGCCGCTCGGAGTCGCCGGACTGGTCGCGCCGCTTTGCTGGCTCGTGCCGGCGGCCGGCGAGTCCTCTGTCGAGGCGGCCGTCCTGAGTCCGTGGGCGGTCGGCGCGAGCGCGAGCGTCGCCTGGTTGCTCGTCGTCGTGGCCGTGGCGGAACTCCGCGACGCGCAACACCGCGAGGCGGCACGGACGCTCGTGGAGTTCAGCGCGCGGCCCCCGAGAAAACAGCGCCGCCAACTGCGCTACGCGACGGCCACACTCGCGGGCACCGCCGTTCTCGTCGCCGTCTCCATCGCCGTTCTCGACTCTGGCGTCGGGTTCACGACGCTACTGCCGTTGACGATACTGCCGACGGTACTCCCCGCGCTCGACGACGACGACGGACGAGCGGTGTCGGTTACCGACCGCGGTCTGCTCGTCGAGGGCAGTCTCCACGACTGGGCGCAGTTCGAGGGCTACGAACACACCGACGGGACACTCGTCGTGGCCGGGTCGGGACTGGCGCTGACCCGGAAGTTCGACACCGACGACATCGAGGACACCGACGCGGTCGTCGACGCACTCGACGGCTATCTGCCCCGACTCGACGACCAACGACCGGACTCCCGGTCCGGGGACGGGGCGGGTGGTCAGCACCGGCCCGCGTCGTAGTGAATCAGGACACACGCCCCGAGCAACAGCCACATCCCGACCGTGGGCGGGAGCACGACCGCGAACGCGCCTTCGACGGCAGTCACGAGCAGTTCTTCGAGACTGCCAAGCGGGAGCGCCCTCAGCGCGCCCGTGACGACCGAGGACTGTGTTCGTGCGAACGACACCACCGCACCCACCACGAGTAGTCTCCGCGCGCGGCCGCCGGGTAACTGGTAGAGCAAGACTACCAGCGGGAAGACGAACAGAACCATGTACAGACGCTGGAGTGGCAAGAACAGAAGCACCACGAGAATCGTCCCGAGCGCCGTCGCCTGTTGCTGTCGTGCCGTCTCGATGTCTAGGTAGAGATAGCAAAGAACGGGCGCGAGGACCAGTCCCGCGACCGGCGCGACGTATGGCGGTCCGAGACCGGACAGAGCCGCGACCTGCCGCTGTGCGCCGCCTCTGGTCTGTGTCGGGTCGGGAGCGCCGTCGAAGGAGTCGTGCCGGCCGGTGAGCACGTCCGTCAGGTAGGTCGCGGTCACCTCGGGTCCGAGCGCGAACAGACCGGCGAGTAGCCCCGTTGCTCCGACGGCGACTGCGAGCGCCACGCCACGGTAGGCACGCCGCCGGAGCAACCAGAGTCCGAGCGCGGCCGGAAAGACCTTCACGAGGGCAGCGAGCGCGAACGCCGCGCCCGCGAGACGCTCACGGTTGCGCTCCAGCGCGTCCAGTCCCACCGACAGCGCGAGCGCGAGTCCGATGTTCACCTGTCCGTTGACCAGCGAGATACTGCTGTACCCGGAGACGAGCGCGAACCCGAACAGGAGCGCGGCGTCGAGACCAGAGAGCGAACGGCCACGGCGGACGAGTGCGCGCCAGAGCACGGCGGCGATACCCGCGGCGAAACAGACGTTCAGCGCCGTCTGGAGCAGGTACGCGCCGGCCGGACTGCCCGTCAGGGCGTGTGGAACGAACCCGAAAACCACCACCGGCGGATAGAGGTAGTTGTAGCCGGGTCTGTCCGGCGGCGTGACCTCGTAGATGTCACCGCCCGAGAGCAGCGCCTGTGCGGCGTGGTAGTAGACGTCAGAGGCGAGTGTGAACTGCTCGGGACTGACGACCGGCGTGGCGAGAACCCCCGACACTCCCGCGAGAATCCCGCACAGAAGCACCAGTCGTGCGCTGTGTGGCGGTTCGCCGCCCCCGTTGCCGCCGCTGTCGCCCGGGTCGCGCCCGTCGCTCGACGCGGGGTCGACCCCGAGCGACTCTGTGGCGTCTGCCCCGGCCGAATCGGTGGACACAGGCCACGTTTGCCGACAGCTCACAATACGGTTTCGCCAGTCGTTTGCCCCGCCGGTCGCCCGTGCCCGGACCGAGGCCAACCGACGGTGTTAGGAGTCCCGAACACTGGTATCGGTCTATGAGTGACTCCGAGGACCCGGACACTGGCGACGGGACGCCCGGATTCGGTAACCGGCGCGTCCGCGAAATCTACCGGCAGGGGATGTACGAGGGCGACCAACCGGAGTTCCCGATTGCCTACGAGGACCTCCGGGCGGCGGCGTGGGAACAGATGGACGACGACGCTCGGGCCTACGTCCACGGTGGGTCGGGCACCGAGGAGACGTTCGAGCGCAACCGCGACTTCTCGCGGTACCGCATCGTCCCGCGGATGCTCCGTGGTGTCGACGACCGCGACCTCTCGGTCGAACTGCTCGGCGAAACCCACGAGTTTCCGGTGATGGTGACACCGCTTGGGGTGCAGTCGTTGCTCCACGAGGAGGCCGAACTCGGGACCGCCAGGGCCTGCGCGGAACTCGGTGTTCCGTTCACGCTGAGTTCGCTCGCCTCGACGCCGATGGAGGCGGTCGCGGAGGCGCTGGGAGAGACCACCAAGTGGTTCCAGTTCTACTGGAGTTCCGACCGCGCGGTCGCCGAGAGCTTCCTGGACCGGGCAGAGGCGGCAGGGTACGACGCGATTGTGCTCACCGTCGACGCGCCGACACTGGGCTGGCGTGACCGCCTGCTCGAACGGGGTTACTACCCGTTTCTGGAGGGCGAGGGTGTCGCGAACTACTTTTCGGACCCGGCGTTCCGGCAGGCTCTGGATGCCCCGCCCGAGGAGGACCCCCAGGCCGCGGTCGATTACTTTCTGGAAATCTTCGGCGACGAATCGCTCACCTGGGACGACCTCTCTTTTCTCCGCGAGCACACCGACCTGCCAATCGTGGTGAAGGGTGTGCTCCACCCCGAGGACGCCCGACTCGCGGTCGAACACGGGGCCGACGCGGTGCAGGTGTCGACCCACGGGGGCCGGCAGGTCGACGGCTCTATCAGCGCCATCGAGGCGTTGCCGGAAGTCGCCGGGGCCGTCGAGCAGCCGGTGTTGTTCGACAGCGGCATCAGGCGTGGCTCGCAGGCGTTCAAGGCCCTCGCCCTCGGCGCGGAGACGGTGATGCTGGGCCGTCCGTTCGCCTACGGACTGGCGCTCGGGGGCCAGGCCGGCGTCGAGTGGGTGCTCGAGAACACCATCTCGGAGCTGGACCTGACGATGGGGCTGGCCGGATACGACGCCGTCGGCGACGTCGACCGCGCGGCCCTCCGTGACGAGCAGACGCTGTAACTCACTGTGTCTGCTCGCTTTGCCGTCGTGCGAGCAGATACCCCCCACCCAGCGCCGCGAGCGCGCCCGCCAGGCCGAAGCCGTGACCGCTCGCGCTCGCCGTCTCGTCTGTTGTCTCGGTGCCGGCTCCGTCGGCCGGAGTCTCGCCGACCTGTGTTCCCGGGCGGTCGGGGAACGTGTACAGCGCCTCGCGGGTCTCGTCGAGTCTCGGGTCGAAGTCGGTGAGGCTGGCGCTGCTCGCGACGAAGGCGTCGTCGGTGGCCTGTGCGGTCCAGAACGCCGCCTCCGTAGAGTCGCGCCACCGGGCGAGTTCGACCGGGTCTGCGGGGTCGCTCACGTCGTGGACGGAGACACCGCCGTAGTACCACGACGCGTACAGCCGGTCGCCGTCGATGTCACAGTTGTGTGCGGTGGTGAACTCGCCGCTGGTGGTCTGGTCGTCGGACGGCGGTGGTGCGATACGTGCGCGGTGGTCGGGTGCGGTCAGGTCGCGCACGTCCCAGAGGTCGATACCGCCCGGACCGCCGACCACCTCGCCGGTTTCGCCGACCGCACCCGTCGTGTCGGTGGTGGCCCACGCCTCGGCACCGACTGCCAGCAGGGAGCCGTCGTCGCTGACTGCCCCGTAGTGGTGGTTGCCCGGCGGAATCCGTCTCTGGAGACCGCTCTCGCCGGTCGAGAGCCCGCGCAACGTCTCCGGGGAGCGTCCGCCAATCCGGGACCGCACCACCGGCTCCCCGGGGTCCGAGACGTCGAGCGCCCACGTGCCGGCGTCCCAGTACAGCAGATAGGCAACCCCGTCCCGCAGGGTGACGTCGTGCAGTGGGCGCAGTCCCGGCGACACCGCCTCCCACCGTTGGTCGTGTTCGACCGGCGACCAGCGACCGACCTCGGTCGGGTCGGTGTCGGTGCTGACATCGACCAGCACGAGTGGCGTGTCGGGGAGTCCGCTCCCGGTGAGGCCGACGGTGTCGCCGTCGATGGCCGCGTTGTGGATGTGGAAGTCGGTCTCGTAGAACGCCTCCTGAACCGGTCGGCTGGGGTCGCTGACGTCGAACAGCGCGAACCCCGACGGGCCGTCTGCTCTGTGTGCCGGGCCGGCGACGACGAGTCGGTTTCGCTGGACCTGGACCTCCCAGATACCACCGAGTGACTGCCCGCTGGTGGTCTCTATCTCGCGTCGCTCCGAGAGCACCGCCGGTGACCCCGGGTCGGCGACGTCGACAGCGGTGAATCCGGTTTTCGTCGCGACGTAGGCCACCCCGGAGTCGACGACCGCCTCCCGTGCGCCCGGAACCTCGACGGTTCCCAGTGGTCTGTACGGCGTCTCGTCGTACTCACCCGACGTGGTGTTGTTGGTGTCGTTGCCGGCGTCGGGTTCGGGGTGGGCCGTGACGGACGGACAGCCGGTCGTGATACTCACTGTGGCCCCCGCCCGGAGGAACGCTCGCCGGCGCATACCACCGAACAGGGACTCGAGGGACATATACTACCCCACTCCGGGCGGGCGCTCTCCGGGTCGCCCCGACGAGAGCGGACAGTTTTTGACGCCTCCTTCTGAACGTCGAGAGAGATGGCAGCGACAACCTACGACGAGGTCGGGGCCTGTGTCGACGCGATTCTCGACCGACTGGGGACCGAGATTGTCGTCGGGACGCCGCTTGGCATCGGCAAACCGAACCACATCCTCAACGAACTCGTCGAACGAGCAACCGCGAACCCGGAGATCGACCTCGAAATCTGGTCTGCGCTCGCGCTCTCGACACCCACTCCCACCTCGGAGCTGGAGCGGCGACTGGTCGACCCGCTCTCCGAGCGACTGTTCGGTGACTACCCCGACCTCGAGTACGACCGCCTGCTCCAGCGCGGCGCGTTGCCAGACAACATCGAGGTCCACAAGTTCTACTACCAGCCCGGTCAGTATCTCGACAACCCGACCGCCCAGCAACGGTACCACGCTGTCAACTACACGCACGCGCTCCGGACCCTGGAGGCGGCCGAGCCGAATCTCTTCTTGCAGTTGGTCGGCGCGGGCGAGGTCGACGGCGAGTGGCAGTACAACTTCGGCTCGAACGTGGACCTCTCGCAGGACCTGCTGGCTTCGATGCGCGAGAAGCGCGACGACGGTGTGGAGCTGATGGTCGTCGGACAGCTCTCCCGGAAGATGCCGTTGATGTACGGCGACGCGCCGGTTTCGACCGACCGGTTCGACGCCGTTCTCGACAACGAGCGATACGACTACCCGCTGTTCGCGCCGCCCCACGACCCGGTTACGCTGGTCGACCACGCCATCGGTCTCCGGGTGAGCGCGCTCGTCAGGGACGGCGGCACGCTCCAGGTCGGTATCGGTTCGCTCGGCGACGCCGTCGGGAGTGCGCTCGAACTCCGCCACACCGACAACGAGGCCTACCGCGAGGCAATCGACGCGCTCGGTGTCCGCGAGGAGGTCGTCGAGCGCGTGGGCGGACTCGACCCCTTCGAGACCGGCCTCTACGGCGCGACAGAGATGTTCGTGGAGTCGTTTCTCCACCTCTTCGAGAGCGGTGTACTCACCCGCGAGGTGTACGACGACCCCGACATCCAGCGGCTGGTCAACGCCGGCGACACCGGCGACGGTATCGACGGCGACACGCTCGCGGACCTGCTCGAGACCGGTGTCGTTCCCGCAGAACTCGACGGCGAGGACGTCGCGTTCCTCAGGGAGTGGGGAGTGGTCACCCCCAGTGTCGAGTACGTCGCCGGCGGTCCTGGTGGGGAGTCGGGCGACCGACTGGTAATCGCGGGCGAGTCGGTGCCGGCCGACCTCTCGGACCCGGAGACACGAGCGCGTCTCGAGACGCACGGACTGGGTGACTCGCTCGAGGGCGGCCAGGTACTGCACGCGGGCTTTTTTATCGGGTCGCGGTCGTTCTACAGACGACTCCGCGAGATGGACGACTCCCGGCGGCGCCAGTTCGGCATGCAGAGTGTCCTGTTCACGAACCAACTGTACGGCCAGGAGCGGCTCAAGCGTCTCCAGCGCCGGGACGCGCGGTTCGTCAACACCGGACTGAAGGCGACGGTCACGGGCGCAGTCGCCTCGGACGGACTCGAGGACGGTCGGGTGGTAAGCGGCGTCGGCGGTCAGTTCGACTTCGTCACACAGGCGCACGAACTCGACGGCGGGCGCTCGATACTGATGATTCCGGCAACCCGCGAAACCGGCGACGGCGTCGAGTCGAACATCGTCTGGAACTACGGCCACACGACGGTTCCCCGGCATCTCTCCGACATCGTGGTCACGGAGTACGGCGTCGCCGACCTGCGCGGAAAAGCCGACGCCGAGGTCATCGCGGAGATGGTCAAAATCGCCGACTCGCGCTTCCAGGCCGACCTCGTCGAGCGGGCAACGAGTGTGGGGAAACTCCCCGAGGAGTGGGAACTCCCGGCGGGGTCCCGGCGGAACACGCCAGAAACACTCGAGGCACAACTCGGGGAGTTGCGAGCGCGTGGTGTCCTCGAGGAGTTCCCGTACGGTTCCGCGGTGACCGACCGAGAGCGCACACTCGGCGAGGCACTCCGGGAACTCCAGTCTGCCGTCGACGGCCGCGACGTCGAGACGGTCCTCGACCCCGGTGCGTTGCGCGCGGCCGTCGAGATTCCCGACACCGCCTCGCCCTATCTCGAACGGATGAACCTCGCACGACCCGCGACGCTCCGGGAGCGGGCACTCAGGCGTGTGGTCGTGTTCGCGCTGAGCAGATACGGTGCGCTGTGAGACGGTGCCGTGTGCCGCCGACAGTCGGGTGGACCTACGCGTGCTGGTGCTGGAACTCCTGGTCTGACTTCGTGAGGTAGATGATTCCCTCGACGATGCCGATAACCGCTGGAACACCCGTCCAGAAGAAGCAGAGATACAGAATACCCAGCCCCGACTCGTCGAGATAGAACTTGTGTGCACCGACACCGCCAAGTAGGAGCGCGAGAATCGCCGCCGTTGTTCGGTCCTTGTTGCTCTGTGGCTGCATCGCCTGGCGGTGCTGTCTCACACCACACTCCGGACAGATCTCTGCCTGGCGGTGGATGACGGCACCACAGTCCGAACAGAACTTCTCGTCCGTCCGGAGCTCGCCCCGGTCACCTGGTGGGCGCTGGTCGCCCGGCGGTCGCTGGTCGCCCGGTGGCTGTTGGTCTCTCGGCCGACGTTGGTCGCCCGGTGACTGTTGGTCTCTCGGCCGACGCTGGTCGCCCGGTGGTCGCTGCTCGCCCGGTGACTGTTGGTCTCTTGGCGGCCGCTGGTCGTCCGGTGGCTGTTGGTCCCTCGGCCGACGTTGGTCGCCCGGTGGTCGCTGTTCGCCCGGTGGTTGTTGGTCCCCTGGCGGCCGCTGGTCGTCCGGGGGCGAGTCCCGAGAGTCGTCCTCGATCTGTTGCTCGTCCTCGTCGTCGGCCATAGTCGTACGTTTTTCCTATCGGTATGTGAATGTTGGCTTGTACCGGGAGGCCCCCGGCCGTCACCGGGGTCCACAGGGCGGTTACCGGTCGTCGAGCACACCCCGACCTACCACGGTCGGGGAACTCCCGGTCGGACGGGACCACGGCACGAGTTGTCCACCCTCTCCGAGGACGGTCGACCGTCTGGACGTGCGACACGGTCACACTCGCCAGATACGGTACGGCGTCGGGCGCGGCGCCACGACGGCGACCAGAGGGCTGTCGGGTCCGGTCGCGCGAGTGGCGTCGTCAGGCGGTGGCCTCGTCGCGCATATCCGGTGGGAGTAGATTCGGGATTCCGTCCTCGATGGGGTAGGCTTCCCCGCACTCGGTGCAGGTCAACACTCCGGCGAGTACCTCGTCGTCGTCTTGCTTCTCGACCGCGAGTTCGAGGTCGTGTTTGTCGACCGGACAGCAGAGGATATCCACGAGGTCTGTCTGCATACTTCTCTCGAGGGATGCCGGGGAGAAAGTGCTTGCGCTCCCGAACGACTCCGGCCCCGCGCCGACCGGCCTGACCGACGACGGATGTGTACCGTCGGTTCCTGCCCGCACAGGGTATAAACGTATCACACACTAAATTAGTTCTGTGAGTTCTGATATCGGAGAGTACGGAACGGCGGCACTCTGCAAGGTGTGTTCTATCGAGCTCGACCGAATCGCGGAGGTAGAGGCACTGACCGGGCGCGAACTCGACCTGTTGCGACAGCCACAGCGGCGTATCAACGCCAACATTCCGCTCCGGATGGACGACGGCAGCGTCGAGGTGTTCTCGTCGTTTCGCGTCCAGTACAACACCGCACGCGGGCCGGCGAAGGGTGGACTCCGATTCCACCCCGGCGTCGAGGAGTCGGAGGTCGACGAACTCGCCTTCCTGATGACGCTGAAGTGCGCTGTCGTCGATATCCCCTTTGGCGGTGCGAAAGGTGGTGTCGCGGTCGACCCCGACAGGCTCTCGCGGCCGGAGCTCGAACGGCTCTCCCGGGCGTACGTCGACGAGTACCACGAACTGCTCGGTCCAGACCAGGATATCGCCGCACCCGACGTCAACACCGGCGAACAGATTATGGCCTGGATGCTCGACGAGTACGAGACGATTGCCGGCGAGGCCGCGCCGGGGTTCATCACGGGCAAACCGGTCGCACTCGGGGGCAGTGAGGGCCGCGAGACCGCGACCTCCTTTGGCGGTGCGGTCATCCTGGACGCCTTTGTCGAAGCGACAGACACCGCCGCCGACACCGTCGCGGTCCAGGGATTCGGGAACGTCGGCGCGAATCTCGCGGTCTTTCTCGACCGACGGGGGTACGACGTGGTCGCGGTCAGCGACGCTGGCGGCGCAATCTACGACCCGGACGGTCTCGACATCGCCACGGTCAGGAGCAACTACGAACAGGACGGCGACCTCGCGCAGACCGACGCGACCGACCTCACCAACGAGGAGCTGTTGACACTCGACGTCGACGTACTGGTGCCGGCGGCCGTCGAGGACCAGATTCGTGACGACAACGTCGACGACGTGCAGGCCGGTGTGATACTGGAGATGGCAAACGGTCCGACGACACCCGACGCCGACAGGATACTCGCAGAGCGCGGTGTGCCGGTTATCCCGGATATCCTCGCAAACGCCGGCGGTGTCACCGTCTCGTACTTCGAGTGGGTCCAGAACACGACACACGAGTACTGGAGCAAAGAGCGTGTCCGCGACAAACTCGAGGAGCAACTGCTGAGTGCCTTCGAGCGAGTCAAAGAGACAAAAGCCGGTCGCGAGGGGCGCACGTGGCGTGAATCCGCATACGTCAGGGCCGTCGACGCGGTGCTCGACGCCGAACGATACCGGAGCAACGTCTCGCGGGACAGCCGACAATAACGGTTAACTGGCTACATCGATAACGACGATTCAAATGGCCGAGGACGTCAAACCCACGCGAAAGAACCTGATGCAGATCGAGGAACGTATCGAACTCTCGGAGCGTGGGCACGACACGCTCGAAAAAAAACGCGACGGGCTGATTATGGAGTTCATGGAGATTCTCGACCAGGCCCAGGACGTGCGGTCGGATATGGAGGCGAACTACGAGGACGCACAGCGCACGCTCGATATGGCGCGGACGATGGAAGGTGACGTCGCGGTTCGTGGCGCGGCCTCTGCGCTGAAAGAACACCCCGAAATAACGACCCAGTCGAAAAACATCATGGGTGTGGTCGTCCCGCAGATCGAATCGACGAAAGTAAAGAAAGACCTCGAAGAGCGTGGCTACGGCGTGCTCGGGACGAGTGCGCGCATCGACGAGGCCGCCGACGCGTACGAGGAACTGCTCGAATCGATCATCCTCGCTGCCGAGGTCGAAACCGCGATGAAGAAGATGCTCGACGAGATCGAGAAAACAAAACGCCGGGTCAACGCACTCGAGTTCAAACTCCTCCCGGACCTCCGGGAGAACCAGGAGTACATCGAACAGAAACTCGAAGAACAGGAACGCGAGGAGATATTCCGGATGAAGAAAATAAAGGCAAAAAAAGAAGAGGAGGAGGCCGCCGAACGCGAGAACGCGGAGACCGAGGAGGAACAAGAGAGCGAGGAGACGCTCACTGCCGACGACTGAGTCCGCGTGTGAGTCAGTTCTCGAACCCGATAGCCCCGAAACACCACAGAGGTCGTAGTTAGAATGGAGTACACGTACACGGGAACGGCCCACGAGGAACTGGCCGAGGCGTACCGCGCCGACGAGGAGCCGTTTCCAACCGGCGAGTCACCCTCCTTTCCGGCCCGGAACGTGGCACGCGGAGAGATCGACCGCCTGCGGGAGTTGCTGTTCCCGACCTGCTGGAACGCCGGTGAACTGGTCGGAGACCCGGCAGCGGTCCACGACCGACTCGAGGCGTTCGGGACGCTGTTGTGCACCGGTATCAACCCCTACTCCGAGGAGTGTCTCTCGGAGGCGGTGACACCGGTTGTCGACTGTCTCCCGTCGCTGCGCGCCCGGTTGAAAAAAGACGTCGAGGCCGCCTACAGGGGTGACCCGGCCGCGAAGAGTTACACCGAGGTCATCCGGGCCTACCCCGGATTTCAGGCGACTACGGTCCAGCGGGTCGCACACGAACTCTACGAACACGGTCACCCGGTGTACGCCCGCGAGTTGACCGAAGCCGCCAAATCACTCACCGGCATCGACATCCACCCCGGCGCGGAGATTGGTGAGTACTTTTTCATCGACCACGGCACCGGTGTCGTCGTCGGCGAGACTGCGACAGTCGGCGACTGGGTCCGAATCTACCAAGACGTCACACTCGGAGCACTCCACTTCGAGGAGTCAGCGGACGACGACCACACGCTGAAAAAAGAGTACAAACGACACCCCGACATCGGCGACAACGTGGTCATCGGCGCCGGAAGCAAGATTCTCGGCCCGATAACCGTCGGTGACCACGCCAGTATCGGCGCGAACTCCTGGGTCACCGACGACATTCCGGCGCGAACGAACGTCTACATCTCCGAACACCCCACACAGGAGCGCAAACAGGTCGACGACGGGAGTTGAGGCTCCTGAGCGGTGTCCCCACGGACACCCTACACACGACCCAGCAGTCCCGCCGCCGGTGGCCTCGAATCGGTTCCGAACACCTCCGGTGTACTCGGTGAGGACGGCAACCTGACAGTTCAGGTGACCCACAACCGACAGTGTATTTGCCCTGTAGTGGCTACACCGGGCAATCAGAGGCGGGGAACGACCCGCCAGAGCACATATGTCCGGAGACGGTGGCTGTACGCTCTGTGACCTCCCGCTCACGGAGACCGCGGTCGAAGGGGACGGTGAGTCGTTTTGTTGTCGGGGCTGTCTGCACGTCCACGAGACACTCACAGAGCGTGAGGACCTCTCGGCCGACGCCGACCCGGAAGACCTCCGGGCGGCCACCGACCAGGAGGAGACCCCCGAGGGGTACGAGACGACGTTTC
The DNA here is from genome assembly GCA_964534485.1 of uncultured Halobacteriales archaeon. GTDB lineage: Archaea > Halobacteriota > Halobacteria > Halobacteriales > Haloarculaceae > Halovenus. The sequence goes on from CAZHPM010000004.1 coordinate 70,043, forward strand.
TCCGCATCGACGGGATGCACTGTGCGACCTGTGAGACGTTCATCGAGGCCCGTGCCGGCGAGCGCGAGGGCGTCGGTGCCGTCGACGCGAGTTACATCACCGACACTGCTCGTGTCGACCACGACCCGGAAGCGGTCACCGAGGACGACCTGTTGGACGACCTGACCGGACTGGGGTACCGCGCGTACGCGAAAGACGACCCGATGGGCGAGCGCCAGTCACAGGACCGGGTGCTGGTGCGTCTCATCGTCGGACTGGTGTTCGGGATGATGATCATGCTCAACTACGTCGCGGTCATCTACCCAACGTACTTCGAGAACGGACTGTACTATCCCGCGAGCGTCGCCGACTTTCTCGCGGAGATGCTCGCGGGTACGTCGGCGACGTACTTCTATCTCGTGCTCGGACTGCTGACGAGTATCGTGCTGTTCGTCACCGGTGGACCGATACTGAAAGGCGCGTACGTCAGCGCGCGGACCCGTCAGCCGAATATGGACCTGCTGGTGGCGCTCGCTGCCACCAGCGCGTGGCTCTACAGCACGCTCGCGGTGCTCGTCGGCGCGACACACGTCTACTACGACGTGACCGTCGGCATCGTTCTCGTGGTGACCGCCGGCGGCTACTACGAGAACCAGATCAAACACCGGGCGACCGACCGACTCGCCGACCTCACCGAGGCACAGGTCGAGAAGGCACGCCGGTACACCCCCACGGTCGACGGTGACGAACTGGTTCCGGTCAGCACGCTCGTGGCAGGCGAACGCCTCCTCGTCCGCGAGGGCGAACGGATTCCCGTCGACGGTTGCGTCGCCGACGGGGAGGGCACTGTCGACGAGGCCGTCGTCACGGGCGAATCCCGCCCCGTTCCGAAGGCGAGTGGCGACACCGTCGTGGGCGGGTCGCTCCTACGGGACGGTTCGCTGGTCGTCGAGGCCGGCGACGGGGCCGACAGCAGTGTCGAGCGCATCGCCGACATGGTGTGGGACCTCCAGAGCGCCGACCACGGCATCCAGCAGTTGGCCGACCGACTGGCGACGATTTTCGTCCCCGTCGTGCTCGCACTCGCCGTCGTCGTCGGTGTCGCGCAGTTGGTGCTCGGTGCCTCCCTCTCGGCGACACTGCTCGCGGCACTGACGGTGTTGATCGTCTCCTGTCCGTGCGCGCTGGGGCTGGCGACGCCGCTCGCAGTCGCCACGAGCGTCCGGGAGGCGCTCGACCGCGGGGTGGTCGTCTTCGACGAGACGATTTTCGAGCGCCTGCGCGGCGTCGACGTGGTCGTCTTCGACAAGACCGGGACGCTCACCACCGGCGAGATGCGCGTGCTCGACGCCGACGGACCGGAGACGGCCTTCCAGCGGGCGGGTGCGCTCGAGCGCCGGAGTGCCCACCCGATTGCCGAGACCATCACCGACGCCTACGACTCCAGTGTCGCCGCCGACAGCGGCGGGCGAACCGACGGGGGCGTCGTCGAGTCCGACGACAGCGAGCGGCCAGCACAGTCCGGAGATGCGACAGCGAGCGAGCGGGCACAGACCGCGCGCGTCGAGCGCTTCGAGAGCCACGCCAACGGCGTCAGCGGCGTCGTCGACGGGGCGGAGGTACTGGTTGGCAACCCCGACCTGTTCGCGGCACAGGAGTGGGAGTTGCCGACGGCCATCGAGCAACGGGCGGAGTCGGCCCGCGAGGAGGGCGCAGTGCCAGTCGTCGTCGGTGAGGACGGACGTGCGGAGGGAATCGCGGTCGTCGGCGACGACCCTCGGGAGGGGTGGGAGGAGGTCGTCTCCGCGCTCGACGAGCGCGGCGTCGAGGTGGTGGTGTTGACCGGCGACGACGAGCGTGCCGCCGGACGATTCCGCGAGCACGACGCAGTCGAGCGGGTCTTTGCTGGCGTTCCGCCGGAGGCAAAGGCCGAGACTGTCGCGCGACTGGGCGACGGCAAACAGACCGTGATGGTGGGTGACGGCACCAACGACGCGCCGGCGCTCGCGCGAGCGGACCTGGGAATCGCGCTCGGCAGCGGAACGGCGCTGGCCGCCGACGCCGCCGACGTGGCGGTCGTCACCGACGAACTGGCGTCGCTACAGACGGTGTTCGACATCGCCGAGGCCGCCAACCAGCGCGTCAGGCAGAACATCGGCTGGGCGTTTCTCTACAACGGTGTCGCGCTCCCGCTGGCGATTGCCGGACTCATCAATCCGCTGTTCGCGGCCGTCGCGATGGGAGCGAGCAGTCTGCTGGTCGTGCTCAACTCCTCGCGGTCGCTGCTGCCGTGACGTGTCCGGTGTCGTTACTGGCCAGAACTCTCTGTTTCGTTCCCCGACCCGCTCTCAGCGAGAGAGCGGTCACTTTTTGCCCCGCCGAGTGAAACTGTTCTGTATGGAGTTGGAGAAAGGCGACAACGTCGTTTTGCGGGACAAGCACAGCGAGTACGACGGCGAGACTGGCGAGATAACGCAAGTCTCCGAGACGATGTTCGGTGACGAAACCTACACCGTCAGTTTCGAGGACGGACAGGAGGCCGGACTCTCGGAGGGCGCACTCGAACCGGCATCGGAGAGCGACGACACGGCGGACGAGTGACACCGCGATGTCTTCGATTCCGTTCCACTACGTCGACCTCCGGGCGTTCTGTTACGTGACGGAGGACGCACACCGGGTCGAGGACGCGCTACGACTCTTCTTGCCCGAGGAGTTCGAACTCGACCAGACGGAGTCGGAGGGCCACTACGGCGGCCGTATCCTGGTGTTGTCGGCCCGTGTCGAGGACGGCGACGCCATCGAGGGCCTGCTGGGACGACTCGGCGAGTTACCAGACGAGCACCGCGAGCGCGTTCGCTCGGAACTCGCCGACCGCGTCGACGAGGACTGTACCCTCTTTCTCTCGTTTGACAAACAGGCCGCCTTCGGCGGTGACGTCCGACTCGGGGAGGGACTCACACTCCGGGCGAAAGTCGAGAGCTACCCCGCGAAACGCGAGACCGCTATCGACGCCGCCACGGCGGCCCTCGACGAGGTTCTCTGATGGCCTACGAGGCAGTTCACGCCCGGCCCGGCGGCCAGAGCACGGTCGCCAGACTCGCGCTCACTGCCCGCGAGTACGGCTTTTCGGGTATCGTCGTCAGAAACCACGGCGACGAACCCGCCTCGTACGACCCGGAGACGGTTCGAGACCGCTACGGCGTCGACGTCGCCACCGGCGTCGAAATCCGGGCCGACGACCCCGGCCGGGCGAGTGGCTTCGTCGGCAACCACCGTACCGACAAGACGGTCGTGCTCGTCCACGGTCGGAATCCCGAGATGAACCGCTTCGCGGTCGAACACCCGGCCGTCGACGTGCTCGCGCACCCGATGGCCGGTGACGGCGATTTCAACCACGTGCTCGCGTCGGCGGCCGCCGACAACGGCGTCCGGGTGGAGTTCAACCTCCGCCGGGTGCTCCGTGCGCAGGGCGGCGAGCGCGTCCGCGCGCTGCGTGCCCTCCGCAAACTCCGCGAGATTGTCACCGCCTGTGACACGCCGTACGTCGTCAGTGCCGACCCGCGCAGTCACCTCCAGTTGCGCTCGCCGCGCGCGCTCTGTGCCGTTGGCGAGACCATCGGCTTCTCGACCGACGAGATAGAGACCGGACTCGCGGAGTGGCAACACCTCACGGAGCGCAACCGCGAACGCCACTCCGAGCGTTTCGTCGAACCGGGCGTCCGGCGCGTCGAGACTGACGAACCGGATACTGACTGACACGGGAGCGTCGAACACCACCGACGACCGTACCCGTCGGAGACGACGAGTCGCGTCCGTGGCGGAGAACAGCGGTTACAGCAGGCCGGTCTTCTGGAGTTTCATCAGGTCCTCGGTGTCGAGGGTTTCGCCCTCTTTGAACTTCTGGTAGATTTCTTCTGCCTCCTCGCGGGCGGCCTCCTGTTTCTGTTCGCGCTCCTCTTTCTCCTCTTGTTCTTCCTCCTTGTCGAGTTCGCGCAGGCGTTTCTGGACGCGGACGAAATCCTCGTGGTGCTGGTCGGCGGCCTCCTGCACCTCGACGAACTCCTCGTGTTTCTCGTCGGCGCGGTCACGGACGTCGTCGGCCTCGCGGTAGGCCTCGATCATCTGGTTGTGGTGTTCCTGGGCCTTGTCCGCGAGTTCCGTCACCTTCTGGTGGTGTTTCGACGCCTCGGCGCGGACCTCCTCTGCCTCGGCCTCGACCTCGTCGAGTTCGTCACTCTGGTCGAGTTTCTCCTTTTTCTCCCGGAGTTGGTCGCGCTTCGCCTCGATTTTCTCGATGAGTTCGCGCTCGTCGTCCGCGTCGAGCACTTCGGTCTGCTGTTTGAACTCGAGGTCTTCGATCTCCTCTTCGAGTTCCTCGATCTGTTTTCCCTCGTCGATTTTCAGGTCGTCTTTGAGTTCGTCGACACGGTCGAACAGTTCGTTCGCCTCCGCGTTGAGTTCGTTGCGTTGCTCTTTGTGCTCTTGGACCTGCTCGTTGAGTTCGTCGCGTTTCTCGCGGTGCTCTTGGGCCTCGTCGACTTTCTCCCGGGTCTTTGCGTTGAGTTCGTCCCGCTCGGAGGCCTTTTCGGAGGCGAGTTGGTTGAGTTCGTTGCGCCGGTCGCGCAGCTGGCCGGCGAGCTTGATGAGTTCGCCCTTTGATTGGTTCTCGAGTTCCTCTTCCGTTACTTCGACGTTGCTTGTCTTGTCGATCACTTTCGGCATGGTTGGTCCTCGGTTCCATGACCGCTGTGGCTGGCAGTGAGGCCTCTCGCTGGCTGCTGACTCGGACAACAAGTCTTCCCTGTCATGTCGAGAGCACTGTACTGCCGGAACGCCACACGCGTTCTGGTATCTACTGTTCTGTCCCGACCAATTTTAAATATTCCGGTCGTCCGCGTTCTCCGTTGGCGGTTGCCACACCACACGTCGAACGCGCCGGAGGCCAGGTCTGCCCCGTCAGGACGGTGTTGGCTTCTGGACGGCGGAGATGTACGCCGCGAGGTCGGCCGTCGAGAGCATCCCGATCACGCCCTCGTGGTCGTCGGTGACAGGCAGGTGATGGATGTCGTAGGTGATGAACTTGTCGGCAGCCTCTTCGATGTCGTCCTGTGCGGTGACCGTGGCGACGTTCTCGCTCATGTGGTCGAGGACGGTCGTCTCGTCGCTCGACTCCCCCTCGGCGACGACGCGCACGAAATCTGTACTCGTCAGGATACCCTGTGCCTGGTCGTCCTCGTCGACGACGACGAGCGACCCGATGCTCTCGCGCAGCAGTCGGTCGGCGGCCTCCTCGATTGGGGTCTCGGGTGGGACAGTCACCACCTGTGTGGACATTACCCTCCCGACGAAGATATCTTCCATACTCCTTGGTGTAACTCCACACTCAGTATAGGTTTCGGTTCACTCCTGTGGGCCCCAGCACGACGCACGAGTTCGCGCGAGACGACCCGGAGCGTTCCCGAACACGGAGACGGGCCGTCGACCGGAACCGCGGTGACCGGTTATTGCTCCGACGGCAACTCGTTGAACAGTGCCTGCACGTCGAGGATGTTCGTCTCGCCGTCCGCTAGGAAGTCGAACAGTTCGGCGTTGTTCTGTGTCTCGGGGGCGTCGAGGTTGTCGAACAGCGCCTGCACGTCGAGGATATCGAACGCGTCGTCACCGCGCACGTTCTCGAAGCGACCATCTCCGTCCGCGTCGGTCGCTGGTCTCCCGTCGTCGTTCAGGTCGGGTCCCTCGACGGCCACCTCTGTCGGTGACAGGCCGGCGACGGCCACGCTCACGTTACCGAGTTCGAGGTCGTCGGCCTGGAGCGTGACCGTCACCGTCGACTCCGGCTGGACCTGTGCCTCGACGGTGTCGACCGTCTGGCCGTCGACGGTCAGCGGCACGGTCAGGTTGCGCGGTTGCGAGTCGATGTTGCGGACGGTCGCGTTGACAGTCAGCGTCTCTCCGACCGGCAGTTGCTCTGCCGACACCTGCTGGCTCTCGACGAAGACTGGCCCTCTCACTGTCAGACTGCCACTCGCGGAGTCGTTTGCCGACTCGACGGTATGTGTGAAACTACCGGGTCCGAGTGTGCTCGTGTTCACGCCCGTGAACACGACCGAGGCGTTCTCGCCGGCACTCCGTGTGACGCTCTGTGTCTCGGTGAACACTTCGGCACCGGTGCTGTTCTCGATGCGCAGCGTGATGTCTTGCGTCCCGTCGAGGTCACCGACGTTCTCCACGTCGACGGAGATGTCGACCTGCGAGTTGGTCGGAACGAGCGCGTCGGCCGGTTGGATGTTACTCAGCAGGAAGGTCGCGTCGGTCGGTTGCTCGATGACCGACAGCGTTCCCTCCGTACTCGCACCGTCGGAGAGGACGGTCACGTTGTACTCGTCGACGGCCAGTCCGCCGGTGACGTTCTCGAAGGTGACCGGTGTCGTCTCGCCGGCGGCGACAGTGACCGACGTACTCGACTGGACGACCGTCTGACCGGTACTGTCGGTGACCTCGAGTGCGACCGTGAACGTTCCCTCCTGGTCGCCCGCGTTGGCCACGTCGAGACTGACGTTGCGCTCGGAGCCGTTGGTGACCGTCGCGTTACTGCCCTGATTCGCAATCTCCAGGTTGGCGAACTCCGGGGTCGCCGGCTGTTCGACGGTCAGGTTACCCGTCACCGTGCTTCCCTGCGTCGAGACCGACACGTCGTACTCGTCGGGTGCGAGCGCGCCGGTGACAGCCTGGAAGACGGCCGTCTCCGTCGCGCCACCCGCGACGCTCACCGTCTGTGTCCGCTGGACGTCCAGTTCACCGAGCGAGTCCTCGAGCGTGAGCGTGATGTCGAACTCGCCTCCCTGTTCGCCGACGTTGGCCACGCTCACCGAGACGTTACCTTGCTCGCCGCCGGTGGTCGTCGCACTGGTTCCCTGTCCGGCGATGTCGAGTCCCGACAGCGACGGTTCGGCGGGTGCCTCGACTGTGAGAGTCCCCGCGACGCTGTCGTTGGCCGACGCAATCGCGGGGGTGAACTCGCCTGACCCGAGGAAGCTCGTGTCGACGTTCTGGAACGTGACCGTCGCGTTCGCGCTGCCAGCGAGCGTCAGGTCCTGAGACTGGCTGAGTCCGTCGACCGTGAGCGTGATTTCCTGGGTTCCCTGCTGTTCGCCGACGTTCGTCACGTTCGCCGAGATACTGATTATCGCGCCGCTGGGAACCGTCGTGCTCGCAGGCTGGATATCGCTCACCTGGAAGTTCGTCGGTGCCGCCGGCGCGGTGACGGTCACGTTGGCGCTGGCGGTGTCATTCGCCGAGGAGACTGTCGCGGTGAAGTTCCCCGCGTCGTCGGCCCCGGTCCCGACGGTGAACGTCTCGGTGGTGCTCGCGCCGTCCGCGAGTTGGACCGAGGCGGAGTCACTACCCAGTGTGCCGACATCCAGGTCGACTGTCTGTGTCGCCTGCACGCCGCCAGTGTTGTTGATGACCGCGGTGACAGAGAGTGTCTCTCCCTCGAGCACCGGCGCGTTCGTCGAGTCGATACTCACCGCAAAGTCGGCGGGTGCCAGCACAGTCACGTTGACGCTCGCGGAGCCGTCGGCCGAGGCGACCGTCGCGGTGACCTCTCCCGCGTCGCCGGCACTGGTTGCAACCGAGAGCGTGAGGTTGGTCGAATCACCGCCGGGTAGGGTCACGTTCGTCGAACTGGTACCGAGTGCTCCGGCGTCCAGTTCGATGCTCTGAGTATCGGAGACGTCACCGGTGTTGGTGACGCTGGCAGTGACGTTGAGTGCCTGCCCCTCGACGGGGGTGTTGGTATCGACGATACTCACCGCGAACGCGCTCGGAGCCAACACAGTCACGTTGGTGTTCGCGGAGTCGTTGGCCGAGGTGACCGTCGCGGTGACCTCTCCCGCGTCACCGGCACTGGTTGCAACCGAGAGCGTGAGGTTGGTCGAATCACCGCCGGGCAGGGTCACGTTCGTCGAACTGGTGCCGAGCGCCCCGGCGTCCAGTTCGATGCTCTGGGTACCGGAGACGTCACCGGTATTGGTGATGCTGGCAGTGACGTTGAGTGCCTGCCCCTCGACGGGGGTGTTGGTACCGACGATACTCACCGCGAAGTCGGCGGGTGCCAGCACGGTCACGTTGGTGTTCGCGGAGTCGTTGGCCGAGGTGACCGTCGCGGTGACCTCTCCCGCGTCGCCGGCACTGGTTGCAACCGAGAGCGTGAGGTTGGTCGAATCACCGCCGGGTAGGGTCACGTTCGTCGAACTGGTACCGAGTGCTCCGGCGTCCAGTTCGATGCTCTGAGTATCGGAGACGTCACCGGTGTTGGTGACGCTGGCAGTGACGTTGAGTGCCTGCCCCTCGACGGGGGTGTTGGTATCGACGATACTCACCGCGAACGCGCTCGGAGCCAACACAGTCACGTTGACGCTCGTGGAGTCGTCGGCCGAGGCGACCGTCGCGGTGAAGTCTCCTGCGTCGCCGGCACTGGTTGCAACCGAGAGCGTCTGTGTCGTCGAGGCACCACCACTCAGTGTCACGTTCGTCGAGTTGGTGCCCAGCGCACCGGCGTCCAGTTCGACCGTCTGTGTGGCCTGGAGGTCGCCGGTGTTGGTAATCGTCGCGGTGACGGAGAGGGTTTCACCCTCGGTCACTGGCGAGTTCGTGGAGTCGATTGTCACCGAGAAGTTCGCCGGTTCTTGGACTGTCACCGACTGACTGGCCGAGTCGTTTGCCGAGGAGACGGCGGCGGTGAACTCTCCTGCGTCACCGCTTGCGGTGCCGACGGTGAGGGTTGCGGTAGTGCTCGCGCCACCCGCCAGCGTCAGGTTCGTCGAGTTGGTGCCCAGCGTGCCGACGTCCAGTCCGATAGTCTGCGTGGCCTGGAGGTCGCCGGTGTTGGTAATCGTCGCGGTGACCGAGAGAGCGTCGCCCTCGACGACCGGCGAGTTCGTGGAGTCGATACTGACCGAGAAGTTCGCCGGTGCCTGCACTGTCACGTTGGCAGTGTCGGAGTCGTCGGCACTGGAGACGGTTGCGGTGAAGTCGCCGGCATCACCGCTTGCGGTGCCGAGAGTGAGCGTTTCGGTGGTGCTTGCGCCACCTGCCAGCGTCACGTTCGTCGAGTTGGTGCCCAGCGTACCGACGTCCAGGTCGACTGTCTGCGCGGCCTGCAGGTCGCCGACGTTGGTGATCGTGGCGGTGACAGAGAGAGTCTCACCCTCGACGACCGGCGAGTTGGTGGAGTCGATAGCCACCGAGAAGTTCGCGGGTGCCTGTACCGTCACGCCGGTACTGGCCGAACTGCTAGCCGAAGAGACTGTCGCGGTGAAGTTGCCGGCGTCACCGCTGGTGGTGTTCACGGAGAACGTCTCGGTGGTGTTGGCACCGCTCGTGAGGTTCACCGAGGCCGAGTCACTCCCGATGGTGCCAACGTTCAGGCCGACAGTCTTGGTGCCTTGCGTGTCGCCGACGTTGGTAATCGTTGCGGTGACCGAGAGGCTCTCACCCTCGACGACCGGCGAGTTCGTGGAGTCGATGGCCACCGAGAAGTTCGCGGGCGCGTCGACGGTCACCTGCTGAGTGGCTGTGTCGTTGACCGAGGAGACGGTGGCGGTGAAGTCGCCAGCGTCGCCGGCACTGGTCGCGACCGAGAGCGTCTGGGTGGTGTTGGCGCCGCTTGCCAGCGTCACGTTCGTCGAGTTGGTGCCCAGCGTACCGACGTCCAGTTCGATAGTCTGCGTGGCCTGGAGGTCGCCGGTGTTGGTAATCGTCGCGGTGACCGAGAGAGCGTCGCCCTCGACGACCGGCGAGTTCGTGGAGTCGATACTGACCGAGAAGTTCGCCGGTGCCTGCACTGTCACGTTGGCAGTGTCGGAGTCGTCGGCACTGGAGACGGTTGCGGTGAAGTCGCCGGCATCACCGCTTGCGGTGCCGAGAGTGAGCGTTTCGGTGGTGCTTGCGCCACCTGCCAGCGTCACGTTCGTCGAGTTGGTGCCCAGCGCACCGACGTCCAAGTCGACCGTCTGCGTGGCCTGAAGATCGCCGGTGTTGGTAATCGTCGCGGTGACGGAGAGGGTCTCACCTTCGGTCACTGGCGAGTTCGTGGAGTCGATTCCCACCGAGAAGTTCGCGGGCGCGTTGACTGTCACGTTGGCGGTGGCGGAGTCGCTGGGGGAGGAGACGGTGGCGGTGAACTCGCCAGCGTCACCGCTTGCGGTGCCGACGGTGAGGGTTGCGGTAGTGCTCGCGCCACCCGCCAGCGTCACGTCCGTCGAGTTGGTGCCCAGCGCACCGACATCCAGGTCGACTGTCTGCGTGGCCTGGAGGTCGCCGACGTTGGTGATGGTGGCGGTGACAGAGAGGGTTTCACCCTCGACGACCGACGAGTTGGTGGAGTCGATAGCCACCGAGAAGTTCGCGGGTGCCTGTACCGTCACGCCGGTACTGGCCGAACTGCTAGCCGAAGAGACTGTCGCGGTGAAGTTGCCGGCGTCACCGCTGGTGGTGTTCACGGAGAACGTCTCGGTAGTGTTGGCGCCGCTCGTGAGGTTCACCGAGGCCGAGTCACTCCCGATGGTGCTGACGTTCAGCTCGACAGTTTCGGTGCCTTGCGTGTCGCCGACGTTGGTGATGGTGGCGGTGACGGAGAGAGCGTCGCCCTCGACGACCGGCGAGTTCGTGGAGTCGATGGCCACCGAGAAGTTCGCGGGCGCGTCGACGGTCACCTGCTGAGTGGCTGTGTCGTTGACCGAGGAGACGGTGGCGGTGAAGTCGCCAGCGTCGCCGGCACTGGTCGCGACCGAGAGCGTCTGGGTGGTGTTGGCGCCGCTTGCCAGCGTCACGTTCGTCGAGTTGGTGCCCAGCGCACCGGCGTCCAGTTCGACCGTCTGTGTGGCCTGGAGGTCGCCGGTGTTGGTAATCGTCGCGGTGACGGAGAGAGCGTCGCCCTCGACGACCGGGGAGTTCGTGGAGTCGATGCTCACCGAGAAGTTCGCCGGTGCCTGCACTGTCACACTGGCGTCGTCTGAACTGTCGTCCGAGGAGACAGTCGCGGTGAACTCGCCTGCGTCACCGCTTGTGGTTCCGACAGTGAGCGTTTCGGTAGTGCTGGCGCCACTCGTGAGATTCACCGACGTCGAGTTGGTGCCAAGCGCGCCAACATCCAGGTTGATAGTCTGCGTGGCCTGGAGGTCGCCGGTGTTGGTAATCGTCGCGGTGACGGAGAGGGTTTCACCCTCGGTCACTGGCGAGTTCGTGGAGTCGATTGTCACCGAGAAGTTCGCCGGTTCTTGGACTGTCACCGACTGACTGGCCGAGTCGTTTGCCGAGGAGACGGCGGCGGTGAACTCTCCTGCGTCACCGCTTGCGGTGCCGACGGTGAGGGTTGCGGTAGTGCTCGCGCCACCCGCCAGCGTCACGTCCGTCGAGTTGGTGCCCAGCGCACCGACATCCAGGTCGACTGTCTGCGTGGCCTGGAGGTCGCCGGTGTTGGTAATCGTCGCGGTGACGGAGAGGGTTTCACCCTCGGTCACTGGCGAGTTCGTGGAGTCGATTGTCACCGAGAAGTTCGCCGGTTCTTGGACTGTCACCGACTGACTGGCCGAGTCGTTTGCCGAGGAGACGGCGGCGGTGAACTCTCCTGCGTCACCGCTTGCGGTGCCGACGGTGAGGGTTGCGGTAGTGCTCGCGCCACCCGCCAGCGTCACGTCCGTCGAGTTGGTGCCCAGCGCACCGACATCCAGGTCGACTGTCTGCGTGGCCTGGAGGTCGCCGGTGTTGGTAATCGTCGCGGTGACGGAGAGGGTCTCACTTTCGGTCACTGGCGAGTTCGTGGAGTCGATAGCCACCGAGAAGTTCGCGGGCGCGTTGACGGTCACCTGCCGAGTGGCCGAGTCGCTGGAGGAGGAGACGGTTGCGGTGAAGTTGCCGGCGTCACCGCTGGTGGTGTTCACCGAGAACGTCTCGGTGGTGTTGGCACCACTGGCGAGGTTCACCGAGGCCGAGTCACTCCCGATGGTGCTGACGTTCAGCTCGACAGTTTCGGTGCCTTGCGTGTCGCCGACGTTGGTGATGGTGGCGGTGACGGAGAGAGTCTCACCTTCGGTCACTGGCGAGTTCGTGGAGTCGATTGCCACCGAGAAGTTCGCGGGTTCTTGGACTGTCACCGACTGACTGGCCGAATCGTTGGCCGAGGAGACAGTCGCGGTGAAGTCGCCGGCGTCACCGCTTGCGGTGCCGAGAGTGAGCGTTTCGGTGGTGTTGGTTCCCCCCGCTAGCGTCACGTTCGTCGAGTTGGTGCCCAGCGTGCCGACGTCCAGTCCGATAGTCTGCGTACCCTGCAGGTCGCCGGTGTTTGTGACAGTCGT
>CAZHPM010000005.1:0-8829 GCA_964534485.1 uncultured Halobacteriales archaeon
GACGGTCGTTCTCGACAACGCCGAGGGGATGCGCGAGGACTTCCAGCAGGCGCTCCGGCGCGTGATGGAGCAGTACCACGAGGCCACGCAGTTCGTCATCGCGACGCGCCAGCCCTCGGCGCTGATTGCGCCGATTCGGTCGCGGTGTTACCCGATTCCCGTCCGGGCACCCACGCAGGCGGAGATTGTCGCGGTGGTCGAACGCATCGCCGACCGCGAGGCGGTCGACTACGACGCCGCGGGTATCGAGTTCGTCGCCGGCGCCGCCAGTGGCAACCTGCGCGAGGCGATTCTCAACGCACAGACCACCGCCGAGGAGGCCGGCGAAATCACCAGAGAGACCGCCTACGACACACTCTCGGCAGTCGACACCGACGAGCGCATCGAGGAACTGTTCGACGACGCCGAGGCCGGCGCGTTCACCGACGCCCGCTCGACGCTCGACGACCTGCTCGTCGACGACGGGTACAGCGGCGAGGAGGTGCTCGCGGCGATGCTCGACGTGGCGCGCTCGCGGTACTCCGGGCGGGAACTGGCCAAACTCCACCGTCGCGCCGGCGAAACCGATTACGACCTGCTCGCGGGGACCAGCGACCGGATTCACCTCGCACACCTGCTCGCCGACCTCGGCGAGGGAACCTGACACCGGTTCAGGGCAGTATATCGGTGCTCTGGCAGTCGGGTGGCATCGGAGTCGACGTCGCGGTCAGGTTGTCCCCGGTGATGGTGAAGTCGATATCGTACCCCCGGCACTGTATCTCGTCGCGCCCGTCGAGGTGGTCCTCGGTCGTGTACACGCGGCTCCCGACGCCCGACACGTCGGCGGTGACGGCGTACTGGACCCTGTCACCCATCCACGACTCGTCGAGCGACACCACACCCTCGCTGCCCGGACCCACCGCGATGTTGCCCGTGCCGTCGTCGTCGGGGTCTGTGGCGTCGATACCTGGCTTCAGTGTGTACTCCTCGCTGTGGACGACAGAGCCGCTTTTCTCGACCTCGAGTGTGGCCACGCGCCGTGCGAACGAGAGGTTCTGGAGACCGACCCCGAGCAGTTTCGGCGTCTCCACGCTGGTGCCGTTTCCGGAGCCCAGTTCGCCGGCACAGCCGGCGGCCACGACGGCAGTCGGGAGCGTGGCGAGATACCGCCGGCGCGAGTAGTCCGGTGGAGTTGACATCTGGTCGACTCTACCGGCGAAAGGCAAAAAAACGTATCGCCGGTGCTGGAACGCGGTTATCCGGGCCCGTAGCGCCGCTCGCTTCGAAATCCTTTTACTGTATTCGACGGGAGTTACTGTATGGATATCGAAATCGTCAGCCAAGAAGAGAACCCGATGTTACACAGGACAGACGTCCGGTTCGAACTCGTCCACGAGGACGCGACGCCGTCGCGACTGTCGGTGCGGGACTCGCTGGCCGCGAAACTGAACAAAGACTCGAAAGAGGTCGTCGTCCGTAAACTCGACACGAAGTTCGGGATGCGAAAGACCGTCGGGAGCGCCCGCGTCTACGAGAACCCCGACTACGCACAGGAGATCGAACAGGACCACATGCTCGAACGCAACAGCATCACCGCCGACCCCGACGAGAACGCGGAGGAGGCCTGAATGTCTCGACACGAACTCTACGACCGTGATGGCAAGACCGACCACGAGCAGTGCACCCGGTGTGGTGACTCCTTTCTGGCAGACCACGGCGACCGACTCCACTGTGGCAAGTGCGGGTACACCGAACTCCAGTGACCGGCCGGTCGACGCCCGCTGGCAGTACCGGTCTGACAGCAGTTAAGTCACCGGCGGTCTAACCGGAGACGATGGAGTACGCCGCGATGGTGGCGGTCTACGAGCAGTTGGCGGAGACCGACTCGAATCTCGAACAGACGGACATTCTCGCGGACTGTCTGGCCGAGGCCGACCCCGATGAGTTACCGCTGGTGGTCGGGACCGTCCGGGGAAAGGTGTACGAACCGTGGGAGAGTGCCGAACTCGGCGTCTCGTCGAGTCTGACCGTCGAGGCCATCGAGACGGCCACCGGTGTCGGCGTGGACCGCATCGAATCGGTCTGGGGCGAGACCGGAGACCTCGGTGACACCGCCGCGTGGGCCGTCGAGAACGAGACCCAGCAGTCGTTGTTCAGCGACTCGCTGACACTCGCCGACGTGCACGACACGCTCCGGGAGTTGGCCGACTACGAGGGGGCGGGGAGCCAGGACCGCCGCGTCGACGAGGTGGCGGGGTTGCTGGCAGACGCCGACCCGGCCGAGGCCCGGTACGTCGTCCGGACGGCACTCGGGCACCTGCGTCTCGGTGTCGGCGACGGCACGGTGCGTGACGCGATTGCCGAAGCGTTTCTCGACGGCAGCGAGGAGGCGAGCGCGGCAGTCGAGCGCGCACACCAGGTGACCACCGACTACCGACTCGTCGCCGAGAGCGCCCGCGACGGCGGCCGTGACGCACTCGCGGCGCTGGACCTCGAACTCTGCCGTCCGGTTCGGGTGATGCTCGCGAGAAAAGCCCAGAGCCTCCGCGAGGGAATCGAGGAGGTGGCCGACGACCCCGGTGCGGTCCTCCTCGAGTACAAGTACGACGGTGCACGCGTCCAGATTCACAGTGGCGAGGAGGTGCGAATCTACACACGACGACTGGAGGACGTGACCGCGCAGTTTCCCGAGGTAGTCGAGGCAGTCGAGACACACGTCGAGCCAGACCGGTGTCTCCTCGACGGCGAACTGGTCGGCCACGACCCGGAGACGGGAGCGCCGGTTCCGTTCCAGGAGTTCTCTCGGCGCATCAAGCGCAAGTACGACATCGACACACTGGCCGCGGAGATTCCCGCGACACTGTACCTGTTCGACATCCTCTCGGAGGAGGGCACGTCGCTGTTCGAGACGCCGCTGCGGGACCGACTCGACCGCCTGAACGGGGCCTTCGACGCCGCTCCCGGCGCAATCGAGCGGGCGACGAACCGCCGGTGTGACAGTCTGGAGACGCCACGGTCGTTCTACGAGGACGCGCTGGCGGCCGGCCACGAGGGGGTGATGGTAAAGAACCTCGACGCCACCTACCAGCCGGGTACTCGCGTCGGCTACATGATGAAAGCCAAGCCGGTGATGGAGCCTCTCGACTTGGTCGTGACGCGGGCACAGTGGAGCGAGGGGCGCCGGAGTGAGTATCTCGGCCGACTGTTTTTGGGCTGTCGGAGCGACGACGGATTCGCAGAGGTCGGACGGCTCTCGACGGGGTACACGGACGAGGAACTGGCGACACTCACCGAGCGACTCGAGGAACTGGTCGTCGCCGAAGACGGCCGGATGGTCGACCTCGACCCGGCGGTGGTTGTCGAGGTCGAGTACGAGGAGATTCAGGAGTCTCCGGAGTACGACTCCGGATACGCGCTCCGATTCCCCCGGTTTCTGGGCGTTCGGACGGAGCTCTCGCCGGCCGACGCCGACGGACTCGACAGAATCGAACGACTGTACGACCAGCAGTGACGCCCGGAATCCAAGGACATACCACACCACACCGGCTACCGTACGTGAGAACGCCCGTGACGACTGTTCGTTACACCGACGGTATCGAGATAGAACTCCCCGACGGTCGCGTGGTCGACGCAGACGCCACACACCCACACGGTGATATCGACGTACTCAGCCACGCACACGGCGACCACCTGTACGACGAGTCGCCCGAGACGGTCGTCTGTTCGGAACTGACGGCCGCGCTCGCGGGTGTCCGCCGCGACGAGACCCCGGAGATGCGGTCACACCCGGACGTGGAACTGCTGAACGCCGGTCACATCCCCGGTTCGCGGGCGACGCTGGTGAGGACGCGGGACCCGGCGACCGACGAGCGGGTGCGGGTACTCTACACCGGCGATATCTCGACCCGCGACCGACTCTACCTCGACGGATTCGAGCCGGTCTCGGCGGATATCCTCGTCACGGAGGCCACCTACGGCACCCCGGAGTACGTCTTCCCGCCACAGCCGGAGCTCGAGGCCACAATCGTCGACTGGTTCGAGGACGCCGCCGACCGGCCGGCGGTCTGTCTGGGCTACTCGCTGGGCCGGGCACAGGAGATTCAGCGACTCGCCGCCCGCGCGGGCCGGTCGCGGCTGCTGGTCAGTGACGCAATCGCCAGCCTCAACGCCGTTATCGAGTCGCGTCTGGACGTCTCCTTCGACACGCGCCGGTACACCGAGGAGACGACACTCGAGGCCGGTGATGTTGTTGTCTTCCCGAGTCAGACGAATCACCTCGGCTTCATCGACGAACTCTGTGAGTCGACCGGTGCACAGAAGGCCGGATTCTCCGGTTGGGCCGTCGACACCGGATTCAAGTACCAGGGCGATTACGACGAGACGTTCGTTCTCTCGGACCACTGTGACTACGAGGAACTCCACGCCGTCGTCGCGGCCGTCGACCCCGAACAGGTGTACGTCCAGCACGGTGCCGCCGCCGAGTTCGCGAAGGCACTCACAAGCGAGGGGTACAACGCGCAGTCTCTCCAGCGAAATCAGACCTCGCTGGGCCAGTTCTGACCGGCCCACCCGAGTGGTCTCCGGTGTCGTTTTGTCTCTCCCGGCAGTACAGACCACAGTGAGCAACGGGAGTCCACTCGACGATATCCGGGTGACCGAGACGGCCCGCGAGAAGCGCAACCGGTATCTCACCCCGGCGCAGTTGCGAGCCACACTCAGAGACGGTACCGGCTACGTCTGCCGGAAGCAGTCACCGAACCACGACGGCCTGTACGACAGTTCGAAGTTTCTGATGCGCGGACAGTTCTTCGAGACGGAGCTCGACATCGCGTTCGTCCTCGAGGACGACCACACCGTGGTGGTGACACAGATGTCACAACACTCCGAGAGTCTCCGTGGCCGGTTCTACGAGCGGGTCGGGACAACCGCCGCCGACGCGGTGCGGGCAGTCTCGGACTGACGGGGCCTCTCACCCTCCCCAGTAGTACCACGGCGCCAGCGTCAGATACGCGAGCGCGCCGACCAGCAGGAGGCGCGGAAAGAGACCGACCAGCACCGTCGGCACAAGAACCGCACCCATCTGCACGAACCCCATCACGAGCGCGTCGCGGGCGAGCAGTTTCGGGTAGGCCACCGGTGCGACCATCGAGACAGAGAGCACGACAGTCGAGGCCAACAACACGGGAACGGCGGTCACTCCCGCGAGGTAGGCGGCAGCCAGCAGCGACGAGGCGAGTGTGTTCTGGACACCCGGACGGCTCTGCCCCTCGTCGACGTAGACGGTGTACAGTGCCGTCCGGGCCAGCGAGAGCACCACGAACAGCGATGCGACACCGGCGGCCGTGGCGTACAGCTCCGGCTCGTCAGTCAGCGCCCACTCCTGTCGGGCGGCGGCGAAGACAAACAGCGCGGGGAGGGTCCCGAAGGAGACGATATCGGCCGTCGAATCCAGGTACGGACCGACCTCGGTGCTGCCGTACCGGCGGGCGACGATACCGTCGATACCGTCCGCGACAGCCGCCAGTAACACCAGTCGCGCGACCAACTGGACCTCACCCAGGACCGCCGCCGTCATCGCCACGACACCGATTACGGCGTTGGCCAGCGTCACGACGTCGGCGGCTCCGAGTCGGTCCGCGGCCTGCAGCGACATACCTGTGCGGTCGGGGAGTGGGCACAAGAAGGCGTGGATTCCACACCGGTGTCTGTCATCACCGCAAGCCCTGGCGTCCACGCGCGACCGTGTCGCCACACACGAGGCCAACAATGATATGCGAGCGTGTCGGACTCTACGACAACCGATGTCCCGGCGCAGCTACGACCACGCGCGGGTGCAGGAGTACTGGCAGTACGTCTGGGAGCGCGAGGCGGCCTACGACCTCGACGGCGCGGTCACGGACCCGACCTACGTGCTCGGGATGTTCCCCTACACGTCGGGGAGTCTGCACATGGGTCACGTCCGTAACTACGCGATTACCGACGCCTACGCCCGGTACCGCCGGATGTGTGGCGAGGACGTGTTACACCCGATGGGGTGGGACGCGTTCGGACTGCCCGCCGAGAACGCCGCCCACGAGCGCTACACCGACCCGCAGTCGTGGACCGAAACCTGTATCGCCCAGATGCGCGAGGAGATGGAGACACTGGGCTTTGGCTACGACTGGTCGCGCGAGATAACGACCTGTGACCCCGCCTACTACCGGTGGAACCAGCAGTTCTTCCGTGAGTTCTACGAGGCCGGTCTCGTCGAGTACGAGGCCGCACAGGTCAACTGGTGTCCAGACTGCGAGACGGTGCTGGCCGACGCGCAGGTGGTCGAACAGACGGCGAGCGAGGAGACAACCACCTCGGGGACCGCCGACGACCACGCACTCGAAGTCTGCTGGCGGTGTGACACCCCCGTCGGCCGGCGAGAACTCGACCAGTGGTTTCTCACGATTACCGACTACGCCGAGGAGTTGCTCGACGGTCTGTCGGACCTGGCGGGGTGGCCAGAGAGCGTCCGGGAGATACAGCGCAACTGGATCGGCAAACGCGAGGGGACACGACTCACGTTCGACACCTCCGATTACGGCGGTGTCGACGTGTTCACCACCCGACTCGACACCGTCTGCGGTGTGAGTTACCTCGCGCTCTCGCCGGGTCACGACCTCGCGGCGGAGTTGGCGGCCGACGACGAGGCCGTCGCCACGTACCTCGAGCGCGCCAGACGCGACGAGACGGCGCGCTTTTCGGGTGTCGAGACCGACGCGACCGCGGTCAATCCCGTTACCGGCGAGGAGATTCCGGTCTATGTCGCCGCGTACGTCCTCGACGACGTCGGCACGGGTGCGGTGATGGGCGTGCCCGCGCACAACGAGCGCGACCACGAGTTCGCCCGCGAGCAGGACCTGCCCGTCGAGCAGGTCGTCGAACCGGTCGACGACACGCCGGTCAGTGTCACGGACGAACCCTTTACCGGCGAGGGGATGCTCACCGACAGCGGCGAGTACGACGGACTGGCCAGTGGTCCCGCCCGCGAGCAACTGCGGGCAGACCTCGACGCCGCGAGCGCCGACGTGACCTACCGACTGCGGGACTGGCTCATCTCCCGCCAGCGCTACTGGGGGACGCCGATTCCGGTCGTCCACTGCGAGGAGTGTGGGCCGGTACTCGTCCCCGAGGAAGACCTGCCCGTGGAGTTGCCCGGGTTCGTCCAGACGACCGGCAACCCGCTGGCCGAGAGCGAGGAGTTCGTCCAGACGGAGTGTCCCGACTGCGGGCGACCGGCCGAGCGCGAAACCGACACGATGGACACGTTCGTCGACTCGTCGTGGTACTTCCTGCGGTATCTCAGTCCCGACCGCTCGGACGCGCCTTTCGACCCGGAGCAGGCAACCGAGACGCTCCCCGTCGACGTCTACGTCGGTGGCGAGGAACACGCGGTGTTACACCTGTTGTACATCCGGTTTTTCACCCGTGCGCTCGCTGACCTGGGCTATCTCGACCAGCGCGAACCCGTCGAGCAGTTGCTCAACCAGGGAACGGTGCTGTACGACGGGCAGAAGATGTCCAAAACGCGCGGGAACGTCGTCAGCCCCCACGAGTACGGCGCGGAGACGACACGGCTGTTCGTGCTCTCGGCGGCCCACCCGGAACAGGACTTCGAGTGGACCGCCCGCGACGTCTCGAGTGCCTACGACCTCCAGCAGCAACTCCACGACACCACACGGGCGTTCGTCGAGAGCGAGTCGCGAGACCAGCGACGACCACAGGACGCCTACGTCGAACGCGAAATCGACCGGACCATCGCCGCCGCGACGGACCACTACGAGCGGTTCCGCTTCCACCGCGCAATCTCCGAGATTCGCGGACTCGTCGGCCTGCTCGGCCAGTACCGCGAGTTCGAGACCCCAAACGAGGCGGTCTACCGGCGGGGGTTGAGTGTGCTCGCACGACTGGTCGCGCCGGTGACACCGTACCTCGGTGAGGAGTTGTGGAACCTGCTCCGCGGGGACGGCATCGTCGCAGAGGCGGCGTGGCCGGACCCGGCGCGTGCGGTCGAACCAGAGACCGAACGCCGTGTCGTCGAACAACTCCGGGACGACGTGCGCGATATCCTCGACGTGGCTGGCATCGACGACGCCCACCGAATCGAGGTTGCCGTCGCGCCCCGCTGGAAGTACCGCGCCCGCGAGATTGCCCGCGAGAGCGACGAACGCGACGCACTCGTCGGGACGATTATGAACGACGAGCGGGTGCGCGCGGCCGGCGAACCGGCACGGGCGTACGCTCGGGACCTCCAGAACCGCAGACAACAGCTCCCGCCGGTGCTCGGGGCCGACGAGGAACGGGACCTGCTGGAGCGAGCAGCGTGGCTGTTGCGCGACGAGTTTGGCACCGAGGTCACGGTCGAGCGCGCCGAGGGCGACCAGGCACGAAAGGCACGCCCCGGGCGACCCGCTATCCACATCGAATAACCGACCCCCGGCAGTCGCGTGGCTCTGTCGCCGACAGCGGGTGACGGCCACCCAACCCACGAGAGACGCCCGCGTGACCAGTTCCGCGTCAATTAAATAAGAGAGCGTTCAACACCAACACACATGACAGCGAACTTCATCGTCGAAGTGGTGAAGAACCTCTTTGGCGTGTCGAACACCAAATCTGCGGAGGCCGGTGAGCAGGCCGACACGAACATTACCATCGAGCGCGAACGCGGCACCGACCAGACGAGCGACACTACCGAAGAGGAGACCACAGACGAACCCGGCACAGAGGACGAGACCGACTCGACCGGCGTCGAGACCGAGGCGGAGTCGACGGACACCGAAACCGTGGAAGACGACTCGACCGGCGTCGAGACAGAGGCGG
>CAZHPM010000005.1:8929-82348 GCA_964534485.1 uncultured Halobacteriales archaeon
GGTCGACAGATACCGGTGCCGGGGAAGACGACTCGACCGGCGTCGAGACAGAGGCGGGGTCGACAGATACCGGTGCCGGGGAAGACGACTCGACCGGCGTCGAGACAGAGGCAGAGTCGACAGATACCGGTACCGAGGAGGGAGACGAGGCCGGACCAGTCGAGAACCTGTCGGGAATCGGTCCGACGTACAGCGACCGCCTGGCAGAGGTGGGTATCGAGACGGTCGCCGATATCGCCGACGCAGACCCAGAGACGGTGTCGGACGCCGCGCAGGTGTCCGAGTCACGCGCCGCCGGTTGGATCGAACAGGCGAACGACGAGTAGCCGTCTCGACGGCCTCTTTTCTCGACGAACCGCGTCCGGAGCGCTTACGGGAACCGACCGCCACGTTCGGGCATGGACGAGTCTGCGTCTGCGGACCTCGCCGACCGCGTTAGAACGGGCGAGGTTCGGCTCCACGAGCTCGAGGACCACACCGACCCGGAGACGGCGGCCGCCACGCGCCGGCGCGTCGTCGCCGCCGAAACCGACGCCAACCTCGACGCGCTCGGCGGTTACGGGTTCACGGCCGGCGAGACCGACGGACACGTCGAGAACCTGCTCGGTGGGGCACAGTTGCCCCTCGGTGTCGCCGGCCCCGTCGCCGTCGACGGCGGCGCGGCGGGCGGAGAGTACTATCTGCCGCTCGCGACCACCGAGGGCGCGCTCGTCGCGAGTGTCAACCGTGGCCTGTCGGCTATCGATGCCGCTGGCGGCGCGACGGCGCGTGTCACCGACGCGGGGATGACGCGCGCGCCGGTCTTTCGTGTCGCCGGCGTCGCCGAGGCAGAGGCGGTGCTCTCGTGGGTCGGACAGAACCACGAGACACTCCGGGAGGCCGCCGAGGCGACGACCAGCCACGGCGAACTGCTCGAGGTCGACCCCTACGTCGTCGGCGACAGCGTCTTTCTACGGTTCGTCTACGACACCAAAGACGCCATGGGAATGAACATGGCGACCATCGCGACCCGCGAGGCCGTCACGCAGATCGAACGGGAGACGCCCGCGGAACTGGTTGCGCTGTCGGGCAATCTCTGCACGGACAAGAAACCGGCGGCGATAAACGCCGTCGAGGGACGCGGGCGAACGGTCACCGCAGACGTCGTCGTCGACGACGAGTTGCTGGCCGACCGACTCGACACGACCGCCGAGGCGATGGTCGAGGGCAACACCCGGAAGAACCTCGTCGGGTCGGCGAAGGCCGCGAGTCTGGGGTTCAACGCTCACGCCGCAAACACCGTCGCCGCGGCGTTTCTCGCCACCGGACAGGACCCCGCACAGGTCGTCGAGGGCGCGAACGCCATCACCACGATGGAGGCACGCGAGGAGGGTCTGTACGCGAGTCTCTCCTTTGCCTCGCTGGAGGTCGGCACCGTCGGCGGTGGAACGGCACTGCCAACGCAGTCCGCGGCGCTCGACCTGCTCGGACTGGCCGGGGGTGGCGACCCCCCAGGGTCGAACGCCGACGCACTCGCGGAGATAATCGCCGTCGGCGCGCTCGCCGGTGAACTCTCGCTCGTGGCGGCCTTTTGCTCGCGCAATCTCGCCGACGCACACGAACGACTGGGGCGGTAGCTATGACGCAGTTCCTCCAGAGTGGTCGCCGGCGCGACATCTGTGTCATCCTCGCCGACGAGTCGCTGCAGGCACAGGCACTCAAGTCACGACTCGAATCACACTACGAGACGCGAATCGACCCGAAATCCTTCTACGCGGCACTGGAAAACCTGACCGAGGCCGGTTTCGTCGACCCACAGACCGAGGGCATCCACGACGTGTACGCGCTGACCGACGCCGGCCGGGAGCGTCTCCGCGAGCACCTCCAGTGGATGCGCGACCACGTCGAGTGAGGATACCGGGGGGTTCAGACGGCGTACTCGGACTCGTGGAACTGGACGTAGCCGCCGTCGATGTAGTTGCGCTTCGTCCGCCAGTACTGCCAGAGCAGTCGTGTGCCCCGGACACCGGCCCGCAGCAGCGTCGACAGCGTGTACTCCGAACTGTCGACGAGTGGCCCGGCCGACCCAAACGCCCGGTCCCAGTCGTCTGGACCGTAGTCGGCAACGACGTCTGCGGCCGTGACGTTGCGCCTGAACTCCGTTCCCAGTGCGTTCTGCCACGCGCGATTGTACCGGCCAAGCGTCTCTGCCGCGGCGAGTCGGCCGGCAATCTTGCCCGTGCGAACGGCGACGTGGTCGCCACCCTCGTGGAACGCCGACGTCCCGCCCATCGCGCCGCCGACGACGGCGATACCCGCGCCGGTCGGTGACTCGATTGGTCGCGTCGAGGAGATGGGATACGTTTCGGTGCCGTTTCGTTTCCCGCGGTCCTCGACGATGGGGAAATCCTCGATACCGTACTCCGGGAACTCCCGCTCGAACAGTCGTTCGATGTAGACACTCCCGGAGGGAATCTTCTCGTCGTCCTCCCGGAGCAGTGCCCACTCTCTGGCGTCGAAAGCCTCGATATCGAGTCCGATGGGCATCGTCAACCCGATGCGGGCGACGCCGTCGTCGTTCGGGAACAGCCACGGGTACGCCGTGTGACCGGGCATCAGCCCCCACCAGAACCGCAACCGCGAGGAGGCGTCGACGGCCTCGGGGACGCGGCGGTGTTCCTGGTAGGCGATGTGGTTCGTCCGTGTCGGGTCGAGCACGTCCGCAATCTGGCGGTCGGGCGGTGTAAACTGGTCGAGCACTTCCGTCGTGACGGTTCGCTGTGGGCCGTCGGCGAGAATCAGGTACTCGGCCTCGAACTGGTCGCCGCCCGCGAGTGTCAGCGTGTGGGTGTGTCCGCCGTCGACTGTCGTCTCCACCTCTCTGACACTCTCGCCGACGCGGTAACTCGCGCCCGCGTGCTCGCTCTCGGCGCGCAGCCAGTCGTCGAACCGTGCGCGGTCGAACGCCAGTCCGAACGAGGGGTAACTCCCGTCCATTCCGGTGCTCTCGATTTCGAGTGCCTTCGACGGGCCGTAGAACATCGCTCCGTCGATATCCCGGAGAACGACATCTTCGGGGAGTTCTCCCGGGCCGAAGTTCATCAAGTCGACCCAGTAGTCGAGCAAACCGGCCGCATCCGTCGAGTCGGGGCCCGGCCCGTTTCGGTCCTCGCGCGGGACACCTTTCTCGAAGACGACGGTGTTCGCACCGCCCTCCGCGGCGGTCCACGCTGCCGAGGAACCTGCTGGCCCGCCACCGACGACTGCAACGTCGATGCGCTCCATACCCTACAGGTGGGCGCGTCGCGGTTAAATACAGTGTTCCGTCTCGAACTCTGGGTGGGACTGACAGACCCGCTGGCCGGTCTCCCGCCCGGTGCTCCCGCGCCCGTAGCTGTTAACTCACGTCTCCCCGCGTGCCCGTTTGTACATCGTGAGTGCCTGCTCGCGCCGTTCGCCGTGGTCGACGATGGGTGCGGGGTACGCTGGCGCGTGCATCTGGCGTGTTCCCTCGTCGAGTTCGTGCCAGGAGTGAATCGTCTCCGCGGGGACGTCGGAGAGTTCGGGGATGTACTTCTTGATGTATTCGGCGTCGGGGTCGTACCGTTCACCCTGTGTCATCGGGTTGAAAATGCGGAAGTACGGCTGTGCGTCGGTGCCCGTCGAGGCGGCCCACTGCCAGCCACCGTTGTTGTTCGCGGTGTCGTGGTCGACCAACTTCGACCGGAACCAGTCGTACCCCTCGCGCCAGTCGATTAGGAGGTCTTTTGTCAGGAACGAGGCGACAATCATCCGCAGGCGGTTGTGCATGTACGCCTCCGCGCGCAACTGGCGCATCCCCGCGTCGACGATTGGATACCCCGTTTCGCCGTTCTTCCAGGCCTGCAGGGCCTGTTCGTCGTCGCGCCAGTCGATGGGGTTCTCGTAGCTCTTGTAGTTTTGCGCGACCACGTCGGGCCGGTCCCAGAGCACCTGCGTGTAGAACTCCCGCCAGGCGAGTTGGTCCTGAAACTCGAAAACCGACTCGCGCTCGTCCTCGCCGTCTGCGTCGGCCTCTGCCCGCTCGGTCGCCCGGTAGACCTCCCTGATGCCGATAGTGCCGTAACTGAGATGTGGCGAGAGTCCCGACGTACAGGAGTCGGCCGGGTAATCTCGGCGCTCGTCGTAGCGGTAGATGTCGCTCTCGCAGAACTCCCGCAGGCGCTCGCGGGCCGCGTCGGTGCCGGCCGGCGGAATCGACGCCTCCGGTTCGTCGAAGCCCAGGTCCGCGAGCGTCGGCACGCCGTCGAGTACGAACTCGGAGGCTCTGGCGGTCGCGAGACGGTCGTCGTCTGTGGACACGAGCGCGTCGCCGTCGGGCGCCTCGACCGGGTCGCGTTTCTCCCGGTCGTGCCACTTCTTCGAGAAGTAGGTGAACACCTTGTAGGGGTCGCCGTCGTTGGTGGTAATCGACCCCGGCTTCTGGTGGACGGCGTCGTGGATGGCCTGGCGTTCGACACCGGCGTCGGCGAGCGCCTGTCGGACCGCGCTGTCGCGCTCGCGGGCCAGTCCCGAGTAGTCCCTCGCCCAGGTCACCGTCTCGGCACCGAGGTCCTCTGCGAGGGCCGGCAGCAACTCCCGTGGGCGGCCACGGGCTACCAGCAGGTCGCCGCCACGCTCGCGGTACCTCTCGCGCAACGTCCTCACTCCGTCGAGCAGAAACGACAGGCGCGGAGACGCACCGTGAGCGAGCACTCCGGGGTCGAAGACGAACAGACCGCACGCGTCGTCGTCTGTCGCCGCGAGACCGAGACTGTCGCTGACTCGGAGGTCACGGCGGTGCCAGTGAATCTGCATACAGTACGATGGTGCGGGCGACACTTCAACGGTTGGGCAACCGACGTTGTTACCTGTTCTGTCGCGTCTGCCGGTCAGTCCGCGGGTTCACCCCGTAGCGCACTGGTTCCGCTCTCGACGCGGGTGTACAGCCACGTCAGACCGATTCCCAGCCCGTAGACGAGGCCGGCAGGAATCGCGACGATGAACATCGTGAACACGCCAGAGGGGGTGAACAGGCCGGCGATAGCGAAGAAGGCGAGTACGACCCCGCGCCAACTCCCGCGCATCCGCTCGTAGGAGACGATGTTGCCGTGTTCGAACAGCACCATCGTCACGGGAACCATCGTCAGCGCGCCGATACCGACAGTCAGGAAGATAACGAGCCAGCCGAAACTGCTGATGCGGTAGGCGATGACCATGTTGGCGTTGACCACATCCCACGCCAGCAGCGAGATGACCGCCGGCGCGATGTAGAGAAAGCCAAGCGCAGTCCCCCCGAACACGACCACGAGCGTGAGCACCCCCCAGGTGGCCAGCACACTCCGGTCGCCGGTGGCGATGCCGCGGTCCTCGACGGCCGGCCACGCGAAGTACGCCAGCAACGGCACAACCGAGAGCAAGGCAAGCAGTGTCGAGAACTTGAGCATGAATATCAGCGCCTCGACGGGGTGGAGAACGACGATTTCCGGTTCGTCGAAGGCACCCTCTGGCATGTTCTGGAAGAAGACGTCTGCCGCCGCGCCGATGCCACCCGTGTACATCCACATAAACGACCCCGCGAGCACGAGCATGAACGTCGCCACAATCCAGATTGCCTTCGATGTCAGCGAGTCCAGTATAAACGCGATGTCGTAGTAGTAGCCCCCGATGTCGTCCTCTGTTGTCTCGTCGTCGGTGAACGGGTTGACCATCCCCGCGGCCGTCGAGGTGACCAGACCCGCCTCTTCGTCCTCGTCCTCGTCCTCGTCGGGGTCGATGTCTAACTCCTGTGCCTCGTCGAACTTGTCGAGAATCGCCTGCGCCTTCTCGGGACTGTCGCTGTCGATTGCCTGCTGTGCGTACTGGATGGAACGCTCCTCGCTCAGTTCGACGAACGCCTCGGGTGGCGCGGCCTGCACGGCCCGGGCACTCATCGCGCCGATGTCGATTTCGGCCGGTTCGCCCGGGTCGCCCTCCTGGCTCTCCTCGTGTTGGGCGGCCGTGGCGGCCTCGCGGCGTGCCTGCTCGGTCGCCTCCTGTTCGAGTTCCTGCACCCGGAAGTAAAAGAGCAACTCGGCGGTGACGACCAGCGCCACACCCGCCCCGACCAGCGCCGAGGTGGCCGTCGGCGAGAGTCCGAACGCACCGAGTTGGTCACCGACGGCGACACGTTCGCCGGAACCGACCGCTTCGAGCAGGTCGTTTGTCGCCTCCGTGCCACCCTCCAGCATGTAGAAGTAGACCGCTGTGGCCGCGACAACTGCCGCGCCGGCAACCTGGTTCCAGTGCTCCCGTGCGACCTGCCGCGTCGACACCTGCCCGCCGGCCCGCTTCGAGAGCACTGCGAGTTTGGTGACACCCAGACTGACGAAGTACAGCAAGACGAGTGGCACACCCCACATCACCTGTGTGAACGGGTCCGGCGGCGAGAACATCGCACCGAAGACGAAGATGCCGACGACCGCGTACCGCCACTTGTCGCGAAACGTCTCGTAGGGGACGACTCCCGAGCGCGCGCTCGCGCTCATCGCGAGTGGCAACTGTGCTGCCACACCAAAGGAGAGCGCGAGAAAGAATATGAACTCGGTCCACTTGACGATCGACCACGTCGGCTTGAAGCCAGCGTTGTTGGCGTTCGTCGCGAGAAAGTCGAACATCACCGGGAAGAAAAAGAAGTAGCCATAGGAGACACCACCGGCGAACAGGAGTGCGATTGCGACGGCGAAACTGACCTTCTTCCAGAGGGGAATCCGCGCGTCCGGCCAGATACCGCGTCGTCTGAGTCCGTCGCGACTGTACCACACGAGCGCCGGAATCGAGACGAGAATTCCGACGACGAGCCCGATTTTCACCTGCAGGAGGATGACGTCGAACGGTGACGTGACGACGATCTCCGTGGCGTCGGCCGTCTCCGTGCTCATCCGGTTGAACACCAGGTCCGTCTTGAGTCGGTCCCACACGAACGCCCGGAGCGCCCAGATGGTCACCAACATCCCGACGACGAAGACCAGAAACACCCGCTTCAGGGAGTCTTGCGCGGCCGAGAGCATCGACCCGACGGTCTGACGACCGCTCGCGAGTGTCCTCGCCGTGTCCTCGTCGAGCGCACCACTCATACATCCGGGCTAGTCCGGTGTCGGTTATCAATCTATTCATCAGGCTGCTGGCCGTCCCCGCGCCGGTTCCCCGTCCCCGGTCTCTGCCCTCCCCTGACCAGTATGGCCGTGTGGCTATCTGTCGAAGGTGCAAAACCCACGGTAGCCGTGGTTCCCGCAGTCGCACGCGGCAATCAAAGCCCCCCCGGTGGAACCCACAGAGCAGACAGCGACCCAACAGCACCGACGGAGTCGACGACGAGAGTGCGGTCAGACCAGAGCGTCGAGGGTGACACCACGCGACCGGCAGTCACGCAGGCACCACCATGTCCACAGTAAGTTACCTCACCTTCCACCTCCTGTTCGTCGTCCCGCCGATTGCAGTGCTCGGAACAGCTACTGTCCTCCGCGGGCAGACGTGGTGGGGACGCCGTCCGCTCGGTGGACTGGCGGTTATCCTCGTTCTCGCCTTTGCCTACACGACACCCTGGGACAACCTCCTGATCGCCGAAGGGGTCTGGTGGTACGGCGAGGGCGCGACGGCGGCACACATCTGGAAGGCTCCCGTCGGCGAGTACCTGTTTTTCATCCTCCAGCCGGTGTTGACCGCGCTCTGGCTGTTCCAGATGCCGGATGTCGGTGATATGTCACTGTCGATACCCGCGAGTACGCGACTCGTGGGTGTCGGTGCTGGCCTGCTGGTCGGTGTCGTCGGATTCCTCATGCTTGGTACCACGTCGACGTTCTACCTCGGTGCGATTCTGGCGTGGTCGGGCCCGATTCTGGCGGTCCAGTGGGGCTTTGGCTGGCCGTATCTCTGGCAACTCCGCCGGACGGTTGGCGTCGCGATACTCGTGCCGACGCTCTACTACTGGGTGATCGACGCTATCGCGCTCGAACTCGGCATCTGGGTCATCTCGGCGGAACACACTGTCGGCCTGTCCGTGTTCGGCCTGCCGGTCGAAGAGGCAACCTTCTTTTTGATGACAAACCTGTTTACCGTCCAGGGACTGGTGTTGTACATGTGGTTGCGCCAGCGTCTCGACGCCCTCTCGGTCGAGCACTGGTCGGCACTCCTCGACAGCAGTCGCCCGGAACTCAGATGATTCAGGCAACGCGTGGCCGGGTCCGCGAACTGGCCGTCTCGTACGTGCTTCGCCCCGGTTGGCTGTCACTCGCCGTCGTCGCCGTCGTCTCGGTAGTCGTCTCGACTGCCGTCGGTGAGATTCCCCGGCCGGTCCAGTACGCGCCGTTGCTGGTGAGTGTACTCCTGCTGGGACTCCCACACGGCGCGGTCGACCACCTGCTGTTGCCACGCGAGCGCGGCGAGGGTCTCTCCCTCCGGTCGCTCGCGGTCGTCAGCGCGGTGTACGCCGGGTTCGGGGCCGCCTACGCGGTTGGCTGGTTTCTCTGGCCCGTCGGCGCGTTCGTCCTGTTTATTCTGATTACGTGGTTCCACTGGGGACAGGGCGAACTCCACCCGTTGCTCGCGCTCGCGGACGCCTCGCACCTGCGCGCACCGGGTCAGCGCGCGCTCACGGTGCTGGTCCGGGGTGGCGCGCCGATGCTCGTCCCGCTGGTCGCGTTTCCCGACGAGTACGAGTTCGTCGCCACCACGCTCGTCGGTCTCTTCGACACCGCTGCGGCGTCGACACTCGACCCGGTCTTTACCCTCGAGGCGCGACTCGCCGTCGGCGCAGTGTACGCCGCGCTGGTCACCCTGACGCTCGTGTCGGGTTACTGGCGGGCGAACAACGACAGCGCGTGGGTCGTCGACGCGGGCGAACTGCTGGGGTTGACGCTGTACTTTCTCGTGGTGCCGCCGATTCTCGCTATCGGCGTTTACTTCTGTTTCTGGCACTCGCTGCGCCACGTCGGCCGGACGGTCCTGCTCGACGAGGACTCGACGGTGGCGCTCGACCGGGGGGAGGTGGGGCCTGCGGTCCGCGGGTTCGTCCGCGACGCGGCACCGCTGACCGCGCTCTCGCTGGTCGGGCTGGGCGCACTCGCCGTGCTCGTCCCGCGCTCGCCCGGGTCGGTTCCGGACCTCGTCGGCCTCTATCTGGTCTTTATCGCCGTGCTCACGCTCCCACACGTCGTCATCGTCACGCTGCTCGACCGCGAGCAGGCGATTCTCTGACCGCGGGCGAAATACATAACCGTTCGTCACGAATACCCCCCGCAGTCCCCGACAGTCGGGTGACTCCACCATCATGAAACCAAACATCGTCTGGCTCACCCTCGACAGCGTGCGACAGGACCACACAACGATGGGTGGCCACGAGCGCGAGACGACGCCCAACATCCAGCAGATTGCCGACGACGGCGTGGCCTTCTCCTCGGGGTTCTCACAGGCCCGCGCCTCTGCGACCTCTATCCCGTCGATTCTCAGCGGCACCTACCCCTCCCGGCACGGCACCTACTACGAGGACTCGACGGCCTTTCCCGACGCGCTGCCGCTGGTCTCTGAGTTGCTCTCCGAGGTTGGCTACCACACTGTCGGCGTCTCGAACAACGCCTACGCGGGGGAGTTGACCGACACCGACCGCGGATTCGACGAGTTTACGCTGCTTGGCTCCTCGCCGGTCGAGATTCTCGAGAGCGCGGGCGTCTGGAACGTTCTCAAGTTCGTGGCGAATATCCGCACGCATTCGGTCGGGTTCGACACCGATACCCACGCCCACTCTGGGGCCTATCTGCTCACTCAGATTGCAAAACAGCGGGTCAGTCGGGCCACCGAACCACTCTTCGTGTACGTCCACTACAACGAACCCCACCGGGCGTACTACCCGCCACTGCCCTATCTCGACCGCTTCACCGACGACCTCTCGATGAGCGGCCGGGAGGCCGCCGAGATTGCGATGGAGGTCCACCACAACCTCATCGAGATTGTCGCAGACGGCTGTGACCTCTCCGAGGAGGAGATGGCCGCGCTCAGGGCGATGTACGACGCCGAAATCGCCTACACCGACGACCTGGTGGGCCAGTTGCACGCACACATCGAGGATGAACTCGGCGAGACCATCCTCGTGGTCACCGCCGACCACGGCGAACTGTTCGGCGAGGACGACATGCTCGCTCACAAGTACAGCATGCACAACGCGGTGCTGAACGTCCCGATGGTGCTGACGGGAATCGACGGCCTGGCCGACGAGGGCCTGGTTCAGCACGCCGACGTCGTGCGAACGCTGCTGGAGGTGGCCGGCGCGGAGACCGAGACGGTACAGGGTGTCGACCTGCGCGAGCAGCGCCGCGAGTACGCCATCAGCCAGTCGCCACGGGACTCGCTCGACCCACTGTTGGAGCACAACCCCGACTTCGACGTCTCGCGGTTCCCAACGGAGCCGTACTCGGTGGTCCAGAACGGCGAGTTCAAGTACGTCGGCCTCTCCGACGACCCGCGCCTGTATCGACTCCCCGACGAGAGCGAGAACGTCGCCGAGGAGCATCCCGCGGTCGTTGAGGAACTCGATTCGGCACTCGAAGACTGGCTCGAAACGGAGGGCCAGCGGGCCGGCCGGGGCGAGGCAATCGAGGCCGACGAGGAGATCCAGTCACGACTGGCCGACCTGGGGTATCTGGACCACGAGATGTAGTTACAGACACGATAGAGCCCCATCCCGATACTGCCGGGTATTCACCGTCGACCCAGAAGTTCGGTGTAGAGGTCGGCGTACTCGGCAGCAATTCGTTCGAGCGCAAACCGATTTGCGGTTTCGGTTGCAATCTGACACAGGTCCTCGCGCAGACCGTCGTACCGGGCTACACGTACGAGTGCAGTTGCGAGACTCTCCACGCTGTTGACCTCGTGAAAGAGTGCGGCCTGTCTGTACGCTGTCGTGAACTCGGGAATATCGGAGAAGACGCAGGCAGAGCCGGCGGCGAGAGCCTCGACTGCGGCCACGCTGAACCCCTCCCACCGTGAGGGCATCGCGTAGATGTCGGCCGCGTTCATCAGACAGTACACGTCATTGCGGGGAATCTGCCCGACGAGATTGATACACTCGGCAACGCCGCTGTCGGCAGCGAGAGCCACAAGCTCGTCACGGAGCGGGCCATCGCCAGCAGCCACGAGTTCGAGGCGGCCATCGTGGCGGTCATTCGCCTCGGCAATCGCGGGAATCAGCGTGTCGTATGCCTTCTGCTCGATGAGTGCGCCCGCCGTCGCAACCACGAGTGAGTCGTCGTCAACCCCAGCCCGGTCGAGAAGGTCGAACTCTCCACAGTCCGTGTTTCGGAGTCGGTCCAGTTGGACACCGTTGTAGATGACCCGAACGTCATCGACAAGGAGCGACTCCCACCAGCGAAGTGAATCGACAACCGGGTCGGAGACACAGGTGACAGAGTCGGCGAGTGCGTTCGTCAGCCCGTTTGCCACCAGCCCCTTTCGCGAGAATCCGTCATGGTTGTTCTGCTCTGTCGAAACGACGGGAATGTCGAGTCGCTTTGCGAGTAGCTTCACGAATGTTCCCGAATGTGGGTGGTGTGCCTGCACGACGTCGTAGTCGTCAAGCAGTTCCTGCAAGCGGCGTAGCGTCGGTCGGTCGATTCCGAGAACGGTGTCTGGCGCGTCGAGACTGTGGACAGTAAGCTGGTCATCGTCTGCGAACGGTTCCGTTGTAAACCATCCCGCCACGTCTGCCTCAACCTCTGTGTGTCTATTCAGCGCAACCGCGATGTCCATCGGAACGCTCGTTGGCCCGATGCTGTTTGCAACGTGACAGACTCTGATCGTATCCATCGCCTGTCTTTCCAGATGTGGGGATAAAATCATCACGATACCGACGAATAACTGCTCACCCCACGTATCCAAGTGCCTCGAGCCGGTCTTCGATCTCCCCGGACTGCTGGCTCGCCGTCGTGGACGGGGCGAACTCGACCCACGGAACCGTGATGACCGGCGAGACGTGACAGTTACACGGGTGCTCGTACAGTTTCAGATCACTGAGTCGACCGAACGTTTCGCCGTGGTCTGCCGTGACGACGACGTGGCCGCCGGCCTCGTGCCACTGCTGGAGATACGTCGTCAGCGTCGTCCAGACGCTCGCAACTGACGCCCGGTAGGCGCTGTAGGCCCGGTCGAGGTTGATATGCCCTCGTTGCATCGCTACCTGCAGGGAGGTAATTTCCTCGGGCGAGTCCCTCCACGGTCCGAGTTCGGGGTACGCCAGTTCCCACGAGTCACCGAGCTTTGCGACGTACGGCCAGTGTGGCTGCTGGAGATGCGCAACAATCTGGGAGCCATCGTCGGTGAACAGTTCTGTCACGCGGTCCAGAATCGGCTCCGGTGGCACCGTCTGGAGTGACTCGTCCCACTCGTCCTCCCAGAAGGGTTCGATACTCCGGTACCCGAATTCGACAGCCGTTTGCTCGTACTGCGGATTGCCAGAGACCACGTGTGTGTCCTCAAACAGTCCCGCATCGGTCGTCGCTTCGAGCCACTCGGGCGTACAGCCCGCGGGCGAGGTTGTCGTCTCGACTGGCCACTGCGCGAGCTCGTCGAGTACGTCTGCTCGACAGGCGTCCAGCACGACCAAGATGTCCCAGTCAGTCTCGGTCAGCCTGTCGAGTTGGTTTGCTCCCCGGCGGAATGTCAGTTGCTGAACTACCCACTTCCAGGCCCGATAGCGGCGTTGTTCTTTCATCGTTCTGCGGTAACCCGTCTGACAACCGGTTTCCGCACGCGCCGTTGTGGCTCAACCACATGGCTGTGGCGTCCAGTCATCCTCACTCCAGAATGTCGTCGAACAGTTCGGTCCGCTCCAGATACCAGTCGATAGTGGCGTCGATACCCTCAAGAAGTGTGTCCTCAGGCTCGTAGCCGAGTATCTTTCTTGCCTTCGATATGTCGGCAACGTAGCGTCCGACCTCGCCGGTGCGGTTGGGCTCGACGGTGACACGCACGT
The DNA here is from genome assembly GCA_964534485.1 of uncultured Halobacteriales archaeon. Lineage (GTDB taxonomy): Archaea > Halobacteriota > Halobacteria > Halobacteriales > Haloarculaceae > Halovenus. Next base: position 21,927 of record CAZHPM010000005.1, read on the forward strand.
CTGAATCGACACGGTCGACGATTGTTTCGGCCAGTTCCACCAGCGAGGTGCCCCGCCCCGACGCGATATTGAACGTGGTACCCCCAGACTTGTTGAACTGACCGAACACCCGCAGTATGCCGTCGACACAGTCGTCGATGTACGTGAAATCGAGCACCTTGCCCTCGCCGTAAACCGTCAGGTCCTGCCCGCGGGTAGCCTGTGCGATGAACAACGGAATCACGCGGTCCGAGGCGTCGTACTTGCCATAGACGTTCGAGAAGCGAACGATGGACGTCTCGATGTCGTAGCAGTTGTTGTACGATTTCACGAGTGCTTCGCCGCCGATTTTGCTCGCAGTGTAGGGACTCTCGCACTCGTCAACGTATGTATCGGTCTCGTCGTAAATTACCTGCTCGTTGTTGCCGTACACCTCACGGCTGCTGGAAAAGATGAGATTTGCGCCGGTCTCTCTGGCGTATTCGAGCATATTGAACGTGGTGTCGAAGTTCTCCTTCGCCAGTGCCGGATTCTGGACGAGTTTGTGTACCCGGGCGTTTGCCGCCAGATGGACGACGAAATCGGCCGAACTGGGCAGTTCGGCGAGCGCGTCCTCTTCGGCGAGGTCCAGCACGGTTGTGCGCTCGTCGACGGCCTCAAGCCACCGATTTGGCCGGGTGTCAACGCCCGTCACGTCGTGGCCCCGCTCTAGCAACGCATCGGCCAGTGCCGTCCCGACTGTCCCACTGCTTCCAGTAATCACGACTGACGAGTCTGTCATGCACCCGGATATCGCACCGAGGAACTTAAGTCGTTCTCATACCGCTGAACCGGTCTACATCACAGGTTCTCGAACGCTACCGGTTCCGTGTTTACAGTAGTTCGAGGCGAAAGCCCACGGCTTTAGCCCTGGGAGGAGGTCAAATATACCCCATCTGTTCGAGGTGTTGTTCGACGTGATTCGGGAGGTCCTCGTCGTGGGAACCCGTCGGTAGCGGGCCAAGCGCCTCATCTAAGTGGTCGCGCAACAGCGCCTGACGGCGGTCGTCGTCGACGGACTGCTCACTGCCGTCGACACGACACAGGGTGGCGTCACCGGTCGTTGTTCGGACCAGTTTGTGGTCGGTCGTCCGAATCGCCTGCAGTCCCCGGTCGTACCGCCGAACGCGCTCACGGTAGACATCGAGGCGCTCCCCGACCGAGTCCTCCTGTGGGTCGAACCGGGTGAACATGGCTTCGACGAGCGTTTCGAGCAACTCTGTGTACGGCCGGCCGTACTCCGCGAAGACGGCGTCTGGTGGTTCCTCAGAGCGCAGACTTCGACCGTCCATCCCCTCTGGTGATTCCCCCAGGAGCAGGTCCAGACAGGTCGGCGCAATATCTGTCAGAGACACCAACTCCGTGTTGTGTGCGTGCTCGCGCTGCTCGGGCCACTTTATCAGCAGTGGCACGTTGAGCAACGTCTCCGAGAGCGAAAACTGGTGATACATCAGACCGCTCTCGCCGAAGTGTTCTCCGTGGTCGCTGGTGATGATGATGGCGGTGTCGTCGTACAGACCCTGCGCGCGGAGGCAGTCAAACAGGGTGCCGAGCAACGAGTCGAGAAACGCGATTTCGCCGTCGTACCAGCACTGCATCAGTTCCCACTCGGCGTCGGTCGGAGACAGTTCGCCCATCATGTACTCGTATCCACTATCGGCAAGTGACCTGACTGCCGTTCGCTCGACGGACTCCCACTGGTCGAAGCGCTCTTCGAACGCCGATTTGAACGCGGGCGGTGGGTCGTACGGCGAGTGTGCCGAGTTGAGGTTGATGAATCCAAAAAACGGCTCCGCGTTTCCGGACAGCACGCGCTTGAGTCGGTCGAGTTGAAAGTACGAGAAGTCGTTGTAGCCATCACTGAGCTTCCTGATAGCGGCCTTCAGGAAGGAGATGCTGGGTTCGAACCGCTGCCCTGCGATCCGGTCCATTGCCTGCATGTCGTGATAGAGGTCAAACCCCCTGTCGAACCCGCGGTGGGTGCTCGTGTGATAGCTATTGCTGAAGCCAAACGTGTTGTATCCTTCTCTGGAGAGTTCCTCGGCAAGTGTCGGCTGACTCGGGGCCAGCTCTGGCTCTCTGCCAAACACCCGACAGTGAGAGGGGTACTTGCCGGTGAACAGCGCGGCATGGGAGGGGGGTGTCCAGGGTGCCGGTGCGATGGCCTGCTCGTACCGGGTTGCACTCTCTGCAAAGGCGTCGAGTTCTGGTGTCGTCGGGCGGTCGTAACCGTACACGGAGAGGTGGTCCTTCCGCACTGCATCGAGCACAATCAACAGCACGTTTGTCATAGATTGAGTAGCGAGCGAGTAACGTGGCGAAGATATGATTAACCCGGTATTATATGTTTTGTTGTACCGTTCGATGAGAGTCGCGTTGGAAGACACCGTTTATCAGGGTTCGGTGACTCTGAGCAGAGGCAACGGGATATGAAGGTCGGACAGACATCGCTTGTCGTGTTCCTCTCGAAGGTTGCCGGTTCAGCACTGGGGTTCGTCGCGACAATCTATTTCGCGCGGGTGCTCGGTAGGGAGGTGCTCGGGGTCTACTTCGTGGTCGTGACCACCGTCTCGTGGCTTCTGCTCGGCGGGCGGCGCGGAATTCTGGACGCGATGAGCAAGCGTATCAGCGAGGACAACTATCCTGGCGAGTATCTCACTGCCGGCTTCGTGTTGCTCGTCGCGTTCGTGGTCGTGGTGTCGGCGCTCGTGTTTGCCTTCCGACCGTACATCGAGTCTTACGTCGGACTTGCGGAGTACTCGACGCTCTCGGTTGCCTGGTTCATCGTCCTGATGCTTGCAGCCAGACTGGTTTTCGTGTTCACCGTCCACGTGCTGAAAGGACAGCGCCGCGTCCACATTGCAGGTGTCCTCAGAGCCGTCGTAATCGGTTCCCGGAGTCTCTCGCAGGTTGTGTTCGTCCTGCTCGGATTTGGAATTGTCGGACTACTGTCAGGGTACGCCGTCGGAATGACTCTTGTCGCGGTGCTTGGCCTGGTCTTTATTACTCTCCGCCCACGGATGCCGACTCGCACACAGGTCAGGAGCGTTCTCGACTACGCGCGATACTCGTGGCTCGGGGGCCTCCGGTCGCGCGCGCTCAATGATGTCGACATTCTCGTTTTGAATGGCTTCGTTGCAACGGGGCTGGTGGGAATTTACGGCGTGGCTTGGAATCTCGCGACCTTTCTCAACCTGTTTGGCAACGCAATCAGTATGACTGTCTTTCCCGAGATTAGCAACCTCAGCGAACGGGAGGGCGTCGAAGACGTCGAGCCACTCGTCGAAGACGCCGTCGCCTACGCCGGTTTCATCTCGATTCCCGGACTCGTCGGCGGCGCACTCCTCTCGGACCGCCTGCTCGGACTCTACGGCGCGGAGTTCGTTCGGGGAACGGAGGTTCTCTGGTTGCTCCTGGGAGGGGTTGTCTGCTACAGCTACTTCGAGCAGTTTCTCAACGCGCTCAACGGCATCGACCGGCCCAACGCGGCGTTTCGCGCGAATCTCGTCTTCATCGTCAGCAATATCGCCCTGAACATCCTGCTCGTCTGGCAGATTGGCTTCGTCGGTGCCGCAATCGCCAGCGTTCTGTCGGTGTTGCTCGGAACGGTCGTCGCGTACGCCCTGCTCCTGCAGTTCGTGTCTGTCACGCTCCCGTTGTCGGAAGTCGGGCGACAGGTTCTCGCGGCACTGGTGATGGGTGGTGTCGTCTTTCTGGGCGAGCGCGCGGCCGAGACGTCGGGAGTCGTCGACCAGAACGTCCTCGTCGTCGGCGGGTTCGTCGTGGTCGGTGCCGGCGTCTACGTCGTCGTGTTGTCTGCAATCTCCGCGCGGTTCAGAACGACCGTCCGGCGGAATCTTCCCTTCGACGTGCCGCTGTGAGGAGAACCCTTTTCAGAGTCGGTCGGATACAGAGTCACCGTGCACGAGCGGACGCAGGCGTACCTGCGCGGGCGCTTTGGCGACCACTACCGGCAGGTCGACCTCGCGGGACCACCGGAGGCAAACGAGCGCGAGTGGGGCTACGTCCCGTGGACAGAGGGGCCCGGCGAGAGATACGTCCGGCACAACGCTTTGCTGGACCTCGGTGAACTCGGCGACTTTCTCCACCGCGAGCGCCCGAAACACGTCTACTTCTCGGCCGGTCGGTACGACGACCCAAGCGCCAGCACGATGGACGGCAAGGGGTGGCGCTCGTCGGACCTAATCTTCGACCTCGACGCCGACCACCTGCCCTCGACCTCGCCCGAGGACAGTTACGGAGAGATGCTCGCGGCCTGCAAGGACGCCCTCCTCCGGCTGCTCGATTTTCTCGAGAACGACTTTGGCTTCGAGAATCTCTCTGTGGTCTTCTCCGGCAGCCGTGGCTACCACGTCCACGTCCGGGACGAGAACGTCCAGCAGTTAGACCGGGACGCGCGCCGCGAGGTTGTCGACTACCTCCGGGGTATCGGCCTGGAGTTCGACGCGCTGGTGGCCGAGGAGACCGTCGGCGGTCCTGCGGGGCGGGAGAGTCCGGCGACGAACCGGTATCTCCCCACAGACGGCGGCTGGGGCCGCCGGATTCACGCGCGCCTGCTCTCGGTGATGGCCGAAATCGAGGAGGTGGACGAGGCGGCGGCAGTCGAGCGCCTCCAGGAGTACGAGGGCATCGGCGAGAAGAAGGCGCGGACGGCCTACCAGTTCACACAGGACCGTTTCGTCGAGATAGAGCGGGGCAATCTCTCGGCGCACAACGTCTTCGAGACCCTGACCGAGCAGTTCGCGCCCGCGGTTGTCGCCGGGCAGAACGCCCCGATAGACGAACCGGTGTCGACAGACACCAACCGACTCATCCGCCTGCCGGGGAGTCTCCACGGCGGCAGTGGGCTCGTCGTCCGGCCACTCGGGCGGGACAAAATCGACGATTTCGACCCGCTGGTCGACGCCGTGCCCGAGACCTTCGAGCGCCACGATATCGAAATCGAGGTGACAGACGGCGGCACCGTCGAACTCGGCGGCGACAGATTTACACTGGAGGAGGGAGTGAATACCGTTCCGGAGTACCTCGGCGTGTTTCTGATGACACGCGGGCGCGCCGAGAAGGCGAAAGCGTGACACAGGGCACGGTGATTCGATGAATCTGGACGAACTCCAATCGGTGCGCGACCGCGAGCGCCAGACCGACAAGCTCCAGCAACTGCGCGCCTCGTTTTACGCCGACGCCGGCGAGTTCATCCAGCAACTGCGCGAGGAGCGCGACCGCGCCGCAGAGCGTGCCGAGGACCCCTTCGACGCGCCCGAGGTCAGCCGCCTGACCGACGAGATCGACACCGCAGAACAACTCGTCGAGGACATCTACGAGAACCGCATCGGCAAGACGGTGAAGGCGGCCTCGCTCGACGCCGCGGGACTGCCCGCCGACGCCGACGGACTCACCGACGAGGAACACCGACTGTTCGAGACACTCGTCGCGGACATCAAACACCACCGCGAGACGGTTCTCGCCGTGCTCGACGGTGACCAGCCAGGCGCCACCACGACGGAGTCGGAGACGACCGAAGACCCACAGTCTGTGCCGCCGACAGCCGGCTCCGAGTCGAACGGCAGACAGGCAGAACGCGTCTCCGCGGCAGACCTGATGAGCGGCAGTGACCCGACTGCCGGCTCCGCGGGTGGAGCGGGTGGAGCCGGCGGGCGCGGGTCGGACCAGACCGACACTGCCGGGTCGGGTGAGGACGAGGCGTCCCCCGGTCGGCAACCCGGGGAAACCGGCGGCGACCAGAGCAACGAGGCCGGACCCGACGGAGCCAGTGACGGCGCCTCGCTCGACCGCGAGACGGTGCTCGTCACCGACGACGTCGGGACGTTCGTGGGATTCGACGACAGGGATTACGACCTCGAAACCGACGACGTGGTGACGCTGCCGGCGACAAACGCCGAGATTCTCGTCGAACAGGACGCGGCACGACCACTCGAAGAGCAGTCGTCACGGTAGCCAGCCGGCCCGACGCTGGCACAAGATTTTTTATATCACGCCGAAACCTGCCGGTATGGTTACTCCAGTCGACATCGGACTCGTGGCCGCGGGTGCAGTCATCCTGTTTGCAGGTGCCGCGCTGTCGATATACGGTGTCGCGTTGTTGGGTGCGGTCGTCGGTGGCGGCGGCGGCTACCTGCTCGCGCCGGAGTTGGGGTTCGGAGCGACACCGCAACTGGCCGCCGCGGTTCTCGTCGGCACAGTCGCCGGCGTCGCGGTAACTTACCTGTTGCTCTCGCTCGCAATCGGTATCCTCGCTTTCGCCGTCGGTTCGTACGCCGGTGTCGTCGTCGCACGGTCGGTTCTCGACCCGAGTCTCGTTGTTCTCGCGGCCGCCGGTCTCGTGGTCGGACTGGTCGCCGCCTTTCTGGGCTCGCTGCTCAAGCGGACGGTGATGGTGTTCATTACCTCGTTTCTGGGTGCGGCACTCGCCTCCCGCAGGATAACCCTCGACGAACTCGAAACTGCCCAGTCCGAGTTCACTGCCGACCCAATCCTGTTCGACCTCGTTGCGCCGCTGTTTCTGGCCCTGTTCGCGCTCGGGGTGCTCTCGCAGTTTGGACTGTTCAAATTCGGTTACGTCGGCACACTCATCTCGTATCTCCCCGGCGCGTCCGAACTCACGGACCGCGAGGACTCGGACTGAGACTCGGATGCCCGCTTCGAACCCCTTCCACGAGAGGAGTGTGTACAGCCCCAAAGCAGAGGGGCCGGCTGTGAATCCAGCGGCGTACCACGACAGCGGCCAGATGACGACCGTCGTCGGCGACAGATAACCGCCGGGATACTACTCGACGACGGGAGCGGGGCTGTCGTGGTTGTCTCTGGCCCGCTCCAGGAGAAAACGGCGATTGGCTGCAGGAAGGCGGTGTGTAGATACGACGCCGACCCGGTTACTACGGGCAACGAGATATCAGATAGATACTCACTCGGCGCGGTCGACGTCGAGTTGGTCCTCGAGGTCTCCGAGCCACTCTGACTCTGCGAGTTCGTCCATCTGCTCGCGGAAGTGTTGCTCACAGACACCGACCTTTACTCCGTCTTTCTCCACGACGATATCGGCACCCGACTCGCAGTGGTGGCACTCCATAAGTGAGGGTACGCTGGCCGGGTAATTGAACCCTGTGGACTCCGCGCGGTCGGCCTACGGAAGCTCTGCCCTGAACTGTTCGTACTCCTCGCCGGCGAGTCCCGCACGCCCGAGTGTGGTGTTGTGAGCGTCGCTCCCGCCGGTCACGAGCAGGTCGTGGTCGCGAACCGTCTGCTCGACGGCCGACAGGTCCGGGTCGTCGCTGTAGGGGTAGTACCGCTCGACGGCGTCCAACTCCGGTGTGAGCGCGAGCGCGCGCTCGGGGTTCTCGTACCGGAGTGGGTGTGCGAGCGAGACCAGCCCACAGGCCCCCGACAGCGCGTCGATTCCGGCCTCGGCGGAGGGAATCTCGCGTGCGACATAACAGGGGCAGTCGTCGCCGATGAGGTGCTCGAACGCCCCCCGGTAGTCGTACTCGCTCTCGCTCTCCGCGACTGCTTTCGCGATGTGGGGCCGGCCGACACCCCGTTCGAAGGCGACGTCCAACTCGACGTTCTCCCGGCGTTCGATACGGTCGACGATCTCCCGGGCGCGCTCGATGCGGTTCTCCTGCAGGCGCTCGGTGAGTGCCGTGAGTTGCTCCGTCTGGGTGGCGCCGTACCCCAGCAGGTCGAACCGACTGGAGTCGTCGGTTTCGACGCGCAACTCGATGCCGTGGATTACCTCGACGCCGTCGACAGTCGTCACCGGCGCGTCGAGTTCCGGGTGCAACCTGTCGTGGTCGGTGACGGCGACAGTTTCGACGCCCGCCTCGGTCGCCGCCTCTGGCAGCGTCTCCAGTGTCAACGTCCCGTCAGAGTTCGTGGTGTGGAGGTGCAGGTCTGCGACGGTCATAGCTGTCTCTGGTCGGCCGGCGTCTTGAGGCCGTCGGTCACCCCGACCGGGCGTCGTGGACGTCTGCTGGCGGGAGCGTCGCCAGTTCGCGCAGGCGTCTCGTGGCCGTCTCGTCCAGACGGAGCGGCCGTCGCCACCACGGACCGCGCCCGGAGTCGGCCGAGAGGTCGGTAACCGGCCAGCCGGCGTCCGTACCGCCGCTGGGCTGGCTGAGTGGCACCGCTCGCTCGTACAGCCGCGACTCTCCGGGGTCGCCACGGAGCAGGACACGCGCGTCGACAGGGTCGCGTTTCGCGTGGGCGTTGTTGGCGAAGGCGTCGGTCACCGCGATGGGGTCGTCGGGGTCACCGGTCACCGGGTCGACCGCGAGTTCGAACTGACCGACGAGAAACGCACCCCACGTCGGTGGGAGCCAGTCGGCCGGCGACGCCACCGACAGCGTCGCGTAGAAGAACACGGAGTCACCGGCAGACAGCTCCGAGAGCGGGCCGGCCTTGACGCCGTGTTCGTCGCCGTAGGTGTACCGCTCGCAGAACGGATACTCGGGAAACTCGGGGTCGAGGTGGACCGGTCGGTCGTGGACCCGCTCGGGAATCGCCGTCGAGAGGCGGGCGTCGAGGTCGCCGTACGTCGGCACCGATTCGGTTGTCTGTTGGCTCTCGGGAATCGGGATGTACTCGAAACTGCCGTCGGGCCAGACCGGACCGCGAAACCCCGGCTCGTTCGTGTTCGCGCCGATGTTGATTGCGAGTCCGGCCACGTTACTCCAGTCGCTCGCCACACTCCTTGCAGTAGGCGAACATCTGTTCGCTGCGGTTGTACGCGCCACAGTCGCCACACCGAATCAGGTCTTGCCGGTCCACTCCGTCCGGTGGCACGTGTTCGTGGTCGGCCGACCCACCCTCCGGGACGCCGGCCGCCGCTTTCTCTGGCGGGGACTCGCTCGTGGTCGAGGACATGAAGTACTTGTACAGATACAGCTGCAGGAGAGCAAATCCGACGAGATACGCGCCGAGCCACGCCAGTGTCTCCATACCCCGTCTACGGGTGCCTGGTACTTGGAAGTTAGGCTCGGTGTGTGGCGCACTGCCGAACCGTCACGACTTAGCCGGTACAGCACTGCCACAGAAGCATGCAGACAGTCGACGCTGCCGGGTTGGCGATTGGCGACGACCATCCGCCACGAATAATGGGCGTGCTCAACGTCAGCAAAGAGTCCCCGTACGACCCCTCCGTCTACGACGACCCTGGCGAGGCAGCAGCCTACGTCGACGAGGAACTCGTCGACGAGGGCGCCGATATCGTCGACGTCGGACTGGAGTCGGCGAACAAACGACTCGACGTGCTCTCCGCCGAGGCGGAACTGGAGCGACTCGAGACGGCCGTCGAGACCATCGAGTCGGTGAGTGGTGACGCGGTGTTCTCCATCGAGACCCGCTACGCCGAGGTGGCCCAGCGGGCCCTGCAGCGCGGGTTCGAGATGGTCAACGACATCTGTGGCTTCGCGGACCCACAGATGCCCGAGGTCTGTCGCGAGTACGACGTTGCGGTCGGGAAGATGGCGAGTCCGCCCGACCTCGAACGGCCCGGCGCGGTCGACGACGTGGACTGGGCCCAGACACGCTCGCCCGAGTGGGCCGCGCAGGCAGAGTACGTCGACCGCCTGTACGAGGCACTGGGACAGAACGGTCTGACAGAGAAGACGATCGTCGACCCGGCCTTTGGCGGCTGGAGCGAGGCGAAGACGCTCGCCGACGACCGCGAGACGTTCCGCCGGTTGCGGGAGTTTCGCGGTCTCGGACAGCCGGTGCTGGTCTCGATAAACCGCAAGAACTTCCTCCGCTCGCTGGCCGGTCGCTCGACCGAGGAGGCTCTGCCGGCGAGTCTCGCGGCGACGTCGATGGCAGTCGAGCGGGGCGCGAACGTCGTGCGCACCCACGACGTGGCAGAGACCCGGGACGCGGCGCTCGTGGGCGACGCCTTTACCGACCGCAAGCGGGTCACCGAGGCGGGGGTGACGGCGACAGAACTCGCCGTTCGCCGCCCGGCCGAACTCGCCCGTCACGCCGACCGTCTCGGTGTCGAGGAGGTGACCCCGGCGTCGCTGGTCTCTCGGGCCGTCGAGGTCTCCGGACTCGACGGGGACGCGGCCGCGACAGTCCTCGAGTGTACCCGCCAGGAGGGTGGGAGCGCCCGGACCGGCGGTGACAGTCTGGTGCTCGCCGGCACCGACGAGGAACTCGCCGCGACCGCGGCGGCGCTCCCGTCCTCGGAGCCGTTCGAACCGGTCGCCGCGGTGCTCCGGCGCGCGGGGGGCGAGTGATGGAGTACGCGCAGGAACAGGTCGCCACACTCCACGACCTCTCGAACCCGACGCCGACCGCCCCGGTCGCCGACAGCGCAGTCGTCGTGCCCATCAGCGGCGACACCGTCGACTCCGTGACCCCCGAAGAACTGTTTCAGACCCTCGCGGCGGTCGGACCGGGCGAGGTCGTCGTCCCGCTCCGTGCGCCGGCCGCGGTCGCGCGGGCGTTTGCCGACTGGACGGCGTCGTTCGACCTGTCGGTGACCGTGCTGTGGTGTACCGCCGACGGTCTCGCAGAGACGCTGGCCGCGCACGGACTCGGTGGTGCGGGCGGAAAGGGCAGGGACGTGTGGCTCGGGTTGGGTGTCGCGGCCGAACGGGCCGAGTACGTGGCGGTCCACGACGCCGACGCCAGAACCTACGACGAGTCGTGGGTGCCCCGGTTGCTCGCGCCACTGGGTGGCGGGTACAGTTTCGTCAAGGGCTACTACGCTCGTGTCGAGAACGGACGGCTGTACGGTCGGCTGGCGCGACTGTTTGTGGCGCCGCTGCTGGGCGCGCTCGACGAGCGCCACGACGCGCCGGTCGTCGACTACTTCCGGGCGTTTCGCTACCCGCTGGCCGGCGAGGCGGCGATGACCGCAGACGTCGCCCGACAGGTTCGCGCACAGCGGGCCTGGGGACTGGAACTCGGCATGCTCGGGGAGGCGCACGCCACTGTCGGACGGCGTCGGACGGCGCAGGTCGACCTGGGCGTCCACAGACACGACCACCGGCCGGTCGACGGCCGGGACGGCCTGTCGACGATGGCCGACGAGGTGGGAGCGGCACTGTTTCGCGCTCTCGAACAACGGGGTCTCGACCCCGACTACGGGCGACTCCCGGAGACCTACCGCGACGTGGCAGACCGACTGGTCGACCAGTACGCCGCCGACGCCGCGTTCAACGGACTCGACTACGACGCCACCGCCGAGCGCGACCAGGTCCGAACGTACGCTTCGAGCATCTCTGCGCCCGGCCCGGACACGCGCCTGCCCGCCTGGGCGGAGACGACACTCTCTGGGTCGGCCGTTGCCGAGACCGCCGCGGACGCGCTGTACTGCCGGAACTGACCGAACCGTGCCGGCGGCTCCTCGTGGCTCGCCCGGGGCAGTGGGCCGGACTTAATACCCTCCACCCCGGAACACGGGTATGGACCTGTCGGGGGTGCGCGAACACGAACCGACGCCGGTCACCGACGAGCAACAGGAGTCTGCGGTGCTCGTGCCGATACTCGAGCGGGAGGGGCCACACCTGCTTTTCACCAAACGGGCCGACCACCTCCCAAACCACCCCGGACAGATGAGTTTTCCCGGCGGCAGGCGCGAACCGGCCGACGCCGTGCTCGCCGAGACGGCACTCCGCGAGGGCCAGGAGGAAATCGGTCTCGACCCCGACCACGTGACCGTCGTCGACCGTCTCGACGACATCCGGACGGTGACCCGGTTCTCGGTGCGTCCCTTTGTCGTGCGGGTGCCCGACCGGGACTACCGGCCCCGTTCGACGGAGGTCGCCGAGGTGGCGGTGCTCTCGCTCGCGGCGCTGACGAACCTCGACAACTACGAGAGCGAACACCGCGACCACCACCACCACGGCAGGATTCGTCTACACTACTTCTCTGTCGACGGCTACACCGTCTGGGGTGCGACGGCGCGGATGCTCGTGCAGTTTCTCGAACTCGCGACCGACTGGGAACTACCCACAGAGGTCGACCGGACGGTCGAAGCCGACGCCGAGTTTCCGGTGTAGTCCCACCACGCCCCCGTGACTCGACACCGGGCGAGTGGCCCGTTACTCGAGTGCCACCGACGCGAGCAGCGCCTCGAGTTGGATGCGCTCGTTCGCGCCGCGCGTGATTCGGTAGTCGGCCTCGCCGATACGGTCGAGCAGGCGCACGGCGTCCTCGTCGTCGAGGTCGAACTCCCAGACCGCGCGGTGTAACTGGTCGATGACGTCGCCGCCGGCGATACCCTCCTCGGTCAGCAGTCGGTCCAGTTCCGACCGCGCGGCCGTGAAATCACCCTCCAGCGCGCGCGTGACCAGTCTCTGTATATCCTCCGGCCGAGCGGTGCTCGTAATCTCGAAGACGGCATCCTCGTCGACGGTCGTTCCCGTCACGGCGGCGGCCTGCAGTCCGTTTATCGCCGCGCGCATGTCGCCGTCGGCGACGTAGACGAGCGCGTCGACGCCGTCGTCGGTGAGTTCGATACCCTCGGTTTGGGCAACGTGACGGGTGCGCTCGGCGATGGCGTCGTCACCGAGCGCCGAGAACCGGAAGACGGCACACCGTGACTGAATCGGGTCGATAATCTGCGAGGAGTAGTTACACGAGAGGATGAACCGGACGTTGTTCGAGAACTGCTCCATCGTCCGCCGGAGCGCCGACTGTGCCTCGCTGGTCAGTGCGTCGGCCTCGTCGAGGAAGATAATCCGGTAGTTCGCCCCGCCAAAGGAGGTTCGCGCGAAACTCTTCACCCGGTCGCGCACCACGTCGATACCCCGCTCGTCCGAGGCGTTGAGTTCGAGAAAGTGCTCCTCCCAGTCCTCGCCGTACAGCTCTCTGGCGACAGCTATCGAACACGTAGTTTTGCCGATACCTGCTGGCCCCGCGAACAGCATATTCGGCAGGTCGTCGCGTTCGACGTAGCTCTCGAGTCGGTCGACGATAGCCTCCTGTCCGGCAACGTCGTCGAGCCGTTTTGGCCGGTAGGTTTCGAGCCAGACGGTGCCGCGGCCCTCGTCTGACTGGTCGCGCTCGCTCATATCCGTGGCGAGGAGTGGGCCGGGCATAAACCTCCCGAGAGGCGGCCGTCACGGTCTGTGTGTCGTCGCGCGGCTGGTGCCGGTGACCCGCGCTCCCGAAAGTATTATGCGGCGAATACCACACGTAATGATAATGGCCTCTTGGTCCTCCTGGAGTATCTTTCTGGTGGGGACACTCGCGGCCTCGTTTATCTTCCTGCCGTACTGTCTCCAGAACCGCGAGGAGCGTGGTGCGACACCACTCGCGCTCATGTTCGTCGGCATCTCGCTGTGGCTGTTCTCCGAACTGCTCCAGATTGGAAGTCCGGGTCCAAACGCCTGGGGCGGGTTGAGTCTCCGTCTGCTCGGGGCTGGCACCGCCGTTGCCGGCTCCGTGTTACTCGGACTCGAGTACACCGGCCGCGAGGACTGGGTCGACCGGAAACTGCTGGCGGCGCTCTCGCTCGAGCCGCTGACGATGGCCTCGCTCACGCTGTTCCGCCAGGAGGTGGTACTCGAGACGACCCCGGCCGACGTCCCCTGGGGGTACGATATCGTCGTGACACCGCTCTGGGCGGGACACGTCGTCTACTCGTTCGCGTTGGTCTTTCTCGGACTCGGGTTGCTCGCACACATGATGTGGCGCGCGAACTACGCCTACCGGCTGCGAATCTTCGCGCTGATACTCTCGATTTTCGTCCCGCTGGTGGTCAACGCGACCTACCAGCTCAGGGTGTTGCCCTTCGACGCGACGCCGGCGAGTTTCCTGCTGACGGCGTTCGTGTTGATGTACGCGACGTTCCGGCTCCAGTTGATGCAGACGTTCCCGGTCGCCCGCCGGACCGTGCTCGAACAGATGGAGGATTTCGTGTTCGTACTCGACGAGGGTGGCACGGTGACACAGGTCAACAGCGCCGTCACCAGACTGTTCGGCGGCGAATCGGAACTGCTTGGCACCCCCGTCGGTGAACTGCTCGGCGACGACTCGCTCGGTGACGCCGACGCCGGCGAGATGTCGAAAGAAATCACCGTGACCGTCGCCGGCGAGATGCGCGCGTTCGACGTCAACAAGACGGTCGTCACCGACTACCGTGGCGACCTGCTCGCGCAGGTGCTGGTCTGTCGTGACGTGACCGAGGAACAACGGCGCGAGGAACAGCTCGAACTCCTGAAAGACGTCCAGAGTCGCTTCCTGCGACACAACCTCCGAAACAAGATGAACGCAATCCTCGCACACGCCGAGTTCATGAACGGGGAGTCGGGCCCCCCACAGGAGGAGTCGTACGAGGTCATCGTCGAGACCAGCAGGCGACTAATCGAGTGGGGTGAGAAAGCCCGTACGATCGAACAACTGGTCGACTCTGCCGAACAGACCCGCCACGAACTGTGTTCCCAGGTCGAGGAGACTGTCGCAGAGATGGAGACCAGACACCCCGACGTCGAGTTCGAGACCGACACCGGTGACTCGGCCTGGGTGACGGCGGTGTCACAGATAGACAGCGCAATCGAGAACCTGGTCGACAACGCCGCCCGGTACAACAACTCAAACGAGCCCTCGGTCTGCGTGCGAACCGACGTCGTAGGTGACCGGGTCACCGTCGAGATCGAGGACAACGGCCCGGGTATTACCGAGGACGAAATCGAGACCATCACCACCGGCGAGGAGACACAACTGGAACACAGCAGCGGGCTGGGGCTCTGGCTGGTCTACTGGGTGGTCGAAACCTCTGGCGGCGACATCTCCTTCGAGACGGGCAGTGGAACGACGGTGACGCTCAGTTTCCAGCGTGTCGACCAACCTGTCGATGCCGCCTCCGAGGCCGCCGCCACGGGCGACTGATTAGCCCTCTGCGGGCAGTTTTCGGAGTCGCCAGCGCTGGTTGTCGCCGCCGGTGTACGCCCACTGCTGGACGTTGGCGCCGTCGACGGTCGACCGGTCTGTGACGTCGAGCACTCTGCCGGTCTGGGCGTGTTCGACCCGGTAGACGCCGTCTCCGACCAGTTCGATACGCCAGCGCCCACCGCCCGTCTGACGAACGTTCGCGCCGTTCTCCCCGCCGGTCACGCCGAGTGCCCCGCCGCCGCCGACGTTGTCGATTCGGTACCCCGCGCCGGCAGAGGGTATCCGCCACCGCTGGCGGGCCCTCCCGGCCGCCGACTGCTGGACGGCGTTCCCTCCGGCTGTCACCCCGAGCAGTTTCCCGCTGTTGACACTCTCGAGTTCGTACACCGGGTCTCCGGTAATCTCGACGGTAACGGCGTCCGCGGTGTGCTCGCCCACGCTGAGTAGCTCACCGGTCTGGTGGCGTAGCGACGCGCCGTCGACACTGACCTCGGGGTCGTCGAACTGGCGCTCCGGGAGGAAGACGACGGTGTCTCCGGTGTCGCCGGCGGGTTCGTACTCGAGACGGAACGTCCGGGCCACCCTGTCGAAATCGACTCTCGTCGGCGTGCCGGCGACTGCTCGCGGGTACGGGCGGACGAGCGTGTCGAGGTGTTTGCGGCCGCCGCCCTCGTCGAGGCCGATGAAATCCGGCGGATACTCTGCCGGCGAGGTCCACCCTCTGGTAGACTCGTCGTAGGGCCAGTACGCCCACCCCATCCGCCGACTCTCGAGTTCGTTCACCATCACCGACACCGCCCGCGAGTTACCGGTACTGAACTCGGTCTGTACGCCCGGCACCCCCAGTCGGTCGACCGCGTCGACGGCGTTCTCGATGACAGCGCGGTTGTCGGAGGCGTAGTTGTGAAAGGAGAAAACGACGCTGTCGGCGGGGTCCTCGACACCCGAGAGTGACGTTGGTGACCCGACGTTGAACGAGGCGGCAGAGGGTTCGACCCACACCGGCGTCTCGGTGTCGACGGCCCGAATCTCCTCGATGACCCGGTTGTACATCGCGGGAAGCAGACCACTCTCGAAACCGGCGGTGCCCAGCGGCGGTGTCGGTTCGTTCATCAGACTGTAGCCGACGACGTTCGTCTCGTCGCGGAGCCGTTTGGCGGTCTGTCGCCACGCCCTCGCGTACTCCTGTTGGATAGCTTCCCGGTTCCGGAAGAAGTTCTCGAACGCGTTCGACACCGCCGGTTTGGCGTAGTTGATGGCCCACTCGTCGACGTCGTCGTAGTCGTAGTCGGCGAGTTCGCCGTCGGTGTAGACCGCCCACTCGGGTGCGCCGTCGCCACCGAGGACGTGGCTGTAGAGGTTCTGGTGGTAGTCGAGCAACACCTGGATACCGTGGTCGGCGAACAGTCCCACGAGTTCGTGGATGCGGTCGAGATACGCCGCGTCGAACTCGCCCCGTTCCGGTTCGACCCCCGCCCAGATGGCCCCCAATCGGACGAAATTGAACCCCCACCCGCTGATTTTCTCGACGTCGCTCTCGTCGAAGACTCCGGGCGGCGGGTAGTAGGGTTCGCGCTTGTACACCACGTTGACACCGTGGAGTGTCACCGCCCGACCCTGGCTATCCCTGATGAACTGTCGCTCGCCGGCCGACCCGGTGTCGCTCTCGGCCGGCGTCTCGGCGTCGCTCTCGGCCGTCGTTCCGGGGTCGCTCCCGCCTGTCGACCCCGACTGGTCTCCCCCGTCGCCGAGACAACCCGCCAGCCCCGTGACCGCTCCTGCGGCCAGGAACCGTCGTCTGTCCATACTGTCTGTTGCCCCGGAACGGTAGTTAACTGTTTGCCGCTTTGCTCGTGGAAAACACCTATACTTGGAGAACCCGTACCCGCTCTCGTAATGTATTGCGTGTACATGTCCGAGGAGTATCTCGACGACGAGCCGGCCGAAGAACTGTACGGCGACTACATCGACGCGGAGTACAACTGGCGGGCCGACGCCGAGGCGAGCGAACGGGCGGGGTCGTTTCTCGCGGACGCAGAGACCACCGACGTGGACCTGCTGACCGGCGAGGCCAGCGAGAAGTAGACGACGCCAGTCGCTCGCGGACCTCTGGGGAGACGACTCCCGGTGGGCCGGATTTTTTACCCCGCGCGACCCTACCGGAGATATGGTAGCCGTCATCACGGTTCTCGTCGCCGTACTGGTCGTGTTCGTCCTCGGAGGGGTGGCCGGGTACGTCTATCTCGACGCCCCGGAGTACGACATGGCGCCGAGGAAGTGGGCCGGAATCTCGTTTTTCGTTCCGATTTTTGGTTTCTTCGCGTACCTGTTCGAGCGCGAGGAGCGCACGCCGGACACGGACCGCGAGGAGATGTTCGTCGGTGGTGGCTTCGAGATTCACAAGTCTCGTGCCGACGACACCCCGTGGCTCTCCGACTCCGGCGAGAACGACGAGGACGGCGACCGGAACTGACGGTCTCGACTGTGCTCCGGCGAGGAGTGAGACACCTCACTGGTCGGGCGCGTTGGAAGGCGTTATCCCTATACACGGGGCCAGAGTAGCGAAGATATGTTTCTCGCCGTTCGCGCGGAAGTCGAGACGGAGCTCGCGGCCACCCTCGACCGGCTCGGCTACCCGGCCGACGACCTCGGTATCGAGCGCCCACCAGACGATATCGACGCGGTACTGGCGTCGAGTGTCGCCTACCGACTCGCCAGCGAGGCCGGACAGCCGCCGCCGGCGGTCGCCGCCGAGATCGCAGCGGAGTTCGACGCCGGTGCCTGCGAGTACGTCGAACAGGTCACCGCGCGTGGCCCCTACGTCAACGTCCTGCCGGGCGAGCAGTACTTCCTGGCGACACTCCGGGCCGCACAGGACACGGCATATGGCCGACTCGACGACCGCCAGACCAGTGTCGTCGTCGAGCACACGAGCGCGAACCCGACCGGACCGGTCCACGTCGGCCGCGCCCGGAACCCGATTCTCGGCGACGCGCTCGCGAACCTGCTCGAGTACGCGGGCTACGACGTACAGCGACACTACTACGTCAACGACGCCGGCCGGCAGATCGCGACGTTCACCTGGGCCTACGAGACCTTCGAGGAGAGTGACCTGCCCGACCCCGAGCGGGACTCCCCCGAGTACGACCTGGTCCGCTACTACCGGAAGGGCAACACGTATCTCGACGAGGCCCCGGAGGCAGACGCCGAGGCGGCCGAGGCCGAGATTCAGGAGATACTCCAGGGACTCGAGGCGGGCGAGGAGGCCGTCTACGAGCGCGTGAGCGAGGTCGTCGACACGGTGCTGGGCGGGATGCAGGCGACACTGGAGCGACTGCCCGCCACCTTCGACGAGTTCGTCAAAGAGACCCGGTTCATGCGCGACGGTTCGACCGACGACGTGGTCGACCGTCTCAAGCAACACGACCGGGCCGTCTCCGAGAACGACGCCTGGCAACTAACCTTCCCTGACATCGAGAAGAATCTCGTCTTCCTGCGCGCCGACGGGACGTCGCTGTACACGACGCGTGATATCGCCCACCACGAGTGGAAATTCGAGCAGTTCGACCGCGCGGTGACGGTGCTGGGCGAGGACCACGGTCTGCAGGCAAAGCAGGTGCGCGCCACACTCGACCTGTTGGGCCACGACACCGACCGCCTCGATACGGTCCACTACTCGTGGGTGACCCTCCCGGAGGGCGGGATGAGCACGCGCGAGGGGACCGGTATCGACCTCGACGACCTGCTCGACGAGGCCATCGACCGCGCCCGCCAGGAGGTGGAGACGCGACTCGACGACCGCATCCGGGACGACGACCTGACCGAGGCCGACATCGAGCGCATCGCCCACCAGGTCGGCATCGGGGCCGTTCGCTACGATATCGTCGCAAGACAACCCACGAAAGGAATCACCTTCGAGTTCGAGCGCGCGCTCGATTTCGAGGCCCAGAGCGCACCGTACGTCCAGTACGCCCACGCCCGGGCGTCTGGTATCGTCGCCGAGAGCGACGACCTGTCGCCCGACCCCGAGGCGGCGGCGCTGGAGACGCCCCCGGAGCGGGACCTCCTCCGCGAAATCGCCCGCTTCCCGGCGGTTATCGAGGCGGCCGCCGAGGACTGCCAGCCACACGTCGTCGCCACCTACACCCGCGATATCGCCGAGGCGTTCAACAGATTCTACCGGGAGTGTCCGGTGCTCGACGCGCCGGACGACACCGCAGCGACCCGCCTCGCGCTCGTCGCCGCGGCCCGGACGACCGTCGCGAACGCGCTCGAAGTGTTGGGTATCCCGGCCCCCGACTCGATGTGAGGACTCTGACACCCGATGGCGCGGGTTCGACGGCGTGTTCGCTCCCCGTGACCGTCCAGACAGAGTCCACACGGTCGCCACGGGTACGGGGCGAGTAACACGGCAACAAACGGTATAAGACCGGTGACGCCCAACCGGCAGATATGGTCGAAGTCGAATCCACCGACGTGCTCGGGCGGGGTGACCCGGCCCCGTCGTTCGAACTGCCGGGCGTCGACGGCGAGCGCGCGCTCTCCGAGTTCGAGCAGTACGACGCGGTGCTGGTCGTGTTCACGTGTAACCACTGTCCGTACGCGAAAGCAAAGTTCGACGAGTTGAACAGACTCGCGGCGGCGTACGACGACCTCGCGGTGGTCGGTATCAACCCGAACGACGCAACCGAGTACCCCGAGGACGACTTCGAGACGATGGCGGCCCGGGTCGCCGACGGGACAATCCAGTTCGACGCCTACCTGCGCGACGAGAGTCAGTCGGTTGCGGCGGCATACGGCGCGATGTGCACGCCAGACCCGTTTCTGTTCGAGAACCTCGACCGGCCGGAGACCATACTCCCGGACGACGCACTCGGCGCCGGTGGGGCGACGCCGTTCGGACTCGTCTACCACGGCCGACTCGACGACGCGCCCGACCCCAACTCCGAACCGACGGTCCGCGAGATGAAAGCCCACGTCGATGCCGTACTCGCGGGCGACCCGGTCACCGACGAGTTCCGTCCCTCGCGGGGGTGCTCGATAAAGTGGCAGACCGGCAACGAACCGGCGTACCGGGACTGACCCGGAGAGTGCCCACAGTGAGTCACCGGCCGGGCACGGGGCCGGAGTATCTCCAGGATAGGCAACAGCTTTAGTAGCGCCCGGCACCGACGTTTCAAGTGGACGCGAACGGCAAAACAGCCGCGTTCGAAACCAATGAGCCAGACTCTACCCGCCCCCGACGAACGGGTCGCACTCGCACCGGACCCTCGGGCGCTCTCTGACAGGGGGATGCGCGCCTGGGTCGAACGGATGGCGGTTCGCCCGCTGGGCGAGCGCTACGCCGTCGACAGCGAGAGCGACACGACGTACGTCGTCGACCCCGTCGCTGGAACGTGCAGTTGTCCCGACCACCAGATGCGCGGCGAGACCTGTAAACACCTCCGCCGGGTCGCTATCGAAATCACCGCCGGCCGTGTCCCGCCACCCGGCACGCGCCGGGCGACCTGTGCCGCCTGCGGGGTCGAGACACACACTCGAGTCGAGTCGGCGCCACCGGTTCTCTGTGACACCTGCTCGCTGACCCCCGGTGTGGTCGTTCTCGACCGCGAGACCGGCGACCGACTGGTCGTCGCTGCCCTCACGCCGCGTCGTGCCGACGAGACCACGGTCGACACCGCCGGGACCACCGTCGCCGACTACCCCACGAACAGCGGCTACCCCGACGACGACCTGGTCGTCGAGGCGACGTACGCGACCGACATCGCGCGGCGCGACGACCCCCGTCGGTACTCGTTCCCGCGCTCGCGACTCGCGCGCACCGACGACGCCGCCGTCGTCGAGTGACCCGCCCGACACCAGCGAGCAACAGACCACCGAGACCAACACAGTTTTGATGCCGCCAGTCGTCTCCTGCGCATATGGATTACCAGCAGGTCGAGGGCGGGCGCGAGTACGTCGCGCGTCTCGACCACGACAGGGACTGGCGCGGGCAGGTCGAGGAGTTTGCCGACGCGGAGGAGGTCGACGCGGCCTTTTTTATCGGTCTCGGCGCGGTGCAGGACGCGAGACTCCTGTACTACGACCAGGACGACCAGGAGTACTCCCCGGTGGAGTTCGACGAACCGTTCGAGGTGGTGCCAGCGGTCGGAAACATCTCCTGGCTGTACGACGAGCGGTTCGCACACACTCACGTGACACTCTCCCGGGCGGACGGTACTGTCGTCGCCGGCCACCTCGACACGGCGAGGACGTTCGCGGGCGAACTCTACGTTCGCGAGTTCGACACCCGTCTCGAGCGCGACCACGACCCGGTGACCGACCTGGACCTCTGGACACTGTGATGGACGCTACACTGGCAGGACAGGCGCGACCGGATACGATGGGGGGCGAGCCATGAGAGACGACGACGAGCGGTACTTCGACCGTATCGAGACGGAGCTGGCGGCGGCGTTCGAGGTGGCGAACACGGCCCGCGAGCGGGGTGGCGACCCCGAACCTGCGGTCGAGATTCCGGTCGCACACGACATGGCCGACCGCGTCGAGAATCTCCTCGGTATCGATGGCGTCGCCGAGCGCGTCCGGGAGCTAGACGACCGGATGTCCCGCGAGGAGACCGCACTCGCGCTCGTCGAGGACTTCGTCGAGGGGACTGTCGGCGACTACGAGACGCGTGCCGGCACAATCGAGGGGGCAGTCCGGACCGCCGTTGCGCTGTTGACCGAGGGTGTCGTCGCCGCACCCATCGAGGGAATCGACCGGGTCGAACTGCTGGAAAACGACGACGGCAGCGAGTTCGTCAACGTCTACTACGCGGGCCCGATTC
Source organism: uncultured Halobacteriales archaeon (assembly GCA_964534485.1). GTDB lineage: Archaea > Halobacteriota > Halobacteria > Halobacteriales > Haloarculaceae > Halovenus. The sequence continues at coordinate 43,642 of CAZHPM010000005.1, forward strand.
GCTCGGCAGGCGGAACCGCACAGGCGCTGTCGGTGCTCGTGGCCGACTACGCGCGGGCACTGCTCGGTATCGACCAGTTCAAGCCCCGTGACGACGAAATCGGCCGCTACGCGCAGGAGTTACAGCTGTACGACGAGGAGGTCGGACTCCAGTACGCCCCGCCGGAGTCGGAGGCGCGGTTCGTCGCCGAACACATGCCGATAATGCTCGACGGCGAGTCGACCGGCGACGGCGAGGTGTCTGGCTACCGCGACCTCGACCGCGTCGACACAAACGAGGCCCGGGGCGGGATGTGTCTCGTCCTCGGCGAGGGACTCGCGCTGAAGGCACCGAAAATCCAGCGCTACACGCGCGACCTCGAGGAACTCTCGTGGCCGTGGCTGCAGGACCTCATCGACGGCACCTACCACGCCACCGGGGGTGACGACATCGGCACAGAGAACGACACTGCCGGGACCACCGACGACGGAGCAGACGACACGGGCGAGACCGACGGGGCAGAAGCGAGCGACGCCGACCGGCCGCCACGCGTGGCGCCGTCGAAGAAGTTCCTCACGGACCTGATCGCCGGTCGGCCGGTGTTCTCCCACCCCAGCGAACCCGGCGGATTCCGACTGCGCTACGGGCGGGCGCGCAACCACGGCCACGCGACCGCGGGTGTCCACCCGGCGACGATGCATCTCGTTGACGACTTCCTGGCGACTGGCACACAGATAAAAACCGAGCGCCCCGGAAAGGCCGCGGGTGTGGTTCCCGTCGACACCATCGAGGGTCCGACCGTCCGACTGGCCAACGGCGAGGTGCGCCGCATCGACGACCCGGCGGAGGCGCTGTCGGTGCGAAACGGCGTCGAGCGGGTGCTCGACCTCGGCGAGTACCTCGTCAACTACGGCGAGTTCGTCGAGAACAACCGCCCGCTCGCGCCCGCTTCGTACACCGTCGAGTGGTGGGCACAGGAGTTCGCGGCCGCCGGTGGTCCGGTGCAGGCAATCGAGGACAGCGCCGCCGTCGACCTCGCCGACCCGACGCCAGCGGAGGCTCTCGACTGGGCCACCGGGTACGACGCGCCGCTCCACCCGGCGTACACCTATCTCTGGCACGACGTGAGCGTCGACGACGTCGCGGCGCTGGCGGCGGCCGTCGAAGACGGCGAGGTGGTCGCCACGGACGGCGCGACAGAGTCGGCCGGCACCGACGAGACCAGCGGCGACGGCGAGAACTCTGGGGCCGACAGACTGGCCGTTCCACGGCGCCGACAGGTCCGGGAGACACTCGAATCGTTGCTCGTCGAGCACACACAGACCGACGACAGTCTGCTCGTCCCGGAGTGGCGGCCACTGGCACGGACGCTTGGCTTCGACGACGGACTCGAGCGGTCGTGGACCGTCGAGAGTCTCAGTGCCCGGGCGCGAACGTACGCCGACGGCGAGAACGCCATCCGGGCGGTCGAGGAGATTGCACCCTTCACCGTCCGGGAGCGCGCCCCGACGCGAGTCGGCAACCGGATGGGTCGCCCCGAGAAATCCGAACAGCGCGAACTCAGCCCCGCGGTCCACACCCTCTTTCCACTCGGCGAGGCCGGCGGCAACCAGCGCTCCGTCGAGGACGCCGCGGCACACGGCGATTCTGTCGAAGGAACCGCCGGCGAGATCGAGGTCGAGGTCGGCCGCCGCGAGTGTGTCGCCTGCGGGACCGAGACCTACCGCGCGCGGTGCCCCGACTGTGGCGAGCGCGCCCGTGCGGTGTACGTCTGTCCAGACTGTGACCGCGAAATCGACCCGGACGAATCGGGCCGAGCAGAGTGTGACCGGTGCGAGGTCACCGCCGACCCGACACAGTACACCACCGTCGACCTGAAGACAGAACTCGACGCGGCAAAGGCGGCCGTCGGCGAGCGGGCAGTTGCCTACGACATCCTGAAAGGTGTCAAAGGATTGCTCTCGAAGGAAAAAGTTCCCGAACCACTCGAAAAGGGCATCCTGCGCGCGAAACACGACGTCTCGGCGTTCAAAGACGGCACCGTCCGGTTCGACATGACCGACCTGCCCGTGACGGCGGTCCGGCCGTCAGAACTCGACGTGACGGCGGCCGATTTCCGCGAACTCGGCTACGACGAGGACATCCACGGCGAACAACTCCGCCACGACGACCAGGTGGTCCACCTCAACGTGCAGGATATCGTGCTCTCGGAGGGCGCAGCAGACCACATGCTCCGGACGGCGGATTTCGTCGACGACCTGTTGAGCCAGTACTACGGACTGGAGCCGTACTACGAACTCGACGAGCGCGACGACCTGCTTGGCGAACTGGTCTTCGGGATGGCCCCCCACACGAGCGCCGCGGTCGTCGGCCGCGTCGTCGGCTTCACCACCGCGGCCGTTGGCTACGCGCATCCGTACTTTCACGCCGCAAAACGCCGGAACTGTTTCCATCCCGAGACAAAAGTATGGTATCAGGATGGCGATGACAGATGGCACCACGATTCAATCCAGTTCCTTGTTGAAGAACAGCTTGATGACCCTGTTGAGGACGAGTGGGGAGTCATCGTTCAAGATATTGATGATAAAATAACTGTTCCATCAATTGACAATACTGGTGCACGGACGCTGGAGTCCGTTGAGACCGTCTCCAAACACCCGTCCCCCGAGCATCTGGTACAAATTGAATCGCGTAGCGGAAGAAGTCTAACTGTAACTCCAGATCATGAGATTATTTGCCACGACGGTGATATAAAACGAGTCCCAGCAACCGAGATTGAGTGCGGTGATACGCTGCTGTCCCCAAAACGAGTAGAATACGAGGGGCATGGATTCGAAATCGATCTTCTCGAGGCATTCCTCAGTGTCGAAGCGATTCCAAACGAGTCGATAATGGTTCGTGGAATCGGATCCGAGAGGTTGAAGGCACTGTTCAGAGAGGAGACTCGAGGACAGACCTACACCGACACGACTGCTGAACTGTTCGGCGTGAGCAGTTCGACGGTATACAACTGGATTAATCGAGATAGTATTCCAGTTGATAGGCTGATCACACTGGTTGGTGAAGAGACTCTCACAGAACGCGTTCCAGATGATGTAACCCTCGCGGTTCGACGGGATGCAGTGGAGTTACCGCGATATTTCTCCCTTGATCGTTCGTTTGCCACACTGCTGGGGTACTATGTTGCCGAAGGATTCGTTCGCCGCGAGCCTGGTTCGTGCTACCAGACAACGTTATGTATCCCAGATGAATCAGTACGAAAAAAGCTTGCTGAGACATTCAAGAACAGACTGGGGGTCAATGCGTATGAAGAAAACGAGTGGAAGTTGACAGTCTCGAGCCGTCTCGTAGCTACGCTGTTTGCAGATATCTTTGATGTCGGCTGCCGGGCCGAGGACAAGCGGATTCCCGACTGCATATTCAGTGCGCCAGCCGAGTTTCTCCAGCAGTTCCTGTCAGCATACTTTGCCGGCGACGGGAGTGCCACCAGTAACCGTGTCGAAGTACGAGCACACACGGTTAGCGACGAGTTGCGAACCGACATCCAGAGTGCTTTAAAACGGTTCGGTATTGCAACTAAATCATATCAGGAGACACGGAAACCGGAGACAGGAGCAGTTGCAGAGTTCTATGAGGATGGGACAGTTCCGACGTTCCAAGCGTGGGTTCTAAAAATAACGTCGGAGAGCGCGGTTCGTTTTGCTGAACAGATTGGATTTGATGTACCATGCAAGCAACAACAGCTTGAACAGTCAATCGATTCGACTGAGATTAGTACACAGCGGTTGTTCGGTGACGGTGGCGACGTATGGTTCGACGAAGTTGCTTCGGTTGAGCATATCTCACCTGAGGCTGAACACACGTACTGTCTCACAGTTGAGAACACACACACATTAATCGCAAATGATGTAATGAGCGGTCAATGCGATGGAGATGAAGATTGTGTGATGCTTCTCCTCGATGGGTTACTTAATTTCAGCAAGAAGTTCTTGCCCAACCAGAGGGGTGGTTCTATGGATGCGCCCCTGGTGATGTCCTCGCGCATCGACCCGACGGAGATCGACGACGAGGCACACAACATCGACACGATGACCGACTACCCCCGGGAGTTCTACGAGGCGACCCGGGCGTGTGCCGACCCGGAAGCGGTCGAGGAGGTGATGACGACCGCCGAACAGCGCCTCGAAACCGACCGCGAGTACGCGGGATTCGAGTTCACCCACGACACCGGCGATATCGCCGCCGGACCGGAGCTCTCGGCGTACAAGACACTCGACTCGATGCAGGACAAGATGGACGCACAACTCGCGCTCTCGCGCACGTTACGGGCAGTCGACGAGACAGACGTCGCAGAGCGCATCATCGAGTCACACTTTCTGCCGGACCTGCTTGGCAACCTGAAGGCGTTTTCGAGCCAGGAGTTCCGGTGTCTGGGCTGTGGCAAGACCTACCGGCGCGCGCCGCTGTCGGGGGACTGTCGTGCGTGTGGCGGCGACGTCAACCTGACCGTTCACGAGGGGTCGGTTACGAAGTACATCGACACCGCCATCCGGGTCGCCGAGGAGTTCGGCGCGCGGCCGTACACGAAACAGCGCCTCGAAATCCTCGAGACGCGCATCGAACGCGTCTTCGAGGACGACACCAACAAACAGTCCGGTATCGTCGATTTCATGTGACAGTCTCGCCCGGCCACAGGCCGCCACAGGGTGCCCGTCAGGGCCGGTTCCGTCGGGAGTCGACACGCGTTTAGCCGTCGATTCCGGAGTGAGTACTGATGCGGATAACGTTTCTCGGAACGAGCGGGGCGGTTCCGACGACCGAGCGAAATCCGGCGGCGCTGATGATAGCCCGGGAGGGTGAGCGGCTGTTGTTCGACTGCGCAGAGGGAACACAGCGCCAGATGATGCGCTACGGTGTCGGTTTCGGCGTCGACCACGTCTTTCTCACACACCTGCACGGCGACCACGTCCTCGGACTGCCGGCGTTACTCCAGACGTGGGGATTCAACGACCGCGAGCGCGCGCTCGCGGTCCACACACCCGCCGGCACCCGGAGTCGCGTCGAGACACTGCTGGCTCCGACGGGTGACCGTCCCGGGTATCCGGTCAGGGTCCAGCAGGTCCGGGCCGGCGACGTGGCGCTCGACGGCGACGGCTACGAGGTGCGTGCGTTCGACGTCACTCACCGGACCAACGCCGTCGGGTACGCGCTCGTCGAGGAGGAACGAAAGGGCCGGTTCGACCGCGAGCGGGCGGAGGAACTCGGGCTCGAACCGGGACCGAAGTACTCGCGACTCCACGAGGGAAACGCGGTCGAACACGACGGACGGACAATCGACCCCTCGGAGGTGGTCGGTCCACCCCGGCCGGGTCGGCGGGTCGTCTACACCGGCGACACACGCCCGACCGACAGCACCGTCCAGAGCGCCAGTGGGGCCGACCTGTTGATCCACGACAGCACGTTCGGCGAGGAGTTCAGCGACCGTGCACGAGAGACCGCCCACTCGACGGCCCGCGAGGCCGCACGGGTCGCGCGCGAGGCAGACGTGCGACATCTCGCGTTGACACACGTCTCGACGCGCTACACCGGCCGCACCGACACGCTCGGGCGCCAGGCCGGCGACCTCTTCGAGAACGCGTTCGTCGCCGACGACGGACTGCAGGTCGAGATTCCGTACCCCGACGCCGACCGCTCGCTCCAGACCGGCTACGCCAGTCGGTGACCAGCACACCCCTCGTTCTCGGTCCCGAAACGGCAGGAAGCGCGACGGCCACGCCCGCGAACACCAGCAAAAACACCGAGCCGGTATCGCGTCGACGAGCCAGAGCGTGGCGACGGCGAGCACGACCGGCGTCGCCCACCACGGGGTCGATTCGTCGCTGGACCGGGGTTGGCCGAGTGACTCCTCGACCCGGACTCGACTGACAGTTCGCTCCGTAACCGGTGCCGACCCCGGGCGCGCCGCGTGGGGTTCCGTGGCCGGTGTTACGGTCCAGGTCGACCGGAGTACACCGCTGTGACCCCGTTTCGACGTGGTGTCGTCCCGAGTGGTGTGGCCCGTGACGGTGTGCTCTCTGCCCGGATGGACCTGAACCGACTCGCCGTCGTCGAGGAGGTGGAGCACGAACGGCTCCGTCGACGCCGTAGATGCCGTCGCGGTCGAGGTGGACGACCAACTGCCGCCGGACTGGTTCTGGGCGTGGATAGCTCGAAAACCCACGGGCCGTGTGGACGGTCGGGTTCCGTGGCCGACACCCGGCTCACCCGAGTCGACGGGGTCCGTCAGAGCGCTCTGTGGTGTCGCTGTTCGCTCTCGCCCAGAGAAAGACCGGGAGATAACAGAGCCACGCGAGGACGTAACCGCCCCCGATGGCCACGCTCCGCGCGTCGACACCCGCAATCGCGCCGTCGACGGCACCGACAGCGAGCACCACCACGACCAGCACCAGCGCGCTCGCCGGCCCGGGCCAGGACAGCCCCCGGTCGACCCAGTCGTAGACGACACCGACGAGCGACCCGACGACGTAGGAGAAACCGAACCGGCCGGCCGCCGCGGTGACGACGTTGACCCAGAACAGCGCCGTCACCGCGAGATTCGAGTCCTGGCCAAACGCCCCGAGCACCGCCTCGGTGAACGCGTAGAACGTCTCCTCGCGGGAGAGCACCGTCACGACCACCAGCAGTGCCGTCAGCACTCCGACGACACGGCCGGCCACGACGCCGGCTCTGGCCGGGTCGGCACGCTCGCCCATCCGTCGTGTTCTATTCGAGATCGACCGCCGTTCCGTACGCGATGACCTCCGAACCGCCTTTCGAGATCTGCGAACTCTCCATTCGGACGTTGACGACGGCGTCGGCGTTGAGGTTCTCCCGCGCGTCGGCGACCATCCGGTCGAGGGCCTCGTCGCGGGCCTCGGTCAGCAACTCGGAGTAGGCTTTCAGTTCGCCACCGGTGATGTTGCGGATGCTCTGTGTGAGGTCTCTGCCGACGTTGCGTGCCTTGACCGTGTTGCCGCGGGCGATTCCGAGCGTTTCACTGATATCGTGTCCGGGAACGGTTTCGGTTGTGACAACCTGCATAGCTACCGGTAGTCAGTCGTAGTAAACCAGCCTTGTGCAACGTTTCGGGCAGAGAGACAGTCGGTCGTCGCTGCGAGCGCGGAACCCGACGCGAGGGGCCACACTCGCGGGGCAGACGTCCTCAGGGCGTACCGTTTGCCTCGGCAGAGTCGGTGGCACGGACGCGAATCGAGTCGGCAATCTCGTCGGGAACGGACACCGTCTCGCCGTCGGGTAGTTCGACCGTCACCATCCCGATTGGAGCGACCTCGGTGACCGCGAGTTCTGTCTCCGGCGTGATGCCGGCCTCCTGCAGGTAGGCGAGTTCGTCGGCGTCACGGTCCCGGACCCGGCGGACGACGACGATGTCACCCTCGGTGTGTTCGCCGAGTGTCGCGCCGGAACCGCTCGCGAGCGGTTCGAGTGCGTCGTTTGGAATCGGGTCACCGTGTGGGTCTACCTCCGGGTCGTCGAGTTTGTTGGCGACACGGCGCTCGAATGCCTCGCTGATGTGGTGTTCGAGTCGGTCGGCCTCCTCGTGGACCTCCGCCCAGTCGTAGTCGAGGTGTTCGGCCAGGTAGGTCTCTATCAGTCGGTGGTGTCGCACCACCTCCAGCGCGACAGTCTCACCCTCCGTGGTCAACTCGACGCCGCTGTACTTCTCGCGCTCGACGAGTCCTCGGTCTGCGAGTTTCTCCATCATACTGGTCGCCGTCGGCGGTGTCACCTCGAAGTACTCTGCCAGACTCGAGGTCGACACTGGCGCCCCCTCCCGCTGTGAAATCTCGTAAACTGCCTTCAGATAATCCTCCATCTTCGCGCTGAGCATATCTCACCGTAGACGGTACCACAGCAAAAGTGTGCCGCAGACAGACTGCCGGTGACTGTCGGCGTCCGAGTCGACAGTCTCAGGTGTGGCGGTCACGTCTATCCGATTGTATGCAGCGAGTCTCGTCGGCGGACGGCACGGAAATCGGGTACGAGCGACACGGCGACGGGCCGGCGATTGCCTGCCTCCACGGGACGGGCGTCACCCGCCAGATTTGGCTGCCGCTGGTGCCCGAACTCGCCGGAGACGCGACACTGCTCGTGCCCGACCGCCGCGGGCGCGGCGCGAGCGAGGACGGCGACAGATACGGATTCCGTCACGAGATAGACGACGCCGTCGCCGTCGCAGAGACAGCCGACAGTCGAATCCTCTTTGGCAGTTCCTTTGGCGGACTGGTCGCGATGGCGGCCACGCAGGAACTCGACGTCGACGGGTTGATTCTCTACGAGCCACCGATGCCGGCGGTCACGGTCGACCGGGAGTACGAGAGCATCGCGTCGCGGATGGAGGGGTTGCTGGCAGAGGGCGAGCGAGAGGCCGCGGTCAAACTCTTTTTCAGAGAGGCCGCGGGCGCCCAGAACGTCGAACAGTGGCCCATCTGGCCCGACTGTCTCTCGCTCGCAGAGACGATGGTTCGCGAGTCGGCTATCGTCGAGCGGTTCCGTCCAGACGGACTCGACCTCTCGGTGCCGGCGCTGTTGTTCACCGGCGAGCACAGTCTCGACAACCTCAAGCGCTCTATCGACGTGCTCGAGACACGGATTCCAGACACCCGTCGCGTCGAACTCGAGGGGGTCGGTCACGCCGGGATAGCCAGTGCGCCGGGTCAGATTGCGACCGCAGTTCGGGAGTTTCTCTGAGCGTCGTGCCCTCCAGTGTCGGCGGCGAGGAGAGGGGTTTTTCTCCCCGGCACCGTCACGAGGAGTATGCGCGTCGCGTTCGCGTCACTGGAGACCACCCGGCACCGGAGGACCGCCGGGAGTCGGCGCTTCGAGCGGGTCGCCCGCCTGCTCGCCGGGTGTGGCCACGACGTGACGCTGTTCTGTGGCCAGTGGTGGGACGACTACACCGACGAGTTCGTCGACGACGGACTCCGTTACCGGGGTGTGACACTCGGCACGGCGCGGTCGTCGTATCTCGCCCGTCTGCCGCTGGTGCTGGCGCGGTACCGACCCGACATCGTCCACGTTCGCCCGTCGCCACCACAACAGGTGCTCGCGGCGCTCTCGGGTGGCACACTCGCGCGCACACCGGTCGTCGTCGAGTGGTTCGGCGACGAGAACCTCGCTGGCGGGCGTCTGACGGAACTCGCGGCCAAACGCCCCACTCGAGTGATAACGCCCTCGGAGCTGGTCCGGACGGAGGTGCGCGAACTGGGGGCCAGCGCGGACCAGACGACCGTGATTCCCGAGAGTATCGACGTCTCGCGCATCGAGACCGTCGAACCCGCCGACGGGGTCGATATCGTCTACGCACACCCACTGGACGAGACGGCCAACATCGACGACCTCCTGCTGGGACTCGCGGAGTTGCGCGAACGGGACTGGCAGGCGACGGTCGTCGGTGACGGCCCGCGCCGCGAGGAGTTCGTCGAGGAGGCAAAGCGACTCCGCATCGACGGCAGAGTGACCTTCGCCGGCGACTGCGACCGCGACCGGCGACTGTCGCTGTACCGCGGTGCACACGTGTTCGTCCAGACGGCCGCCCGCGAGCGGTTCGCCACCGAACTCCTCTGGGCGCTTGCGTGTGGCTGTGTCGGTATCGTCGAGTACCAGACCGACGCCAGCGCGCACGAACTCATCGAGAGCTACCCCCGGAGCTACCGCGTCACCAGCCCACAGCAACTCGCCGACGCCATCGTCGACGCCGGTTCGTTCGACCGCCACAGCCACGAGCAGACGTGGACGGCCTTCGACCACGAGCAGGTACTCGACCAGTACCTCGAGACCTACCGGACGCTACGGAGTTCGTGACAGTCGCCGCTGATGCGGGAATCGAAGCTTTCAATCACCCCTGCATGGAACTCCCGACAGACCAATGACCGACAGTGACAGACGAACACTGCTTCAGTTGCTCGGCGCAGGGGTAACCGCTGGACTCGCGGGCTGTGGGGTCGGCGTCTTCAGCGACGGGACGAAGCCAAACAAAGGTAACGGAGACGACAACAGCACCGAGAACGGCGAGGAGACGAGCAACGAGGGGTGAAGTACCGCGGGGACTCTCACCCCCCCGCGGTTGTGGACTGCGATGCGCGACAGAACCGGTCTGTCCGTCGGGAGCAAAAGCCTCAGTTGCGTCGCGCCGGTACCACAGTCGATGTGCCGGTACGAGATTCGACGGGTGGCCGGTGGGGCGACGCTCGCGGACGCACACGCGGTCAGAGAGGCAGTTTTCGTCGAGGAACAGGGCGTTCCGGCGGAACTCGAACTCGACGGACTCGACGAGCGGGCGAGCCAGTTCGTCGCCTACGACCCCGAGGGACGACCGGTCGGCACCGCCCGACTCCGGACGCCGACGGAGGGCCGGGGGAAACCAGAGCGGATTGCAGTCCGTGACTCACACCGCGGCGAGGGACTCGGGAAGCGACTGATGGCGGCCGTCGAGAGGGCGGCCCGAGAGCAGGGCTGTGACCGACTCGTCCTCCACGCACAGACCACAGTCGAGGCGTTCTACCGGCGACTTGGCTACGAGACCACCAGCGACGTCTTCGAGGAGGCCGGGATGGCACACGTCGAGATGGAGAAACAACTGTGAGGACACATCTCGGCGTGTCTGCCGGCACCGTGACAGTGTCGCGTGGCGGTGTCTGCCTGGTCGCGCGAGACGCTGGGCCCACAAGCCATATCTCTCTCAGTCTGCTCACGTACAGGTATGAGCGACTTCGACGAGGAGGCCGAACGGGAACGGCTCCGAGAAAAGTACGAACAGGACAGGGAGAAACGCGAGGCCACAGAGCAGATGAGCGAACTCCTCTTGCAGGGCGCGACGATGACAAACGCACACTGCTCGGAGTGTGGCGACCCTATCTTCCGTTACGAGGGCCAGGAGTTCTGTGCGACCTGCGAGCGCGCCGTCGACCGCAACGGCAGCGCGGAGACGGACGAGCGGGAGACAGACGACTCCGACTCCAACGAGCAAGGGACCGTCGAGGTGACCACACCGGACGACGACCGCCGGGTCGTGTTCGGCAGCGACGGCGAGAACCCCCCCGAGACGGGTGACTCTACACAGTCCACGAGGCGAGAGCAGACCACAGACCGGGACCCCCACCACGAGGCAGAGCCACCGGCGCGGCGAGACGCCGACCCACCGGCCGAGCAACAGACCAACGACGTGCCGGCGAAAGACAACGGGACAGTAGGGGCCTCGGCGGCCGGTATCGGTACGGCGGGACCACCCGAGGGTGACGTCGAGGCGACGAGAGCGCCCGAAGGCGACGTTGGAGCGGCGAGAGCGGCACTCACCCGGACGCTGGTCCGGTTCAGCGAGCGCGCCGAGGCAACAGACGACCCGCGGCGGGCACGAGAACACCTGGAGACGGCCCGCGAGGCGGCGGCGACACTCGCAGAACTGCGCCGGTAACCACCCAGGCGCTGGGGACTGTTCTGTTACCGGAGTTTCTTGCGGAGTTGGCGGTAGGACCGCGAGAGTTTCAGCACACTCCAGGCGTACAGCGTGTCCGGAACCAGCGGCGGCGTATCGACCGGCCCGACGCGCGAGGTGGCGACGGTTTTCGACTCGACAAAGCGCTTGAGTCCCTCGGGACCGTGGCGGCGGCCGATACCCGAATCCTTCATGCCGCCCATCGGCGCGTCGGCGGCGGCGTAGCCGACGGCGTAGCCGTCGTTGATACCGACGGTGCCACACTCGATGTCGCGGGCAATCTCCTCTCCACGCTCGCGGTCGGTCGTCCAGACACTCGCGTTCAGGCCGTGTGTCGAGTCGTTTGCCTCCTCGATGCCCTCCTCGACGGAGTCGACCGGTTCGACGGTGATGACCGGCCCGAACGTCTCCTCGCAGGCGGGTAGTGAATCTCCCGGCACGTCGGTCAGCACCGTCGGCTCGTAGAAGTACGGGCCGATGTCGGGGCGTCTCTCGCCGCCGACGTGGACCGTCGCGCCCCGCTCGCGGGCGTCCTCGACGTGGGAGGCGACCCGTTCGAGTTGCTCCTCGTTGATGACCGACCCGACGTCTGGCCCGTAGTCGAAACTCGCGCCAAGCGTCAGGTCCTCGGTCTGGGCGACGAGTTCGTCGAGAAACGCATCGTACAGCGGTTCCTCGACGTAGACGCGCTCTGCGGCGAGGCAGATCTGGCCGGCGTTGGTGAAGCAGGCCTGAATCGCGCCACGGACCGCCATCTCGACGTCGGCGTCTTCGAGAACCAACATCGGATTCTTGCCGCTCAGTTCCAGCGAGCAGTCGATCAGGTTCCGTCCGGCCTGCTCTGCGACGATTCGACCGGTGTCGGTGCTCCCGGTGAAGGTGACGTAGTCGACCCGCTCGATGAGCGACTCGCCGATTGTCGGCCCCTCGCCGGTGACGATGGCACACAACTCCTCGGGCAGTCCGGCCTCGAAGAACAGTTCAGCGAGTCGGAGCGCCGTGAACGGTGTCTTGTCGTCGGGCTTGATGACGACGCCGTTGCCCGCGAACAGCGCGGGAATCGCGTCGATAAACGACAGCGAGAGGGGGTAGTTCCACGGCGAGATGATACCGACCACACCGACGGGGTCGTAGGTCACCTCTGTCGAGGTGACCAGCGGGAACGCGGCGTCACGGCTCTCGTCGTCGACGAGGTCCGGCCCGCGTTCGGCGTAGTAGTCGGCGGCCATCGGCGGGTCGATCATCTCCTCCAGCGCGTCGATACGCGCCTTGCCGGTTTCTAACTGGATGAGGTCGAGCAACTCCTCGTTGTTCTGCTCGACGAGATTCGCGAACCTGTCGAGCACCTCGGCACGCTCGCTCGCCGGCCGGTCGGCCCACTCGTCGGCGGCCTCGCGTGCTCGCGCGACGGCGTCGTCGACTGCCGTCTCGCCGAGTCGCGGAATCGCGCCGATCTGTTCGCCGTCCGACGGCGACTCGACGGTCATCGGTTCGCCGACGGTCTCCTCGCTGTCGACGATACGCGCCACGAGCGCGTCCAGTTTCTCGCGGCTCCACTCGGTTCCCTCGAACGCTGTCGTCTCCTGTGTGGGGGTCTCCGTCTCGATAGCCATACACTCATCTCAGTCGGACAGCATACTGAGTGTTCCGGATTCTGCGGTCGACGGCGCCCGAGTGCTCGCCGTCCTGGCGGTCGACCGGGTATCCGTCTCAGAAGTACCGTTCGCGGACTCTGTCTGCCGTCCGGAGCGCGAGTGCCTGTCCCGTGTGGGTCGGGTTCGCCCCGCCGACGCCGTTTGGGATGACGCTGTGGTCGGCGATGAACAGTCGGCCCACGTCGCGGGCCTCGCCGGCGCTGTCGGTCACCTTCCCGAGGGGCATCGTCGACTGCATGTGCAACAGCGCGGGGGCCTGGTCGGTCCGGTGGATGCGCGACGCGCCCGCGGCCTCCAGAATCTCGCTCGCGATGACGGCCAGTCGCTCTCGCTTCCGGTCGTCTGTGGCGCTTGGCTCCCACTCGACGACCGGCACCGGTCCGTGTTCGTCCCGGGTCGTCGGGTCCAGTCTGACGCCGTTCTCCGTTCGTGGCTGGTCGTCTGTGTGGACGATGACGGTCAACATCCGCGGGTAGTCGGCCATGAACTCCTTTAGTTCGGTGCCGACGACGCGTCCACTGGTGTCCCACGGGCGCTCGGGCGGAACGTCGTTGTCGAAACTGTACCCGCCCTGGCTGATGGAGAACGTCGACGCGGCAGTGACCGCCGGCGGCATCGCGTTGACCGCGAGCGCGCCCAGTCCGGGGTAGTCGAGTCTGGCCGCGCCGTTCTGACCGACGTAGGGCCGGATGGCCTCGCGCCCGATAATCTCCTCCAGGGTCTCCTCCTCGAAGAAACCGACCACCCAGTCGAACCAGTGTGTCGTGAGTCCACGGCCGACCCACTCGCCGTCTGGCAGGTCGCTGTTCAGCCAGAGCCGTGGCGTCTCGATTGCGCCGGCCGCCAGCACGACGATATCGGCCTCGATTCGCTCGGTCTCGCCGCGCCAGGTGTCCCGGTACTCGACGCCGGTGGCGACCAGGTCGCCGCCGTGGCGTTCGGTCAGCACCTCGGTCACGAAGGCGTTTGGCTGGACCGAGACGTTACCGGTTTCCAGCGCGCGGGGGACCAGACTCACCATCGACGAGCGTTTCGCTCGCTCCTCGACCGGCGCGCCGCGGGGGTGGGGGTCGCCGTGGAGTTCCTGCCCCGCCAGTGTCGACCCCTCGATTTCGGGGGCACGGTACGAGCCATCGTACTCCCCTTCGAGCCTGTCGTCTGGCTGGAGGACGGCGTTTGGCATCGGTCGAAAGCCCGGACTCGTCACGTTCTTGCTCTCGGTGTGTTCGTAGCCAGCCTCCCGGCAGCCGTGGTAGAACACCGCCTCCTTTGGCGTCGTCGGTGCCGGGCGCACGGGATGCAGTTCCTCCAGTTCCCGGTAGTAGGGGACCAGTTCCTCGTAGTCGAAGGGCCACATCTCGTCGTCGGTCACCGACGCCGGAAACGCCCGGGGGTGGTTGCCCAGGTAGGCCAGTGTCGTGCCGCCGACGCCGGCGGCCTGCCAGACGAGCGCGTTGTCGGGAATCGTCCGGGCCCAGGGCGCGCGCCCGCGGTCGGCCGGCCCCCACCTGAGTTTGCCCCCGACCGGGTTGGCCATCTCGTTTTCCTGGTCGGTGTACTGCTCGTCGAGCAACTCACCACTCAGTGGCTCTGGCGTCTCCGTCTGCCCTGCACCCGGCTTCTGGTGGGGCTCTGGATACTCCTCGTTACCGTGCCACGGCCCCGCCTCCAGGACGTGCACGTCTATGCCCTGCTCTGCGAGTCGCCACGCCAGCGCCGGCCCGTCACCGCCCGCGCCGACGACCACCACGTCGGTCATTGCTCTCCCTCCCGCTCTCGTCCGTCCTCGTCGGCGTCGTCCGCACCCGACTGCCCCGCTCGCTGGTCCTCGTCGGCGTCGTCCCCGCCGGGGGCGAACTCGTCTCCGTCGAACTCGTCGATTTCGTAGCCCATGTGTTCGCTGTACCCCTCTGCGGGACCGGGGTAGTCGGTCTGTTGCCAGCCGGGGTTGGTCTCGACCGTGTCGCCGGGCCACTCGCTGTAGTAGCCAAGCAGCGGAAACGTGTTGACCCCGAGCGCGAGAAAGCGCACGGTGCCAAGCACCGGCAACCGGTCGTCGGTCTTCGTCGCCAGCGTGTCCAGCGCGCCCGTCTCCAGCAGTTCGACCGCCCTGAGTCGGTCGCGCCGCGAGAGTCTGGCAAACGGTGTGGCCGTCGAGGCCACGGCAACGGACTCCTCGTTGTCGCGCCGGAGGAGCAACTCGACCGCGACCACGTCGAGCAACAGCGCGACGAGAACCGCGTACGGGTAGTTCCGGACCCCAAGCGCCCGCAGAACCGTCGAGAGCGGGCCGAGGTGGTGTTCCTGATAGCTGTTGAACGACTCGATAACGTAGTCGTCGATACCGACGTCGAGTCCGCCCGGCACGTGCTCCGGGCCGTGGCTCTCTGCCAGTTCTGGCGTGCGCGGAATCACCGCGTCGACGAGGTGACGAATGTTCCTGCGTGTGTATCCAGTCACTGTTGACCCCTTGTTGGTGTGGCGTAGTGGGGCGGTTCACTTACCAGTTCCACCTTCGCCCGCGAGACCTGCGTCTCGAGTGCCGTGCCGTCGACCTCGACAGGCAGGCCGTCGGGTGCAGTAATCGTCACCTCGGTGCCACTCGCAGACCGAACACACGGGTGCGAGCGCAGTCTGTGACGCCGGGCCCGCGAGACGACCTCTATCGCGCCGCGCGCTCCGACCGGTTCGACCACCAGCACGTGCAACCGGCCGCCGCCGGGCTGTGAGTCCGGAAAGAGCGCGAACTCGCTCCCCCGGTAGCGGCCGCCGCCGACCGCGACCAGCCGCGCCTCGCCCGCGAACAGTCGGTCACCGTCGACGTCGACCGCCGCCGTCACGGGGTCGTCACCGAGGACGGCCCGCGCGGTGCCCAGCAGGTACGCCAACCGACCGGGGAGGGCGTCGAAGCGCTCGGCGTGGACGACGGTGCTCCTGAACAGTCCAGCGGTGAACCCGAGCACGAACCGCCGTGCCGGGAGCGCCGGGTCGGCGGTGACCGCGCCGACGTCGAGTGGCACGCTCTCGTAACCCTCGGCAATCGCTCCGGCGAGCGCGCGCCAGTCGCTGTCGCCGTAGAGGTGGCGGTACACCGAGTTGCCCCGGCCCGCCGGAACAACGAACACCGGCGGCGGTTCGGGGTGGTCCACGAGCGCGGTGACGACCTCTCTGAGTGTGCCGTCACCGCCGACCGACACCAGCAGGTCGCTGTCTGTGGCCTGTTCGCGGGCGAACTCGCCGACCTGTGCCGGACGGACCGTGACCCGTGTCTCGACTGTCGCGCCGGCGAAAATCCCGGCCAGTTCGCCCGCAAACCCCACGCCCGCGCCGGTGCCGCTGACGGGGTTGACGACCGCGCCGACAGAGTCGGGCCCGCTCACCGCTCACCACCCGGCAGTGTCACCCGCTCGTCGCTCCCGAACTCGAGTAGGGCCCGTGTCTCCCGTCTCGCGGCCTCGGCCGACAACCCGCGTTCGAGGAGTGCCTCGCGGTACTTCGTGGTCGCGCTCTCGAGGATATCGTCGAGTGGGTGGCCGGCGAACCCGCTGGGATGTGAGACCTCGGAGACGTAGACCCGACCGTCCGTCGTCTCGACGGCCACCCGTGCGCCCATCTGCTTGTCTGCCCCCGAGAGGTCCCCGGGCAGCGGGCGCTTGCGGGCGAACCGGAGCAGTGTCGGCAGATGCCGCACCGCCGCCACCGGACCGACGGTTTTCGCGGCGTAGGCCACCACCGGAAGCCCGATAGGGCGCAGCATCGCCCCGACCGGAACCTCAGAGTCCAGCGCGGCCAGCGTCAGTTCCTCGTCGTGACGGAGGGTCACCCGCTCTGCCAGTTCCCAGACGGCCGCGTCCTCGACACGCGCCGGCGCGAGTTGACGGGGCGTGTGTTCGCCGTCGGTCAGTGCGACGGCAACGTTGTACGGCACGGTGAACGTCAGCGCAGAGAGCGGACTCGCCGTCCCCTCTATGGCCGGCGACGCCCGGTCGTCGACCTCTGTCGCGAACAGCGACGCCTCGACGGTGACCGACTCGACCCGCTCGGGTGTGACGTCGGTTTGCTCTGCGATTCGCAGTGTGGCCTCGACGGGAGCCGTGACGTACGCACAGCCGGGCACCTCCTTTACCGTGACCGCGCGGGTGTGCCACCGCGTCCCGAGTCCGTCCAGAAAGGCCGGAATCGGAATCGTCGCGAACTCGGAGAGAAAGCCAGACTCGCCCTCGATGACCGTGTCCTGGCCCTGCTGGCCGCTCCGGGCGGCGTCGACGGCGGCGACGCCCGTTTTGAGCGGGTCGCTGGCGAGCCAGTGTTTGGCGTCGCCGGCAAAAAAGGGCCCGGAGAGAGGCCAGGGTGGCTGTGCCGACGCGATACCGAGCGCGTTGCGCAGGACCCGCTCGCTGTCACCCTCGACGACGGCCCGCGCCACCGCGGCCCCGAGTGCGTGGATGTAGGCGGTTTGCTGGCCGCGAAAGGGACCGACCGCTGCCGCCGACGCGACCCGTGCGGCCACCTCGTTTGCCGCGACCTGTGCGACCAGTGCACGCTCGCGCGTGACCCCGGCCTGCTGTGCGTAGGCCAGCGCAGTGAACACCGAACTGTGGCCGGTGTGACCGCCCAGAATCGTGTCGTCGAAATCCAGCGCCATCGACAGCGCCGCGTTCCCGTATGCCGCTCCCTCGGCGGTGAGCGACCGACCGCCCAGAAACGCCGACACACCCGGCTCGTACTGCCGTTCGGTGGCCTCGGCAATCTGCTCGCCGGCGGGGTGTGTGACACTCCAGACCGCCCCACCGAGGGTGCTCGCCTGCTGTGCGAGTGCCGCCCGCCGCACGTCCGTGGGAATATCCTCCCAGGAGAGTCCCGTCGCCCACGCCGCCGCGCGTCTGACGAATGGCTCTCGGTTGGTTTCGGCTCTCCTATCGAACATGTGAATAGATACCGGGTCGACCTGTGCTTTCCTGAACGGCCTGGCTACAGAACTCTCGCATTCCCACAGCGGTCACCGGGGGCGACTCCGGGTCCGGGGCAGTTCCCGGCACGGTCACGCCTCGAACAGGAGTTCCAGGTACGAGGTCCGAATCTGGTCGTCGGGGTCGAGACCGAGTGTCTCGAGCACCGCAACCGTGTCACCGCGCGCGTCGTCGATATCCGCCTCCGTGGCCTCGCGCTCGACCTCGACGAACTCGCCCAGTTTCTCGACGTGGTCGAGCGTGACCGTGCAGTCACCGACGGCGTAGCGCTCGCGCTCTTTGACCACCGTCGCGGCGGGTTCGTACCCCAGACCGCCGAGAATCGCCTCGACGTCCTCACGGCTGCTGACGCGTGTCTCGGCCTCCTCGCGGGTCTTCGAGTCGCTGTCGACAAGTGGTCCCTTGTACGTCAGGACGACCCGCGTACCGTCGTCTCGCTCGCGGCGCACCCGGAGCGCCTCGTCGGTCGCCGCGAAATCGCGGTCCGGTGCGTCGTAGTAGGTGTCTCGTTGTGTGACCGCGCCGACCCGGTCTGCTCCACAGTCGGCGAGTCGCTCTCTCACCCGGTCGTGGTCGGCCCGGAGTTTCAACTCCACCTCGTACATGACCCCCTGTCGTCGGGCGAGGAACAAAACTGTCCCGGAGTCGCCGGGTGAGCAACTGGGGTCGAAACAGTGTCCTTAAGAGTACTACGACAGTGTAAGACGGTATGAGCAACGATTCAGAGGCCGACACCGAGGAAACCGCGGCGGCAGAGGAGACCGCCGAGGCGGAGACTGCAGAGGCCGACACCAGCAGTTCCGAGGCGGAGACGGCCGACGACGAGACCACGACAGGGCTGCAGGAGGGTGGTTTCGTCGAGATAGAGTACACTGCACGCACCGTCGAGGACGGCCGTCTCGTCGACACCACCGACGAGGAGGTCGCCGAGGAGGCAGACGTCGAGGCCGACCAGGAGTTCGGTCCGCGGACAATCGTCCTGGGGGAGGGCCACGTCTTCCCCTCTGTCGAGGAGGATATCGTCGGCAGCACAGTCGGTGACACCGGGTCGGTCGTTGTTCCCGCCACCGAGGCCTTTGGCGAGTACGACGACGACGAGGTCCGCACGGTCAGCAAGAACAAGATTCCCGAGGACGACCAGTACCCCGGCGCGAACGTCCGCATCGAGGGCGAGGAGGGGTTCGTCGAGACGATCGTCGGCGGTCGTGCGCGGGTCGATTTCAACCACCCGCTCGCCGGCGACGACATCGAGTACGAGTGGGAGGTCGCCGACACCGTCGACGACCGCGAACAACAGGCCAGCGGTCTCATCGAGATGCTGCTCGATATGGACCTCGAGGTCTGGTTCCAGACCGATACTGTCGAAGAAGAGCAACTCGTCGACGAGGGTGGCAAAGAGGAGGCAGAGAGCGAGGACGACGAGGACGAGGAGGGGCCGACCTACGAGACAGTCGAGGCCGAGAAGGAGTCGCTGTACATCGAGGCGACGCCGGAGTTGACGATGAACCAGCAGTGGATGATGGGCAAACAACAGATCGGCCAGCAACTGACGGACCTGCTGGGTGTCGACCGTGTCGTCGTCCAGGAGATTATCGAGGGCGGCGGGATGCCCGGTATGATGGGGATGGGTGGCGGCATGGGCGGCGGTGGCGGCGAGGACCTGGAGGCGGCGCTCGAAGAGGCCGACATCGACGCCGACGAACTCGCGGACGAACTGTAATGTCGGAGACAGCATTCGACCCGTTCGAACCGATGACGGAACTGGCCACGAGGATACGCGAGGGGACCCTCTCGCCGACCGAGGCGGTCGAGGGCTATCTCGCCGAGATAGACCGGCGCGACGACGACATAAACGCCTACGTCACCGTCACCGAGGAACTGGCACGCGACACCGCGGCCGAGGCCGAACGAGCACTCGAAACCGAGGACCCCGGCCCTCTCCACGGGGTGCCGGTCGCGCTGAAGGACCTCCGCGACATGAAACAGGGTGTCCCCCACTCGTTCGGGTCGGCACTCGTCGGAGCGTCGGGGTACACCGCAGACCGGACGAGTGCGGCCGTCGAACGACTCGAGGAGGCCGGCGCGGTGATACTCGGAAAGACGAACACCCCCGAGTTCGGCCACAAAGGTGTCACACAAAACGAGTACGTCGGCGCGACGGCGTCGCCGCTGGACACGGAGATGAACGCAGGCGGTTCGTCGGGTGGCGCGGCCGCGGCAGTCGCCGCCGGTATGGCGTCGGTGGCGACGGGGAGTGACGCCGGCGGGTCGCTCAGGATTCCCGCGGCGGCGTGTAACGTCTTTGGATACAAACCCTCGTACGGTCTTGTGCCGTTCGACTCCCGGCCAAACGCCTTTGGCACGAAACCGCTCAACGTCGTCGTGGGGCCGATAACCCGGACCGTGCGCGACGCCGCGGTGATGCTCGACGTGATGTCCGGGTTCCACCCGCGTGACCCCGGCAGTGTCCCCGTCGATATCGACTTCCGGGGCGGGGTCGACCAGTCGGTTGAGGACCTGCGCGTCGGGTACAGCCCCGACCTCGAGGTGTTCCCGGTCGAGTCGGGAGTCGAGGAGACCGTCTCCGAGGCCGCCGACGCGCTCGAGGCCGCCGGCGCGACGGTCGAACCGGTCACCGTCGACCACGGACGCTCGCTCGACGAACTCACCGCGGATATCGAGACGACGTTCTCGACGACGTTCGTCGGTGTCGCGGAGGTGCTCCGGGAGGAACTCGGCCTGGACCTGCGGGAGTTCCCGGACACGGTGTCGGACAGTCTGCTCCGACTGCTCGAGATGGGCGACGAGAAGACTGTTCCGGACGTCGCCGCGACCGGTATCGGGCGCACACAGCTGTTCGACGCCGTGGCAGACGTCTTCGAGGAGTACGACCTGTTGGTGACGCCGACGACGGCAGTCTCGGAACTCGAACTACACACCGACAGAGGGCTCGACTGGGAGCGTGCGCTGACGTGGCCGTTCAACTGGACCGGCAACCCCGCCGCGGCGGTGCCCGCCGGCGAGACGCCCGACGGCGGACTCGCGAGTCTACAGGTCGTCGGACAGCGGTACGACGACCAGACGGTACTCGCGGCGAGTGCCACAATCGAGCGCGAGCGTCCCTGGGACCACCTGTACCCGCGGTAGCCGGGGTCTGGCCCGCTGTCAGTGCTGTCTGCTCCGGTGGCGTGCCTGTAGCCCGGCCTCTGCGATGTTGACGCCGTACTCGGTGGTGCGGACGATACTGTCGACGACGAGTCCGAGCGGGTAGCCCGCCTCGAGGTCCCGCTCGTACAGTCGTTCGTCGGTCTGCTCGATTCGGGAGAGCAACGCCTCGGCGTCGGCGATTACCGCGCTCAGTTCCGCGGGGTCACTGTGGGCCTCCAGCAGACCGGCGAGTGCGCGCCGGACGATGGCCCGTGACTGTTCGCCGCTCTCGCGCAGTTCGTCGGCAATCTCCGCCGGCGGCGGGTCGTCGAGACGGCCCGCGGTGGTGGCGATCTTCTCGGCGTGGTCGGCGATGCGTTCGAGTTGGCGGCCGGTCATGTAGTACTCGAACGGCGCGAGTGCCCCCTGTGTCGTCACGGCAGGGTCGACGAGTGACTGCTGGAACCCCCGCGAGAGGAGCGCGAACAGGCGGTCGACGTCCTCGTCCTGTCTGGCAATCTCGCTGCCAGTCTCGCCGTCGGCGTCGACCACAGTCTCGATTGCCTGTTCGTGCATGTCGAGCGTGGTCCGTTCGAGCTGTGTGAGTGTCTGTTCGGGCGAGAGGTCGGCCACGTCGAGCATCGTCCGGGCGACGAGGCTGTGTTCGTCCTCGGTCATCACCTCCAGACCGACGAGCCCACGAATCGCCCGCGTGACCGCACGCCGGTCGTCGTGGTCACGGATACCGTCGACCCGAATCTCGTCACAGCCGGCGACGTACGCCGACCCGACTGCCAGCGCCAGCGACGACGGTTCGCGGTTGCTGGCGTCGATACGGGTCACCTGCTGGTGCTGGTCCGGACTGTTGTCGCGACGCGTCATCACCAACTGGTCGTCTCTGGTGTAGAGACGCACGTGCGAACCGGGACCGATATCCTGTTTGTTCGCCCACGCTTTGGGCAACGAGACGGTGTAGGTCGACCCACCCGTAAGCTGTACCTTCCGTTCGACTGGTTCGTCTGTGTCGTGCATTGTTACTCCCGTTCCGAGCGATTGCGGAGGATAATGGCCGTTCCGTTCAGGGCGAGCAACACGGCGAGCAGTGTCACCACGCCCGCCGCGAGAACACCGTACTGGAACTCCGTCTTCGCCGAGGAGGACCAGACGAAAATCTGCATCGGCATCGCGGCAACCTTGTCGGAGACGCCGTCGGGCGCGGAGAAGACCACGCTCGGTGCACCAATCATGATGAGGGGAGCGGTTTCGCCGATTGCGCGTCCGAGCGCGAGAATCGTCCCCGTCAGGATACCCGAGAACGCCTCGGGGAGCACCACCTTCCGTGTCGTCTGCCAGCGCGTCGCGCCCATCGCGTACGATGCGTTGCGCAGACTGTCCGGCACCGACCGAATCGCCTCCTGTGCCGAGATGACAGTAATGGGCAGGATGAGAAGCGAGAGCGTGACAGCGGCCGTGATGGCGGTTCCGAGACCGAACCCGACGAGATTGACGAACACGCCGAGTCCGAGCAGTCCGTAGACGACAGATGGAACGGCCGCCAGGTTCGCGATGTTGACCTGGACGACCCGCGTGACGACCGCGATGGGACCGCTGTCGGGCGTGTACTCCTCGAGGAACACCGCCGTCCCGACCCCGAGGACGAACGAGAACACCGCGACCATCGAGATGACGAGCACAGAGCCGACAATCGGCGGGAAAAAGCCCGTCGCCGTCGGAACCGGGTTGGCGATACCCGAGAGAAAGCTGGGGTCGAGCCACGGGTTCGGTGCGCCAAACTCCATCACACGGACAACGGCGGCCCCGGCCAGCGAACCGCCGACCAGAACCGCCGGCAACGCGAGTCCCGGGACGCCCTCGCCCTCCTCGACCGTCCGCTGGCCGTAGGTGACAACCGGCACGCTGGTCGCGAGCAGATAGAGCAGTGCCGTCGAGGGTGTAACGCCGACGAACGCCGCGAGTTGGCTCACGCCGGCCGCGAGCAGGAAGACCAGACCGCCACCGACGACCCCCTGTGCCCGGGTCGACCGTCCCGCGACGAGGACGGCAACAACGGCCGACAGCGGCACGACGAGCGTCCAGGTGTATATCCAGAAGGTAATCGGCCTGACCGGAAACACCGTCGTCAGCGCGAGTCCGAGCGTGGTGCTCGCGAGGAACCCACCGACAGCGACCACCAGCGCGACGAGACCGAGCAACCGGTCGCGCCTGCTGCGGGTCCGCCCGCCGTATCTCAAAAAGAACGCCCCCGCCGGAGCGACCGAGAGCGCGAGCAGTCCGAGGGCGGTTGGATTTCCCCGCCGGAGCGAGACCACGGCACCCGCGAGTGCGACCACACCCGCCGAGAACGGCATCGGCGACTCGAGTACGCGGTGGCTGTAGACGTACACACAGACTGCCGGGAAGACGCCCAGCGTGTACGCCCAGAGCCAGGTGTTGGCCTGGAAGATACCGAACAACGCGAACAGGGCGGCCCCCATCCCGGCACCGCCGACCAGTCGGCCGGTGACGCCCAGACCGACGAGTCCAACGGGTCTGCGGCTCCCGACGAACCCGACGTAGGCGGTGGTCGGCACGACCACCACGAACAGGTAAAACAGCGGCCAACTCAGGCGTGGCACCGACCGGACGAACCGGTCGATGCCGGTGAAGACGGCGGCCGACGCGACCATCCCGACCCCGAGCACGAGAGCCGTCCGTCCCAGGAGTGCCCGGTCGCGCGCGCTGTACAGCGAGAACGCGAGAAACGGGAGCACGAGTGTCACGTAGTAGCTCAGCAACCACCCGGCACTGGCGTTCTGGAGGTTGAACGCGTCGACGGTGACGTAAACCAACAGCACCGCGAGCATCAGGATACCGACCATCGAGGCGGCGAGCGAGAGCACCTCGAAGGCCCGTCCCCTGAGTCTGCTGATTCGCTCGAACTGCGTCGCGCCGTCTGCCCGGTCGACAGCCATCTCAGTACTCCTCCCTGTACCGCTGTGCGATGAGGTCGCTGACGACGTTCATCACGAGCGTGAGCACGAACAAGAACAGTCCCAGCGCGAACATCGCGTCGTAGGGAATCGTCCCGCCGGTGAGGTCACTGCCCGCGATGTCGACCATCGCGACGGTGATGGTCATCCCCGGTTCCAGCAGGGCGTCACCGGGATGGATGTACGGAATCCCGAGTGCACCCTCCTTGACCGGCGGGAGTCGTGCGTTGTTCCCCATCGCCACGACGACGATCATCGTCTCGCCGATTGCTCGCGAGATTGCGAGGATGTACGAGGAGACGATGCCCGACAGCGAGGCCGGGACGACGATACTCGTCGAGACCTCGTATTTCGTCGCGCCGAGTCCGTAGCCGGCCTGCCTGAGTTCGTCGGGCACGGCGCTCATGGCGTCCTCGCTGATAGAGGAGACCATCGGAATCACCATGATACCGACCATCAGCGACGCCGACAGCGCGTTGAACGTCTTCATGTTCGGGAACAGTGTCGCCTGCAGCGCCGGTGTCACGTACACCAGCGCGAAGTAGCCGTAGACGACCGTCGGCACGCCAGCCAGGATTTCGAGCATCGGCTTGAGAATCGCGCGCTTGCGCGGACTGGCGAACTCGCTGAGGTAGATTGCCGTCAGCGTCCCGACCGGGAGCGCGACCAGTGACGCGGTGACCGTGACCACGAGCGTCGCGAACAACAGCGGGACGATGCCAAACACCTGCCCACCGCCGATGGGGTTTGGACTCCACTCGGTCCCGGTGAGAAAGTCCACCACCGGATACTCGCCGACGAAGGTGAGTGTATCGGTCACCAGTGTCAGGAATATCGCGACCGTGGTGAGCACGGTGACCGCGGCACAGAGAACAAAGAAGCCGCCGTAACCCGACTCCTTGAGTCGGTCGAGTCCGGTCGACCGCTGGAGGTCGATGTCGGGAGGCGCCTCGCTCACGGCGACCACCCAGAGTGCCTGACCGACAGTCCGTTGTTGTAGTGTGTGGTCCGTGTAGACGACGACGGATGCTCCCGGTGGCTGACCATCGTACGCTATGCTTCTTCGATGGCGCTATTGAGTTCTTCCATCTCTTCTTGCATCTTCGCCTCGGTGTTTGGCACGTAGCCGACCTGTTCGGCGACCAGCGTCGAGTTGGTCGACTGTTCGAGCACCGACCGCGCGAACGCGGCGACGTGGTCTTTGGCGAGTGAACTCTTTGCGGGATAGGTGTACAGTGACCGCGAGAGTGGCTGGTACTCGCCCGAGGCCGCGGTGTCGAGACTCGGCGGGGTACAGCCCTCGCCGTTGTCGATAGAGAGTGCCTTCAACTGGTCCTGGTTCTGGAAGAAGTACGAGAACCCGAAGTAACCGATAGCGTACTGGTCGCCCTGCACACCCTGTGCGATTCTGTTGTCCTGTTCGGTGGCCTGGTAGTCGTCGGTGTGGCCCCGCTCTGTGCCCTGGACGTTCTCGATGAAGTAGTCGTACGTGCCGGAGGTGTCGGCGGCCCCGAAGCGGTTGATGGGCTCGTTTGGCCAGTTGGAGTTGACCTCCTGCCAGGTATCTGCTGGGTCTGCCTCCCAGATCTGGGCGAGTTCCTCGACGGTGATGCAGTCGATGAAATCCGCCTCGTTGTTGACCACGACCGTCAGCGCGTCCGTCGCGACCGTGAGTTCGATGTACTCGACGCCGTTTTCCTCACACTGCTGTTTTTCGGCTTCCTGTATCGGCCGACTCGCGTTGTTGAAGTCGTTGTCGCCGGTGCAGAAGAAGTTCGCAAAACCACCGCCCGAGCCCGTAATCTGGATCGGAATCTCTACCTGTGGGTTGTCCTCGATGAAGTTCGCCGCCATCGCCTCCATCAGTGGACCCACGGTACTCGACCCCGCAACGTCGATGGTGCCCGACAGTTCGCCGCCGTCCCCGTTGCCACTGCTGTTGCCGTTCTCGTCGCCGTTGTCGCTGGTGCTCGTACAACCCGCAAGCGCCAGCGCCGACCCGCCGGCCGCTGCGATGAATTTGCGCCGCGATGCGCCAGAACTCGACGCGGACTGACTGTCCGTCATCGTCCGTGCAGTCGCCAGTTTGGTACAAGTAGGCTACTATGAGTAATATATCCAACTGGATACTGCTCACCGACGTTCGGTGTCTGCAGATTGTCGCACTCTCTCATGGAGACCCGTACGTACCAGTACGTACGACAACTGGTAGCTACCTATACCCCGAGAGGGTGTACCAGGACGGCCGCAGCTGGCGTGTGAGACAGACGCGGGCGAGTCGGTACACCGCGAGGACGCCCGCCTCGGAGAGTGCTCCGGTGGGAACCGCAGACTCCCTCGCAGAGACCGGGACGCCCGCCACGTCGGACAGCTTCCCCGGAGACGACACCGTACAGCCCCCTAACTAACCGCCGCCAGCGCGTCCGACCCGCCGCCCGACAGGCAGTGCGGGCACCCAGACGGGCCGCCGTGTCGGTCAGGGGGACGATATCAGCACAGTTTGGACAACACCGTTCCGGGGATTTTCACCGCAAACAGTGACACTACCAGGTAGTGCCAGCGACCGGTCTGTGGTCTCGTACCGTCGAGAGAGGCCCGCTCTGGGGCCTCGTGTCACCCGGTATCGCGGTCCGGATAGCTACCAATATCGCCGCGGCAGGCACGAGCATACGCGCTGGAGCCGTTCTGTGGGTATACTGCTGGCATCTCTGGACAGATGAGTAATCAGGAATCACAGACCAACGTCGAGCAGTTTGTTTCGAACCTGTGTAACTTCCAGTACCGGGAGGTGACGATGGTGTTTGCGACCGTGGCCGTCGTCGCGAGTTCTGTGGTCTTCTTTCCCGGATTCGACAACCTGAGCAGGGGTCTCCAGTCCGACATCTCGCCGTGGCTGCTCGGGGCGTTCGTTCTCGTGGCGGTTGTCGCGGGTCTCGTCAAGGGGATGCTCGGCTTTGGCTACGCCATCATCGTGACACCGATATTCGCCTCGGTAATCGACCCGACGGTCGCTGTCGTCGTGCTGGCGATTCCGCCGTGGATGCTCAACGTGTTCCAGATTGGCGAGACGGACACCGGAGTGGCCTTCCTGCGAGAGGAGTGGATTCTGGTGGTGCTGGCGGTCGCTGGCACTGTCGTTGGCGTGTT
The DNA here is from genome assembly GCA_964534485.1 of uncultured Halobacteriales archaeon. Lineage (GTDB taxonomy): Archaea > Halobacteriota > Halobacteria > Halobacteriales > Haloarculaceae > Halovenus. Next base: position 71,021 of record CAZHPM010000005.1, read on the forward strand.
CGTGCTCGCGGAGTTCAGTGCCGGTCCGGTCGTCCCGTTCGTCATCGGACTCGTGATTCTCGGGTACGTTCTCTTCCAACTCGCGCAGGATTTCGTCACCGTCGAGGAGACACACAACCCGTTCGCGCTCAGCGTGGCCGGATTCCTCCAGGGACTCCTCCTGGCGGTGGCGAATCTCGGGCCGTTGCTCCCGGTCTACTTCCACACGTTCGAGCGGGACGCCAAACGGTATATTGGCGGTCTGTCGATGGTTCTCGCGGCGATATTCACCGTCCGCATCGTCCAGATGGCGCTGTTTACCGACCTGCTGACGACCTACCGTCTCTGGCTGGGCTCGGTTATCGCTGTCGTCACTATCGTCGGGCTACTGATTGGAACACACCTCCGGCGACTCGAAGTCGACGAACGGAAGTTCAACTGGTTCGTCGTCGCGCTGCTGTTTATCATCTCGATGAACATCTTCCGGAACACCGTTCCGGCACTGTTTCTCTGAGTTACACGCCCGGAACCTCGGGACTCGTCTATTTGTGGGTGACACACGACCCCCGGGTCACGCGCCGACGGTCCTGACCAGATGCTCGGTGGCGTCCCACGTGCCACGTGCGATGAGCACGTCGTCTGCCGCGATTGGTTCCTCGTCGTCGGGGTACAACTCCCACTCGTCGTCGGCGGTGTGGACCGCGATGACCGAGACACCGGGGCAGGTCTCGCCGACCGCTCCGACCGTCGCGCCGTCGAAGTGGCCGTCGGCGGCGACCCGCGCGCGCCTGACGGCGACATCGCTCTCCCGGACCGACTCGGCGATAACGGGGTGTGTGTCGATGTCACGGAGGATGCCCTCTGTTATCTCGAGTGCGGCGTCGCTTATCAGTTCGGTGCTGGCGGCCAGTCTGAGGAGTCCACGCAACGAGACGGGGTCGTCGAGTTCGCCGGCCGCCCGGAGTGTCCAGGCCTCGAGACGGGCCTGCAAACTGTCCACCTCGACCTCGAGGTCGTGGACCTCTGCCGCGAGTTGCTCGTCGTCGAACAGCACACTCGCGTACGCGAGGTCGACCGAGAGTTCGCTGACGTTTTTCATCAACACGATACTGTCGACGGCGCGGGCGAGGTCCGTGGTATCGTGGTCGACCGCTCCGGCGCTCTCGTACTGTGCCCGGGCGACAGTTTCGTACACCGCCGCGAGGTTGTCCTCGGCCCCACGGAGCAACAGACTGTCACCCTCGAGGAGACGGGTGTCGAAGGTGGGGTCGAGCGTCCAGTCGTCGCCACGCCGGAGTGCGATTACCCGGACGCCAGTCTCGGTTTCGAGGTCGATTTCGCCGAGTGTCTGGCCGGCGTACTCCGAGGTGGCCGCCAGCTCCGCCCGGGCGAGTACCTCCGTCGCGTCGGGCAGTGCCGCGCGAATCGCCCCGGGCAGGCCGTCCTCGTCGAGGACGACGTGTGCGATGTCGCCGGCGGCCTCGCTGAGTTTCTCGGCGGCCCCGACCATCCCGAGCACCGGCGCGAGTTGCTTCGAGTCCTCTGTCGTGCGTGCGGCCATCAGCATGTTCATCCGCGCCCGCATCTGGAGGACGTCCATCTCGGACTCCAGCCTGAGTACCTCCTCCGCGAGTTCGTCACTGCTGTGTAACAGCGCCGAGTACGCCAGGTCGACGATCAACTCGGAGCTGTTTTTCATATCCACCAGCAGAGTCTTCACACCCACCGGCTCGTACTCCACCGCCTGGGTGTCGACGCCCTCGAACGGGTCCATACCCGTGGTTCGGCCGAGACCGGTTTTACACTGTCGGAGGCCGCCACCACGAACCGACCACCCGGGCACGAGCAGACAGTTATAACTCGGTGGGTCACGGACCTGTCTCGACATGAGTAACGGGCAGGCACTCGTCGCGGTCGTCGAGAAAGCCCGCGCACGGGTGGCCGTCGGCGCGCTCCGCGCGGAGGGGGTCTACGACGACGACCGGAGTGTGTACGACTGCGGCCCGGAGACCGTCGCCGTCCCGGTGACACGCCCCCCGACCGAAACCGACGTCGTCGAGGTTGCGAGCGACGTCGGCGAGTCGGAGGTACGGACGCTCTCGGACCACCTCTGTGAACGGGGGTGGAGCGAGGCCGAGCGCGAGCGCGCCCCGGGTTCGTGGGCCGTCGTCGGCAGTGTCGTGCTCGTCCGGGTCGCGGACTGTCCCCGCCCGCGGGAACTCGGCGAGGCGTTGCTCGCGATACACGGCGGCGCCGACACGGTGTTGGCCAACGACGGCGTCGACGGTCCCCACCGCGAACCCGAGGTCGAGGTGGTCGCCGGCGAGGGCGACACCGAGACGGTCCACCGAGAGCACGGCACCGTCTACGCGCTCGACCTCTCGGAGGTGGTGTTCTCGCCGGGCAACGAAACCGAGCGCGTGCGAATGGGCGGCGTCGTCGACAGCGAGCGCGTGCTCGACATGTTCGCCGGTGTCGGCCAGTTCACGCTCCCGATGGCCCGCGCCGGCGCGCGTGTCACCGCCGTCGAGCGGAATCCGGCGGCGTTCGAGTATCTCGTCGAGAACGTCGTCCGCAACGAGGTCCAGCCCCGCGTCGAAACCTACCGCGCGGACTGCCGGGCGGTGATTGCCGCCGGCGGCAGTGAGTTTGCCTTCGACCGTGTCGTGATGGGTCACGACGACGCCCACGAGTATCTCGACGCCGCCTTCGAGGCGCTCGCCCCGGGTGGCACCGTCCACGTGCACGCGGCCACGCCCGAGGCGCTCGTCCCGGACCGGCCGGTCGGTCGCATCCGCGAGGCGGCCGGCGAGCGGACCGTCGAGGTGCTCGACGTGCGCCAGATAAGCGACTACGGCGAGGGCGTGACACACCTCGTGGTAGACCTGGCAGTCGAGTGAACTGCCCTGGCCCGCCCCGCGAGCGGTCTGTGGTGTCGGGACGGCCGTCGAACTGCCGGCACAGGTCACTCCGTGGTCAGTTCAGCACAGTCGCTCGGAGGCCAGTGCTGTGCCCTCGACGAGAGTCTGGAGTTTCTTCCAGACGACAGTGTGGTGGACCGCGTTCGCGCCGTCGACGACGGTTTCGAACCCGCAGTCGGTGCCCGCGACGAGTCGGCCCGGACCGCCGACTGCGTCGGCGAAACGCTCGAGACGGTCGGCCACCACCTCCGGGTGTTCGACGATATTGGTCTTGACGTCGACGACACCGGGGACGAGATACCAGTCCTCGGGGAGCGGATGCTCCCGGAACGCCCGGTGTTCGTGCTGGTGGCGCGGGTTCGCCCCCTCGACGACCAGTGCGCCGACGTCGGCCTCGTAGAGGATATCGACGACGTCGACCAGTTCCACGTCGCAGTGGTGTGGGCCGGGGTAGTTCCCCCAGCAGGCGTGCAGGCGGACCCGGTCGTCGGGGACGTTCTCGACGGCGCGGTTGAGCGCCGCGACGTACGTCCGTAACTGGTCGCGGAACTCCTCGACGGTGGCCCCCTTGTGTGTGAGCGTGAACCCGGCCAGCAGGTCCGGCGCGTCGACCTGGAGCGTCGCGCCAGTCCCGGCGATTCCCTCGTACTCGGTCGCCAGCGCGTCTGCGAGGTCGAACAGGTACGCCCGGTCGGAGTCGTGGTGGTCGGTTTCGGTGAACCGAACCACCGCACCCGGCGACGGTGCGGTGTGGAACCGGCCGGAGAAAGAGAGATTCTCCGCGGCGACGGCCTCATCGAAGCGCGCGAGTTCGTGCTGGAGCGTGTCCGTGCCGACGTACTCGACGGGACCCGTGGCGACCGGTCCGCCGATGTTGTCCGAGTCCTCGAGCAGTGTCGCGCCGTACTCGGGGAACTCCTCGAGGTCTGCGGGCCACTCGCGCTCGACGGTGCCCTGGCCAAAGCCCGAGAGGCGCGTCGTCGCGTCGACAGAGTAGGAGATGCGGCTCTGTTCGCCGTCGTTTGCGATATCGAGTCCGGCCGCGGCCTGCTCGCGGACGACCCGGCGCACCGCCTCGGAGACGACGCGCTCGAACCGGTCGGTGCCCCGCTGCTCCGGGTCGGCGAGCAGCGGGCGCAGTTCCGCAGAGCGGGGGAGACTCCCGACGTGTGTGGTTGGAATCGCGTCCTCGCCCGCGACATCTGGAGCCCTGTGGTCGGTTTCGACGGCTGGTGTCGAACGCTGGTCGTCGGCCATGGCTGGTTGCTGTGGGGCCAGCCACTAAGCAATATCGAGACGCGCCCCGAGTTCCGGCGCAGTCGCCTCGTAGCCGTCCGCCCGGAGTCGCTCCGCGAACCCCGCGCAGTCGTCGCCGTGGTTGACCAGCACCCGCGTGTCCCGGTAGGCGTCGAGAAACGAGCGCAGTCCCTCGCGGTCGGCGTGTGCCGAGAAGTTGTACTGCTCGACCTGCGCGCTGACGGGGAGTACCCGGCCGTCGAACGGGGCCCGCCCCGTCTCGACGAGTTCGCGCCCCGGTGTCCCCTCGACCTGGTAGCCGGTGAGTGTGATCTTGTTCGTCGGATTCCTCCGGATTTCCGGGATGTACGAGACGACGGGACCACCACTGAGCATCCCCGCCGTGGTGAGTACGACCGTGTTCTGGTCGGCGATGCGCTCGCGCTGGCCGTCACGACCGGTGACGAAGCGGGCGTTTGACTTCGCGCGCTGGAGCGCGTCGGCGTCGCGGACGAACTCCGGATACCCCCGCAGCAGTTGTGTGACCTCCTTTCCCATACCGTCGAGGTAGCAGTCGATGTCGTGTGCCGCACAGACGAGCAACAGCTCCTGTGTGCGCCCGATTGCGAACACCGGGACGACGACCGTCCCACCCTCCCAGACGGTGTTCTGGACGCTCTCGGCGAAGCGGGCCCCGACTTCGTCGCGGTCCTCGTGGGTCACGTCGGCGTAGGTGCTCTCGGTGAGGACGATATCGGCCGGTGGTCGGGCGGTCGACCCGGCGACGAGACGCTGGTCTGTGGTGTGGAAATCCGCCGTGTACAGCAGACGTGTCCCCTCGGGGTCCTCGACGAGAACGTGCGCGCTTCCGGGGATGTGACCGGCGTTGTACAGTGTCACCTCGTGACCTGCGGCCTCGAACGACTCCCGGTAGCCGTGTGTCTCCGAGACCTGCGAGAGTCGACGGAGGTGTGTCTCGGTGAACCGGCACTGCGGGGTGTTGCCGTGGAGTTTCAGCGTGTCGCGCGCGAGCACGCGCGCGAGTTCCCGGGTCGGCGGCGTCCAGTGGACCGCCGGCCGGGCGTCACCCGAGAGCAGTGCTGGCACGGCGCCGGCGTGGTCGAGGTGGCCGTGGCTGACGACCACCGCCTCGGGGTCGGGGTTCTCGAGGGGGTACTGCAGTGGCGTCGCCGTCTCTATCCCGTAGTCGAGCAACAGCGAGTCGTTGACGAGAACGGCACTCCGGCCCACCTCGCGTGCACCCCCGAGAAACTCTATCTCCATATACTCACAGAAGGGGCTCCCGGGGTTTGTCTCTCCCGATTGCGTGTGAGACCAACAGAGAACGGCCGGTGGTCACCGCCGGAGGCGCGCCCCCTCGGTCGCGGGGGCCACGACCCGGACTGTCCCCTCGACGCCGGCCTCGGCGAGCGCTCGCTCGCCGGCCTCGACCGCAGGACTGCGCCGGTCGACACTGGTCACGCCGTAGACGGTCGGCCCCCAGGAGGACTGACCGGCGCCGGCAACCGCGGAACTGCCCTCGAGGGTCGCCACCAGGTCGCCGGCCGGCGGCCGGTAGACACCACCCTGCTCGTCGGCGTACCACGCGCCGTTGAGACGTCCGAGCCGCGACACCGCCGTCCCGAACTCGTCGAGGTCTCCCTCGACGACGGCCGGGAGCAGTTTCCGTGTCAACAGTGTGGCAATCTCGTCGGCGATTCCGGGGTCGGCGCGCTCGACGGCGGTCCGCATCCGCTGGTCCTCTGGCGGGCCGCTGGGACCCTCGCCTCCCGGTGTTACGAGCAAGAACCGCCACCTCTCGGGGAGTCTCCACCGGCCCAGTGGCTCCGGGACGGTCCAGTCCCCCCGGTCGGGTGGAGCCGTCGTGAACTGCGCTGTCGTGTGTCCGGCGTCGACCACGAAGCCGCCACCCTCGAAGGTAGCGACGCCGACACCGCTGCGGCCCCCGCGTCCCAGTTCCGGGGCACGCTCGCGCGGGTCGGCGGGAACGTCGTGCGCGCGCGCGACCGCCAGCAGTGTGGCCAGCGCGAGCTGTGTCCCGCTGCCCAGTCCGGCGTGGCGCTCGAAGCAGTGCTCGACCCCGACTGCCGCACCCTCGACACCGAGCGCGTCGACTGCCGCCCGCAGGTACGACTCCACCTCGTCGTCACACCGGACAGTGTCGGCGCGCTCTGCCGTGAGCACGACCTGTGGCTCCCGCAGACCGACACCGACACCGCCGTACAGACGCCCGTGGGCCAGCGAGAGATTCTGAAAGCCAAAGTGGAGTCGTGCTCCCGTCTCGACGGTCACCATATCTCCTGTTTGCCCTCGTCGAACATAAGACTCCGCTCCCCGCCCGACAGAGGCCGTCTCTCCGGCCGTGGCACACGGGGGGGTGGGTCGTGTGCGACTGACCGCTGGTCGGGTGTGTCGTGTTCGGCCCTCCTCGACCGGTCTGCCCGCCACGAGCGCCCGTCGACCCTCTTTCGACCCCGGCCGTTTATCTGGACCGACGACGTACCTGTTGGAAATGCTCTCGGGAGCCGACGGTCTGACAGACGCGACGAGCGACCGACGGGCACAGACCGAGACAATCGGGTTCGTGCTCGCGTTCGGTATCGTCATCGTCGGTGCGATTATCGTCGTCACGCTCGGCGCGACGACGCTCGGCGACACCGAGGACCGTCTCACCGAGGAGCGCGCACAGAAGACGCTGACACAGTTCGACTCGAACGCCGCACTGGTCGCACTGGGCCAGTCCGACACACACCGTGCCTCGTTTGCCTTCGAGGGTGGCGAACAGTTCACGCTGCTCGAGGACAACGGCTGGCTGAACGTGACGGCGACGAACCGGTCGACGGAGAACACCCGGGAGATAATGAACACGACACTCGGCGCGCTCGTCTACGAGAACGGCGACACGCGACTCGCCTACCAGGGTGGCGGTGTCTGGCGCTCCGACGAGAGCGGCGGTCAGATGGTCTCCCCGCCGGAGTTTCACTACCGCGGCGCGACGCTGACCCTGCCGACTATCGAACTCGCCGGCGACTCGGCCCCCGGGCGGACCGGGCGCATCCGCCGGACGTCGACCACACAGGAGTTCCCGAACCCCAGCAGTCAGAACCCGCTCCAGAACAGTATCGTCAGGGTGACCGTCGGTAGCGAGTTCTACCGTGGCTGGGGTGAGTACTTCGAAACCCGGACCGACGGCGAGGTCGCGTACGACAACGAGAACGAGGAGGTGACACTGACGCTCGTCTCCCCGATTGGTGAGATAAACGCCGAGTCGGCCGTCGCCGGCCAGGTCTCGACTGGCACACTACTCCTGCAGGCGAACCCCTCACACCCCTGTCACAGCGGTGGGAACCCGAAACCGCCGTACTTCGACAGCTACAACTCCAGTGACGGCTCGTACTGTGGCCAGTACGACGAGGACACGGTCAACTCCGCCGGCGAGATTGTCTTTGGCGACAGAGTCGAGACACAGGCCGCCGCCGGCCAGATTCAGGGTGACCTCGTCGCCGGCGGCGCGGTCGACCTGTTCAACAATCAGGCACTCCACGGGAACGTGAGCTACACTGACAGCTGTGCTGACTGTGACGACGCGCAGCAAAACGCAGAGAACAACAACCCCGGTGCCGCGCCGCCGGGTGGCTACACGGTCGACGAGATAACCGGCATCGACACGAGTCCGTCGATTGGATTCAGTATCGACAGCACAGTTCGCAACCTGAGAAAAGAGCACAGTCCGACCACGATTTCCCCCGGTGACGAACTGACGGCCGGCGAGTACTACACCGAGGACATCACGCTCGGCGGCGGTCCAGACGTCACGTTCAACACCTCCGACGGCGACATCACCGTTGCGGTCAACAACACGGTTGCCCTCACGAGCGGTGGCACCGTCGACGTCATCGGCGACGGAGAGGTCGACATCTACGTCAACGGGAGCAGTGGAGACGACCTGGTAATCGACGGCTCTGGCACCGGAATCACGGCTCCAAACGACAACGGAACAAAGTTGACGCTGCTCGGTGACCAGGATTTCACCGCGACGCTCAACCGTGGCACGATGACGGGTGTTGTCTACGCACCGGGCGGGCAGACCGGTGACGCCGAAGTCGAGTTGTTCCGTGGCGCGACAGTGTACGGTGGTCTGGTCACCGGCGACATGACAATCGGTAACCCCGGCGGCGGGACGGTCCACTACGACGAGGACCTCGCGGACAAGCAGATAGTTCCGCCAGACGAGAGCATCGTCCGGGTGACGTTCCTGCACGTGACCAGAAACGAGATTACCCTCGAGGGCTGACCGGCTGCCGGCCGACGACAGACTACGACCCGTTCTGGAGTTTGTTGAAAAGCGCCTGCACGTCGAGAATCGTCACGTCGTCGCCGCTCCCACCCTGGAAGTTGAACGATTCGGGGTTGTTCTGGACGGCGTCGCTCTCGAGGCGGTCGAACAGCGTCTGGACGTCGAGGAGCGTGAACTCGTCTCGACCCCGGACTCGCTCGTAGAGACCGTCACCGTCTGAATCGCGTGGTTCACTCGAGAACCCGGGGAGGGGCGGTGGTCCCGCCGACAGCGTCACGTCGAGGGAGCGTTGCTCTCCGTCCCGGAGGAGAACCGTCTCGGAGAACTGCTCGAACCCCGGTGCCTCGACGGTGACCTCCTGCTCGCCGGCGGGGGCCGCCACCTCGTAGGTGCCGTCTCCGGCAGTGACGGTGGTCTCGATAGTGGTGCCACTGTCGGGGTCGAGAACCGAGACCACGGCACCGGAGACGGGAGCCCCCTCCTCGTCGGTGACGCGACCGGCGAGTGCCCCCGGAACGAGTGGGTCCGTGTCGAACTCCATCGCCAGGTCGAGTTCGAGGTAGTGTCGCCCCGGTTCGTCGGTGAGGAGTGCGTTGACGATGTTTCCGACGCCGATACCGTTTATTATTCCGCCGATATCGATATCCGAGAGCAGGCTCTCGATGTCGAGACCACCGAGGTCGATTTCGAAGGCGTCGGCGAGTTCTGTGATAACCGTGCCCAGGCCGGCACCGTCGAGGTCGAGTTCGCCGATGCCGAGCGTGAACTCGTTGTCGACCAGTGTCACCGTCGCACTGTCGGTGGCGAGTCCGCTCGTGCTCCCGCTCAGGGCGCCGCTGTCGCCGGTGGTGAGACTGATACTGAACGGGAGTCGCGCGTCGAAAAACTCCGCACGGTCCTGGAAGCCCACTGCGAGTGTGATTCCCGCTGGTGTGGCGGTCACCAGCCCGCTCTCGCGGTCGATCTGTCCGGTGACCTCCGGGACACCGATATCCAGAACTGCGGCCTCGAGAAACCGCTCGACGGTTTCGTTTGCGAATATGCGCTCGATATCGAGTTCTTCGAGATACCCCTGCACGATTACGTCCAACTGGTCGAGATTGGGTATATCCGCCAGGTCGAGAATATCCCGAATCGAACCGATACCGAGGCCCTCGAGTAGGTCTTTGAGTCTCTCCGGGTCGGGGTCAGAGAGATACGAATCGAGAACGCTGACGAGCACCGAACTGGGAATCCCGAGATTCAGCCCCGAGAGCAGTCCAGTAACCTGGTCGACTATCCGGTCGACCTGTTGCTGTGTGAGGTCGAGACCGTCGACGATATCCGAGACGATGACGATTATCTCGTCGAGGTCGAGACTGTCGAGGAGACCCGCGATACTGAACTCCTCGACGAGGCTCTCGACGGCCCCGAGAACGTCGGTATCGGCGAGTCCGTCGGTGATATCGGGCACCGAGACGCGCGTCGAGTCCCACGTACCGTCGTCGTACACGCGCCCGGCAATCTCGACGGGAGCACCGAGGGTCGACGTCGACAGCCCGAGTTGGCCGAAAATCGAGCCGTACCCGGCCGCAGTGTTGGCGTCGATAGTCAGAAACCCCCCCGTTGTTTCGGCCTGAAACTCCCCGACGGCCTCGCGCTGGTCGGACTGTGTGAGACCGCCCGCCGGTCCGGTGCTCGTGGCACCCACGCCCAGCGCGGTGGCAGTCCCCGCGGCGGTCGTCTTGAGTAGCCGCCGTCTGTTGGTCTGCTGCATACGTTCCTACAGTATGCCACGGCCGCGAAAATATATACCTTTTCCCCAACGTACGTTTATGTACATATACCGGCGACGGCGTGTCACCTGCCACTCTCTGGCAGGGGTGACACACCGCCCCCTCGGGAACGGCGACAAATCGCCGGCAGGACAGATGCGTGGCTTTAACAGGGCGGGTCACCTCCTACGTGATATGCAGGGCAATCTTCCGCCCGAGGCACAGGAGAAACTCGAGGAGCTACAGGACCTACAAGAGACCGCACAGCAGGTCGCCGCGCAGAAACAGCAGGCCGAAACACAGCTCACGGAGTCCGAAACGGCACTCGAAGAGCTCGAAAACATCGACGAGGACACGCAGATGTACCGTCAACTCGGCGAGTTGCTCGTCGCAACCGAGTACGACGAGGCCGAGGCGGACCTCGAGGACAAGGTCCAGAGCCTCGAAGTGCGCGTCGACACGCTCGAAAAGCAAGAAGAGCGCGTCCAAGAGCAGTTCGAGGAACTCCAGCAGGAGCTCCAGCAGATGCTGGGCGGTGGTCCGGGCGGTGGTGGCGGACTGGGCGGTCCCGGCGGCGCGTGATGACCGGCGACACAGACGACTCGGGTGGTTCAGACGACCCAGACGACGACGAGGTCGTCCGCGTGGCGTCGGAGGCCGCGACGGAGGTCATCTTCTCCCGGTACTCGCGGTCTGACGTTCGTGACCTCGACGTGACAGTACAGTTCGAGAACGACCAACTCGCGGTCGACATCTATCTCGACGTGACAGACGACGACCCACAGCGTGTCGTCGACGACGCCGCACTCGCCGCCCGGGCCGCCGTCGACGACCTGCTCGAGTAGCGGCTACCACCGGACGCCTCGAGTGGGTAGCGGATACCTTTTCATACTTCCGGGCCTACGACCGAGTATGGAACACGAGGCGACCGTCGAGGGAGTCGGCGTCGGCGTCAGCGACGAGGGGCCGGGCGCACCGGTCGTGCTCGTCGAGGCCGACGAGCAACTCATCCCGATTTTCGTCAGTGCCGACCAGGCCCAGTCGATGCAACTCGCCCTCGAGGGGGAACCGTTCGAGCGCCCGCTGACCCACGACCTGTTCGTCGAGATGGTCGCGGAGT
>CAZHPM010000006.1:0-69183 GCA_964534485.1 uncultured Halobacteriales archaeon
TAGGACATGAGCTTCCCAAGCTCATAGCCCGGGTTCAATTCCCGGCCGGCGCATACCGGAGCGAAGCGACGAACGAGCAGGCCAGGAATTGAATCACGCGAGACGAGCGAAGCGAGTCTCGCCATCGGGTTCAATTCCCGGCCGGTGCATTTCCTGCGAACGAACGTGAGCGACGTGTACGCGTAACGCCGGGAATTGAGCAAGCGAGTGTGCGAGTGAGGACAGCCAGCCGGCTCTCAGACGGGTCGCCAGCCACGGAGAAAGCCGGTCGCAACTCCGCCGCCGGCGAGTGAGACGCCGACGCCGAACGTCCGGACGACCAGCACCGCTGCCGTCGCCGTGGCGACCGGTGTGTCGGTCATCACGACGAGCGCGCCGGCGAGCAGGAGGTCGTACGCGCCGATGCTCGCCGGCACCGGGAGGACACTCGCGGCCTGTGGGAGCGGCACGATAGCGACGACGGGGACGAGCGCGACGGTCACCCCGGTGCCGGCGAGGGCGACGTACAGCGCCGCGGCGGTCAGGAGCTGTTCGAGCAGGCCGCCGGCGGCGATGAGTACGAGCAGTTCCGGCCTCTCGCGAAAGGCGAACACCCGCGACCAGAACCGTTCGACACCCGCTGCCACCCGCTCGCGGCTCTGTCCCGACAGGCCGAACAGTCTCGTGAGCACCGCCACGAGTGGCGTCAAGACGGCCACGAGCAGTTCCGAGAGCGCGTCGCGGGCGACGAGCAGGAGCACGCCGACGACGACCAGCACCACCACCGCACCGCCGAGCGTGACCAGGACGAAACGCGGCGCGACCCCGAGGAGAAAGAGCAGAGCAAAGAGCAGACTCGAGACCAGCAGTTGCGTGCCGGCCTTGACGTACTTCGCGACGCCACGGACCCCAAGCGCCTCGCTGTAGCCCGTTGCCGTCTCGGTGCTGATGAACTGTGCCATCACCGGTTCCGAGGTGACCGGGCCGGCGGGACTGACGGTGTCCATGAAATCACCCGCGAGCGCGAACTGCACACTCTGACGCGGCGAGAGCCCTTCACCCAGCGGACGGACCGACGCCCACACCCCGACCCCGTCGGCGACGGCTTCGGCGACGACCAGCGCCACGACCAACCAGAGTGCCCAGCCGGCAACCGCCGTCGCGCGGTCGAGGACCGTCCCCGGCCCGACAAACCACAGGTAGCCCAGAAGCGTCCCCCCACCGAGCGAGAGACCGAGCAGAAACCGGACGACAGGGCGCATACGTCGGTGTTCTGCCACCGGAACTATAAGCTTCTCGTGCCGGTGGGCCAACGGTCGGCGAGGCGCCCCCGGCCACGGTCGACACGACGGCTCCCGACCAGAGCAGAGTCTCGCCGTGCCCGTGGCGTCTCAGCCGGTTGCTTCGACGATTTCGACGGGTACCGGGGTGAAACAGAGCACCGCGAGCATGAACGTGACGATACCGAGCGCGAACCGTTTCCGGTCGAGTGGGCTGTCCTCGATTGGCGTCGCGGGGCCGGCGTAGGAGAGGCCGACGGCGAACACGCCCCACATCGCCCAGATAACGACCGAATCGGTGCCCTCGACGCCGACGAGCAGGTACGCCGCGAGCGCGAAAAGCGCGGCGGGGACGAGTTTCGCGACACCTTTCTGCCGTTCACCGACCATCGCACGCAGAACGTGACCGCCGTCGAGTTGTCCGACGGGGAGCATGTTCAGAAGCGTCACCAGCATCCCGACCCAGCCGCCGAAGACGACCGGGTGGACGGCGCCCGACTCCAGTCGGCCGGCGGTTCCGGTTAGTTCTGCGATGAGTCTGAGCAACGGCGGATTGTTGAACACGATGACGTCTCCGCCCTGTGTGGCAGTGGTCTGCTGGACGGCGAGCGGTTCGAGCTGGAGACCGATTGCCGTGACGACGACGGTGGCGACGAGTCCGGCCAGTGGTCCCGCCGCGCCGATGTCGAACAGCGCCTTTCGGTCGGGCATACGGCCTTTCATCCTGATGACCGCCCCGAGCGAGCCGATGTACGTCGGCAGCGGAATAAAGTAGGGCAACGTCGCGTCGACGTCGTGGTACCGACTCATCACGTAGTGTCCGAGTTCGTGCACGCCGAGCACACCCATGATGGCCGCGGTGAACGGCCACGCTTCGACGATTCGCCAGGGCTGGTCGGCGAGTGGCACCTGGTACCAGAAGAAGGCCCCGGCGAACAGCGTCGACAGGACCGTCGCCACGAACAAGACGAGATTCGTCCGCGGGATACCGTCGCTCTCTGTCGACCGCGGCTCTGCGACGACGACGAACTCGCCGTGGGAGAGCGGAACGTTGCCCTCCCTGTAGCCACGCTGAACCGTGAGTTCGTAGCCACGCTCCCGGAACAGCGGCCACAGTTGTTCTTCGATGAGTCGCTGTGGCGCGCGTGGCTCACCGATGTAGAGTATCGTCTCGTCCTCGCGCCGGGTCTCGTAGACGTCGAACACGGGCGCGAGGTCTCCAACAGTGGGCGGCCGGTCCGGGCGATTACGATCACCCATCGAATACTGGTACGTGACGGGCGCGCATAAACCTCCGGAGAGACGGCGCCGGTCTCTGTTACTCTACCCAGACTGTCTTGGGGTTGACGAACTCTCTGATGCCGGCTCCGGAGAGTTCGCGGCCGTAGCCCGACTCGCCGACGCCACCAAAGGGTACCCGCGGGTCGGATTTCACGAGTTGGTTGACGTAGACACAGCCGGCGTCGATCTTCTCCGCGAGGCGTCGTCCACGCGTGCGGTTCTCTGTCCAGACGCTCGCACCCAGTCCAAACGGCGTGTCGTTCGCCGTCTCGACTGCCTCCCGGTCGCTTTCGACCTCGTAGACGGCGGCGACGGGACCGAAGGTTTCCTCGCTGTCGACCGGACACCCCGCGGGAACGTCCACGAGCACCGTGGGTTGGTAGTAGGCCCCCTCTCTGTCGAGTGTTTCACCGCCGGTCACGACGCGCGCGCCGGCCTCGACACTCGCGGTCACCTGTTCGTGGAGTGTCTCGACGAACGCCGGGCGCGCGAGCGGACCGACGTCTGTCTCCTCTTTGGTTGGGTCGCCGACGCTCTGTTCCTCGATTTCCGCCACGAATCGGTCGAGAAAGGCGTCGTAGACGGCCGTGTGGACGACGAAACGCTTCGCGGCGATACAGGACTGGCCGCCGTTGAGTGTCCGCGCCCAGGCACCTGTCTCGGCGGCGTCCTCGATGTCGGCGTCGTCGAGGACGACGAAGGGGTCGCTCCCGCCCAGTTCGAGTACGCTCTTTTTTAGTTGCGCCCCGGCCGTCGACGCCACCGCCCGGCCGGCGGAACCGCTGCCGGTGAGTGTCACCGCGCGCACCCGCCCGTCCTCGACTATCCTCTCGACGCGGTCCTCCTCGACGACCACCGACTGGAAGGCTCCCTCGGGAACGCCGGCGTCGTGGATGGCCGACTCGATGGCCCGCGCACACCCCGGCACGTTGGGCGCGTGTTTGAGCAGTCCCACGTTCCCCGCCGCGAGCGCCGGCGCGGCGAAGCGAAAGACCTGCCAGAACGGGAAGTTCCAGGGCATCACCGCGAGCACGGGACCGAGCGGTTCGTACCTCGTCTCGACGACCGCGCCGGGTGGACTCGGGTGGCCGTCGGACGCGAGATAGCTGCCCGCGTGTTCGGCGTAGTGGTCACAGACCCACGCGCATTTCTCGACCTCGTCGCGGGACTGGGAGATGGGTTTGCCCATCTCGCGTGTCATCGTCTGTGCGTACTCCCGGCGGTTCTGGCGTAACTGCTCCGCGACGCCGGCGAGTAACTGCTCGCGCTCGCGCACCGGTCGTTCGCGCCACCCCTGGAACGTCTCGGTGGCCCGGGACAGCGCCGTCTCGACCTCTGTGGGCGTGTCGGGGTCGTAACTCTCCGTTTGTTCGCCGGTCGCGGGGTCGAATACCTCCATCACCACCTCTACTCTCTGGTCTGTATATTACTGCTCCGGCGGCCGACTCAGGAGTCCTTTCGCTCGACCATGTCGCCCAGCGTGTACTCGCCGGCGGAGCCGTCGCTCTCCCACTCGGTGTCTCCGGCACCGCCGCCGGCGGAGAGTTCGACGTCGAGGCGACTCTCGAGTTTCTGCTGGAGTTCGTCGGTCGGAAGCGTGTCGCCGTGTTCGAGTTTGCGGATGAGACTCGCCTTCTCGTTGAGTTCCTTTGCCAACTCCTCCTGGCTCAGTCCGGCGCTCTCGCGGGCGCTCCTGATGCGCTGGTCGAAGTTCTGTGCGAGTTCCTCGATATCGTCGTAGATGTCGGGACTGCTCGAACTGCCGCTCCCGCCACCGCTTCGTCCGCCGGAACTGGTCGTCCCGGACGAACTGCTGGAACTGGACCCGGTCGAGTACTTCGTGGAGGTTGTGGAACTCTCTTGTGTCTGCACCTCGGTCCCGAAGTCGGTACAGTCGTCACAGACGTCGAGTTCTGCCCCCTCGATTTTGACTCGGTTCGGGCTTGTCGTCTCCTGCCCGCACATCTCACACTGAACCATACTCGGGTTTCGTGAGCGCGCCGCATAAATCGTA
The DNA here is from genome assembly GCA_964534485.1 of uncultured Halobacteriales archaeon. GTDB lineage: Archaea > Halobacteriota > Halobacteria > Halobacteriales > Haloarculaceae > Halovenus. The sequence goes on from CAZHPM010000006.1 coordinate 4,555, forward strand.
CGCCGACTCCTGTGCCGGTCGGTCCTGCCCGACCGACAGTCAGTCGTCTGCTGTCGCCGGCACGCCCCGTTGCTCGCCGCACAGCACCGCCCGCAGGTGGTCGTTCAGGAACAGTCCGTCGGGGTCGTGGCGTCGCCTGACCTGCTGGAAGGTCTCCCACTCTGGATACAGCTCCGCGAACTCCGCCGCGCTCTTTGAGTGTTGTTTCCCCCAGTGGGGGCGGCCATCGTGGGCGTCGAAGATGGCCTCGCAGGTGTCGAAGTAGTCCGGCAGCGACCTGTCGTGGTAGAGGTGAGCCGCGACGAACCCCGAGTCACGGCCGTACGCAGGGCTCAGGTACGGCGTGTCCGCGCCGACGAACCGGCACTCGATGGGGAACTGCACCGGCAGGTCGTTGTCCTCGATGTGACGCCTCACCTCGCGGACCACCGCCGGCAGGTCCGTCGCGGGGACACTGTACTCGATTTCCCTGAACCGGACGTCCCGCGGGTTGGCGTACACCTCGTAGCCCGGGCCGACCTCGGTCTTGTCGCCGAGTGTGCTCGCGGTCAGTCGCGCGCCGGCCGCGGCTGTCACGGGGTATCTCGTGCCGAGCCGACAGACCGCCTCCCAGGCGGCGCTCTCGACTCTGGCGCCGACACCGTCGAACAACGCGTCGACTGTGCCGCCCTCGTCGCGCTTGCGGCCGGCGTCCCGTGGAATCTCGTCGAAGGTTTTCACGATTGCCTCGTCGGTGTGGGGAAACCAGAAGAACTCCCAGTTACGGTGTTGGCCGTGGAACCGGTCGAGATTCGAGAGAACCTCCTCGACGGGCACGATACGCCGGCGCAGACAGAGGTCGTAGGCCGGCTGCAGGTCCAGTGTCACCTCGGAGATGACGCCGAGTGCGCCCAGCGAGACCTGTGCGCTCCGGAACAGGTCCTCGTCGTCTGGCGTACACGCGACGATGTCGCCGGTGGCGGTGACGAGTCGGAGGCCAACGGCCTGACTCGACAGCACACCGAACTCCAGTCCCGTCCCGTGGGTGCCCGTCGCCAGCGCGCCGGCGACGGTCTGCCCGTCGATATCGCCGAGATTCGCCATCGCGAGGCCGTGTTCGGCGAGTTTCGGGTTCAACTCCGCGAGTGTCGTTCCCGCCCGCACCGTCGCCTCCCCGGCGTCGGCGTCGATGTCGACGATACCGGTGTAGTCGTCCAGCGTGAGCAGCGTGTCGTCGGTCGGAACGACCCCGGAAAAGGAGTGTCCGCTGCCGACGACCCGGAGCGTGTCACCGCGCTCTCTGGCGGCGGTGACGGCGGACTGCAGCTCCGCCTCGGTGGTTGGTCGTTCGACGTGGTCTGGCGTCGCGCTCTGGGTTCGACCCCAGTTCTGCCAGCGACTCACAGGAAACACCTCCCGTCGCCGCGGTAGGTCGGCACGGTCTCGGTTACCTCACCGCCGGCGACGAGATGCAGTTGCTCGAACTGTTCGGCGAGTTCACCCGCCTTCGCGTGCCGGAAGAAAATCGGGTCGCCGAGTTCGATCTCCCGGGGACCGTCGTACAGCACCGGCGTCTGGACCTCGCCGGCGGCCTCCTCGTCCCGGAACTCGACGTCGGGGAACCACGGTTCGGGCAGACTCGCCTCGTCTGGTGGCCCCGACGCGACGTATCCGCCGCCACGGCAGGTGTAGACACCGGGGTCGGGGGTCCGGGTCACCGCGACGGCAAACCCCGCCGCAGGGAGATGCTGGAAGCTCCGGTAGTGGTCGAACAGGGCCGGCGCGTACAGCCCCGACCCGACGGTCACCTCGGTCACGCTCGGGTCACGGACGGTGAACTCCACGCAACCGGTGCCGCCGCCGTTGACCAGGTCGAACTCGTGACCCGCCCGCTCGAGTGCGCGGACGACGCTCGTTCGGCGCTCGCGGACCCGCGGGCGCGACCGGCGTTTCAGCAGCCACATCACGGCGTTCACGACCGCGCTGTTGGCCGGATTGTCGTCGGTGACCCCCGCGAGTTGGGCCTCGTACCCCATCACGCCCTCGAGTTCGACGTTGTTCGCGTCGGTGACTGCCTCGGCGACCGACAGCGCCGCCTCGGCGTCTCGAATCCCCGACCGCCGGACGCCAAAGTGAATCCCGAACTGTGTCGTCGAGAGGTCGATGTCGAGACAGACCGGGATGGTCGTCCCGAACCGCTCGCCCAACTCCGAGAGCCGCCCGACGTGTTCGGCGGAGTCGACCATCAACCGGACGGTTCCGCCTCCGTCGAGAACACCACAGACGGGTTCGACCTCGCTCGCCTGCCAGACCGGGTACGCGACGAGCAGGTCGTCGAAGCCGTGGTCGGCGAGATACCCGGCCTCGCGGCCCGAGTAACACAGCAGGCCCTCGAAGCCGTCGCGGTCGAGTACGCGGTCGAGAACCGCCCGACAGCGAACGGACTTCGTCGCGATTCGAACTGGTGTGTCTCGTGCGCGCTCTTTCAGTGCCCGCGCGTTCGCGTCGATACGGTCGAGGTCGACGAACGCACACGGTAACGACTCGTCGGCGAGTGCGACGCGGTAGTACTCGTAGGAACGCTCCGTCCCGACGTCGGTCGGCCCCGGCGGAATCCCCCCGACAGATTCGGTGTCGTCGGTTCCGGGTGTCAATTGCATACACACAGCATAGTATCGGAGTGTAAACGTTCTTTCGTCTACGGCAGACCACGCTCGCAGGTCTTTGCTGTCGGGGCTGGGACCTCACGACGGCGACTCCACTGGTCCGATATCCGCCGGCTCTCCGGGACGGGTGTCCTCTCAGCCGCCGACTCCTCCGCTCTGAGTTCCCGTGTGAGCAGGTGAACCCCGTCGAGTCCGTCGAGCGCACGCCGGTCACGTCCGCGGCGTCTGTGGAACCGTCTCCACGGCACTCATCCACCGCTGCGCACACGAGTTCGGGGCCGAAAACGCCCGCGACGCCCCGAACTGGCACCTGACGGCCCTCTCGCTGTTCGCGGTGCTGGTCGGCAGCGAGGCACTCTCGGTGCCCGACTCGCCGGCGACACTCGCGGCCGGGGTGTTGAGTACGGTGGACTGGCTGGCCCCAACGGTGAAGACGGTCTCTGGCACCGCCCGGGAGTACCCGTTGGCCTGCGAGTTCGCCCGAATCCCAGCCGCTGGTCGTAGAGAGTGGCAACCGACGGTATTATTTCTCTCCCGCGGCTATCTTTTTGAGAATGACCGAGCCGGAACTTGCGGTCGTCGAGTTCGTGCTGACGACCGATATTTACGATGCACAGGACCGATTCGAGCCCGACGACCTGCCGGCAGACTTCCGGGAGCCGTTCTGGAGTAACGGCCGCATCGAGCGCCCACTGTCGGTGACTGTCGACACCACACGCACGGCGACCGGTGTCGAGCGGCCCTGGGAGGCGGTCGCGGACCTGTTGTTCACCAACCACGACGACTTCTCCGGGTCGATCGCGTTCACCGACCGCGAGATGGCCGAGCAGTGGTATCTCGACCGTGCCAGTGTCGACCGACTCGGGCGCAATCCGGTGCTCGCCTCCGCCTTCGAGAGCGAGTTCGAGGCTCTCGACCACGAGACGGCCCGCGAGCAGACCCGCCCGGCCCGGGCCGACCGTGCGTTTATCGACGCCTTACTCGAGGAGTACTTCGACGAGGACGAGGAAGACGAGATGCTCGACCTCGTCGACGTGCGTGCCCCCGAGGAGATCGAACAGGCCCTCGACGAAATCGTTCTCACGGGCGAACAGGAGGGCGAGATTCACAAACTCGTCAAGGCAATCGAACACCGGGAGTATCTCGCCAGCATCGGCCTGAGCGAAATCGGGAAACTCCTGTTCGTGGGGCCCCCGGGCACGGGCAAGACCTCCGTCGCACGGGCGCTGGCGCGCAAACTCGGACTCCCCTTTGTCGAGGTCAAACTGTCGATGATAACCAGCCAGTATCTCGGCGAAACGGCGAAAAACGTCGAGAAGACCTTCGAGGTGGCGACACGGCTGGCGCCCTGTATCCTGTTTATGGACGAGTTCGACTTCGTCGCGAAGACCCGCTCCAGTGACGAACACGCCGCGATAAAGCGTGCGGTGAACACACTTCTGAAGAACATCGACGAGGTCTCACTCGTCCAGGACGAGGTGCTGTTGATCGGTGCGACGAACCACCCGGACCACCTCGACGCGGCGGCCTGGCGGCGTTTCGACGAAATCGTCAACTTCCCCCGACCCGACACCGACATGCGCGCCGACATCATCGAGATTGTCACACGGGAGATGGAGATAGTCGACTTCTCGCCGGAGGAACTCGCCGAGATGACAGCGGGACTGACCGGCAGTGACCTCCGACTGGTGTTACGCGAGGCCGTCCTCGACGCACTCACCGAGGACCGCCGGACGCTCACACAACAGGACCTCGTCGACGCCGTCGAGGAGTTCCAGGAACGGGATACGCTGAAGAATCTCGATATGATAGAGGGCGACCACGACGCGCTCGTCGCGGGCGGACTCGGCGGTGACGGCCACGACCACGGTGACCACAACTGATGCAGGTCACGTTGCTCGGCACCGGCGACACGACGGGGACACCGACGGTGGGTTGTGACTGTCACACCTGCGAGCGCGCCCGCGACCCCGACGCGGAGTTGCGCGAGCGCCTCCGCGAACAGGGTGCGACGATAACCGGCGGCGGCGTCGAGCGCACGCGCTTTTCGGTCCACGTCGAGAACGAGCGCACCGGACAGTCGTTGCTCGTCGACTTCAGCCCGGACTTTCGCCAGCAGTTCCTCCGCGAGGCGGTCCCGCTACCCGACTCGGCTATCGTCACGCACATCCACTTCGACCACCTGGACGGACTCGGCAACTGTTTTCGGCTGTTCGACGCCCTCGAGGTCCACGCCGCAGACGAGACAGACCCGGTTACCGACGCGAGTGTCGCCGAGACGATTACCGAGGACTACTACTACCTCGACCAGGTGACGGTCTGTTCGCGGTCGCCACTGGAGTCGTTCGAGACCTGTGGCTTCGAGGTGACGCTGGTTCCGGTCGACCACCCGCCGTTGCTCTGTTACGGCGTCGTCGTCGAGGACCCCGAAACCGGCACGAAACTCTCGATAACTGGCGACACCAGCTACGACGTGCCCGACCCCTCCCGCGAGGCACTCGCCGACGCCGACCTCCTGCTGGCAGACGCCATCGCTCCGGCGGAACTCTGCCAGTACCACCCAAAAGGCGGCGACAACCACGACGCCGACGGTGTCCCCTACACGTTCGGCACGAAACACATGACCCGCGAGGGCGCACTGGCGCTGGCCGACGACCTCGACGCCGACCAGACACGCCTCGTCCACGTCGCACACTACTACCCTGCCGACGACGCCTTCGACGAGGAACTCGCCGTCGACGGCGAACAGTACACCCTCGGGTAGACCCCGACCGACACCGGCACGGAAGCGGCGCCGACAGGGTCCGACCCGCCGACTCCAGAGACACGGCGAGCGTTCAGACGCCCCCGGAGACGGTCTCGACCGCGTGGCACACACCCCCCGGTTACGACTCCAGTCTGCTCTCGAAGAACACACCCTCGAAGCGCTCGTCTGGCCGGTCCGGGAGATACGTCCCCTCCCGGCCGCAGTCGTCGACGAGCGGGCAGACCGTGCGCTCTGGCGGCCAGACGACCTCGACACCCGTCTCTCCGGTCCGGACCGACATCGCCTGCCGGTAGGTGAGACTCGCGCCCTCGGACTGGACCAGTCGCACCAGAACCGTCACCTCACCGACCGCGTCGAGTGACACCCGCTCCCCGACGGCCGTGTTGCCGACGGTATCGAGTCCGACCGCGTCGCCGTCGAGCGACCAGTTCAGCGCGACCCGCTCGCCGGGGTTCTCGACGGCGTGGACGGCGAACCCCTCGTCTGTCTCGACCCGGACCCGCGCGTTCGTCACGCGGTCGGGGACGCCGACGACGGTTTCACCGTCGAAACTGGCCGCCGACCGGACGTCGAGTGGCGCCAGTCGGGGGACGACCTCGCGGTCGGCCGGGTCTGGTGTCCACTCGCCGCGGTAGGTGTACCGGTAGCGCTCGCGGTCCGGTGTGGCGTCGATGGCCGCGAAATCGCCCGCGGGGTCTCTGTCGAGCGCGTAGACCACGTCGCCATCGACACCCGGTTCGTTGCGCAGTATCTGGAACGGGTGGTTGAGCCAGTCGCCGTACGGTGTCGGGACGAACACCATCGCGTCGTCGAACGTGCGCTCCTCGAAGGGGGCGTAGGCGTCCTCGTAGGTCTCCGTGTGGGCGGCGTTGCGGTCGACGGGACCGGCCAGGAGCGTGGCGTTCACCCCGCCCGCGACCAGCAGACCGACCGCCAGTGTTGCGACGGCGAGCGCACGGGCGACCCGCGGGTCGAAACAACCGGCGAGGGCGTGCCGCGACTGTCGCCAGAGCGCGAGCACGCCTGCGGCCCCGAAGACGGCGACCGGGGCGAGCAGGTCGAAGTGGTAGAACGGCCCGAACTGGCCGAGCAGGCCGTCAGTCGGGTCCGAGGCCGTCGCCAGCACGTTGTAGTTCCCCCAGAAAAAGAGATTCCCGACCGGCACCGTCAGGAACAGCGCGGCGACGAGGAGGCGTGGTGTGCGCTCGCCGGCGACCACGTCCCACCGGCGGACACTCGCGACCAGCCCGACGGCCGCGAGTGCCGCCCCGAGCGCGCCGGCGGGAACCCACCGGGTCAGCAGATACCACACCACGTGGGCGTTGGCCCGGACCGCCACGCCCGGCGTGTAGTCGACGGCGTGTCCCAGAATCCGCCGCTCTCCGAACCCCGGCCCGTCGAGGGGCGCGAACGCCTCGTAGGGAAATGTCAGTGCCGCGCCCGTGAGACGGGCGTTGTACGCGAGTGTCAGGCCGACGAACGCGACTCCGACGACGGCGGTGGCGCCGTGTCGCCAGACCGACTCGGGCACGGCCGCCCGGCCGTCGACTCCCACCACGGCACTCCCCTCGGCACGCGCCGCTCTCAGCACCGACCGGAGGGCGTCTGCGACGAACGGTAACGCGAAAACCAGCGCGGTGAACGGGCGCATAAAAAAGGCGACACCGATTGCCCCGCCGGCGAGTGCGCCGGCCGCGGGGCGGCCACTGCGGCGGCCCCGCAGGTACAGCACCGCGAAGGCGAGCGTAAACAGCGTCGTCGGCGCGTAGGGGAGAAAGACCGCCGAGGTGATGACCGTCATCGGCGCGACGGCGAAACCGGCGGCCCCGAGGAGTCCGACCCGCCGGTCGAACAGCATCGCTCCGAGAACGTAGACGAGCGCGGTGTTGCCCGCGGCGACGGCGGCGAGTGTCAGCCGTGGTTCGCCAAACAGTGCCATCGAGACGGCGTAGAGAGCCGCCGGCAGTGGACTGTACTTCGGGTAGAAGCCGTCCGGTCCGTCGACGAAAAACCACGGTCTGACGGCGTCACCGAGCGAACCGGGGTCGAGTCGGAACTGGCCGTCGAGCAGGAGTTCCGCCTGCTGGAGGTAGACGGCCTCGTCGTGGTTGCTGGAGTGGTACGGAAAGAGGTCGCTGGCGACGACGAAGACGAGCAGACCGGCCAGCACCGCGAGCGTACCGGCCAGCAGGCGCTCGCGGCGGTGGTCGAGCGCGCGAGTGTAGGCGAGAAGCGGGCGCGCCCGGACCAACAGCCCGGTGACCACCGAGGCCGCGAGCCTCCGCAGGCGACTCACCGCCGTTCGAGCGTGGACCACAGCTCTCACGGCCGTGTCAGACGTTGATACCGGCGTTGCGCATCAGTTCGAGTGTCGGTTCGATGTCGTCGAGTTCCGACAGCCGGATGTCGGGCACGTCGAGTTCGTCCGCCGGCGGGAAATCGCCCTCCGGTGTCACTTCGCCGGTCAGCGGGTACTCGAAGGTGTCGTTCGCGAAGAAATCCTGCACGTTCGCCGAGAGCAGGTGCCGGATGAAGTTCTCCGCGAGGTCGGGGTCGTCGGCCTCGTCGACGACGGCCGCGCCGGCGACGTTGAACACCGACCCGGCGTCACCCTCGGTGAACGCGGGCGCGATTGGCGCGTCGGCGTCGCGGTCGAGCACCCGCTGGATGTAGTAGTGGTTGGTGAATCCGGCGTCGATTTCGCCGTCGGCAATCGCCTGACAGACCGCGAACTCGTTGTCGTAGGCCCTGATTCCGTTGTCGACTACGCCCTCGAGCCACTGGCTGGTCCGTTGTTCGCCCTCCAGTTGGCGCATCGCCGTCAGAAACGCCTGACAGGAGCTGTACCCTGGCGCCCAGCCGAGGTCGCCGCCGAAGTTCTCGTACTCCATTACATCCGAGGGGAGTTCGCTCGTGGTGTACTGGTTCGTGTTGTGCGGGACAGTGCGTGCACGTCCGGAGGTGCCCACCCACGAGTCGGTGCGAAACTGTGGGTCGACCATCTCCAGCACGGTCTCCGAGAGTGGCCGTGCCCGTCCGTCGCTGGCGAGTTTGGCGAGTGACCCCGCGTTGACCGAGAAGAACACGTCTGCGGGTGTGCCGCTGCCCTCCTCGTTTATCTGGCTGACGAGCGTGTTCGCGTCGTTGTACCGGATGTCGGTGCTGAACTCGTCGTACTCGCCCTCGATGGCCTCGAGGAGTGTCCCGACGAGGAACTTGTTGCGCCCCGAGTAGATGTGGAGGTTCCCCTGCAGGTCCGGCAGGTCCTGTATCAGTGTCCCACCGAGGTCCTCGACGTTCTGTCCGGAGCCAATCTGGAGTGGGTCACCGCTGGCCTCGCTGTCGTCGCTGAAACAACCCGCGAGGCCGGCGGTGGCGGTTGCCGTCGCCGCGGCTATGTACGTTCGCCTGTCGATGCGCCCGTCGTACTGTGTGTGTTCTCCCGTCATCGTATCAGTCGTCCGCTGTTGCTGGCACGCGTTCGAGTGCTGCCAGTGCGTCGAGCCAGTCGTGCATGTACTCGCCGACGTAGTTCAGGAAGGCGCCGTTCTCGTATGCCGAGAACTCGCCCTCGACCAGTTCGTCCGCAATCGCCTCGAAGACGCCGGCGTAGGTCGTCGCCGCACCGCCGGCGCCGTCTGCAATCTCCCAGATGTGCTCGTTGAGTTCCAGCCCGTGGACCTCGTTGGTGAGATCCGAGAACGTCGACCGGGGGGCCTTGTTGTGTTCACAGAGGGGGTCACCGGTGTAAATCTGTGTCCCCAACACGTCACAGGCCCGCTTGAGGAACACCCCCGACCAGATGTCGTCGAACCGGCCCACCTCCCACTCGTTGTCGTCCATCGGGAGCTGGTAGAAGGCCGGAATCACCTCTCGCCGGAAGGCCAGATTCATCGAACACACCGTGAGGTAGTTGCCGGGCGCGGCGACGAACGCCTCGTCGAACGCCGCCGCCGACAGCCGGGTCTGTGCCTGGCCGTCGAGGTCACCGTCAGTCAGGATACGAACCGCGTCCAGATCCGGCACGTTCGTCCACAACCCCTGCGAGGCGACGACCTGCCCACGCTCGATGTCGGTCTGTTCTGTCTCGACGGTCTCGCCCATCGCCGAGTACGGGTACCCCCGCGGGTAGAGTCCGTGCTCGTCGGCGTGCTGGTAGAGCACGTTCACCCACTGCTCGTCGGACGACACCTGCGTAATCTCGCCGGAGAAGCCGAGATTCGCCAGGTGTCGCCCGAAGAAATCCTGCTCCTCGTGTGGCAGCGTGTCGTCGTCGATAAAGACGCCGTACTCGAACCCGGGGTTCGCCCACATGTACAGCAGACCGAAACTCGTCTCCGCGTGACTCGCCGCCGGCACGACGTGGTCGTACTCCGCGATACCGTGTTCCTCGTACCACTCCGCGCGCCGACTGCCGTCGAACACCGCGCCCGACACGCCGAGTTCTTCGAGCATCGCCGACATCTCTGCCGTCTCGCAGAAGTCCTCGGTCACGAGTACAACGTACAGCCGCGACGTGTCGAACCCGTGCCTGCGGGCGTTCTCGACGTACTCGCGCACGCAGTCGTACTCCCGTATCGTCGGAACTACGACGCAGATGTCTTCGCTCATCGCCACAGTGTTTTTAGGTTAGCCTAAAGAGGGTGTCGGTTTAGGTCGACCAAAACACGGGGCCGAGCCGAACACGGGAACCGGGACCCGCTCTTCGAGGGGTGGTGGACCGTGCCCAGCACGGCGTGGACTGCACGGCGGTGCGCGGACCGACAGACCGCGGGCGCGGGCAGCGCGGGAGTAAAGACAGTGTCGCCGCGTCTCGCCGGTCGCCACGGGTCTCGTGCCAGTGGTGGGCTCGACGCCGAGGTCATCAGGGTCTGCCGTCCCGGGGTATCGGGAGGCTACGACCCGGACTGTGTCACTCGCAGAGGCCGCCCGTTTGCTGACGGTGCCCGAGGACTCGGTAACCCGGGTTCCAGAGACGGCCCGCCGGGTAGAGAGGAAAACACTGATTTTGCTCCCGCCGGTTCTGGCAGGTGTGTCAGACCCCTGGGAACGCCGTGGCGTCGTCGAAACGTACACCGGCGGGAGTTTCGACCTCTTCTCGCCGGAGCCGGCGGACGTCCGGTTGCGGGATATCGCCGCCGGACTGGCCCACACCTGCCGCTTTGGCGGTCACTGCCGGGCCTTCTACAGCGTCGCGTTGCACTCGTTGCACGTGAGTCGTGAACTCTCCACCGACCGCCTCCAGTTGCTCGGTCTCTTTCACGACGCGGGTGAGGCCTACGTCGGTGACGTGCCACGGCCGCTGAAGGCAGAACAGGAGGCCTTCGAGCGCATCGAGACGGAGATTCTCGAGGTCGTCTGGGAGTCGTTCGGGGTCGAACCGCCGACGGAGGCCGAGTGGTCACAGGTGATGGCCGCCGACGACCGACTCCTCGCGTACGAGGCGGACAACATCCTGGCCGACGGGAGTTGGGCCGAGCAGTCACCCGACCTCGGCTACGACCTCCGTGTCGACTCGATTGCGAGCGTCCGCGAGCGGTTCCACTCGCGTGGCGAGCAACTGCTGGACCGGGTTTCGTGACCGGTCGACACGCGGAACCCGGCCTCAGTCCGGGCCGTCGTCGACCGCGCCGCAGGCATCACACCGGGGTGCGTCGACGGCCTCGTCGTACTGCATCGACCCCTCGCCACACTCCGGGCACGGCATGAAGTTGACCGACTCGCCGTACTGTGGCACCTCGGTCGGATTCATCTCGGCGTTGCTCTTTCGCGTCCGCCAGCGCCCGCGCACGTAGTTCAGCAACTTCGACAGCATACCTCTCCTATGGCTGGAGGCGTAATGTCTCTTTCACAACACCCGCGAGACGGCGGCGACGAGTGGCACGAGCACGAGAACGTACGCGAGGGCACAGACCGCCCAGTCACGGCGAATCGTCGCGACACGCCCCTCGAACACCAGCGACTGTGGCAACACGACGACGGCAAAAAACCCCACCATCAGACCGTAGAGCACGACGCCAGCGGCGGCGGTCCCGAGAGGCGAGGGGCCGCCCAGAACCGCCTCCGTGGCGAACAACAACCAGACGAACAGCGGGCCGGTCAGCGTCCCCGCGAGGTAGTGGATGACAGTCGCGAGTCGCTCTGGCGCGTCTTGTGGCGGCAACTCTGTCAGCACACCCGAGGGAATCGCCGGCACAGTCCGCCCTTCGGGCAGTCTGGCCATCACGAGGTCCATCGTGAGCGTCGCGGCGAGACCGGCGACGACGCCAGCGGCGAACCGGACCGGAACCGAGGTCGGCGCTGTCACGTCGAGTACGACCATACCCGGAGATTGTGGGCACGCTCTTTTCGCTCTGACGATGGGGGTCGACTGCACTCGGCGGTGTGGCCGACGGACACAGCACGCAGAACCGTCGCGCGTCGCTTAAGAGGTTCCTGCCCCTAACAAGTGTAGTGACCCAAAGCGAGCGAGCAGCGCGAAGCCACTCGCGCGAGCAGATGGACGACCCGACGAGCGCGAGCGACCGGGACGTGCCACGCGAGCGCCCACCTGTGGCCACCGAGCGTGGAGCGACACCCGCACTCGCCGTCGAGGGCCTCAGCAAGCAGTTCGGAACCGGCGAAAAGGGTGTGCTCGCCGTCGACGACGTCTCGTTTGCCGTCGAGCGGGGGTCGGTGGTGGGACTGCTCGGCCCGAACGGCGCGGGCAAGACCACGCTCATCAAGTCGATTCTCGGGATGGTGTTGCCCGACGCGGGGCGGGTCGAGATTGCCGGTGTCGACGCCCGCGAGTCGCCCCGGGCGGCCTACCAGCACGTCGACGCGATGCTCGAGGGCGCGCGCAACGACTACTGGCGACTCACCGTTCGGGAGAATCTCCGGTACTTCGCGACCATCAGCGGTGTCGACCCGGACGCGGTCACGGCCCGTCACGACCGTCTGCTGGACCGTCTCGACCTCGCGGAGAAGGCCGACGTCCCGGTTCGTGACCTCTCGCGGGGGATGAAACAGAAGGTGTCGCTGGCGAGTGTCCTCGCGGGCGGCGCGGAGGTGGTCTTTCTCGACGAACCGACGCTCGGACTCGACGTCGAGAGCGCGCGCACGCTCCAGACGGAGTTGCGCCGACTGGCCCACGAGGAGGGGTTGACGGTGTTGCTCAGCAGCCACGACATGGACGTCGTCGAGACAGTCTGTGACCGGGTTATCGTCATGTCCAATGGCCGCGTCGTCGCCGACGACACCGTCGACGCGCTCCGTCAGACCGGCGACGACCACAGGGTTCGGCTGACCAGCGCCGACCTCGACTCGGCCCTGCGCGGGACCCTCGACGAGCAGTTCGACGTGACGACACTCGCGGAGCGCGACCCCGGCGCGCGCATCGAACTCCGGGCCGACAGCGAACAACTGTACGCGCTGATGGCCACACTTGAGGCCAGTGGCGTCGACATCGACCGCATCGAGACCGTCGAACCGGCACTCGAGGACGTCTTCGTCGACCTCACGAGCGGTGACCGGCTGTGACGGGCGAGACTGACCGGTCACGAACCGACGGCGCAGCGACGTCGAACACGCCGGCCGAACAGACAGGTGACCTGTCGAGTGCCGGCTACCTGCGACTCGCGAAGTCGGTGCTGTACCGGGAGTTTCTGATATTCGTCCGGTATCCGGCCGACGCGATTGGCGGTATCGTCGTCGCCCTGCTGTTCTTTGGATTCCTGTTCTACGGCGGGCAGATGCTCGCCGGCCAGTCCCTGACCGACTCCATCGAGGGTATCGTCGTGGGCTACTTTCTCTGGACGCTGTCGGTCGGCGCGTACTCGGCTATCTCGAACGATATCGGCAGCGAACTCCAGTGGGGGACGCTGGAACGACACGTGATGACGCCGTTCGGTTTCGCGCCCGTCGCGCTACTGAAAGGCGTCGCCAAACTCGTCCGCACGTTCCTGACCTCGATTGTCATTCTCGGGGCAATGGTTCTCATCACCGGGACGACACTCCAGTTGAACGTGTTCACGATTGTGGTCGTCTCTGCGCTCAGTGTCACGTCGGTGCTCGGACTCGGGTTCGCCGCCGGGGGGGTGACGGTGCTGTACAAACGCATCGGCAACTGGCTCAATCTGCTCCAGTTTGGCTTCGTCGCGCTCATCTCCGCGCCGGCCTTTGAGCTCTGGTGGACGGCGCTGTTGCCACTGGCCCACGGGAGCGGTCTGCTCCAGCAGGCGATGCTCGACGGCACGCGACTCTGGCAGTTCTCCGCCCTCGACCTGGGACTGCTGGTTGGGGTCGCGGTGGTCTATCTGGGCGGTGGCTACCTCGTCTTCCAGGTGGCGACACGGCGTGCCCGCCGGTTGGGTGTGCTCGGTGACTACTGAACACCGGCGGTTCACCCCTCGCTCGTGACCGCGGTCGGCGAGACGTTCAACCAGACCGCGGCGAGGCCGCCGCCGGCGAGCGTGACGGCGTTTTTCAGCGCGTGGTCGAGGAGCGCGGCGGCGAGTGCAACCGCGGCCACCGCCGGCGTGACGGCGACGACGACACCGGTAAAGGCCGCCTCGTAGACGCCGATACCACCCTGTGATACCGGGACGACCTTGGCGAGATTGCCGACGCTGACCCCGAGCGTGCCCGCCGCGAGCAGCATCGACACGCCCAGTCCCGTCTCGAGTGCCGCCAGCACGAACACGGTCGTCAACACGTCCAGCCCCCACACCGCGAGACTGCCAGCGCCGACCGCGAGGAGCGCGCGGCCGTCTGCGGCGACGAGTCGGAGGTCACTACCGAACCGGAGTGTGGCCTCGCAAAGACGTGCTACCCGCGACTCCCCGGGGTCCGAGAGCCGAGCGCGGACGGCGGGCGCGAGGGCCCTGTCGCTGCGCGCGACGGCGACGAGCGCGACGAGTCCACCGACCGCGAGTCCGCCAACCGCGAGTGCGCCAAGCGCAACCGTGCTACCGACAGCAACCGACTCGCCGCCGGCCAGCAGTCCTGCGACCGCGAGCGCGGCGAGTGTGGCGAGTGCCACGAGGTCGAACAGTCGCTCGACCGCCAGCGAGGCCACGCCGGCCGGGTACGACACCTGCCGCCGGGCGTTGAGCAGGTAGGCGCGCGCGCCGTCACCGGCGCGTGCGGGCAGGGCGACGTTCGCCGTCTGACTCAGAAAGACGGCTGCGGTCAGAAATCCCAGTCCACAGCGGTGGTCGAGCACCGCCAGGATGTCGTCGTACCGGCGACTCCGGAGCGGCCACGAGAGCAGGTAGACCCCGACGGCCACGGCCAGCCAGACCGGGTCGGCCCCCCGGAGTGTCTCGAGGACGCTCCCGAGGTCGACCGTCCGGGCCGCGATGACCACACCCACGACGACCACCAGCAGCGTGCCGGCGACTGCGAGCCACCGCTGGAGACGCCTGCTACCGCCGTCTCGGCCGCGCTGTTTGCTCACGGTTTCGCGTGACGGCTCCAGATAGTTAAGTCGACCTAAAATCGTGTAGACGAGCTGAATCGTAACGGTTAACCGGGTCTCGGGCAATCGACAGGTATGACACTCACGGGACAGCAGGTGGTCGTGACCGGTGGCGCGGGCTTTGTCGGTTCGAGGCTCACAGAGCACCTGGTCGCCGATGGGAACGACGTCAGGGTCGTCGACAGTCTGACGACGGGACGAGAGGCGTGGGTTCCGCCGGAAGCAGAACTGGTCGTCGGCGACCTGGCAGAGCCAGCGACCGCCCGTGAGGCGATTACCGCCCAGACAGACGTCGTCTTCCACCTGGCGGCAGACTCGGACGCCGCGCGGGACGACACCGCGCAGTTCCGGACGAACAACCGGCTGACAGAGACCGTCGTCGAGCGGATGGACGCGGTCGGCGTCGACCGGGTCGTCTTTACCTCCTCCTCGACGGTGTACGGCGAGGCCCCGCGGCCGACACCCGAATCACACGGCCCGCTGGAGCCAATCAGCGTCTACGGCGCGAGCAAACTCGCGGCAGAGGGGCTCCTGTCGGTGTACGGCCACAGTCACGACTTTACTGTTCGTATCTTCCGGTTCGCGAACGTCGTCGGCCCGCGACTGCGGGGCGCGGTCATCCCCGATTTCATCGAGAAACTCCGCGCGGACCCCACGACGCTGACGGTTCTCGGCGACGGCCGTCAGGAGAAATCCTACCTGCACGTCGAGGACTGTATCGAGGGTCTCCTCCACGGTCTCGCGGCCGCCGACGACCCGGTGGCGGTGTACAACCTCGGCACCGGGACGACCACGTCGGTCGACCGCATCGCCGAGATCGTCGCCGAGGAGATGGGCGTCGACCCCGACCGCGAGTACACCGGCGGCCGGCAGGGGTGGACCGGCGACGTGCCCAGGATGGGACTCGCAGTCGAGAAACTCCGCTCGACCGGGTGGGAGCCCACGCTCTCGAGTGACGAGGCCGTCCGACGGGCCACACGGGAACTGCTCGGGGAACTCTGAGTTACATCAGCGACCCGTTGTCGCCCATCATCGAGAACGCGCTGGCGTTCTGGTGGACCGTGATGCCACCCTCGGCAATCTCCATCGGGAAGATGTCGGTGTCGATGTTTTTCTTGCGCATCTTCGCCACCCAGGCGTAGCGGTTGACGCCGGACTCGGTCGGTGTCTGAATCAGGAAGATATTCCCGTCGGTGAGGAAGTTCGACAGCCCGATATCGGTGTCGGGAAACATCGTCGACTGCTCGTTGGTCATCAGCGTCGTGAGTCCGTTCTCTCTGAGAATGTCGATGAACTTCAGCAGATATGTGCGTTGCTCGCGCTCGTCGTCGAAAAACAGTTGAAACATCGTCAGCGAGTCGAGCACGAGTCGCTCGCAGTTCTCCTCGCCGAGGTCGCTCAACAACAACTCGAGTGACGAACTGAAGTCGTTCTCGCGCAACAGCACCTGCTTGTCGTACACCTGTATATCACCGCTCTCGACGTGGTCCGCCCAGTTGTCGAACCCCAGTGACTCGGCGGACTCGCGCAGGTCCTCTGTGTTCTCCTCGAAGGAGAGGTAGATTCCTTTCTCGTCGAACAACTCGACACCGTTGTAGATATACTGGAGCCCGAGGACGCTCTTTCCCGCGCCCGGATTTCCGCTCACGAGCGTCGTCGAGTTCTTGACAACACCGCCGTCCAGAATCTCGTCGAGTCCCTCGATACCGGTTCTCGTTAGTTCGACCATCTATGGATGGCTGTTTCGGTCCCAGGTGACTTAAATCTCCTGTCGGTGGTAGCTCCCGTCGGCGGCGTCTTGCAGACTCGTCGCGAATCCGTCGGGGCGTGACTGCCCCGCGCCGGTCAGGAACGCTCGGCGGTGATGTCGGCCGAGGACACCATCCCGACGTAGTCGCCGTCCTCGACGACCGGCAGGTGTTTGATGCCGAACGTGGTCATCATCGCCGCGGCCTCGCCGACGTGCAGCGAGGGTGGAATCGTCTCGACACCCTCTGTCATCAGTTCCCGCACCGACAGTCCGGAGGTGTCGCGCCCGGCGGCGACTGCGTCCAACAGGTCGGTGCTGGTGATAATCGAGGGTGGATTGGTCGTGATCAACAGCGCGTTGCTGTCGTCCTCGCGCATCCGCGCGGCGGCGTCGCTGACCGACGCACCTCGTGACACTGTTCTGACTGGCGTGGACATTATCTTCTTGACCCGCGTCTCTGCGTCCGACATGGACGAACACTCGCCCCGGTGGCTCTTGACTGTTTCTCACGCCGGTCGAGAAACTACAGCGAGATACGTACGGCTACTAGTAACGGTCATATGCCGGTGGCTCGGACTGTGTTCCGTGCCGAACTACCCGGAACCGAAGCTTTCGACTGTAACGAGTGAGTTGGTCGGGTATGGCGGGTGAGTCCTCGAAGGGCAGAGCGGAGACGGCAACCCGGCGCGAACAGGTTGTCGGTTTCGTGCGCGCCCAGCAGGGTGTCGTCTCGGTGTACCTGAAGGGGTTCGCGATGGGCGCGGCCGGGACTGTGCCCGGCGTCTCCGGCGGAACGATTGCGCTCATCACGGGCATCTACGACCGTCTCATCGGCGCGTTCACCGGTCTCGACGGAACTATCACCCGGCTGATTCCCCGACTCCACCGGCGCGAGGCCCGGGCCGAGTTCGTCACGCGCCTCCGGGAGAGCGAACTCGCCTTTCTCTGTCTCCTGTTCGCGGGCTATCTGACCGCGATTTTCACGCTCGCACGACTCATCACGACCGCCCTCGACGCCGCGCCGGGACCGACCTTCGCCTTTTTTGCCGGTCTCATCGGTGCGTCGGCGCTCGTTCTGTTCGAACCCGACTGGGTGTTCCACCCCGCCCGCGTCGCCGCTGGGGTCGTCGGTTTCGCACTCGCTTTCGTCATCGCTGGCGCGTCGGGAGGCGGTCTCCTCCCGGAGACGGTTCCGTTTGTCTTCGTCGCCGCCACCATCTCCGTCTCCGGGATGGTCCTGCCCGGTATCTCCGGCTCGTTTATGCTCCTGTTGCTCGGACTGTACGAGTTCATGACCGGCGCGGCGGCGGATTTCGGGAGCGGCCTGTCGGCGCTCGTGACCGGCGGTAGCGCCGACGGACTGGTCGCCGACGGCAGTGTCATCGGCGTCTACGCGCTCGGTGCGGTCGTCGGGTTTCTCACCACCGCACACGTCGTCAAGCGCGCGCTCGACCGCTACCCCGGGACCACCTTCGCATTTCTGGTGAGTCTGATGTTCGGTGCACTCCGGTACCCGTTCATCCGCGTCACCGAGACCACCGAGGTGGCTCTCGAACCGGTTGCCGCCGTCGCGGTTGCGGCCGTCGTCGGCGGTGGCCTCGTTCTCGCCGTCGACCACTACACCGACGACCTCGAGTACGACGAGTACGAGTAGTCCCCCCTCGCCTCGCACCACTCCGCTATTCTTTTGCTCGCACACCCGGGAGTGTCGGTATGCGACGCGACGACCGCGCAGACGAACTCGTGGCGGCCCTCGACGAGGACGGCTACCTGTTTCCCGACTACGGCGGCTACTGCATCACCGGTCTGCTCGGGGCCACGCTCTCGGTCCACGGCGCGCGCCCACAGAGCGTGCCGACGCTCCCCGAGGACGTGTTCGCGGGCGTCGAGACCGGCGACATCGAACAGGTCGTCTTCCTGCTCGTCGACGGCTTTGGCTACGACCAGTGGCGACGGTTCGAACGGCGGGACCGACTCGACACCGACCTGCTCGGGGAGATGTCCAGCGCGGGGACGGTGACGCCGCTCACCTCGGTCTTTCCGAGCGAGACGGCGGCCGCGCTCCCGGCAATTTTGACCGGCCAGCGCCCGGTCGAGCACGGACTGCTTGGCTGGTGGCGACACCTCGAGGAGGTCGGGCGCATCAAGACACTCCCCTACGAGACCGTCGACGACCGCCCGGTCCGGGAGGCCCACCCCGACGCGCCACACCCCCACGAGGTTCTCTACTCGGCGGACCCGCTCGGGCCGAAGGTCGAGGGAGTAGACTCGGTGCTGTACACGCCCGCGGGCCAGGCCAGCGACCACCCCCACACCTTCGGGATGGTCGCCGACGCCTACCGCAGTTACGAGACGACTCCACACCTCGCCGTCAGACTCCGGCGCGAACTCGAGGCGGGAACCGACCAACTGTACGCCTACCTCCCCGAGGTCGACAGCGCCTCTCACCGCGACGGCCCGGACGGCCCGGAGACGGAGATGCAAGTGGAGGCGATTCTCGCGGCGGTGCGCCGACAGCTCTGTGACCGTCTCGACCCGGCAGTTGCCGACCAGACGCTGCTCGTGGTCTCGGCCGACCACGGCCACCTCGACACCGGCGGCGACAACCTCGACATCGGCGACTACGACCCGCTGTGGGACGCCCTGGAGCGGGTCGACGGCGACCCGATTCCGCCGACGGGCGGGGCGCGCCAGCTCCAGTTGCACCTGCAGGAGGGCACCGTTCCGGAGGTGAGCGCAGCCCTGGAGGGTGCGTTCGACTGTCGGACGTTCACTCGCGCGGAGTACGAACGCCGGAACCTGTTCGGTCCCGGCGAGCAGTCGCCGGCCGCGGACCTGCCAGACCTGGTCTGTGTCCACCGCGACCGCGGGATGTGGGACCTGCCCGGCCAACTCGACCACGTCGGCGTCCACGGCGGTCTCCACCGCGCGGAGATGCTCGTTCCCTTTGCCGTCGCGCGACTCTCGGCGCTTGGATAACCGACACAGACGGCCGAGGGTCCCGGGGTCGTGAAAATGACGACATGCATTTATATCAGGCTCGCGCAGGTACAGATATGCCAGTGGTTGGTGTCGTCGACAGTCTGCGAGACGCGCTCCCGTCGTCGGCCAGCACCGAACTACTCGCCGTCGCCGCGCTCGCCCTGGTGTTCGTGCTCGTCGGCGTCGGAGTCGTGCTCTACAGGTTCTTGCAACCGACACCCGCAGAGGAGTTCGCGGGTCTGCTCGAGTCACTGGACTCGGTTGGGGTGTTGATGCACGCCGAACCGGACCCGGACGCGATGGCGTCGGCACTCGCGGTGATGGAACTGGCCGCCGCCAACGACACCGACACGACGGCCTACTACTCCGGACAGATTCGCCGCCACGAGAACCGCGCCTTCGAAACCGTGCTGGACGTGGCCTTCGAGAACGTCGAGAACGCCGGCGATATCGAGGAGGAGAGTGTCGTGCTGGTCGACCACAACGAGCCACGCGACCTGCCGGGGTCGGGTGCGCTCAACCCGGTGGCAGTCGTCGACCACCACCCCGGAGACGGAACGGGCGAACGGTTCACCGACGTTCGACCGGAAACCGGCGCGTGTGCCACCATCCTCAGCGAGTACTTCCAGACCCTCGGCTGGACGACAGAGAGTGTGGACGACGACGACCAGACGCTCCCTGCCGAGGTGGCGACAGGACTCGTCTACGGCATCCACGCGGATACGAAGTTCCTGACCAGAGGCTGTATGGAGAGTGACTTCGAGGCCGTCCGGTACCTGTTTCCCGGTATCGACGCCGAGACACACGAGCGCATCGCCACGCCGCCGATGGATTCCGAGGCGCTCGACATCAAAGCGCGGGCGATAACCGACCGGGACGTGCGCTCGCCGTTTGCCGTCAGCGACGTGGGGTCGGTTTCGAACTCCGACGCTATCCCGCAGGCGGCAGACGAACTCAAACGTCTCGAAAGCGTCAGTGCCGTGGTCGTCATGGGCGACAAAGACGACACGATTCGTCTCGCCGGCCGGTCCAGCGACGACCGCGTCCACATGGGCAAGGCGCTCAGCGAGGCCGTCGAGGAGATTTCCATGTCGAGCGCCGGCGGCCACGCCCGGATGGGTGGTGGTCAGATTCCAATCGAGTACATGCAGGGCCTCGGGACGAGCGACGGGATGAGTCGCGAGGAACTCACCCAGCGGCTGTTCGATGCGATGAACGGTGCACTCTGAGGCGTCTGTGACACTCAGACGAGTCGCTCGTGGAGGACGGTCGGACAGGCGGCGGTGACGCCGTCGATAGAGAGAATCTCGTCGCTGATGAGCGCGTTCACGTCGTCGTCGCTGTCGACCTGTAGTTCGGCCATCAGCATGTGGTCGCCGGTGGCGGTGTACAGCGCGGCCAGCGCGTCGAGGTCCTGGAGTGCCGTCGTCACCTCGACGTACTGGTCGCTCTCGACGTCGACACCCACGAGCGCGATGCTCTGGTGGTCGAGTTTCTTCGGGTCGAGTTCGACGGAGTAACCCACGATTGCTCCCTCCTCTTCGAGTTTGTCGATGTACTTCTGTGCTGTCGGACGGGAGACGCCGGCCCGCTCTGCAATCTCGCCGATAGACGCTGTCGGGTTGTCGACCAGAACCGATAACAGGTCTTCCTCGACAGATTCTGATTCCATACCACTCCTACTGGCGGGGGAGTGATAACTCTACGGGAACCGAACGCGTCGACCCTGCCGACGCACAACGCCGGTCAGAACTCGGTACAGACCGGGATACCCATCGTGTCGAACTCGCCCATTCGCTCCATCACACTCGGGATATCCCCGAGCGAACAGGTCTCGGAGATTATCTTCGAGGGGTCGACCTTGCCGCCGTCCATCATCCGGAAGATTTCGTCGTACTCGTGCGGGGGCATCCCGTAGGAACCGACGAACTCGCGCTCGTCGAAGACGATGTTGTCGACGGGCAGTTCGACCTGCCCCTCCTCTTCGGAGGTGGTCAGTCCGAGTTGGATGTGCTGACCGCCGGGTGCGAGACAGTTGACCGAGTCTTGGACGGTCTGTGCGATGCCCAGCGCCTCGACGGAAACCTCGACGCCGCGACTGCCCTGTGTGAACTTCTTGACCGCCTGTGGCACGTCCTCGACCTCTGTGGAGTCGAGTGTCGCGGTCGCACCGAGTTCGCGCGCCTTCTCTAATTTCTCCTCGATGATGTCGATGGCGATGACGTTGCCACCGAGCGCACTCGCAACCTGCACGGCCGAGAGACCGACACCGCCACAGCCGTGGACGGCAACCCAGTCACCCGGCGAGATGTCCGCGCGCTCGCTGACGCCGTGGAAGGCCGTGGCGAACCGACAGCCCAACCCGGCGATATCCATCGCGTCGACGCCGTCTGGCACCTCGACGAGATTCTGCCCGGCGTCACGGACGGGGTACTCCTCTGCAAAGGCGCCGGGTTGGAACGGGACGAAACCCATCGGCACCGACTTCTCGCAGATGTTCGCCCGCCCCGCCCGGCAGTACGGACAGGTGCCGTCACTCAGGTTGAACGGGTTCGTCACGAGGTCGCCCTCGCTGAACTCGCTGACGTTGTCCCCGGCCTCGACGATGCGTCCGACCGGTTCGTGTCCAAACACCAGCCCCGGTGTCGGCATCACGCCGATCCAACTCCAGTCGCCCTGCCAGGCGTGCCAGTCGCTCCGGCAGATGCCACACGCCTCCGTTTCGACGACGACTCCGTCGTCGTCACAGTCCGGTCGGTCGACCTCCTGTACCTCGAGTGGCTCTTTTGCCCCCTGAAAGACTACGGCTTCCATGCGACTCTGTTTTAGACTCCACCTATAAATATTGGGCGGGCGTCGACCCCTCGTCGGGCTCGACGTGTGAGTCTCGGCGGCGCGTGCGAGACACCGACCACGGCACTCCGGGCGGTGGTCCCGAAACTTTTAATTGGATGTCAGAACCAGGGAGGCGTGTGTTACTGGTCATCGCCTACTCGCGGGCCGCACGCCGTGACCTGCGGAACGTCTGCCGGGCACACGAGGACACTGCAGTCAGGCGGTTCGGGCGCGCTGCGCTGTTCGAGGAGACCGAGTTCGGTGCGTTCCAGGCGCTTCGTCTGCAGGAGAAACACGCCGAGACGATCCAACTCGAGCGCACGCGGCCGTTCAACGAGTTCGTGGCCGTTCCAGCGGCCGTTCGCGAGGCGGCGACGGCGTACGAGAACCGTGACACCCCCTCGCTCCCCTACGAGGCGTTTGCGACCGGTACGGAACTGCCAGACACTGCGCGGATGAAACAAACCGACCTGTAGATGTCACGGACACCCCGGGTCGTCTGCCGAGTCGGTGACGTGGTCAGGTGTGGGCGAGCGGTGACCGTCGAGTGTCGTCTGGCCCCGACAGAGCTGGCCGAGGCGGTGAGACGGGAGCCAGAGGGTGGTGACCGGATTGCGGTCGCCGCGCCCGACCCCACACGGGTCCACGACTACGTCGGCTGTATCCGACCGGAGATGGGACTCCGGACGCGGACCGCACTCGCGCGGGCCGCCCGCACGCTCGGGGTCGAGACACCACACGACGAGGACCTCGAACGGGCGCGCCAGTCACTCGCCGACCTCGCCGTCTCCGACGACACCACCGACAGACGCGCCAAACACCGCCACGCGGTGGCCCGGACGACCGAGGAGACCGAGCAGTTGCGCGAGCGGGTGGCAGCGGCGCGCGGTCGCCTGCAGACCCGCCGCGAGCACGGACTCGACTCGACCGCCGCTGCACAGGACCTCGCCGAGGCAATCGCGCGTCTCTCCGAGCGCGAGACTGCCGGCGCGGCAACACGAGAGCAACTCGAGAGCGCCCGCGAGCGGGCGCGTGAACACCGGGACACGCGAGACAGGCGCCTCCGGGTCGAGGACCGCGTGGCGAATCTCGAACGAGCGGCCCGCAGCCACCTCGTCGACCAGGTCCGCGAGCGCTTCGCCGACGCGCTCGGAGCCCTCCCCGGCCACGACAGCGGCGACGACCCCCTCGATGCCGACCCGGTTCCCGCGGCGCTCGCGGTCGCCCGCCTCGCAGATACCGACACACCGGTCGTACTCTGTGCCGACCGCTTCGCCTCGCCGACCGCGGCGGCCGACTGGCTCGACACCCCCGTTATCGCCGTGCGAGGATACAAGTAAGATGGGACGACCAGTCGGCGTATGCGCTCTGAGTTCGTGCGCGACGACCGCGCAATCGAGGGGTTACCCGTGCGACTCGTTATCGCGGTCACCGTCGGTGTCGCCGCACTGGGCATCATGATGACGATACTCGACGGGGTCGACGGCACGCAGGAACCGGAGACCACGGTCGAACTGGGGGACGAACTGCTCGTGGTAGACGACACGGTGTCGGTGTCGATTGCGGTCGTCACCGAGGACGGCCACCCGGTCGAGGATGCACAACTGCTCGTCACGGCCGGCTCTCTCCCGGTCGAGAACGGTCCGGTCGACCTGCAGACCGGTCCCGACTCGAACGAGGCGACACTGACTGTCGGCACCGACTCCCGGGCGGACGCGTCGGTGTCGTTTCGCGACGGACAGCGGCGTGGCACGCTCGAAATCGAGGTCGTCCCACCCTCCGGGAGCGGATTCGAGGACCGCCGCTCGAACCCGGAACTGGTCGTCGTCGACGACTGACGCCAGAAGGGGAGACCGCGCTCAGAACGGCGCTTCGGGGCCTTCGTCGTCGCTGTCCCCGGTCGTCTCGCCCGGGAAGGACGGACTCGTACCACCGGCACCGCCGGACATCCCCTCGCTGCCGCCCGCCCCTGTGGATGCGTTGACCGTCTCGATTTCGGGAATCTCTTTTGCCATACGGGTCTTTATGGCCTGTATCGTCATCGGGGAGATACCACAGCCCGAACAAGCCCCGCCGAGTTGTATCGTCACCGACCCCGCGTCCATGTCGAGGTTCTGAATCGCGGCACTACCCCCGTGCATCTGAATCTGCGGGAAGTTCCGCCGCAGGAAGTTCGTGATTCGCTCGCGCAGTTCGTCTTCTGGACTCTGACTCTCGGTGTCCGTGCTCATCGTACCGTCGTTAGTGGGGCGAGGTGCTTAGGCTTTCGGACTCACGCGATTGCCTGCCGCGTTCTCGGTCACAGTGTGGCCCGTCGCGCACCCGTACCGGCGGGTCACCGTAGCCCGAACACCGACTGGAGTTCGGACTCGATTTCTGCGAGATACCGGTCGAGAATCGTCTCGAATCGCTCCTCGTCGACGAGCACGCCCGAGAGCCGTCCAGCGGGGTCGTCGGGCAGTTCGACGCGGAACTCGCCGTTGCCCTCGTGGAACGGCTCGCTCTCGGCGAGCACCTGCTGGTCGATGGCGTGGATCAACTCGGAGTCGTACTGTTCGTTCATCGTCTCGAAGGCCTGTTTGTAGGCCCGCTGGAGCTCTGGAAAGTAGTGCTCGTACTTGTCCTCGAACTTCTGGGGGTCGAACTCGGTCATCGCACACCCGTAGTGTGCCCAGTGACTAATCGTTGCGGATTGCTCTCGGGACGGTGTTCACTCCTGTGCCCGCGGCCCTCCAACCGGGCCACTCAAAGGCGTGGCACCGAACGCTTCGGTATGGGAACGCCGCTTCCGACACGCGAGGAGCAGACCCTCGAGGTTGTCGACAGACTGGCCGAGGAGTACCCCGACTCGACCATCTCGTTGAACTTCTCGAACCGGCTCGAACTGCTGGTCGCGGTTATCCTCTCCGCGCAGTGTACCGACGAGCGAGTGAACAGCGTGACTGCCGAGCTCTTCGAGAACTACCAGACGCCCGCCGACTACGCCGAGGCCGACCAGGCAGACCTCGCCGAGGCGCTGAACTCGGTGACCTACTACAACAACAAAGCCGAGTACATCCGCGAGGCCTGCCGGCAGATCGTCGCCGACCACGACGGCACGGTGCCCGATACGATGAGCGAGATGACCGACCTCCACGGTGTCGGCCGCAAAACCGCGAACGTCGTGCTCCAGCACGGCCACGACGTCGTCGAGGGTGTGGTCGTCGACACGCACGTCAAACGCCAGACGCGCCGCCTCGGTGTCACAGAAAAAACCCGTCCGGAGGCCATCGAGCGGGAACTGATGGACCTCGTTCCGGAGACACGGTGGCAACAGCTCACACACCTGTTCATCGACCACGGCCGCGCGGTCTGTACGGCGCGCAGTCCCGACTGCGAGTCGTGTGTGCTCGCGGATATCTGCCCCTCCGAGCGCGGCGACAGCGAGGTCGACCTCGCGAGCGGCGAGTCCTGGGACGCGTAGCCACACAGACGGCGCTACCGGAACCCGTCACGCGATGCCTACCGGAGTCCCCGCCGGTGGGGACGTGTTCTGCCGGCTCCAGTCCGGCGCGGATTTATACCCGGTGGGGCCGACTGCTCACCTATGAGCACGTTCGTCGTCGTCGGTGGCGATGCCGCGGGAATGTCCGCAGCGAGTAAAGCAAAGCGCAACGACCCCGACACCGATGTGGTCGTCTTCGAGAAAGGCGAGTGGGTTTCCTACGGGGCCTGTGGTCTGCCCTACTACGTAAAGGGGGAGATTCAGTCGCTGGACGACCTCGTCTCGGTGACGCCAACGGAGTTCCGCGAGAACCGCGACATCGACCTCAGACTGGGACACGAGGTCGTCGAGGTCGACCCGGAGACCAGGGCCGTCGTCGCAGAGGGCGCAGACGGCACTGTCGTCCAGGAGTACGACGACCTGTTGGTCGCGACCGGCGCGGCCCCCGTCACGCCGCCACTAGAGGGTCTCGAGCGCGAGGGGGTCTACACGCTCGGGTCGATGTCCGACGGAAAGGAACTGCGCGAGTACGTCGCCCGGTCGCGCGCAGAGGGAGACCTCGAACAGCCAGACAGCGGCCCAGCCTGTGAGTTTCTGGAGACCTGCAGTGGCACCGTCGGTATCGTCGGCGGCGGCTACATCGGCGTCGAGATGGCAGAGGCGCTGGCGGCCAACGACTTCGAGGTACATCTCTTCCAGCGCGGTGAGCGCATCCTCACGTCGTTCAGTGAGCCAACCAGTGAGGTGGTCGTCGACCACCTCGCCGAGCAGAGCGTCGAACTCTACCTGGACGCCGAGGTACAGCGTCTCGACGGCGGCGACAGCGTCGAGGCAGTCGTCACGCCCGACGAACGGGTTCCCGTCGAGATGGTGCTCGTCGGAACGGGCGTCCGCCCGCGCACCGACCTCGCCGAGCGCGCCGGTGTCGACCTCGGCGAGACGGGGGCCATCGCCGCCGACGAGTACCGGGAGACGAATCTGCCGGACGTGTACGCCGCCGGCGACTGTGCGGAGGCAACCCACGTCGTCACCGGTGCCCCGGCGTACGTACCGCTCGCGCTGACGGCAAACCGGCACGGACGAGCAATCGGCCAGACCATCACGGGCACCCCTCAGGAGGGTGGCGGTGTGGCGGGGACGGCCGCGGTCAAGGCCTTCGAGACGGAGGCCGCCCGGACCGGTGTGCTCGACCACGAAACCGCCCGCGAGGCGGGGTTCGACCCCGTGACCGAGACAATCGACGCGAACTCCCGCGCCGGCTACTACCCCGAGGGTGGGCGCGTGCGCGTGACACTGACCGCAGACCGCGAGTCGGGGCGCGTACTCGGTGGCAGTCTCGTCTCGGAGTACGGCGAGGGAGCAGTCCACCGGAGTCACGCGCTGGTCGGCGCGGTCACCGAGGGCGTCACCGTCTCCGAACTGGCGAACTACGACCTGGCCTACGCGCCACCGTTCAACACGACCTGGGACCCCGTCCTGACGGCGGCAAAGGTGCTTGGGGGCAACCTGTGAGGCCGTCGACTGTCTCAGACCACACCCGTGACGGTCACGGCCTCGCGCGCGGCCTCCTCGTCGATGCCGTCGCCGAGAATGGTGTACCGGTCCCGAATCTCGTGGGCGCTCGTGAGCGCCTCGATTACGGTTTCGCCGTCGATACCGAGCTCCTCGGCGGTTGTCGGCGCGCCGATACTTTCGAGCGCGGCGCGGACCTCCTGCCAGTCGTCGTCGCCACCCTGGAGGTAGGCGGTCACGACTGAGCCAACCCCCACCTGGTGGCCGTGGAGTGCCTCGCCGGGCGCGAGTCGGTCGAGCTGGTGAGAAAAGAGGTGTTCCGCACCGCTGGCCGGCCGCGAGGAGCCGGCGATACTCATCGCCACGCCCGACGAGACGAGTGCCTTCACCACAATCCACGCCGACTCCTCGAGACCCTGCCGGATCGAGTTCGAGTTCTCGACGAGCATCTCGGCGGTCATCTGCGAGAGTGCGCCAGCGTAGCCGGAGTAACTGACGTTCTGGAGTCGGTGTGCGAGTTTCCAGTCGCGCACGGCGGTGTAGTTCGAGATGATGTCGGCACAACCCGCGGTCGTCAACCGCCAGGGCGCGTTGGCGATGATAGCCGTGTCGGCGACAACGGCAACCGGCGGTTCGGCCGCGACACTGTGGCGCGTATCGCCCTCTGGCACCGACCCGCGACCCGAGACGATGCCGTCGTGGCTGGCCGCCGTCGGGACCGAGACGAACTCTTGGCTCCGCTCTGCGGCGACCATCTTGGCGATGTCGATCGCCTTGCCGCCGCCGACACCGATTAGATAGCTCGGTTCGACCCCGTCGGCGCGGGCGAGCACCCGTTCGACGGCGTCGAACGACGCCGTCTCGACGACGACCGTCTCCGGTTCCGGGCCGAGTTCGCGCAACTGCTCGATGATGCGCCCGCCGACGATTCGCTCCGGTGTCGGACTCGTCACCACCAGTGGCCGCCCCGAGAGGCCGACGTCCGCGAGCGCGTCGCCGGTCTGCCCGACGACGTCGTGACCGACGACGACGGTTCTCGGCAGCCGAATCCACGTCGACTTCTCGAACATGCCTCTCTCTCGCAGTCACGGCTACATAAAGTCGTGGCCACTGTTCGCGTTGTTACAGCGTAGAAAAATTCGCGCGAGTACGGACAGGAACGGTCGAAATCGCGACGTTCGGGGACGGTCTCGGGGGTCGTGTCGCCGGTGTTTAGACGGCCTCCGTACCGGTCTTGCCCGTTCGAATCTGGAGTGCGTCCTCGATGGGCATCACGAATATCTTGCCGTCACCCGGTTCGCCGGTGTTGGCGGCCTCCTCGATGGCGCTCACGACGTCCTCGGTCGGCGTGTCGGCGACGACACACTCGACTTTCACCTTCTGGTGGAGGTCGACGACGTACTCGTCACCGCGCCACTGACCGGTTTTCGCCGGCTGTGAACCGCGGCCCGAGACGTTCGTCACCGTCAGCGAGGGCGCCTCTGCCTCGGCGAGTGCCTGCTTGACGTCGCCGAGTTTGTCCGGGCGGATGACCGCCGACACCATCTCGATGCCGCTGCCGGTGCCGCCGTCGGACCGGAGGTCGTGCGTGGAGACACCGCCGTCGGTCGCGACGCTCGGGTCACCGAACTCGGGGTAGGTCTCGACGCCGTGTTCGGAGATGTCGAGTCCGTCGCGCTCGTGTTCCTCGGCGACGCGGGCCTCTCCGATGGACCTGAGCACGAACCAGATGACGAACGTCGCGGTCACCGTCCAGGCGGTGATGACCGAGACACCGACCAGTTGTGCGATGAATCCGTCGACCATGAAGCCGGTATCTATGCCGCCCTGCCACGCCGACACTGCGACGAATGGGTACGCGAGCGTGCCCAGCACGCCAGCACTGCCGTGGACCGAGAACACCGCACAGACGTCGTCGATCTTGAGGTAGTCCTCGACGAACTTGAACACGAGCGGGAGCTGTGCGCCGGCCAGCGTACCGACGATCAGCGCACCCCACCAGGTCGTCGTGTTCGGAATCGCGGTGATACCGACCAGACCCGCGAGCAGACCGTTTGCCACGTAGAGGGTGTCGACCTTGCCACTCTGCAGGACAGAGACGACACCCGACCCGGCCGCGCCCATCGCCATCGCGATGGTCGTCGTCATCGCGACGCGGCCAAGGAGGTTCCCGTTGAACGTGCCGTCGGCCATGACAGACGCCGTGCCGACGTTGAAACCGTACCAGCCAAACGCCAGCATCAGCGTCCCGAGCACCGCGAAAGTCATCGAGTGTCCCGGGATGATGTTGACCTCGCCGTCGCGGTCGTACTTGTCCATCCGCGGACCGAGCACCCACGCCGCCGTCAGGCCGGCGATACCGCCCAGCCCGTGGACGATCATCCCGCCCGCGAAGTCGGCAAAGGGCGTGCCGGTCAGGTCCTCGACCAGTCCGCTACTGTCTGCTGCCCAGGTGAACCCGATGGTGACCGGGTAGATAACCGCCGCCAGCAGGAACGTGTAACCGATGTAGGCACGGAGTTTCGCACGGCCCGCGACTGCTCCCGAGACGATAGTCGCTGCCGTCATCGCGAAGACAGCGCCGTACAGCCAGCTGATGTACCCCGACGCCGGCGCGTCGAGGTACGGCGCGCCGTCACTGAAGCTGGCGCCGCCCGCGAGGTTCGCGATGCCGATTCCGATCAGGAAAAACACCACGACACCGACACTCCAGGTCAGGAGGTTCTTCGTCAACTGGTTCGCGACGTTCTTCGAGCGCACCTGTCCCGACTCCAGCATCGCGAAGCCGGCGTGCATGAAGAAGATCAAAAACGACACCGTCAGAATCCACGAGTTGTTGACTGCTGCGGTCAGTTCTCCGATCGTCGCCGATGATTCTTGCAGTATTACTGCGGTCATGTGTTGTTAGTTGTTGTTTTCGACGTCTACTTTCGCACGATTCGTTCAGGTTTCGTTTCGATTCGTCTGAGATTGTTGTTCCGCGTCACACCACGTTCTGTGACACTCACGCATATAAGGGTTGGCTTTACAGTGGTGGATATTCCGGCGGCTGAGCGTACAGATGTCCAATATTCCGAAGAATATTACGGATATAAGGTTGTATACCGTCCAGATAGCGAACGACTGAGGCCAGAGAGTTTGACAATCGTTCACCCGACAGACTGGCCCCGGAGTGCAGACACGCCCCCGCCGCGCGAGTGGTCGACAGCCCGCCGGTCTGTGCCGACAACCGGGGGAGACGGGGTGTCGAGGCAGTGGTCGAACCCCCCGGAACGTCGTTCCGGCCCTGCAGTCGGTGTCGTCGCCTCCTCCCGGCACAGTGTCGGGGACAGTGAGAACCGCCACACCCTCTCCTCGCGCCTGCCGACTGCAAAAATATATAGTTCTATAGTTCGAACATTCCAGAACGTACGAACATTATCAACCTTCTTAGCCGTGACCACAGAGATACAATCGTATGCCAAACGACTCCTCACGGTCGATTCGGACCAGGCGCGGATTCTTGACGGCAACAGGTGCAGCCGGGGTAGTAGCGCTGGCCGGTTGTTCGAGCGGAGATAGCGACAACGGTAATCAGTCGGGGAACGGCGGTGGCGACGGGACGGTGTCGTTCATCCTCAACCCGGCACAGGCAGACGTCAACATCCAGCTGCAGTACGAGCCGTTCGTCGAGTACATCAACAACAACACCGACGTGACAGTCGAGTCGACACGAGCAGCCAGTTACACGGCGACGATTCAGGAGATTCGGCGCGGGGCCGGCGACCTGGCCGACACCGGGCCGTTCGGTGCCGTCGCGGCGAAAGACGTCGTCGACGTGGTCGGTATCCGGAAGGCGTTCGGAGCCGAGAAGTACTTCTCGCTGCTCACCACGCGGGCCGACAGCAACATCAACCGCCTGAGCGACATCGAGGGCGAGCAGATTGCTCTTGGCTCCCGGCTCTCCACCTCGGGGACGCTGTTCCCGCTGAAGATGCTCAAAGACGCCGGACTCGACATCGGTGACGCGCCGGAGGGCTCTGCCAACGACTTCACCGTCGCGGGGTACACCGACCACTCGACGGCCAGAGACCAGCTGATAAACCGCCCGGAGATCGTCGCGGCAGGAACGGGCGCGTTCTCCACGGCACCACACATCCCGAAGTCACAGTTCGACTCGATGTCCCAAGAGTTCACCGAGATTTCGCCGGACTACGAGGACGCCGGAACCACGAGCCCACAACTCGACTTGCTCTCGGTTTCCGACCCGATTCCCCGCGCTCCGATCGTCGCACGGTCGGACTGGTCGAGTCCGGCACGCGAAACGGTGGAGGAGACGATGATCAACGCGCCCGACGAGGCGTTCAAACACGACCCGGCAGCGCTCGCAGACGAACTCGGTGTCAGCCAGGACTCACAGAAGTTCGCGGACCACCAGATCTGGTTCAGCGACGTCATCGATGCCAGCTTCGACGACTTCTCGTCCGTGGAGAACGTGCTGAACGACCTCGGTGTCGACCCGGCAGAGCTCGGCTAACAGATACCAATGAGCGAGATCGAGGTTGATAAACTCACCAAACGATTCGGTGACACGGTCGCGCTCGAGGACGTCTCGTTCAGTGTCGACTCCGGCGAGTTCGTCGTTATCCTCGGCGTCTCCGGCTCTGGCAAGTCGACACTGCTGCGGTGTCTGTCGGCACTGACACCGCCGACCAGCGGTGAGGTGCGGTGTGACGGTGACCCCGTGACGGAGCCACGGCCGGATATTGCGATGATATTCCAGCAGCACAACATCATCGACGACATGAGCGCGTACTCGAACGCACTGTCGGGTTGCAGCGAGCGCAGCGGGTTCTTCAGGAGTCTCCTCAGACTACAGGACCAAGCGGAGAAACACCGGGCGCTGGAGGCGCTCGACACTGTCGGTCTCCTCGAGGAGGCCGGGCAGAAGGCCCGCCGGATGAGTGGCGGCCAGCAACAGCGTGTCGGGGTTGCGCGCGCGCTCGTCCAACAACCAGAGGTACTCCTCGCCGACGAACCCGTTGCGAGTCTCGACCCTGGAAGCTCACAGGAGGTGATGCGCTACCTGAAGCGGGCCTCGAACGAGCGCAACCTGACGACGTTTATCAGCCTCCACGAGGTCAACGTCGCGCGGAAGTTCGGTGAACGGTTCATCGGACTCCGCGATGGCAAGAAGGTGTTCGACGGCACCCGGAGCGAACTCACCATCGAACACATCGACGATATCTACGGCGACATCGACACCGAGGGGATGTTCGTCGCCGACAGCGACGGGCCAACAGAGTCCGAGAAAGAGGTAACAACATGAGTGACCGCCCCGAAGACGACGCCGAGCGAGCGGCCGACGGGGGCCAGGCGACACCGGAGGACGTCGCCGGCGGACCCGTCGAGTCCCAGTTCGAGACGATCCGCCAGCGACGGCGGTTCAGGGTGCTGGGTCGTATCGTCATCGTGGCGTTTGTCGCGTTCGTCTTCCTGCAGGCCATCAGCGCGGTCAGACTGATCGACAGTAACTACACGTGGAACTTCTTTTTCGAGTCACTCCAGGAGTTCTTCCCGGTGACACAGGTCGGTGGCTTTCCTGTCATCGACTTCGGCGCGTACTGGTCGTTTATCAGTGAGGAAAAACTGCTGTTCAACGGTAACGAACTGGACGCACTGCTCGACAGTCCGGTCTCGTTCACCCTCTCGGGTATCGGTGTCTTCGCGATCTTCGGCGAGGCGGGTATCACTCTCGCGATGGGTATCGCCGGCACGGTTCTGGGCTTCCCGCTGGCGCTCATGTTCGGCGTGTTGGGCTCCGAGCGCGTGACGCCGTTCCCGTTCAACTTCCTCTTTCGCGGGACGATGTCGCTGATTCGGGCGATTCCGGCGCTGGTGTGGATGCTCATCTTCGTCGCGCTCGCGGGACTCAGCCCCGCCGCCGCGACCTTCGCAATCGCGGTCGACACCATCGGCAATCTCGGCCGCCTGTTCGTCGACGAACTCGAGGAGATCTCCGACGGCCCAATCGAGGCGATGGAGACGACGGGCGCGAGCAAGCCACAGATTATCACGTTCGGCATGTTGAGCCAGGTTCGCACCGCCTTTATTGCGTGGACGCTGTACATCCTCGAAATCAACGTCCGCATCGCGGTCACTGTCGGCGTCCTCGGTGCCGGTGGCCTCGGCAACGTGGTCAACGTCCAGCGGACGCTGTTCCAGTTCACCAACATGATGGCGGCGCTGCTGTGTATCTTCATCCTCATCATCTCGGTGGAGCTGTTCAGCCAGCG
Source organism: uncultured Halobacteriales archaeon (assembly GCA_964534485.1). Taxonomy (GTDB): domain Archaea; phylum Halobacteriota; class Halobacteria; order Halobacteriales; family Haloarculaceae; genus Halovenus. The sequence continues at coordinate 38,265 of CAZHPM010000006.1, forward strand.
ACTCCGCTCGCGGCTCCGGTCGGACCAGGAGAAACGCAGCATCGCCGAACTCATCTTTGGCTTCCCCAACCGGATGGCCCGCTCCGTGTTCAAGTGAGCGGCGCAGTTCCCCGCCGGACACCTGGTGACACTCCTCTCTTTTCGGCCTCCCACCGACTGGACCGGGTGACTATCCCGTGGCTGCCGGGAACCTATATATTGATACGTGCGGTTTAGTGGTAAGGTATACCGGTATTACGAACCTTCTTACTCGTTGCTGCAGAGTGCTAACTATGCCATCTGGGCCGTGGCTCTGGCGTCTGTCGACGTGGGAGAGTACGGTGAAATCGCTCTGGAATCGCGCCGAAAGTTTACTGACTGTTCAGGCCTTAGTACCGGATATGTCTACAGGAGTGCTGGCGGACAGCGAGCGCTCAGTTTCGCCAGTCATCGCCGTGGTACTGACGGCCGCTCTCGCAATCGTTCTCTCTGTGACAATCGGAGCGTTCGTGCTATCAGATGGTGGGGGTGGTGATATCGATGACCCGTCACCGGTGTTATCGATGGAAATTGACCGGGAACCCGTCGATACGAATGTTGGAGGGAATGAACGAATTATCATCTCTCACCGCGGTGGGGACACTGTTCAGCTTTCTAATCTCGAAATAACTACCAAAGCAATCTGCTTCGACAGTTCTACGCTGAAGAAAACGACCAAGACCGGAAGCTTGGTGAACTTACCTGCGAGTTTTCCCGGAATAAATAATGATACAAATGTAAATGGTGACAAAATATACGAGACTGCTGGGGGAGTCCTCTCTGGTCGAATTGTTAAGAGCGGGCAGAAATGGACGGCTGGCCAAAGGCTCAGTTTCCAGATAGACCAGACCGCGTGTGACGTCCGAGAGGGGGCTCTGACACGTGTTGAGGTTATTCACAAACCGTCAAACACTGTATTGTCAAGCACTTCGGATGGCAGCCGGAACTTCCAGACCGCCTCGCCAGCCGATGCCTCGTACGATTACTCGTTCCCCGACCCTCGCCCGGGCAGCGCTGGATTCCCTGATGAGGAAGACATCCTCACAGTTGGAATAACTGATGGAGGACAGTTCCCCCCTGAAGCCGTGTACCTAGATGTGACAGTAGATGATGGTACTACCACTGCAAGTGCGAACGGCAGTCTGAATGAATGGACTGGCGTAGATGCATCATTCGGTGCTGACTACAATGAAGTCCCGGAAAATCCTGGTGTGGGGCTGGTTGGGGCGGGAGACCGGGTTGGGAATGATCTTACGTCTAAAAATTCTGGCCCCAGTGGCGGTTTCGGTCCGCTGGCCGAGGACACTTCGTCAACCACAGATATCGATGTTAAAGTGAAATTCAAGGGTAATATAGTCTCTCAGAAGACTCTGACAGGAAACGGCTTCGAGGTTGATCCATAATCTGATAGACACGAGTGGCTCTCTGGACTAAGAACCGCTGGGCGTGAAATTGTAAAATTCCGAGAGATACTTGCTCGTCCCTTCTGCCAACTACTCCTGCGGTCCGTACTCGCGCTCGAAAACCACTTCGCCCGTGGTGTCCTCCAGAATGAACGTGTCGCCGCTCTGGGCCCAGATGTTCACCCCGTAGTCCCAGTAGAACACGCCGTCGCCGCCGTCGCCCTCGCCGGTGTAGACGCGGACGGACTCGCCCGGCGAGAGCACCGTCCCCTCGGGGAACGTGAACGGGTCGAGCGTGCCCGGTTCCCTCGGGTGTGCCCGTCCGCCGCCGTCGTACAGGACGTACCCGGAGACGTCGCGGGCGTTGCTCCCGGCGTTTGCGAGTTCGACGTACTCGTTGTCGGGTTCGGTCGTCACCTGGAAATCGACCACTTCGAACTCTCCACCCTCGCCGCTCTCGATGACGTTCTCGCCACCGTTCTCGGTGCCGTTCTCGCCACCGTTCTCGGTGCCGTTCTCGCCACCGTTGGCAGTGCCGTTCTCGCCGCCGTTGGCAGTGCCGTTCTCGCCGGCTGGTGTGGTACCTCCGTTCTCGCCCCCGTTCTCGCCCGTATCTCCGCCGTCGGATGTACCGTTACCGCCTCCGGCGTTGTTCTCGTCGCCGCCGTCGCCACCCAGCAGGAACGCCGCGATGCCACCGCCGGCCAGGAGCGTCACGGCGCCTGCGGCCGACCCACCGACCAGGAGTTGCCGGCGTGACAGCCCTCCGTCGTCACCGCCGTCGGGGTTCCCCGCGGCCGCCGCGCTCGTTCCCCCCGTCCGGGGACGCTCGGTCCCCCCGTCGCCGGCGGCCGCGCCCGCGCTCTGTGTCCCCCCGCCGTCGGCGTCCGCCTCTCCTGTGCCGCCGGCCGACCCCTCCGCGCCCCCTTCCGTGGCGTCCGCGTCTCCGGGGCGACCGAAGACGAACCCGCCCGTCTCGTCCTCGCCCGCGCTCTCGTCTGACGAATCCCCGGCGTCCGACGACCCGCCGGCCGAATCGCCACCGTCTGCCGGCAACTGGTCCGTGGGACCCTCGCCGGTGGCACCCCCGGGTGACCGGTCTGTGTGCCCCTCCTCTGTGGTGTCCTCCGGCGGCGAAGGGGTCGCGGTGCTCTCCTCGCTGTCGTCGGACGACGCGACTGCAGTACGCTCTCTCCCGTCGGCGTCGTCGGACGATGCAACCGCGGTGCCCCCGCCGGGACCCTCGCCGGACGGTCCGTCCGCGTGACCCTCTCGACCGTCGTCGGACGGTGACCCGGCCGCGGTGCTCTCTCCCCCGGTAGTGTCGTCGTCTGACCTCGACCCGGTCGCGGTGCTCTCCCCGCTGTCGTCGGACGACGGTGTGGCACCCACGTCACCCGCACCGTCGGGTGGTCCATCTGCGGTGCTCTCCTCGCTGTCGTCGTCCGACGACGTGTCGGCGTGACCCTCTTGGCCGCCGTCAGATTGTGACTCCTCCGCGGGCGTTTCCTCACCGGTGTCGTCGGGTGGTGACCCGTCCGCGGGAGTCCCCCCACCGGTGTCGTCGGACGGCGACTCGTCTACGGGAGTTTTCTCGCTGGTATCGTCAGACGGTGCCTCGCTCGCCGGGCCTTCCTCACCGACCCCGGCGGAGGACTCGTCCGTGGACCCCCCCTCGCCGGATGGTGACGGGGCCGCAGTGTCCTCGTCGGTGCTCTCGTCGGGTGTGCCGTCCACGGGACCCGTCTCGTCGGGCGGCGTGTCCGTGGCACTCTCGTCGGCAGCACTCTCGGGTGGTGTGTCTGCGGTGTGCTCCCTGTCGGTGCTCTCTGAGTGTTCGTCCGTTGGACTCCCCCCGACAGCGTCGGCGGTCTCGTCCGCGCCGGTCTCTGGACTCTCCCCGGAGTCGGCCGACTGCCCCGCGTTTTCTGCGGGAGACTCGCGCTCCTCGCCGGGTGGTGACCCGTCGATTCGCTCCTCCACCGGGGGTCCGTCGTCCTCGAAGGGGTCGCCGGTCAGCGTGGCGACAGTCCCCGGCGTGTCGCCCGACTCTCCCATCGCCCTGCGACGGTGTATCACCCGCTGGTTGTGTCTGAACGCCTGTGCCGCCCGCGCCAGACGGAGATGGACGTGTTCGACGTACTCTCCGATCTGGTCCACGTCGTCGGGCAACCTCGCCGCCGGAACGAAAAACGAACTGTCCTCGAGTTCCTCCCTCGCCTCTGTGACACTCTCTGGAAGCTCTGGCTCGCTGTCGAACGCTCGCTCGCCGTCCAGAACGCGTCTGCTGTGTTCGAACCGACGGCGCGTCCGTGCGTGTAGCACGTGCAGACGGCGGACGTACTTTTTTCGCTCGCTCGCCTCCGCCGGAAGCTCCGACCGTGGCACGAAAAACTCCTGACCGGACAGTTCTTTCCGGGCCTCGTCGCTGTTCTCGGGGAGTTCGGGGTTGCCCCTACCCATAAATATCTGTGTGTCTGGTTAGTTCATAAAACTGCCCCTATCGGTACCGAACGGCCCCTCGACGGTGCGGTCCGTCTCTGTTCCTCGTCCACGTTTCACTCTGACCCGTCCGTGTCGCCCAGCCGCCGTTTCAGCAGGTAACCGAGGCCGCCGAGGCCAGCAACCGCGCCGGACACGCCAAAGCCGGGTCCGATGCCGTCACTGCTGCTGTTGTTGCTGCTGTTCCCGCCTGTTGTCGTGTTGCCGCCGTCGTCGTCGATACCGGCGAGGGGGTTGGACTCCTCTTGTTCTATCTGGAGTCGGTCGACTGTCGGCATACTCGCGCCGGTTCCGTACTCCCCGAACAGTCCGTCGAACTCGTTGTTGAACGCCAGCGAGTCGACCTCGACGAGTCCGGGGTCGTCGGCGCGTGAGTTGTTCGAGTCGGTGACGGGCAACTCGGAGAGCCGGATGTCGCTCCTGAGCTCTGCCGCAATCGCGTTCAGGTTCCCCACCGCGTCACCGCCGGCCGCTCCCATCAGGATGATGGCGCCGCCGTTGTCCCTGTACTCAGAGAGGCGGGCGAGTTCGTCGCGGCTGAACGGGTCGGGCGGGGCCGCGACGAGCAACACCGGCCCGTCGAGTTCCTCGAGGTCGGTCACCTGCCTGTACCGGCGTTGCTGTCCCTCCAGAAACCGCTGGTAGTAGGCGGTGTCCTCCGCGCTGCTGCCGGCACTCGACCCGAACTGTCCGTGGCCGCCGTCGATCTGTATCGGTCCCTCCCGCTCGCTCAGCGCGTCGGCGAGGTTCGTCAGGAACGCGAAGTTCTCGTAGGAACCCATGTCGAGACTCGGCGAGGACTCCTCTGTCAGTTCGTAGCTCTCCTCGATGAGATTGGCACCGACTGCCGCCAACTGGTTGTCGGGGTCGACGCCGACGAGCGGAATCTCACCCTCGTCGCCGGTTTCGCCCTCCCAGGTCGCGCTGTCGTGTGCGAACACCGGGGCTGCCCCCTGTGCCAGCGGGCGACCGGTGGTTCTGATGCCGACCGGGTTGGGAAAGAACAACTCCTCGACCGGATTGTTGCGGTAGGACGGCGCGGAACTGACGTCGCTCTCTGCCCAGAGACCGGCCCCGGACTCGCGGGCCTGCCGCTCGAGGGACTGGAACTCGTGGAACCGGTCGAAATCCGAGGCGTACAGCCTCGCGTACCCCTCCTCGACGAGTTCACGATTGAACAGGGTGTCCCGCGAGCCGTCGCCGTTCGCGTCGTAGTAGATGTACGCGAGCACCCGCCCGAACGCGTCACGCCGGACGCCGTCGTCGTCGAATATGATGTCGACGGTCTCGCCGGCGAGGCGCTCCTGTGCGAACGTCGTCGCGCGACTGGCCCACTCCTCGAGGTGGGGTGTGGTCCGACTCACCGACCCGCCCCTGATGCCGAGTCGGTCACGGAAAAAGCGGGGGAACGTGTCCGTGTTGAGTTCGTTCGTCCAGGGAATAAACGGGAGACCGTCGTCCTCGCCCACGTTGCGTTCCTCGTCGATGACCTGGTCGTCGTTCCACCGGAACGAGAGTCCGAGACTCCGCGCGAGGCCGTTGAGCGCGCCCGTTCCATCGAAGTTCTGGTAGTCGGACTGGTCGTGCATGAAAATCGCGCCGCCGTCGTCGATAAACGACCGCATGGCCTCGACCTCGTCGGCGGTGTAGCCGCCCTCCGGACTCGTGATGACGATTGCGCCGACGTCGCGGTTGTTGTTCAACTCGAATCTGTCGAGACTCTCTGCGATGTTGTCGACCCCCTCGAATTCGTAGCCGCTCCGCTCGGCGTAGGGGACGAAATCCTCGACGAGATTGACCCGGTCCTGTGGGACTATCTTCTCCTCGGGAACGTCCTCGGTTCTGTTTAGCTCACTGGCCGGAACGTAGTCCTCGGGCAGGTCGAGCGTGTAGTACTGGCCGTGTCCCTCGTCCCACAGCACCACGTCCCCCCTGTCGACGTACTCGTCCCAGACGTTGAGCACGAACTGCTCGTGGTCGTTTCCGTAGGGGCCGTCTCTGTCCTCCTCGAAGGGGTCCTCGTCGTCGAAGGGATTTCCATCGTCGAACTGGTCGTCCTCGAATCCGGCGCTCTGGCTGCCGTGCATGAGAATCGCGCCGAACCCGACCACCCGCTCGTCGGCCGCGACCAGCGGAATCCTCGGGTCACCGTCGTACGCGACGGTCGCCTCCTCGAAGTCCTGGCTCTCGGTCCCGGCGGTTGGTTCGGCCCAGACGGCGATGGTCTCCTCGTCGGTCAGGGGCGTCCCGTCGTCGGCGTACAGCGAACACGCCGAGTCGACGGTGAGTCTGTCGAGCGTTCCCCACTCGGGGTCGTAGGCCAACCCCTCCCACTCCTCGGGGCGCTCGAACCGGGCGAAGCGTGACTTCTCGGTGGTGTCGACGCCCAGCACCCTGATGGTCTCCTCCGTGCCGTCGCTGTACTCGATATCGACCGTGTCGCCGTCCGCGACGTCGACGATATCGACTGTCGTCCGCTCGCCGGCCTGGGCGAACCGCCGACCCACTCCCGTTGCCGCCACGGACTGGGTGGTCCACGACGCCAGTACGCTTCCAGACACTGCTGTGCCTCCCGCTGCGAGCAACTGACGACGGGTCAGTTCGTCCCGATAAGACATCGTGGTACCCCAAACACGTTCGCCTATTATATCTTCCGCCTCTCTCCAGGACGCCACGCCGGAACTGGGCTCTCTGTCCCCGAACACACCCGTCTGTACGCCCCCTGTGTGTCTATCGATAGACGTGGTCGGGGTAGTGGTACCGAGCGGTACGGACCGATACTAGTAACGCTCTTTCCGGCCGGCAGAGAGAACACGAGTATGGAGCGAGTCTGCCGTGGCTGTGGCACCACACTCCGTCACGAGGAGATGTGCACGACACCGCGTATCATCGCGCCGACCTGTTACTGTCCGAACTGCGGAACGCAACTCGCGCGGACTGCCGGCTGCCGGTCGACGACAGAGTGACTACGGCTCTGCTGCACGGGCGGCGGCGAGCACTGTGTCGTGTGCACGCCCGTTCGAGGCGACGAGTCCCCGGCTGTCGTACCGCCAGGGGTCTCCCTGGATATCGGTGACGGTGCCACCGGCCCACTCGACCATCGCCGCGCCGGCGACGGTGTCCCAGGGGTTGGTGTGGATGTTGGTGACGACGCCGTCGAGTCCCCCCGCCGCGAGCAGTGACAGCGCCGCCTGTGCAGACCCCACCCGGCGCAGGTCACCGAACCGCTCGACGATGGCCGTCGCCGTCCGCCCGTACTCCGCGCGCCTGTCGAAGTCCCACCACACTGTCGGTGCCACCTCGAAGCGCTCGGGGTCGGTCCGGTCGCTGACCGACACCGGCGTTTCGTTGCGCCGGACACCCTCGGCGGTGGCGACGTAGCGGTCACCGAGTGCCGGCAAGACGTTTGCCGCCGCAATCGCCTCGCCGTCGACGAGACAGGCGACACTGGTCGCCCACCGCCGGTTCCCCCGGACGTAGTTGTTGGTCCCGTCGATGGGGTCGACCACCCACGCGACACCCTCCGCGGGTAACCCCTGGTCTTGGCCCTCCTCGCCGTGGACCACCGCGTCGGGATACTCCGCCCGGATACGCTCGACGACCGCCGCCTGTGCCTCGCGGTCGGCCCGGGTGACGAGGTCTGTCTTTCCCGCTTTTCTCTCCACGTCCAGGCGGGTCCGGAACAGGTCGGCAGCGACGTCGCCGCCTGCTAGGGCGCTTTGCTCTGCGGTCAGTGCCGCGTCTCCGTCGTCCATCGGGTGAGCATTCGACTGGCTGGTGTTTATCGCTGCCGTTCGCGGAACCGGCGGCTGTCACTCGCGGATTGCAGACTCGCTGTAGGTGGCCGTGACCGACATCCGGGCGCCGTCGAACTCGAAGGAGACGTCCCCGGTTTCGGTCCCGAACTCGGCCTCTACCAGTTCGCGGTCGTTCTCGTCGAGTTCCCCGTCGAAGACGGCGGCGAACTCGACCTCTATCTCCTCGTTGCTCCGGTCGAACACGCCAGACCCGGCGACACCGAGTGGCTCCTGGCTCAGTTCCTGCAGTGACTCTCCGGCGTCGCCCGACTCGTTCCCGTTCGCCCCCGACCCACCACCGACCCCCGGTCCACCCGGCCCGGAGCCGTCGACTCCAGTGTCGGTCTCTGACTCGTTGTCCTCGTCGCTGTCCTCGGGGACTCCGTCTGCGCCGTAGGTCGCGACAGCGGTGTCCCCGCTCCCGGCGGTCTCCAGCAGCCACTCGAAGTCGGCGAAGGCGTCGCTCGCCCGCTCTCGCTCGCCGGTCTTCGCGCCGAGTATCCGCTCGATCTCCGCCCGAGGACCGACGAGTACCTCTTTGGCTCCGACGGCGATTGGCAGGTTGCCGTTCTCTCCCTCGTCCCCGACTGTCACGTTGCCCTCGAGTTCGTCTTCGGCCAGTTCCGGCGTGTAGAAGGTGTACTCGCCCATCTCCTCGGACTGCTCGTACCGGACCGGGACGAGGCCGAAGGGCCCGGTCGAGGTCTCTCCGAGCAGTTCGTCGACCTCGTCGGTGTCGATGGTCCCCGCCATCACCAGCGTGTCACCGACCAGGAACATCTCGTCGACTTTGGTCTCGAACGCCTCGTCGGTGTCACCGTCGCTCTCGTTGCCACCGGTCTCGTTTCCGCCGGTCTCGCCGCCAAACGCGAACCCGGCGTCCGTGCCCAACAGGGCGTCGAGACCGGTCGGCCCAAGCGTGAACCCGGCGAGGAAGCCGATGGCGAGGGCGGGTGACAGCGCACTCGAGAGCAGCGGGTCCTGGAGTTGCCTGTTTGTCTGGTTGCTACTCCCAGTCTCGTTGCCGCTCCCCTCGCCCTCCCGCTCCTCGAGAACCGTGTAGAAGACGGTTATCTCGTTGTTCTCTGTGGGCGCGAGGTACTGCGCGTACGACGGCACCGCGCCGCTGTCGCTGTTGCTCAGACACCCCGCGAGCGCGCCGACACCGACCGCACCGCTCAACTGCAGTGCCCGCCGCCGACTGAGGGAGGCCTCGTCCATACTGTCGGTGATTGCTCGCCATCAGATAAAGCTGTCCACCCGCCGTGATTGGGGGTCGAGCACCCGTGGCGAACCGAAAGAGTCAGACCGACGGCCACGAACCGTCAGTCGTGACCGAGGACTCGCCAGACGTTCCCGACGACATCCCCGAGAAACACCACGAGCAGGCGCGTGAACTCAAGATGCAGTTGATGCTGCTCGAGGCACGACTCGAGAGTGCGAACTTCGAGGACAAGGAGGCCTACCGCCGGAAGATAAACGAGAAACGCGGCGAACTCGACCTCCTGCGGGAGTGAGTTACTCGGCGCTCTCCCCGCCACCCGGTTCGTCCACAGACTCGCTGCCCCAGTCCCGGGAGACGGGCGTCTCGCTGGCGTCGACGTGGTCCCGGAGCCAGTCCGCGGCGGCCCCGAGTTGGTCGTCGTCGGTGCCGGTCAGTTTCAGCCGGTTGTGGCCGGCCTCGCGGTCGGGGTAACAGCCCACGGTCACGTCGAACCTGGACATCGTCTCCTCCAGCGCCGGGACGATGTTGGCCTCCGGTTCGACGGTGTAGAGGAACTGCGAGCGCCGGTCGCCGCTGAACTCGTCGGCGACAGCGCCAAACATCGCCTTTAGTTCGCCGGGAATCCCCGGCATGACGTAGACGTTCTCGACCACACAGCCCGGTGCCAGTCCGCGCTCGTTGAGCAACGGCCGACTCCCCTCCGGCACCGACGCCTCCGCCCGGGGGTCGACGTCGACGTCGAGTTCGGGAAGCTGTTCTTCGAGTTCCGCGAGACGCTGTTCGACCGCCGTCAGCGTCAGTTCCGTCACCACCATCTCGCGGCCGAACGCGTCGGCGACGGCCGCCAGCGTGATGTCGTCGGGTGTGCCGCCGATACCGCCGGTGACGATAACGGCGTCGAAGGCGTCGCTGTACGCCCGCACCCGGTCGGCGACTGTCTCGCGGTCGTCCGGAACCGAGAGGATACGCGTGACCGTCGCGCCGCGCTCGGTGAGTTGTGTGGCCAGCCAGTTCCCGTTCGTGTTCACGGTGTCACCGTCGAGCAACTCGTCGCCAACTGTGATGAGGGCCACGTCCATCACCGAACAGTGGGGGCGGCTAGTTCATCAGCCTTTGCCAACACGACTCGACGCGCGCAGACGCGACGGGGCTCTCCGAGACGCCAGTGTGAGTTCGAACCCGTCGACGGTGTGGTGGTTACAGCCCGCGCGTGTCACTCTCCTGTGAGAGCAAGAGGAGCATCGACAGCCCGGAGATGACCAGCAGGATAATCGCGGGGACGGCGGCGTACTGGTAGAGGGCGGCGTCCTGTGCGCGCCAGATCTGTGTGACGATGGTGTCGAACCCGGTGGGGCGGAGGATGAGCGTCGCCGGGAGTTCTTTCATCGTCGTCAGAAAGACCAGCGCCGCTCCGACGACGATACCGGGACGGACGAGCGGGAGCGTGACCCGCCGGAACGAGCCAACTGTCGACTCGCCGAGCGTGCGTCCGGCCTCCACGAGCGAGGGGTCGACCTGGAGCAGCGAAGTGCGCGTGGCACCGACAGCCTGCGGAAGGAACCGAATCACGTACGCGAACACGAGTATCGGAATCGTCTGGTAGAGCCAGTTGGCGTAGTCCGTGCCAAAGTAGACCAGCGCGAGCGCGAGCACGATTCCCGGCACCGCGAAGCCAACGTAAGTCACCCGCTCGTACACCTCGGCCAGCCAGGAGTCACTCGTGACCGAGAAGTAGGCAATCGGGAGCGCCACGAGCGCCGCCACCACCGCCGTCGGCACCGCCACGAGCACGGAGTTGAACGCGTACTCCCACTCGAAGGCCAGACTCTCCTGATAGGTGGCGCCCGACGCCAGCAGCCACCGCAGGAGGATACCGACCGGAACAACGAGCGCGATTGTCGTCACCGCCGCCGGCAGCACCGTCGCCGGCCAGCGCCAGACGCCCAGTTCGTGTCGCTGACCGTCGGCCTCGCCGTCGCCGCCGCCGCGGTTCTGGTCGGGCCGAATCGCGCGCTCGACCACCAGCACGAGCACCACGAGCACGAGCAACTGCAGCGAGAGCAACGCGGCGTACTCGGGGTTGAAGGCGTTGTTCTCGACGTAGATTTGCCGCGTGAACACCGGGAACTGCATTATCGCCGGCGTGCCGAAATCCGACACCGCGTACAGCGCCGCCAGCAGTCCGCCGGCGGCCACCCCCGGCCGAATCTGTGGGAGTGTCACACGGCGAAACGCCGACAGTCGACTGTGGTTCAGCGTCCGCGCGGCGTCGGTCAGGCGCGTGTCGAACGAGACCAGTGCCGCCCGCGTCGTCAGGTAGACGTACGGGTAGGTGTACAGCGTGATGACCAGCACCGAACCCGAGAGCCCGTAAATCTCGGGCACGCGCTCGATACCCAGCGGCGAGAGCAGTGACTGGAACTCACCGCGCGGGCCAAACGCCGAGACGAGCGTGAACGCGCCGATGTAACTCGGCACCACGAGTGGCAGTGCGAGCGCGACCGACCAGAACCGCCGGAACGGGATGTTCGTCCGGACGGTGAGATACGCCAGCGGAACCCCGAGCAACACCGAGAGCGCCGTCACACCGGCCATCAGTGTCAGGCTGTTGACCAGGATGTCGGCGGTCTGGTCCCGCACGAGCAGGGACCGTGCGCGGCCGATGTCGACTGCCGCTGCCCTGATGAACAGCCACGTCAGCGGCACGACCAACACCAGCGCGATGAACCCACACAGCACCGCGAGTCCCGCCGACACCTCGCGGTCGCGTTGCCACAGATAACTCGCTTTCATTACTACTGACCCGGCCTCTGTAGGAGAGAAAACTGCTCCGACGGATATAAGTTTTAGGTTTGCCTAATCCAGCCACCGATGGAACTGACGAGGCGCAACGCGGTGGCGGCGCTGGCCGCGCTGGGTGTCGGAGCCACGGCCGGAGTCTCGTGGCAGCGTCTCGACGACTCCAGTGGCGAGGACCTGCCCGACAACGAGCGGGTCCGGGCGGTGATGACGGCGGTTGCCGAAACCGTCTACCCGCCAGCGGTGACCGGAACGGCGGCGTTCGTCGAGACGTTTCTGGCCGGCCGACTCGACCGCCCGGACCACGGCCGTGGTATCCGGGAGGCCGTCGCCACAACCGACGAACAGGCGCTGGCGTGGTACGACACGGGCGTGACCGAACTCGACGCCGACGGCCGCGACCAGTTGCTCCGCGAGATGGGTGTCGACGCCGCCGACGAGGACCCGACGGGGACCACCGCACAGCGTGTCCGGTACTACGTGGTCAACGAACTGCTGTTGGCGCTGTACGCGTCACCGACCGGCGGCCGACTGGCCGGTATCGAGAACCCGCAGGGACACCCCGGCGGGACGGCCAGCTACCAGCAGGGACCGGACCGATGACCGGTCGAGAGACGGACAGCCGGACACCGGTTGCCGACGCCGAGGTCTGTGTCGTCGGCGCGGGGCCGGCGGGCGCGCTGGTCGCGTCCCGACTCGCCACGGACCACGAGGTGGTCGTGCTCGAGGCCGGACCGCGGTTCGACCCGGAGAGCCGTCGACGCCGGCAGGAGCGCGCGATTCGGCCGGCCTACGACCGGCCGGACGTCTGGGAGATGGGCGGCGACCGGGACGCCAGTTCGAACTCGGGGGAGTGGTTCTACCCGCTGAACCACGCCCGGGTAAAGGGAGTCGGCGGGTCGACGCTCCACTGGCAGGGGATGGTGTTACGGCTCCACGAGGACGACTTCAACTCCGCGAGCACCCGTGGTGTCGGGACAGACTGGCCCGTCGAGTACGCCGACCTCCGGCCGTACTACGCCGCGGCCGAGCACGAACTCGGCGTCGCGGGCGCGGACGACAACCCCTTCGGGCCACCCCGGGAGCGCCCCCACCCGATGCCCGCCTTCCCACCCTCGTACAGCGACTCCCTGTTCGCCGAGGCCTGTGAGTCACTCGAGATTTCGATGCACTCGGTGCCAAACGCCCGCAACTCCGAACCGTACGACGGGCGCAGCGAGTGTGTCGGTTACGGCACCTGTCAACCGGTCTGTCCCTCCGGCGCGAAGTACGACGCGACGGTCCACGCAGAGCGCGCCGAGGACCGCGGCGCGACGGTCATCGACCGCGCACCGGTCCAGCGACTCGCCCACGGCCCCGACAGCGTCGACGCGGCGGTTTACGCCACGCCCGACGGCCGCGAGCACAGACAGACCGCCGACGTCTTCGTGCTGGCCTGTGGGGGCGTAGAGATACCACGACTCCTCTTTCTCTCCGAGTCGGCGGCCTACCCCGACGGACTCGCGAACTCGAGTGGACTGGTCGGGAGCTACTTCTTCGACCACCTGTTCGCCGGGGCCGGCGGCGTACTCGACGAACCGACCCGGCAGAACCACGTCGGCTTTCTCACCAGCGAGTCCCACCAGTTCTACGACGAGGCCGACAGCGAGGTCGGCCCGTTCAAACTCGAGTTCTTCAACTACGCCGGCCCCTCGCCCGTCGAGATGGCGCTGACCGGCGACACGTGGGGCGAGGAGTTACTCGAGGACATCCGCGAGGGCTACGGCACCCACGTCGCGGTGGGTGGACTGGTCGAGCAACTGCCCCGCGAGGACAGTTACGTCACGCTCGACCCCGAGCAAACCGACGACCACGGCAACCCGGTCCCCGAAATCCACTGGACCGTCGGTGACCGGGCGCTCCGCACTATCGAGCGGGCCAACGAGATTCAACACGAGATTCTGTCGGAACTGGGCGCGGAGATTCAGTGGACCGCCGGCCCCGAGGGCACCGGTCCGGCCTACCACCAGATGGGGACGACACGGATGGGAACCGACCCGGACGCGAGTGTCGTCGACCCCGACTGCCGGACCCACGACCTGGACAACTGCTGGATTGCCTCGAGCAGTGCCTTCCCCACCGGCGGCGCGCTCAACCCCACACTCACCATCGCCGCGCTCGCGCTCCGGGTCGCCGACGACATCGACGCCGCGCTGTAACCCCGCGTGCCGACCGCCGCCCGTTTTAGGCCAACCTAAACCATTAAGTGCCGGAGGCGAGAAGGCTCGACAATGAGTCACACAGAGGATAGCGACGGACGCGGCGCACAGACCCGGAGAGAGGGCGCTCACGGCGACCCGGCGAACGGTCAGAGTCCGCCGGCGACAGAGGCGTTCAGGTTCGCGGACGTGAGCGTCGTGATGGGAACCTACAACGAAGAGGCGGCAATCGGGACGGTTCTCTCGGACATCGACCGGGTGACCGACGGCGAGGCAGAGGTCGTCTGTGTCGACGGCTCCACGGACCGGACGCCCGAGATTGCCCGCGACCACGGAGCGACGGTGGTCGAACAGGAGCCACAGGGGTACGGTGTCGCGGTCCGGGAGGCGATTCTGACGCCAGACCGGCCCGTCGTGGTGACGACCGACTGCGACGACACCTACCCGATGGAGCAACTGCCGGCGTTTCTGGACGCCATCAACGAGGGGTACGACGTGGTCAGCGGCGACCGGCTCTACCACGGCGCCGACGCGATGCCCGCGTTCAACAGAGTCGGTAACCACCTGTTCGCGCTGACCGCGAGCGTCCTGATGGGGCAGCGCGTCCACGACACGACGACGGGGATGCGCGCCTACCGCCGGGAGGTCGTCGACTCTATTGGCTGGACCGAGAACACCGGTCTCTCGGCTGAGTTGCTGATTCGTCCGGCGATGCGCGGGTACGAGGTCCGGGAACTCCCAATCGAGTACGACGAGCGCGCGGGCGACTCCAAACTCGACCCGATTCGGGGTGGACTCGAGATTGCCGCCTCCATCGTCTCCGTGGCCGTCGAAGAGCGCCTGCGGACGGCGACCAACGGCCGGGAACGGTAGTCAGCGCTCGACGACCAGCAGTGCGACCCGCTCGTGGACGACATCCGCGAGCGTGCCCGCCGTCGCGGCGAGTTCGGGTTCGGAAATCTCGAACACCTCCCGGACGCGCTGGTCGTCGAACGCGCCGAGTGTCTGGGCTGGTTCCAGCAGTTCGGAGAGGGCGTCTGCCGCCTCCCCGGCGTCGTCGCCGGCGGCGACGGCCACGACCGGACACTGCCCCTCGGAGACGCCCATCTCCAGTGCCCGGTTTATCTGTCGCCGGCCGGCGGCGTACAGCAACACCTCGACACTCGGGTCGCGGGCGATTGCCTCGCCGCGCTCGCGCTCGCGACGGGCCAACTCGACGGCCCGTTCGAGGTGTTCGCGGCCGACGACGTAGCGCGCGTCGAACGCCTGTACCGTCGCGTCGTGGGCCGTGCCGATCGCCCGCATCTCGTCGACGAACGCGTCGACGTCTGGAATCTGTGCCTCGCCCTCGACGACCTCCATCAGAAGTCACCCAGATTCGACTGGTCCTCCGGGTCGACTGTCTCTGCTCCCGTCGTTGGTGTCTCATCGTCGGGTCCGACGTCGTCGGCGGGTTCGACGCCGTCCATCGAGGGGTTGCGGTGGCCGGCGTTCTCCAGAACCGTCTCGGCGGTTTTCCTCCGGCCCCGGAGCGCGGCGAGCACGACCGACTTCTGGGCGGCTCGTAACTGCGCGCGTGTCTCGATACCGGCGTCGAACAGTCTGCGTGCGCGTTTGCGGCCGAGGCCGCGCACGCCCGCGAGTTCGACCAGTTCCGGCCCGACGCCGTGTTCGACGCGAATCCGGGCCTCGCGGAGCGTGTCACCCACCCCGAGGTCGAGTTCGCCGGCGAGCGACTCGGCGGCACCCAGCAACCACCGCGCCGTGTCGACCTTGCCGCGGATGTCGCCCGGGCCGACGCCGTACTCCTCGGTAATCGTGTCCTCGTCGACCTCGGTGGCCCAGTCCTCGAGTAGACGGGCGGTTTTCAGCGCCGACAGCCAGTCCTCGAAGGCGTCGTCGAACTCCGAGGGCGCGCGTCCGAGCAACTCCTCGGCGCGCTCGTGGGCCACCATCGTGTACGCCTCCTCGTCACCAGAGCGCAGGTAGAGTTCGTACATATCTGGCGTCCGACTCACGAGGTGGTACAGTCCCAGCGCGGTCGGTGACTCGCCCTCCTCGAGTGACTCCAGCCCGTCGATGATCTCCGCGGCGCTCATCGGGTCGAGATACAGCCGCGAGACGGTGTGGCCGAGATTCGTCGCGGTTAGCCCGGTCTCTGTCCGGTCGAGAAAGTCGTTGACCACGAGGTAGTCGATAACCGTCTCCGCGACCCGTCTCAGTTGGTTGCGGTCGGCCTGTTGTTGGGCGTACAGTGTCCCCTCCAGAAACTCCAGCAACTCCGCGAGCGAGCGCGCGAACCCGGAGGCGACCGTCGCCAGCACGTGCGTCCGGAGCGCGGGTTCGGCGGCCAGTTTCGACCGGACGGGTTCGGGTTCGGCCCAGACGTACCGCTCGAACAGTTCGTCGAGTTCGTCGTGTCCCGAGGCAAGTAGGAGGGCCTCGCCGTAGGGGTCACGACCCGGCCGGCCGGCCCGACCCATCATCTGGTGGACCTCGAGCACCGAGAGCGGTTGCATCCCGCCGGCGGTGCCGTCGTAGCGCCGCCAGTCCCGGACGACGACCCGCCGGGAGGGTGTGTTGACGCCCGCCGCGAGCGTCGGCGTCGCACAGACGGTCTTGACGAGGCGGTCCCGGAAGGCGTCCTCGATAAGCGAGCGGTGGTCGCGTGCGAGACCGGCGTGGTGGAAGGCCGCACCCTCCGCGACGGCGTCGGCGAGGTCGTCGCTGGTGTCGGTGTCGCTGACCTCCCGAATCTCGGCGGCGATTTCGGCGAGTCGGTCGCGCTCGTCGCCGGTCAGGAACTCACCCGTCGTCGCCGCCAGTCGGCGGGCGGCGGCCTCGGCGTTCCGGCGGGAGTTGACGAAAACCAGCGTCGACCCGTCGTCGTCGAGCGTGTCCCGGACGATAGCCGCGGGCTGGTCCTCGCTGGTGCGCACCGGGAGTCGCTGCTGGCTCCCGTCCTCGAGGTGGAGCGCGTCGCCGTAGTGAACGCCCTTTTTGAGCTCGATTGGCCGCCACGTCGAGTCGACGAGGTCGGCACCGAGCCACGCGGCCAGTTCGTCGGCGTTGCCGATTGTCGCAGAGAGCGCGACGGTCTGGAGGGTGGGGTTCAGCGACCGGAGTTTGGCGAGTGTCACCTCCAGCGTCGGCCCCCGCTCTGTGTCGTCGACGAGGTGGACCTCGTCTGTGACCACACACGAGAGGTCGTCCAGCCACGACGCGTCGTTGCGCACCAGCGAGTCGACTTTCTCGCTGGTGGCGACGACGATATCCTTGCCGGCGAGCCACCCGCCCTCGGACTCGTAGTTGCCCGTCGAGACGCCGACGTCGAGACCGTACTGTTCGAACTGCTCGAACTCCTCGCGTTTCTCGCTGGCGAGCGCGCGCAGCGGGACGATGTAGAGGGCCGTCCCGCCGCCCTCGTCGCGGTCGATGCTCGCGAGCATCGCCAGTGTCGCGATGAGCGTCTTGCCACTGGCGGTTGGAATCGAGGCGACGAGACTCTCGCCGCGCGTGACCCCACGCTCGACGGCCTCGGCCTGTGGGGGGTACAGTTCTTCGATGCCCTCCTCTCGCAGGTGGGTCACGAGCCAGTCGGGTACCTCGGGAATCTCCGCAACGTCCATTGACAGGTGGTTCGGGCGGCAGAGGGTTTAAACTCTCGCTGTCACACCCCCTCCGGGGCGGTCGCCACTCCCGCCACAACCGGAACCCGCTCGCGCCGAATCCAAACGCCGATTAGGGCGCTGTGAGTACCGGGAGACGATGACCCTCTCGGAGGAGGCCACGGAGCGACTGGCAGATATCGTCGACCTGCAACCGACGAAAAACGCGGAGTTACAGGCAGAGTGGGGGTTAGACAGCGGCAGCGAGGTCTACCAGTATCTCGAATCCGAACTCGGGAGTTACTACTACCGGAACAACGACAATCTCATCTGTGCGACGCCAAAGGCCCGGCAACTCGTCGGCGACGGCGACGTTGAGGTCGGCGACCGGACGGTCCGGGGGACGCGACTGGAGCGGGACACACTCGACGCGGTCCCCGGCCCCGGGGCCGAGCCACAGAGCGTCGTCGCCACACTCCAGACGCTCCGTGAACACGGGCGCGACCCAGGCGTCGACGAGGTGCGCTCGACGCTACACACGCTCGTCGAGAAAGGTCTCGTCGAACGCGTCCGAAAGACCGTGCCCACGTTCCGCCTCGAACTCGACCGCGAGCACATCACCGTGGAACTCTCGAACGGTGAGACCGAGTAGACACGGGGTCTATCGCTGGTCTGCGACCCACTTCTCCGTGTAGCGCTCGCCACAGTCACAGGCGGCGTAGGCGTGGACGACGGCCCCCTCGGCGTACAGTCCACCGGCCTCCTCGTTTTGTTCCTCGGCGAACGCGAAGACGAACTCCGGGTCGTCACTGCCACAACTCGGGCAGGTGCCGCCGGCACAGTCCGGCGCAACCGACCCCTCCGTCCCCATCGCCGTGCGGGCGAGTGCCATCGGGTCGATACCCGTTGTCTGCTGGAAGACATCACGCGCCCGCGCACCACCCAGCACCAGCACCACACCGTCTGCGACGCGCTCGCCGTGTGCCTCGAGTGCCTCGGCGTTCGACACCCGCCGCTCGTGCAGGTAGATGTGTACGTCGTCGGGACGCTCGCCGGCCAGAAACGCCTCGCGGTCCGTACTCACACCCTATTCTCTGTGTTCTGGCGATATAAGCGTGGTGAGCGCGCTCGCCGGCACTCCGCCACGGGCCGACAGTCGCCGACTGTCCAGGGTCGTGGGACTCCACTCACGCCGGTGAACCTGTGGCCCGTGGCCCCGTTACCGGACGAGATTCTCCCGCAGTTGTCGGGCGAGGCGCTCGGCTTCGGGTCGGCCGTCGACCTCGGCCAGCGACTCCGCGGCCTCGAGTGTGCGCACGGAACCGTCCAGAAAGGAGAGTACGTCACCGGGGTACGCGTACAGCATGTAGTCGTCGCCCATCACGTCGACGATGGCGTCTGGCCCGAGTCCCTGCTCGCGGAGTTCGAGCAGGTACCGGACGAACTTCTGCTCGGGGCAGCCACAGTGTGGGTTGGCCTCGCAGTCACAGTCCAGAAAGTCCTCCGCGAACTCCAGCACGCGGTCCTGTGTCGCGTCGTCGAGTTTCGACAGACCCTCACCCCGGTAGAGGATGTCCATCGTCGCGCCGCTGAACGCACCCTTTGGAAAGGAGGTCTCTATCTGCGAGACGAGTTGCCGGTGGTTTTTCACGTAGATTTTGTCCGTAATCGCCACAACCGTTCTTGCCGGCGGGAGCAACTAACACTGTCGGACGACGCCGAGCACGCCCGGGTGTCCACACTCACACCGAGTGGCGGGCGCTCGCCGCGGTGTCTCAACACAGCAGCAGGAACAGCCAGTAGGGCAGTTGTACGACGCCGTCGTCGGACACGTGTACGGGCTGTGTCCCACGAACCGTGTCGCCGACGAGGACGAACCCGACCGGCGTGTCGTAGGTCCCCGTGAACTCGCGGACCGCGGCGAGGGAACTGTCGCGGTCTTTGGCCCTGTACCCCAGGCCGACAGGTACGGGTGTGCCGGCAACCTCGAAGACGAAATCGACCTCACCCTCGCGCCCCCGCCAGTACTCCACCGACGGTGTCTCGCTGGTCCCGTGTGTGACACGGATACCGTACGCGAACCGCATCATGTGGTCGAACGCCGCGACGCGGGCGAGTTCTGCCTCGCGGTCGAAGTCGTTCCGGACCGTCGCCGCGTCGCCGTCGGCGAGTGCCGTCACCAGCCCCGTATCCCGGAGGTAGAGTCGCACCGCTCGCGGGCGACTGTTGTCGTACTCGGTGACGCCGGTCAGGAGGTACAACTCCGCGAGCGCCGGCAGATAGCTGTCTGCAATCGTCCGCCGGTCGACGTCGAACAGCTCCACCAGGTCCTGGTACCGAAACGGCTCTGTGCCGCGGTTCCGGGCGGCCAGCGCACACAACCGCTCCAGGTCTGCGATGGTCTGGATGGACTCGAACCCCGGCACGTCCTGGTAGAGAGCCTGTCGGACACGGTTTCGCAGGCGCGTGTAGTCGCGCTCTCCCAGCTCTGTTGCCGTCTCGACGGCTCCGTCCCGGGCGTAACTGATGGTGCCGCCCATCGCCAGGTAGTCTGGCACCTGTGACCTGATGCGGCGCTCGACGTCTGCGACCCGCTCGTACTCCGCCCGGAACTGTGCGACGAGCGGGTCGACGTCGCCGCTCTGGAGTGTTGCCGGCAGGCTCCCCTCGCCCTCGCGCAGTCTGCTCGGACTGAGCCGTGTCTCTCCCGCTTCGAGGTCTGGATACAGCGTGTAGACGTAATCGCGGAACTTCTCGGGCAACACCGGCTGGACGCGGTACTCCCCGTCTGGAATCCCCGCGTCTTCGAGTTCGCGCTCGACCTGTACGCCCGCGCTCGCCGTGACGACGACGTGTCGCCCGGGCGTCTGGAGCAACCTGGCGACGGGTCGTCCCCAGCCGTCGACGGCCGGCTTGTTCGGGTGTTCGACCAGGTGGACGTCGTCGAGGACGACAAACTGTGGCCGGTCGTCGTCGATGCGTGCGAGAATCCGGTTCTCGTAGTACCGGACCGCGCGCTGGAGCTGTTCGTCGGACTGGAGCTGGTAGAGCGGGTCGGCGTCGAACGGCAGATACAGAACCCGCTCGGGAGCCATCCCGTTCTCGATGCGGTGCTGGACGAACTGTCGCAACAGCGTCGTCTTTCCGACGCCGCGCCGGCCCGTCAGCGCGAACACGGGCTGGTCCTCGAACTGACTGCCCGCCTCGTCGGGCCTGACGAGCTGGTAGAAGTCGCTTTTCTCTCGCTCCGGCAGCGCGAACGCGTCTGCGCCCTGCTCCCACCACGGGTTGTGGTCGTGCAACGACCGCACCAACTCGTCGCCGGGGTCTGGAGCCATCTGTAGCGGGGCAACGAACCCCGCCGTCATGGCTCTTTCGACCGCGTACTCGACAGTGTGGCGTCTGTTTCCGCCGATAGCCGAGAACAAACACACCGTGATGTCTCTTGTACCCCTGTATCGACCGCTGTACTCCAGTTGTCCGAAGAATTTAAGACAAGTTAGTGCGTAGTGGTGGACGGAGACGGGAGAGAAAACACATCGTGGTGTGTTTTGCTGCCCGCAGGAACGGAACGCACCGTCGATTACCCGCTGGCTGTCCGGGTACCTGGCAGTCGACTACCACACACATGAGCCAAACACACGCCGACATTCGGCCAGGAGAGCGCCTCGACCTGACGGTCGAGTTCATCACCCGACGGTCTCTCGACTGCGTGGAGGACCGGGTCCACCGGTTGCTCGTCGCGGACAAAGAGGGAGACCGGTTCGCGATTCTCGTCCAGGGCAGGCAACTCTGTGGCCTGCAGACGGGAGCGACAGTCGAGTTCCGGTCGCTGCTGGGTGGGGCGCCCGTGACCGACGCGGAGCAGACAGAGACGGAGTGCCCGGACTGTGCCGACAGACTCCGGCGTGGTCGGGTCGCAGACGCCTGTGACGGCGCGGTTGCGGCGGCCGCGGTGGCGCTTGGCCTCGAGGAGACGTTCGGTATCGTCGACAGCCAGACCACCGTCCACCACGCACAGAGCGACGACGGCCTCGACGACGACCTGATAGACGACTGGCAGTCGCTCGCCGACGCCGGGTCGGTCGGCCCACCGGACTACGTCTGCCAGTCCTGCGGACGGCACGTCGACGAGCACGAACTCGGCAGGTCAGTCCAGACGGTCACGAACGCCACACAGCAGTCACCGGACGGCGAAACCGGCGGCGCGAGCGACGCCGGCAACTTCCGGGAGAATCTGGACCGCCGGTACACGCCACACCCCGGCGCCATCAACGAGGAGAGAGTGTTCCAGGACTACTGCTTCGAGACGGGCGAACGCGCCGAGACCGACGCGCTGTTGACACCTCGTTGCGGGGCCGCGGTGAGCGAACACCCCCTCGACGGCACGACCGAGCAGTACCTCTCGGTCGGTCTCGACTCGGCGCTCGCGGCCACGGAGTTCGAGCGACCGCCGCTGGACCTCGTTGCGGTGCTCGACGTCTCGGAGTCGATGGACAGCCCGCTGGATGGCTACTACTACGACGAACACGGCAGGCGCAAAACCGGCAGCGACGGGACGACGAAACTCCAGGCCGCCACGCAGTCGCTGTGCACGCTCACCGAGCAACTCGACGACGGCGACCGACTGGGTGTCGTCCTGTTCGACAGTCGGGCCCACGTCGCGAAGCCACTCCGCGCGGTGAGTGTGACAGACATGACCGCCATCCGCCAGCAACTCGGCGGGGTGAGCGCCGACGGCGAGACGAACCTCGCCGACGGGTTCGAGGCGGCGGTCGACATGCTGGTCGGCGGTCGCTCCGCGTCGGTCGTCGAACGCCGCGTGGTGTTCATGACAGATATGATGCCAAACACCGGCACGACCGCGGAGTCGGAGCTCGTGGAGTTGTTCGCCGACGCCGCAGTCGACGGGATTCACACCACCTTCGTCGGGATAGGGCTGGACGCGAACGCGGACCTCGCGGAGACGCTGTCGGGGATTCGTGGCGCGAACAACTACTTTCTCCACTCGACCGAGGAGTTCGAGCGCACACTCGCCACGGAGTTCGAGTACATGCTCACGCCAGTGGTGTACGACCTGACCCTCGAACTCCGCGGCGAGTGTACGGTCGAGGCCGTCCACGGGTCGCCCTCGGCAGAACCGACGACGGGGCGGTTGATGCACGTCGGGACGCTGTTTCCCACGGTAGAGGAGGCGGGCCGCGCCCGCGGCGGTATCGTCCTCGTCCGCCTGAGCGACGTGACAGGGAAGCTGGAGCTCGCGGTCTCGTGGACCGAGCGAAACGGTGGCGAACACACCGAGTGCAGGCAGGTGACACTGTCCTCGGAGCCGGAGTCGTTCACACACGACGGGACGCGCAAGGCCGTTGCACTCTCCCGGTACGCCCGGGAACTGCGCGACTGGGCCAGTGACGTCCACGAGCGCGCCGACACGGCGGCTGTCACCGACCAGCGTGGCCGACACGAGCGCGCACCCGTCGGGCTGGTCGTCCCCGACGGGTACGCCGAACGGTTCGACAGTCTGCGCGGCTACCTGACCCGCGAGATGGCGGCCGTCGGCGACGACACCCTCCGGCAGGAACTCGAGGTGTTGACCACACTCTGCGAGGCGGCCACGGCGACACCGACCGGGGCGAGCGACTGACCCCCCGCCGACCGGTTCGACAGCGGTCGCGTGCGACGTGTTTTTGCGGTCCCGCGACGAACGGGCGGTATGGTCGAGTCGAAACTCGCGGCGGCGCGGGCGGACCTCGCGGACCGCGACGGCGTGCTCGTCGCCTTCTCCGGTGGCGTCGACTCCAGTGTGGTCGCGGCGCTGGCACACGACGCACTCGGCGAGGACGCCGTTGCCTGCACGGCACGCAGTGAGACACTGCCGGCGGCGGAACTCGACGACGCCCGGCGCGTCGCCGACGAAATCGGCGTCCGCCACGATATCGTCGCGTTCAGCGAACTCGACAGCGACGACTTTGTCCGTAACGACGACGAGCGCTGTTACCACTGCCGGTCGATGCGTCTCGGCGCGATGGCAGACCGCGCCCGCGAACTCGGTCTCCCGGTCGTCTGTGACGGCACGAACGCCTCAGACCCCGGCGAGGGCCACCGCCCGGGACTGCGTGCCGTGGACGAACTCGACGCCTACTCGCCGCTTTTGGAACACGACATCACGAAGTCCGAAGTTCGGGACATCGCCAGGGAGTACGACCTCTCGGTGGCCGAGAAGCCCTCGATGGCGTGTCTCTCCTCGCGCATCCCGACGGGGCTGTCGGTCACCGAGGAGCGTCTCACGCGCATCGAGCGCGCCGAGCGCCTGCTGCGCAGTTGGGGGTTCGACCAGTTTCGCGTGCGCGACCACGACGGTCTCGCCCGCATCGAGGTTGGCGACGACGAACTCGACGTGGCGCTCGACCCCGCCTTCGCCCGCGCCGCCCGCAAACACGTCGGCGACCTGGGCTTTGACCACGTCACACTCGACCTGTCGGGGTACGAGACCGGCAGTGTCAGCCCCGACCAGGAGACCAACACCGACCCGGAACAGACGGACGCCGAGTAGCCAGCGGTGCCACGACACGCCCGGCGTGGCCCGTCTCTACGGTCGCCTACGCCCCGTCGCCTCTCGAGAACAGGTCGGTCACGTCGCCGGTGTAGGCAAAGAGGACGAGGACGATACCGACCGAGATGATGCCCAAGATACCGACAACCTGGATACCCGCCGCGAGTGTGCTCTCTGCCGTCGTCCACGGGAGCCCGCTGAGACTGCCGATACCGACGACAATCACGAACGCTCCGACGAGAATACCGAGCCACTCGAGCCTGTCCTCGAAGTTCGGCGTGTTCATACGGCCAGATTGTCGTGCCTCGTAGTAAAGATAGGGGTTTCCGGCGCCAGGTCGACCCACCCGGTGTCTTTGTTGCCCGCGGAGCCAGCACAGGGTACCGGCAGTCGTCGTCGCACTGTTTGGCGGCGAGTCGGACCCGTTTTTTCTCGACCCGATGCAGAAACAACTAAACCTCCAACACCATCAACGTAATACAATGGATTTCAGCACTGACCACGCGCACTCGCTGATCGAGTCCACCGCAACCGAGATTGCAGCGGAGTACGGGCCGGAGTACTGGCGCGAGAAGGAGGAGGCCGGCGAGTTCGCCGACGAGTTCTGGGACGCGCTGGCGGACGCGGACTTCCACGGGTTGGTCGTGCCAGAGGAGTACGGCGGCGCGGAGATGGGGATGCAGGAGATGGGCCTGGCGATGGAGACCCTCTGTGCGGAGGGGTGTGGGATGGCCGGCACGTGGTATCTCGTCCTGACGGCCGGAATGGCCGCGGTCGGCATCAGGGAGTACGGCACCGAGGAACAGAAAGAGCGGTATCTGCCCGACATCGCGGCGGGCGAGCGCAACTTCTCGATCGGGATAACCGAACCAGAGGCGGGCACGAACACGCTGAACGTCGGCACCCGCGCCGTCCGGGACGGCGACGAGTACGTCATCAACGGCCAGAAAGCCTGGATAACCTTCTCCGACCGGGCCGACAACATGATACTCGTGAGCCGGACGACACCGAAATCAGAGGCAGACCGCGCGACCGACGGTATCAGCCTCTTTATCCTCGACATGGACACTCCGGGTATCGACGTTTCGCCAATCGAGAAACACGGCATCAACTACTCCAAGTCGTGTGAGGTCTTCTTCGAGGACGTCCGCGTGCCCGCAGAGAACATCCTCGGCGAGGTGGACAACGGCTGGTGGCCCCTCGTGGGGATGATCAACCCGGAGCGGATTGGCTTCGCCGCGGCCGGCACCGGTATCGGCAAACTCGCCGCAGACAGCGCAATCGAGTACGCCAACGACCGCGAAGTCTTTGGCGCGCCAATCGGCACCCACCAGGGTGTCTCGTTCCCGATTACGAAGGCCTACGCGCAGATGGAGACGGCCACGCTGATGCGCGAGAAAGCCTCGTGGCTCTACGACCAGGGCGAGGAGTGTGGGTACGAGACCAACGTCGCAAAGGCAGTCGCGGTCAAGTCCGGTATCGAGGCGGTCCAGCACGCGATGCAAGCCTTCGGCGGGTGGGGGTACGCGAAGGAGTACGACGTCGAGCGCTGGTGGCGCGAGATCAACCTCACCCGCCTCGCGCCGGTCACACAGCAGATGGCGTACAACCACATCAGCCAGGAGATTGGATTCCCCAAGTCGTACTGATGAAGGTTCGCGTCGACGAACAGACAGACGAACAGGCAGCGAACGTGATAGCGAAAGCACTCGCACAGAACTTCGAGGAGGAGATTTCGGTCTACCGGGAGGGCGGTGACGAACCAGTTGCCAGTTCGCGCGCCGTCCGACAGACCGTCGACGGCCGCGACCGGTCTCCGGCGGCGGAGCCAGCAGACCTCGGACCGACCGACCGCGAGGAGAGACTGCGAGACCTGATCGAGGACATCGAACGCGGCGGGCCAGAGAAGTACCGTGACCGCCTCGACGACCAGGGGAAACTGTTCGTCCGCGACCGACTGGAGTTGTGGTTTGGCGAGGACGGCCTGCAGTTCGAGGACGGCAAGTTCGCCGAGTTCGACGCCGAGGACCGCCTGCCTGCGGACGGACTGTTGACCGGTGCGGCCGAGTTCGAGGGCCGAGACCTCCACTTCATGGCGAACGATTTCTCGGTAAAGGCGGGGTCGATGGCCGAGAAAGGCGTCGAGAAGTTCCTCCGGATGCAACACCGCGCCCTGAAGACCGGCAAACCCGTGCTGTACCTGATGGACTCCTCCGGGGGGCGAATCGACCAGCAGACTGGCTTTTTCGCCAACCGGGAGGGTATCGGAAAGTACTACTACAACCACTCGATGCTCTCCGGCCGTGTCCCACAGATTTGCGTGCTGTACGGCCCCTGTATCGCCGGCGCGGCCTACACGCCGGTGTTCGCGGATTTCACCGTCATGGTGCGGGATATCAGCGCGATGGCGATTGCCTCGCCGCGGATGGTCGAGATGGTGACCGGCGAGCAGGTCGATATGCAGGAGTTGGGTGGGGCGGAGATGCACGCCACCCACTCCGGAAGCGCCGACCTCATCGCAGAGGACGAGCAACACGCTCGGGAACTGGTCGCGAAACTCGTCACCTATCTCCCCCAGAACAGCGACCAGCAACCACCACAGACCGACGGACAGCCACCGGCCCAGGAACCGGCGGGTATCGACAGCATCGTTCCACAGGAGCCAAACCGCGGCTACGACATGCACCGGGTCATCGACCGCGTCGTCGACGCGGAGTCGGTGCTCGAAATCCGCCAGCAGTTCGGCCAGGAGATAATCACCGCCTTTGCGCGCATCGACGGCCGACCGGTCGGTATCGTCGCGAACCAACCGGCACAGCGGGCGGGCGCAATCTTCCCCGACGCCGCACAGAAGGCCGCACAGTTCATCTGGACCTGTGACGCGTACAACGTCCCCCTGCTGTACCTGTGTGACACGCCGGGTTTCATGGCTGGTTCGCAGGTCGAGAAAGACGCGATTCTCGAACAGGGAAAGAAGATGATCTACGCCACCTCTTCTGCGACCGTTCCCAAACAGTGTGTCGTCGTCCGGAAGGCCTACGGTGCGGGTATCTACGCGATGTCTGGGCCGGCCTACCAGCCCGAATCGACGATTGCACTCCCCTCGGGAGAGATTGCGATAATGGGCCCCGAGGCGGCGATAAACGCCGTCTACGCGAACAAACTCGCCGACATCGACGACCCGGACGAGCGCGCGAAACGAGAGCAGGAACTCCGCGAGGAGTACCGCGAGGATATCGACGTCAGACGGATGGCGAGTGAGGTCGTCATCGACGAAATCGTCCCGCCGAGCAGACTCCGCGAGGAACTCGACGGACGATTCTCCTTCTACGAGGGTATCGAGAAAGAGGTTCCCGACAGGAAACACGGCACGGTTCTCTGACCGGGGTGTGTGGTGAACTGCGAGGCAGTTCACCGACGACGAACTGGTGGTTCAGACGTGTTCCTCGAGGAACTCGACGACCCGGGTGTAGGCCTCGGTCTGGTTTTCCAGTTTCGAGATGCCGTGGCCCTCGTCCTCGAAGATCAGTTTCTCGACGGGAACACCCTGCTCGCGCACGCGCTCGACAATCTGTTCGGCCTCGCCGACGGGGACACGGGGGTCGTTGGCGCCGTGGAGGACAAAGAGAGGCGCGGCAATCTGGTCGGCGTTGTTGGTCGGACTGATGGATTCGAGAAACTCGCGGTTTTCCTCCAGAGAGCCGTACTCGGCCTCGCGGAGTTCCCGCCGCCAGGAGCCGGTGTTCTCGAGGAAGGTGACGAAGTTGGCGACACCCACGACGTCGACGCCGGCGGCCCAGCGGTCGGGGTACTCTGCGAGTGCCGCCAGCACCATGAACCCGCCGTAGGAGCCGCCTTTCGCGACGATGCGGTCGTCGTCGACGTCGTCGTGGGTTTCGAGCCAGTCCAGTGCTGCGCCGATATCTCGCACCGAGTCCATCCGCTTTCGCACGTCGTCGAGGTGGGTGTACGCCCGCCCGTACCCACTCGACCCCCGGACGTTTGGCTCGAACAGCGCGTACCCCCGCGAGAGGAAGTACTGTCGGAGTCCAGAGAACGAGGGCCGGCGCTGACCCTCCGGGCCGCCGTGGATGTCGACGACCACCGGCGCGCCGCGCTCTGGAATCTCCTCGGGCAGGGTGACGAAGGCCGGAATCTCGCGCGGTTCGCCGTCGACGGTGTCGAAGGTCTCGTACTCGACGAGTTCCGGGGTGTGGAACGTCTCGCGGGGAATCCCGGCCGTCGAGGCGTGTGTCCACCGGGTGACCGCCTCGTCGGTTGTCTCGCCACCGCCCGCCGTCTGTGCCTCCGTTGCCGACTGGTCGCGCTCGCGCAGCGCCGTCACGTCGACGACAGAGACGTTGGTGTTGATGCTCCGACCGGACGAGGAGAGCGCGAAACACTCGCCGTCGGGACCGAAACTGACGCCGCCGGCGACGGCGCCCGGTAGCTCCGGCGTCGGAAGTGGGTCCAACCCGTCGCCGGTGATTTCGGCCACCGAGAGCTCGGTGTACCCCTCGACGTTGCGGGAGTACGCGAGCAGTCCCGCCTCCTCGTCGACGGCGACGCCGCCGACGTTGTACGGACCACCCGCCTGTACCTGCTCGATATCGCCCGTCGCGGGGTCAATCCGGGCCAGAAAGAGCGTATCCGAACCCTCGTCGGTGACGAGATACAGCCAGTCGCCCCCGGGACCCCAGTTGACACTCCGGTAGCGAACACCGTCGGTGTCGGGCGTGAGGCGGCGGCGCTCGTTCGTCGCGAGGTCCAGCACCGAGAGGTCGTGGTCGAAATTCGAGTGCGCCTCGTGGACGACCAGCGCGTCGTCGTCGGGACTCCACGGGCCGACGCTGAACCAGCCCTCACCCTCGAACAGTCGCTCGGCCTCGCTCGCGTCCCGTTCCTGGACGTAGATGTCGAAAACAGACTCGTCGCGACGGTTGGAGGCAAAGGCGAAGCGGTCGCCGTCACTGCTCCACCCGCCCCAGCGGTGTTTCGCCTCCGGCCGGTCGGTCAGTGGCGTAATCTCTCCGTCGAGGTCCAGCCTGAACAACTGCGTTCGCTCGTTGCCGCCCTCGTCCATCCCGAAAACCAGTTCCGGACGGGTCGGCGAGAACGAGACGAAGGCGACCGGTTCGTCGTAGAAGGTCCGCTGTGTCGGCCACGCGCCCGCTTCCGAGAGTGTCCAGACCTGCGCGACACCCGTCGTGTCGAGCAGGAAGGCCAGGGTCCCGTCGGGACCCAGCGACCCGCCGTACGCGCTCCTGATGGTCAGGTACCGCTCGAGTTCGTACCCGTGCACGGTCGAGCAAGGGGCGGCAGAAAGTTATGTTGTCCCCCTCAGGGTGGTCGAACCCGTCTGACGTAGTGTGTCTGTCGGCCCTCGTCGGCCCGGTCGAGCAGGCGGTCGACCCGGTCCTCGAGTGGCGGATGCGTCGAGAACAACCGGCGCTGTTCGCTCCGCTCGTCGTGGGTGTACAGCGTCGAGAGCAACCCCGAACGCGGGTCGTTCGCACGGCGGAGTTTCCCGAGCGAGCGGGCGAGTGCGACCGGGTCGCCCGTTGTCTCCGCGGCCCGCCGGTCGGCAGCGAACTCCTGTCTCCGGGCGTGTGCGAGATAGACCAGCGAGAGCGGGCCCAACACGAGACCGAGCACCGCGAGCACGCCGAGCCGGAACAGACGGGTGATACCGGGCCGCCACCGGGGACGGCCGGCGACCCACGCGAGCGAGCGGTCGACGCCGCCCAGCAACAACACGACCGGGAACAGAAACAGGAAGACGACGCCGACGAGCGTCCGCATCGCCGTCACCGCGAGCGTGTTGAGAAACGCGTCGTACCCCTCCAGGTGGGCGAGTTCGTGGGCCAGAATCCCCTCCAGTTCGTCGATGGTGAGCAACTGGAGCAGCGACCGGTCGACAACGACCGCTCCGCTCTGTGGTCCGCCGACCGACAGCGCGTTCGGTGCCCCGAGGTCCGTGACGAACACCGTCGGCTGTGCGACGTCCATCTCTCCGGTGAGGCGCTCGAGTCGCCGGTGGAGTTCGGGTGCGCGACTCCGCGAGAGTCGTTCGGCCTGCAGACTGGCGACGAGTCTGAGTGTGTTCGTCCGGTAGGCGGCGTAGCCAGCCACCACCACACCGACAGACAGGACGACGACAATCGTGAGCAGTCCCGGCGGGTCGGCAAACAGCCAGTTCAACAAGAACAGTCCGGCCAGCGCGACGACTGCGTGTGCGAGAAACACCCCGACCCCGACCCCGACCATCGCCACACGACGGACCAACCCCGGTGACTGGGAGGTCATCTCACGGACGCGCCCAGAGCGACTCGGCGTTCTCGGCCGCCGCCGGAAGCGCTATGTCGACGGGACCGCCGAAGTCTTCGAGTGTTGTCGATGTGGAAACTGTCCCGCTCTCGCCGTCTGCACCGACCGAT
Source organism: uncultured Halobacteriales archaeon (assembly GCA_964534485.1). Taxonomy (GTDB): domain Archaea; phylum Halobacteriota; class Halobacteria; order Halobacteriales; family Haloarculaceae; genus Halovenus. The sequence continues at coordinate 68,805 of CAZHPM010000006.1, forward strand.
ACGGTCGCCTCCACGTACCGGATGCGGAGTGTCTCGGTGTCTACGTACATCGTCGTGTTCACCGTGGAGAGTCCACCGAGACTCCCGTTACCGAGGATGTCCCCCGAAATCTCCCCGTCGAAACTACCGCCCTCGAACCCCGACCCACTCGAACGAGTCGAGTCGGAGTCGTCACTCTCGAAGCCGAACGTTTCGGAGAGATTCAGGTCGAAAGCGCCGTCGTCGTCGCCGAACGTCTCGGAGAGATTCAGGTCGAAGGCACTGTCGTCGTCGAACGTTTCGGAGAGATTCAGGTCGAAGGCACTGTCGTCGTCGCCGAACGTCTCGGAGAGATTCAGGTCGAAAGCGCCGTCGTCGTCGCCGAACGTCTCGGAGAGAT
>CAZHPM010000006.1:69283-70772 GCA_964534485.1 uncultured Halobacteriales archaeon
TCAGGTCGAAGGCTCCGTTTTTGCCTCCCTCGGAACCGTCTCCCTTCGAGTCCTGCCCTCCGGACCCGCTCTGGCCGAACCCACTCCCGACGTTCTCGAGTAGGTCCTCGACCGTCTGGTTGGTGTCGAACTCTGCGGTTACGTTGTCGAGCAGCGCCGACCGTGCGTCGGCGATACCGCTCTCGTTGATACGCGGTTCGACGACGTACACCTCGTCCCCGTCGAAGTTCGTCGTCCCGACGACTTCGAGCGTGAGCGAGTCGAGCGCGCCACTCGCAGGGGCGCCACCGGCGAGCGTGTCGTTCCACGTGCCAGGGATGTCGATTCGCGTCCACGTTCCTCCCACCTCGCTGTACACCGTTCCGTTGACGAGGTAACTCACCCACGACTGTGTGCCCAGAGGCGAGTCTGCCGTCGTCTCTACCCGCGCCTCGCCGCGTTCGGTGTCGACTGCACCCGCCAGAGTCACGTTCAGTGACCAACCGGCGACCGCAGTCGACTGCTCGGCCTCGAAGGAAACCGTGTCGACGCTCGTCGTCGCGCCGACCACCTCCGACACGTCGAGCGTGTCCGGTCGCAATCTCGTCTGTGACGCGTCTGTGGCCGTCCCAGAGGCGTTCGTCTCTACGACCCCTGGGGTCTCCTCGGGTTTGGACTCTCCACCACCGTCGCTGGCGACCAGTGTCACACACCCCGTGACCAGCACCACCGCCACCAGCACGGCCACGAACAGATACGTTCGTGTCTCTGCTGTCATTGCTCACAGTAAGCGTGTCTCGATTGATAAGCGTTTGTTCGCCGGTGCTCCGTGTCCAGTCAGACCCCGAGTTGGTGACTGGGGCAGATACCGGTGCTGTCCCCGGGTCCCGTGGTCCAGAATCGGCACACGCCGGGAGAAAGTATATCAGTCGACAGGCCCTCGATATAGCCAAGAGAAGTGCTTGTATGAGCAACGATAACGACGCTTCGAAATCCAACGGAGATGCGTCCGAGACGTCCGAACAGCCACCGCCAGAGAGGGGTGAATCGGTCAGTCTGTCCGACGACGAGCAAAACGGACAGCGACGACCGGTCGAACAACGGGAGACCGAGTCCGACCTCTCGATACCCGGCGAACCACCGGAGTCACCCTCGGACGGTCTCGGTGACGGACCGGAAGAACAGAACCCCCTCGACGACGCACTCGGGAGTGACGTCGACGAAGACATGGAAATCGACGAGGAAATCGCCGAAGAGGACCTGCTCGGTGGTCTCAAGGTCGACAGTTCCGCGGATATCGAGGTTCCCGACAGACTCGTCGACCAGGTGATCGGACAGGACCACGCCCGCGACATCGTCCTGAAGGCGGCGAAACAGCGCCGGCACGTGATGATGATCGGTTCGCCCGGGACCGGAAAGTCGATGCTCGCGAAGGCGATGAGCCAGCTGCTCCCCAAGGAGGAGCTACAGGACGTGCTCGTCTACCACAACCCCGACGACGGCAACGAGC
>CAZHPM010000007.1:0-2543 GCA_964534485.1 uncultured Halobacteriales archaeon
AGATGACGCCGTCGACGTCCTCGCGCAACCAGTGCATCGCCTCCGCGACACCCTCGGTTGCCTCCCGGGAGCGACGGACGGCGTCCTCCTTTTCCATATCGTGTTCGAGAAACTCCGTGTAATCGACCTTCGTCGTCACGCCCGGTGTGTCGACCACATCGATTGTGACTGTCCGCCCGTCGCGCTCGATCTCGACGTTCTCCTTGCGCCGGGCCCGCCGTGTCTCGTGGGGAACGTGACTTTCGGGGCCGACTGCGTCACCGTGTTCGGTCCAGTCGCGGACGATGCGGTTGGCGAGTGTTGTCTTCCCCGCGTTCGGCGGCCCGTAGATTCCAATCCGCCGTGGCTCGTCGTCGGCGAAGACTGACGATACTGCCCGCGCAATGCTCGATCTGAGGCCTGTGAGTAGTCCCATTGTGTCCTCCCGACCTCCAGCCGGGTCTTGTAACACTTAGCCGACGCTATCTACTTAACGCTGTGTCAGACATAGTTAATACAGGTTACTGTTTTCCCGATCGAGAGTTTCTCAACGAGTTACCTGCATCCGGCGACGAACCCGATTGTCCAAACGAGTCAAGAGCGGTTGCCACAACTGGTACGAGGCGTCTGACCAGTTCTGCGACCGAACCCTGTGTACTGGGCGCGGTGACTGGCGGTGACAGAGTAAATCGAGAGAAACAAAGACGGTGTGGACCGACAGGAGGGCGGACAGCAGAGGAGGTCCAAACAGGGGGAGTCTGAGAGAGAGTGAGCAGCGGGAGCCAGAGTGAGCAGAGCGAGCCCAAGGGAGCAGCGGGAGTCTCTGTTGAGGGGATACTGCAGTGCAGGGTCGGTGAACAAGGAGAGACCGTTCTATCCCCCCACCCCTTTGTTTCGAGTGGAACGGTCACACAACCGGGTGGGGGGGTCGCTTAGACACATTCTTGGAGCGACCGAGACGTCGGAACCGGACCCGAACGCGGTCCGGCCGAACCTGTTCTTGATCACCTCGCGCGCGAGAACTGCGGTCTGATACACTCTCTAGCTAGATTTCGTCTCTGCACACTCTAGATTAGGGTCTATAGCGACACAATCACGATATCTTCGATGCTACGGAGTAGTAACTACAGCACGTACATAAATCTTCTCTTTTATATAGACCCCCCTAGGGGGGCCCCTCCCCCCCTCTCTCACGGTTCCACTCGAAACAAAGGGGTGGGGGGGTGTAGTCCCGGACACTCAGAGTTGGGTCCCGGACGCTCAGACAGTTGTCTACCCGCGGACCAACTCGGACCAGTTCGTTCGAACTCAACCGTGTCCGCAGGTTGTGCTGCCCACTCTGTCGAAACTCCGTGCTGACTGGTTCTCCCTCTCCTCGCCGCACCGCCTCCCGACTTGACCTCCTCCTCCACGTGAACGCGGAGAAATCCCACCACGGGATTTCAGGCCGAGTGTCGCGGCCTGTTGGTTTCAAGACGCATACGTTCCAAGCGTCGTCTGCTGGGTCACACAGCAATCTTGGCATAGCTCTCTGCTCCGGGCCAAGCGTAACAGTTAAGAGTCGGTCACCCCCCATTTCCGGTGGTTCAACTGGACGCGGGTGCTCCCCAGGGAGGGGGCAAATACCGCATTTCGACCTCTGTGCAGGCAGTATTCGGTCTGCACGCGGCTATCTCCAGTTGAAATGGAGGGCTCGAACGATGTCAGACAAAAAAGATCACGATGATGACGCAGGCGGTGACGTGAACTCAGATGACTACGACTGGGAGGCAGGCACAGAGGCAGAGACCGACGGTCGGCCGGCCGACAGCGAGAGCACAGCTGGCGGGTCCAGCGACAGCGACCCAACCGTCGATGCGGGCACGCCACCCACCGAGTCGGATCGAACGGTGCCCGAGTCTGGGCCACGTTCGAACGAGGGGAGCTCCACCTCCGGGGTGTCGAGCACCCTGGGAGAGCACACCGGTGACACGTTGGCGTCGGACGCCCATCATTCCGCGGGGCCCGACCCCGCCCACGCGGACAGGAGTGCAACCGGCCTGTTCGACAATCTCCTCAGTGGTGAACCGATCTTCGAGGACAAGGAGGTCCTCCGGCCGGCATACACCCCTCGGAACCTCCCCCACCGCGAGGACCAGATCGACAGTATGGCGACCATCCTCGTCTCGGCCATTCGCGGCGACACACCCTCGAACATCCTCATCTACGGAAAGACCGGGACCGGCAAAACTGCGAGCGCGAAGTTCGTCAGCGACGAACTTGAGGCCACCTCACAGAGGTACGAGGTTCCCTGTGATGTCGAGTACATCAACTGTGAGGTCACAGACACCCAGTACCGCGTGCTCGCACAGCTCGCAAACCAGTTTATCGAGCAGAACCGGAGTCGGATCGACGCCGAGGTCGACAGTCTGGATGCGCTCCGCAAGCAGGCCAGGCGAGACCGGTCGGCACTCGACGGGACCCGGTTCAACTCTGTGCGGGCGGTGACCGACGAGATAGCGGAGCTACAGTCCGACCGCGAGTCGTTCGACGACGTCCCGATGACAGGCTGGCCGACCGACCGC
>CAZHPM010000007.1:2553-63967 GCA_964534485.1 uncultured Halobacteriales archaeon
CGTCATCATGCTCGACGAGATAGACAAGCTCGTCGAGAAATCCGGCGACGACACCCTGTACAATCTCTCGCGGATGAACGCGGATCTTGAGCGGTCACGGGTCTCTATCATCGGTATCTCGAACGACCTGAAGTTCACGGACTTTCTGGATCCGCGGGTGAAATCGAGTCTCGGCGAGGAGGAGATCGTCTTCCCACCGTACGACGCGAACCAGCTCCGGGACATCTTGGACTATCGCTCGGAGGCCGCCTTCGAGAGAGACGCCCTGACCGACGACGTCATTCCGCTGTGTGCGGCCTTCGCGGCACAGGAACACGGTGACGCCCGTCGGGCGCTCGACCTGCTCCGCACCGCCGGCGAACTCGCCGAACGCGACGACACGAACCACGTCGAGGAAACCCACGTCCGACAGGCACAGGAGAAAATCGAGATCGACCGCGTCGTTGAGGTCGTCCGGACACTCCCACAGCAGTCCAAACTCGTCTTGTTCGCGATTATCCTGCTGGAGAAACAGGACGTCGAGACGATAAATACCGGCGAGGCGTACAACGTCTACCGGCAACTCTGCGAGGAAATCGACGCCGACGTGCTCACACAGCGCCGTGTCACTGACCTCATCAGCGAACTCGACATGCTGGGCATCGTCAGCGCCGTCGTCGTCTCGAAGGGTCGGTACGGCCGAACAAAGGAAATCAGCCTCTCTGTCCCCCTCGAGGAGACCGAGGCAGTGTTGCTCTCTGACTCCCGACTTGGCGATATCGAGGAAGTACAGCCGTTCGTCCAGTCCCGGTTCGACGGCTGACTCCGTTGTTCGACTCTCCCGGATGTCTGTTACACCCCGTCTCCGTCGTACTGTTCGGGTATCCGCCACGCTGAAGAGAGTCGGCGCAGTAGTCGGAGGTAATGGACGTTAGCATCGTCGGCAGCGGCTACGTTGGGACCACGCTCGCGGCGTGTCTCGCCGACCTGGGTAACGATGTCTGGAACATCGACGTCGACGACTCGGTCGTCGCGGCGCTGAACAACGGAACGTCGCCGATTCACGAACCCGGACTCGACGACCTCGTCGCGGCGTACGGCGGTAACCGCCTCCGGGCGACGACCGACTACGACGTGATTCCCGACACCGACGTCACCTTCCTGGCGCTCCCGACACCCAGCAGGGAGGACGGTCGTATCGACCTCCGGGCGGTCGAGGCAGGTGTCGACGCTCTCGGCGAGGCACTCGCCGGCACGAGCGACCCGCATCTGGTCGTCGTCAAAAGCACCGTCGTTCCCGGGACGACCGACGAGCGTCTCGTTCCCGCTCTCGAATCGGCCAGTGACAGAACCGTTGGCGAGACACTCCACGTGGCGGTCAACCCCGAGTTCCTCCGCGAGGGAACCGCTGTCGAGGACTTCCTGCATCCCGACAAGGTCGTGCTGGGCGCAGACGGCGCGCGCGCGCTCGACGTGCTCGGGCGGTTGTACGACCCGGTCGTCGACGATGGCGTCTCGGTCGTCGAGACGGGCCGGCGGGAGGCCGAACTCATCAAGTACGCCAACAACGCCTTTCTCGCGGCGAAGATTAGCCTGATAAACGACATCGGGAACATCTGCAAGGAGTTCGGTGTCGACGCCTACGAGGTGGCCGATGCGCTCGGCGAGGACGACCGTATCGGCGAGCGATTCCTGCGCAGCGGCGTTGGCTGGGGCGGGAGCTGTTTCCCGAAAGACACGAAGGCACTGATAGCCGCGGCCCGCGAGGCGGGTTACGAGCCGGCGATGCTCGAGGCGGCGGTCGAACTCAACAACCGCCAGCCAGAGCGCCTACTCTCGCTGCTCGACGACCACGTCGACGCTAGGGGCAAACAGATTGCGGTGCTCGGACTCGCGTTCAAGCCCGGCACCGACGACGTGCGCAACTCGCGTTCGATTCCCGTTATCGAGGGGTTACACGAGCGCGAGGCGACAGTCGTCGCCTACGACCCCGTCGCGAGCGACGAGATGCGCGAACGATTTCCGGACATCGAGTACGCCGACTCCGCCGCCGGGGCGCTCGAGGGCGCCCACGGCGCGGTCGTCGTCACCGACTGGGACGAGTTCGCGGCGCTGGATTCGGCGTTCGACGCGATGGCAGAACCTGTCGTCGTCGACGGCCGCCGGGCTGTCTCACCCCGCGAGGACATCAGTTACGAGGGTCTGACGTGGTGAGACGACTTCTGCTGACGCCCGACCCCGGGAGAACACTTTTGTAGACGGCACCGGTGAGGTAACGTGTAACACACTGCAGTGAGAAACAGCGCATGACGGAGTTCGATTTCGACGACCCGGCCTCGTTCGACCCGACACAGCTCGCCAAGACCGACGACCCCTACCCAATCTTCGACGCGCTCCACGAACAGGGTTCGTCGGTTCCGACAGAGGCCGGCTACCACGTCGTGGTGGGTTACGACACGGCGAGGGAGGTGCTCCACGACGACCGGTTCAGTTCGGGTCGTATCGGCGACTACTTTCGAACGACACTGCCAGAGGGTGCCGCCCGGGAGCGACTGGGCAACCGGCTCAACTTCCTGGACCCACCCGACCACACGCGCGTCCGGAAACTGGTGGTGAAAGCGTTCACACCACAGCGCGTCGAGGCACTCCGGGACTGGGTCGAGTCGACGGCCCACGAGTTGCTGGACGGTGTCGAGGCCGACTTCGACGGCGGCGAGAGTGTCGACATTCGCGCGGAGTTGGCCCACGAACTCCCGTCGGCGGTCATCTCGGAGTTGCTCGGCGTCCCGGCCGAGGACCGCGACCAACTCACCGAGTGGACCGAGGCGATTACCCCGCTGTTGAACGTCCAGATGCCACCAGACGACCTAGAGCGGGCCTTAGAGGCCTCGGAACAGTTCGCCGACTACGCCCGCGCCCTGATAGAGACGCGCCAGGACGACCCCGGTGACGACCTGCTGACTGACCTCATCGAGGCCGAGGCAGACGACGAGTCGCTCGCTCGCGAGGAACTGGTGTCGCTGTTTATTACGCTGTACTCTGCGGGCCACCGGACGACACGAGACCTGTTCAGCAACGGACTGTACGAACTCCTCCAGCATCCCGAGGACTACGCGGCGATTGCAGACGACCCGGAGCTGGTTTCCGGCGCCGTCCGGGAGTTCCTGCGATACGAGACACCGACGCTGTACGTCGGTCGCGTCCCCACCGAGGACGTGGGGGTCGACGGCCGGTCCGTCGACGCCGAGACGATAACGCTGGTCTTGCTCGGCGCGGCCAACCGCGACCCCGGGACCTACACCGACCCACACCGGTTCGATATCCGCCGCGACGGGCCCGACCCGCTCTCGTTTGCCGCCGGCCGCCACCGCTGTCTGGGTGCGCCGCTGGCGACGATGGAGGCCGAGGTGATGTTGCGCGCGGTCACCCAGCGGTTTCCGGAGCTCTCGCTGTCCAACCCCAGACCACTCTGGTGGAACTCCGGCCCGTTCCGTGGCCTGAGTCACCTGCAGGTGGAGCGACAGTAACCAGGCCCGTTTCGGTGTCAGAAGCGTTATTGACAGACCACCCTAAACGAGGGCGATGGCAGAGCCGAGAGTCCCCGGGTCGGACGACGATATCGACCTCCCGTGTGGCGAGACCGTCCCGCCGGGAGCCTTCGACCTGGGGATGCGCGAGTACGACTGTGCCTGCGGGGAAACCCACGCAGTCGTGATGGATATCCACCCGCTGGCGCGGTTTGTCCCCGAGTTTTTCGTCGAGACGCTGCGCGAGACGACCGAGACCGACGACGCGTTCGAGGAGTTCTCGACCGCGCACGCGCTGGCGATGGTCCGCGAGGAGTTTCCCGACAGAGTGGTGAGTGTCGACCGCTCGGACGACGGCCACGTCGGCTACGCGCTGCTGTGGGTCGCCGACTTCGACGCCCGCCGTCTCCACGAGGTGGTGGTCGAGTTGCTCGTCGAGATGGTCGAACACGCGGTCAGTCACACCGACGACGACGCTCTCGACGAGTTCGAGGCCCATCTGCGGGCGTTCGACGTGACGGAGTTCGTCGACACGTACCGCGAGGAACGCGAGTTCGAGGACGAGTACGATACGGCACTCTGAGGTCTCTGCAGGCCGAACGCCTCCGGACGCGCCGGAGTTCTCGACGACTCTGGTGGACCTGTCCCGCACCGCGTCTCGACACACTGTCCCCCGGGAGACGGTAGAACGCACCGTCACTCCCACACGAGATACTACAAACCAGTTTTGAGTTTTCCGGGTCGTCTTAGGATACGTTCCCGTAGTCCAGTACGATGACAGAACGAGTGTCAGACAGTCTCGACGCCGAACGCGTCGGTTTCGAGCGAGACCACGGCGCGGTCAGGCAGTGGTTCAGACAGGCCGGTGCGTTCGCCAAACGCCACCTCCGTGTGACAGCCAGGAACAAGATTGCCGTTGCTCTGCTCGTCGGCTACCCGGTAGTGTGGTTCGTATCGACGCTGTGGTTGTTCGTCGAGGACCCCGAGGCGACCGCTATCACCGCAATCGGCGTCGGGTTCGGACTGTTCGGAGCGCTAACGGCGACCCTGGCGGTGTTCGCCGGAGAGTTCGCCCGTGACCTCAAGCGCGACAGGTACGCGAAGTTCCGTGCGCTGCCCCACGCTCCCTCGGCAGACCTCGCCGGGCGGTTCGCCGCCGGAACGGTCGTCGGTTCGGGGTCGTATCTCGTGACCCTGGTCGCCGCGTCCCTCGCCGGCGGAACGTTCGAGGGGTGGCTCTCCCCCGCTGTCTGGGTGCCGGCCTCGCTCACGCTGCTGGCGTTCTGTCTGATCGCTACCTCGCTCGCGATTCTGGTCGGTTCGGTAGTTCCGAAACCCGAGTACATGACGGTCTTTGCCGTCGTGTTCGCGCTGATTGCGTTCTACCTGACCGGACAGAACGGGATGGTTCCGTGGATGATCGTCGGAGACGGGCAGTTCGTCAACTGGCTTCCCAACTCGCTGGCGACACGACTCCAGGTCGCCGGGTGGGTCGAAGCCAGTGGCGCGGAGACGGACTTTCTGACACCCCCGGACGCGCCGGGTCTGGTCCGACACGGCGGGATACTCCTCGGACAGGTCCTCCTGCTCGGTGGGGCCGCACTCGCCGTCGTCAGGTCCGTGGCCTACGGGGGTGAGTGAGCGTGACATCTCCTCTCCTCGAGGTAACCGGAGTGAAAAAAGCGTTCGACGACGGACCCGTTCTCGACGGAATCGACCTCGACGTCGGCCGAGACGAGATCGTCGCCCTGCTTGGCCCCAACGGCGCCGGAAAGTCGGTTCTCCTCTCGTGTCTGTGCGGTGATACGACTCCGGACGACGGCCGTGTCCGGGTGTTCGACCGGTACGACCCGTCGGACCGACCCGCGCGACTGCGGTCGAGCGTTCTGTCGCAGGGTCGAACTGCAGACCCAGACCTCACGGGCCGTGAGAACATCGCGTTCTACGGCGAGCTTCACCCTCGCTGGACCGACCGTTGGGAGGGTCTCGTCGAACGGTTCGACCTCGCGGCGGAGTTAGACCGACCCGTTGCCGAGTACTCCGGGGGAATGGTCCGCAAACTCGAACTGACAATCGCGCTCACCCCGGACGTTCCGCTGTATCTGCTGGACGAACCGACCGCGGAACTCGACCTCTCGGTCATGGCGACGGTTCGGGACGTGCTCGCCGACGTACGAGCAGACGGCCGGACGGTCGTTCTCGCGAGCCACGCTCCACAGGACGCCGAACTCGCCGACCGGATAGCCTTCGTCGCCCGGGGCACAATCGTCGCAGAGGGGTCGCCGGAGTCACTTCGTGAGTCTGTCCCGCCGGTTGTTCGCGCCGCCAGCGGAACCCACATCAGTACGGTTCTCCCCGAGGAACGGACGTTCGCGGACGGCACAGAGCGGCGTGGATTCCTCCACGGGGAGTCGGGTGAACAGTCGTCGGACCGCGTGATAGACCCCGAGGGGCTGGATACCGTCGAACCGGGCTACACGGACGTTTTCAACTACTACGCACACGTCGCCCACCTGGACGACACTGCCCGGCACTGACTCCCGCGAGTGCGGTCCCGGAGACGTCAGACGACCCACCCCCCGTCGCGAACTCCCCGTAGGAGAGGTTAGGTTCAAACCCGTTCGAACCAACCCAATCAGATATCCGTACTCCCTTCCTGTAGACGAGTATGGGACTGCTCGGGGAACGACCCGAAGTCACGATCGACCGCGACGAGGACCCGCGACTGCTCTGTCTCGACGACGAGTACACACAAGAGGTACTCACACAGCTCTCCTCGGAGACGAGTCAGGCAGTGTTCCGTGCGGTGAACAAAGAGCCCCTGTCGGCGCAGGACGTGGCCCAAGAGCTCGATATATCAATCCAGAATGCGATGTACCACCTGGAGAATCTCGAGGAGACGGGGCTGATAACGGTGCTCGACACGCACTACTCCGAGCGGGGTCGCGAAATAGACGTCTACGGGCCGCCCGACCAGCCGCTGTTGCTCTTTCTGGGTCTCTCGCGGGACTGGCCCGGACTCACGGCCGCGTTCAAGGAGTTCGCCGGTGCCGTCGGCCCGGTCGCTATCCCGTTGGCGGTCGGGCAGTTGTTGAGCCGTCTGCTGGGCTCCGACGACTGACTCCCGGTACCGGTCAGCGGTCGACGACACTCCGGAGATATATCTGTGTGCCGACGGCAAACCAGACAACGTAGAGCAGTCCCTGCACGACGACTCCGACCAGCGCGAGTCCCGGCACGGCGAGAACCGAACCGGCCCCGGCCACGGCGAGCGTACTGGCGAGGAGTTCCCCGCCAAACACAGTGAGACCAAATCCGACAACGACAACAAGCAACCGGCGGCGGTGCGCTGGCGTGAGCGACCAACTCAGCCGGAGTGCGGTCAGCGGTCCGTAGCCGCCGGCGACACAGACCTCGGGTGCCAGCCAGAACTTGAACGCCACCAGTGCCATCGCAGAGCCAAAGATGAGCGTCGCCGACGCCCCGGAGAAGAGACTGTCGTCTGTGAGTGCAACCCCGGCTGCTGCCTCGACAGCCAGCGCCACCTCGATTAGGACCGACACCAGGCCGACGGCGACGAACGAGGCCACGACGATGCAAACGAGTGTCGCGCTCACTGCCGGCAGACGAGCGACGCTGTACCGGACCGACGCCCGTGTCGAGAGCACCTGGTCGCTCACCGACGCGCTGAACAGCGTCACGGCGTAGGTCCGGACCCCGACAGACAGCATCCCGAGGAACAACAGACCCTCCGCTGGGATATCGATAAACGACACCGGCTGGCCGACGCCGGCCCACAGCGGACTGAGCAGTCCTATCAACAGAAGAACCACGAGAACCGCGACGACCACCGAGGGATGTCGGCCCAACAGTGCCGTCCCCACCAAGAGGTCACCTCCCACGGACTGTCGGACAATCCGTGAATCGACCGACCGACAGCGAACACAGGCACAGCCATCGGTATCCTCTCGCCGCCTGACCGGCTCCATGTACACTCGTTCCCGTAGCAACTACTTTAATTCGACTGGGTCGCTCCGCGACGGGCCGGTGTGGACTGTCTACGACTCCGTCCGTGTGAGTGCTCTCTCCCGCATCGGCGAAAACCGGGACACCGTCGACACACGCCGACTCCGGCAGGGCATCTCTGACAGTCCGGCGTCGAGAATCGGGACCGACCCTCTCAGACGTTCCGAACACCGGGGTCGAGATAGCGCGCGAACGCCTCGCCGAACGCGTCGGCGAGCGTGGCGATCTCTGGACCGACCAGCAGGCGGAACTCCGCTTCGAGTGCCGACTCGACGTGCGTGCCAAGCGCCACGTCCATCGTCGGCACGTCGTCGAGCAACGCCGTCGCCGTCGTCACCTCGCGGGGGCGCTCGACGACGTAGCGGTCGCCGGCGACGAACGGGCCGTACGCCGGGGTGTCCTCGTAGGCCTCGTAGAACGACCGGGCGTGGTCGCGGACCGCAACCGGCGGCCCGTCGTGGCGCTCGACGCGCGGGCGCTCGGCCACCGCCAGTTCGAACAGCAACACCGTCTCGTCGCCGGCGAAGGCGTCGGCCCGGAGGACGTCGAACCCGTGGCGGTCGAGCGTCCCCGAGATGCCATCGAGCGAGCGCTCGAGCTGTGGCCAGAGCTGGTCGTCGACGATGTCGGGAGTCTCGAAGCAGAGCGCGACCGGCGTCGTCCCGCGGTCGTCGAACCGTTCGCGAATCTCGCTGGCCGCCAGTGGCGCGCGTTCGGGGGCGACGAACAGGTCCTCACGGGGGTCGGCCAGCAACGCCCGGGCACAGTGCTGGAGGCGTGCCAGATTCGCCGCCGAGAGCACCGCGGCGACGTTGCGCCCGGGGTCGGTCGGGTCGATTACCACCAGCGGGTCGTCGAACGTCGCAGTCCCGTGGTCTTCGGGGTCCAACCGGACCGGCGGTCGCCAGTCGGCAACAGCCTCCACGAGCGCCCGAAAGTCGCCGTGTTCGAGCACGAGCAACTCCGTCAGAAAGCCCGAGAACCCTCTCGTCCGGAGGTTACTGCCGTAGACACCAATCGCGGTGAAAAACTGTTTGCAGACACGCACTGACGCGGCCGTCTCGGGGGTGAGTCGGTCGCTGACGTACTCGGTGTGAAACGGCGTCCGGTCGACGGCGGAGCGAATCTCCGTGGCCTCGGCCACCCGATAGCAGGGGACGATGTCGACCTGGAAGCCGTCGAGTTCGCCGACGACGTAGGGGTGTTCCGCGAACTCCTCGCGGCCCTCCGGGAGCGTCTCGTGGCCGACCGCCAGTCCGTGTGTTTCGAGTTGCTCACGGCCAAGTTCCGGCGGGAAGCGAACGAAGATGTCGATATCGCGGTCGCCGGCCAGCCACGTGTCCCGTGCCGTCGACCCCGCGAGCACCACGTCAGTTTCCGGTGGCACGTCGTCGGTAGCGCGCTCGGCACGCTCGCGGAGTTCCGAGATAGCGGCCTCGAGTGCCTCGCGTTCCGCCTCGGAGGGGGCGACACGCTCGCGGACCGCGCCGAGGACGGTCTCGAACTCTCCCATGGCCGAGATTGTCTGCAGGCACGTGAAAGCGTGTCGATGCACCTCAGAAGCGAAACGCATTTGCGATACATCGCACTACGGAGAGGTGCAGGCCGCCGTAGCTCAGATGGTAGAGCACCACGCTGTTAACGTGGTTGTCCCAGGTTCGAGTCCTGGCGGCGGCGTCTCACTCTGGCACGGTCTGCCAGATGGGCCGGCACAACCGTTAAGCGACCAGAGACTAACGGTGAATGATGCCAGACGTTCTCGTAATCGGTGGCGGCGTCGGCGGTCTCTCGGCCGCGCAGGAACTCGCCGAGCGCGACATCGACGTGACGGTCTGTGAGGCACACGGTCGCTTTGGCGGCAAGGCCCGCTCGATTCCCATCGACGACGAACCCACGCTCCAGGGCGAGCACGGGTTCCGGTTCTTTCCGGCGTTTTACGACCACGTCGTCGACACGATGGCACGGATTCCCGACGGTGACGGCACCGTCGAGGACAACCTCGTCGTCACCGGCGAGACGCTCATCGCGCGCCCGGACGGTCCGGACAGGGTTGCAGACACACACACCCCGGAGTCGGTCCGTGGCTGGCTGGATGCGCTCCGGCCGGCGTTTGCCGACGACCTGCCCGCGAGTGACGTCCGGTTCGTGCTCGAACGGTTGCTGTACCTGTTGACCGCCTGCGAGAAACGCCGCGAGCAGGAACTCGACCAGGTGTCGTGGTGGGAGTTTATCGACGCCGACAACCGCTCGCAGGCGCTGCGGGACCGACTCTCGTATGCCACACAGTCACTCGTCGCGCTCCGCCCGGAGGTTGGCAGCGCCCGGACTATCGGCACCATCTTCCTCCAGTTGTTGTTTGGCCAACTCGACACGGAGAAGCCGACCGAGCGCATCCTGAACGGCCCCACGAGCGAGGCCTGGATAGACCCCTGGGTGTCGTATCTCGACTCGCTCGGTGTCGCCCTCCGTGCGAACACGCCGGTCGACCGCCTGGCTTTCGACGGCGACTCGGTTACCGGCGCGCTCCTCGCGGACGGAACGGCACTCCGGGCCGAGGAGTTCGTGCTCGCGGTGCCCGTCGAAACTGCGCCCGACTTCCTCACCCCCGAGATGGTCCGGGCCGCGCCGGCACTCGGCCGCATCGACCGCCTCGACACCGCCTGGATGAACGGCGTCCAGTTCTACCTCTCGGAGGACCTCTCGCTGGTCGAGGGCCACCAGGTGTACGCCGGCGCGCCGTGGGCGCTGACCTCCATCTCGCAGCGACAGTTCTGGACGGGGTACGACTTCGAGGAGAACAGTCCCGACGAGGTCGAGGGCGTCCTCTCGGTGATCGCCTCGGACTGGGACACGCCCGGCGTTCTCTACGACCGGCCGGCCCGCGACTGTACGCGCGAGGAGATCGTCGAGGAGACCTGGGCACAGGTCAAACAGTACCTCAACGACGGCGAGACCGTGCTGACCGACGACATGCGCGTCGACTGGTTTCTCGACCCCGCGCTGGTCGAGACCGACGACGGCGTCGAGAACACCTCGCCACTGCTTATCAACACCGTCGGCTCGCTTCGCAACCGTCCGCCCGCCGACGTCGGTATCGAGAACCTCACGCTGGCCAGCGATTACGTGCGGACGAACTCGGATTTGGCCTCGATGGAGTCGGCAAACGAGGCCGGCCGCCGCGCGGCGAACGCCATCCTCGACCGCCGTGGCCGCCGCGAGTCGGCCCGCATCTGGGAGCTCGACGAACCCGCCGTCTTCGAACCGTTCAAACAACAGGACCGGGTCCGGTACCGCCTCGGTCTCCCACATCCGGCCAAAGTCACCCAGTCCGTGCGGTCGTTCACCCGCCAGTTTGGCTCCGCGTGAGAGCCGGCGGGCGCTCTCGACCGGGAGGCTTTATTCGCCGGTGGGTCTTGGTGTGTGGTATGATCCTCTCGGATACGGATATCGGCCGCCGCCTCAACGAGGGGTCGCTGGTCATCGAACCACTCGACGACCCCGACCTGCAGGTCCAGCCGGCGAGTGTCGACCTGCGACTCGGCCGGGAGTTCCTGGAGTTCCAGCGCACGAACATCCCCTGTATCCACCCGGGGAGCGAGGACGAGGTCGCCGACTACGTCGCCGAGACGGTCGTCGACGAGGGCGAGGATTTCGTCCTCCATCCCGGCGATTTCGTCCTCGGTACCACCAAAGAGCGCGTCGAGATTCCGCCAGACCTCATCGCCCACGTCGAGGGCCGCTCCTCGCTTGGCCGCCTCGCAATCGTCGTCCACGCGACGGCGGGTATCGCCGACCCGGGCTACTGCGGGCAGATAACACTCGAACTCTCGAATCTCGGGGCCGCGCCGGTCGCGCTCACCCCCGGAATGCGCATCTCGCAGTTGACGTTCACCGAACTCAGTTCGCCCGCCCAGCGGCCCTACGGCGAGGAACGCGGGTCGAAATACCAGCAACAGGAGGGTCCACAGGCCTCGAAAATCGGGGGCGACGAGGAGTTTGGCGGCCAACAGTCCGGCAGCGACTCGACCGAGACAGACCAGACCGCGGGTCGTGAGAGCAAGCGATGAGCGACGACAGCGAACACGACAGAGGGGAGCGCGCCACCGACCGCCGGGAGCGAACCACCGCACACGAGCGGCCCGGCCCGCACAACTCCCTGCACGCGTGGTACCGCGCGCGTCATCCCCTCAGGGTCGCACTCAACTACGCGGTCATTCTCGTCTGTCGCATCTCGCCGAGTCTCCGCCTCAAGCGCGTTCTCTTTCGCCGGCTCGGGATGGACGTCGGTCCGGGTGTCGCGTGGGCGCTCGAATCGACACCCGACGTCTTCTGGCCCGAACTGATAACCGTCGAGGCGGACGCAATCGTCGGCTACGACGCGACGATACTCTGTCACGAGTTCCTCCAAGAGGAGTACCGGACCGGCGAGGTGGTCATCCGGCGCAACGCGATGGTCGGTGCCGGCGCGGTGGTCCTCCCGGGCGTCGAAATCGGCGAACGGGCACAGGTCGCGGCGAACTCGCTCGTCACCGAGGACGTGCCGCCGGGAGCCACCGTCGCCGGTGTGCCCGCGACGGCCGGCGGTGACGACCACCCGGAGCCGTGACTACCCGGAGGGTCCCGACAGGTCCCGGAACCGGATGGTCTCCTGGTCGGCTTCGACCGCGAACGGGAAACAGAGCTCACAGAACTCGACACCGAGGTCGGTCAGACGGACGCTGTTGTAGATTATTTTCGGACGTGTGGCCTGTTCGCGGGCCTGTTCGACGTGGCCCTGGGCCTCGATAATCTCGTAGCGTTTGAGATTCTCGATTGTCTTCTCCGAAACCTCCACCAGCCCGAGTCGCCTGAGATTCTGCAGGTAGACCGGTGTGCGGTGCTCGTTCCGGCAGCCGGCGTCGCTGCCGAGCATCGTGAGATTCTGCGCGACCAGCCGTGTCCGGAACGGCACGTAGGTCTTGTCGTAGATATCGAGCGCACCCTGTGGCCCCTCGGTCGCGAGCAGGCGGAGGATGCGGGCCTCGTCGGTCGCGAGCTGTGTCAGAATCGAGTCGAAGGCCGGGTGGACCGACTCGTCGCGGCCGACCTCTGCCGACTGGGAGATGAGTTGCCGCCCTCGTTCCCTGAGTTCGTCCTGGGTCAGTGGCTTCGGGTCGACGGCCTTGTCCTCGTACGAGTCGAGCCACTCGGCCTCTGTGTCTCCGAGGTTGATGCCGGCCCGCTGGAGTTCGTCGAGCGTCGTCGCGCGGACGCTGTCGAGCAGTTCCGCCGGCGACTCCGAGTTCACCGCCGCGTATGTCATCCGCGTCCCGGTCCGGACCCCCGCCTCTACCGAGTAGCCACTCGCACGCTGTGTCAGAGCCGCTCCGATTCGCGCCACCCGCAGCATATCCACCGGCTCGTCGCTCGCGGTCTCGCTGTCGGCCAGCACCGGGAGCGCGAACAGTCCGCCGAAATCACCCGCCGGGTCCGTCACGTCGAGCACCACGTTCTCGATGCTCGACCTGAACCGCTCGGCGTCCTCCGGTTCGACCGCCGTGGGGTCGCGGAGTCCCGTCTCGACCACGTCGAAAACTGTGGCGACATCGTTCTTGTCGGCGACAGTCGTGCCCGCGATCGCCTCCTCGATGACCGACAGTACGCCGTCGATATCGACGTCGCCAAGTTCGTCCGGTTCGACGACCACCTCCTCGAGCATCTCGACGAGTTCCGCGATCGTGTCCGGGTCGGTCTCGGACGGCCGCGTAACAGTCCCTTCGAGAATCCCCAGCAGGCGGTCGAACTGCCGGCCACCGAACGCCTCGCTGTTGAGTGCCTCGTCGAGCACCTCGAACACCCTGTCGACCTCGCGGGGCGGCAGGTCACCGCCCTGTTCGAACGACTCTGTGGCTGTCTCTCCCGACTCGTCGCTTCTCTCTGGGTCGCCCTCTGCTCCGGTCGGTTGGTCGTCGTCTCCGCCGTCGTCTGCCGGTCCGACCCCGTCGGTCGGCGAGAACCCGCCCGAGGACTCCTCGGTGCCCGACCGGTCGCCGCTCATAGACCGGTCACCACCAGCAACTGGAGCCACCCGGCCACAAAGCCCAGCACCGCGCCGAGCACGACCAGCATCCACTCGTCTTCCTCGAACGCCGGCCGGAGCAGTCCGACAAACTCCTCGGGGGGGAGTGTGGCCATGCGCTCGCGGATCAACATCTCGATGGCCTCGCTGCGCTCCTCGTTGAACTCGGGGTCGTGTAACGGACTGATGGTCCTGTCGATACCCTCCTCTGCGAACGCATCGCGCACGCGGTCGTACTGTTCGCCCCCGCTCGCGATGCGGACGATCGGTCCGGCGAGTCCGACCGCCCTGTCCACCTCGGGGCGGATTGCGTCCCGAATCATCTTGCGTGTGCGGTCTGCCCGACTGCCGTACAGCAGGTTGTGTGCCAGGTTGGTGACGGTGACGACCTCCTCGGCGACGAGTTTCGCGTACGTCTCTGCCGCCGTCTGTTGCCGTTTGATAAAAATCCCCTGGAGCCGAAGGGGGCCGACCTTGCGCTCCCTGAGCGGGTAGAAGATGAGTCGGAGCGCGATCCAGTTGGTCATGTACCCGACTGCGACACCGGCCAGCGGGAGCACCCACCACCGACCGACGTACAGAAACAGCGGAATCGAGAACATCCCGAGAAAGGTGCCGATGTAGAACCCGGAGTTGATTACAAAGCGGAGTTCGCGGTCGCCGACCTCCAGAAACATCCGGTTACCGATTTCGGGGTTCCGGTCGATGTGGTCGGTAATCATCTCGTTCGCGTCGAGTACCTCGTTTATGTTCTCGCCAATCTGCTCGGTAATGTTGTCGGCGATATCCGGGAGCTGGTTCTGTACACGGGCGTGGATGAGTTCGCGCACCTGTTTTGGCGTGTTCTGCCACAGTTCGGGGTACTCCTCGCGGAGAATCTCATCGGTGAGTCTGCGAATCTCGTCCTGTGAGTTACGGACGATCTGTGCGGAGATCTGCTCGGGGTCGAACGCCTCGTAGAACTCCCGCTCGGTGGCGATTTTG
The DNA here is from genome assembly GCA_964534485.1 of uncultured Halobacteriales archaeon. GTDB lineage: Archaea > Halobacteriota > Halobacteria > Halobacteriales > Haloarculaceae > Halovenus. The sequence goes on from CAZHPM010000007.1 coordinate 17,128, forward strand.
GCGACACCTTTCTCCGCGGCGATACTACCCATCTTCTCGGACCGCGAGGGGATGATACCCTGCCAACCGACACGGCCTTTCATCACACCCGGAATCTGCCTGAGTTTCCGTGGCAGGACCGGCGCGAGTTTCTTCAGCCCCGGCACCCCGACACCGACGAAATCGACGGGGTAGAACAGAAACCGGATCGCGACCCAGTTGGTGACGTACCCGATCAACCCAGTAATAAACGGAATCAGCAGGAGCCGTCCGTCGAGACCGAACACCGTGATGGCGGGTAGCTGTTCGACTGCCATCACCAGATTCCTCCCCCCGGTGTTGCGGTCACCGGAGCACAGTACTGTGTCCCGACCAGACAGCTACCGCAGATGCACCGCTCACTCGACTCGCTGTCGGCCGTACGACGCTGGTGACTGGTCACGGGTCCAGGTTTGTTATGTGGTCTTTCGCCTCTCTGATTTAACTTACTGATTACTTGTTGTCCTCTATCGTCGCAGACACAGGAACTTTGCCCCTCGCGACCGCAGTTGAGACGGATGACTGTCCGGATTCGAGGTATCTACGCGACGGCACTGACCGCTCTCTTCAAGGACGTCGTGCAGGCGTCGCCCCCAATCGACCGACGGTTCGAGGCGACGTTTCCGGTCGCACACGCCGACGTGACCGTCGAGACGACCGACGACCGGCAGGGTGTCGGTGTCCACGGAACCGCCGACGCCGTCGAGACGGCGACCGCACAACTGACTGGCCTCGCCCGGGACGCGCTCGCGTGGGAGCCACCGCTCGCGCGTGGGTCGGTCCACGCCGGCGAGGTCAGCGAGACACTCGGTAGTGGCGCAGTTGTCGACTGTGGCCCCGGCACGGGCTTTCTCCCCTCCTCCGAGACCACACGCCGTGTCGAGACTGGCGACTGCCTGTGCGTGCAGGTTTCCGACCCGGAACCACCCTGGAGCGACGACCGTCCGGTGCTCGAGACGACCGTTCGCGTCCACGGCCACCTCGCAGAACTGGTCCGTGGCGGCGCAGTCGACAGCACGCGGGCGCCAGAACTCGCGGACATCCTCCCCGCCGACCCGCCGGAGGGGTGGGGTATCACGTGGGGTCGGGACGCCGACGACGCGGACCTCGACGCGCTGTCGGCGACGGTCTCTGCGCTCGACGAGCGCGCACAGACCCTGGAGGAGGCCCTCGCCGACGCGCCCGCCCCCGACGACGCCGCGCCAGACACCTACTGGGACGGTGACGCGACACGGTGGGTGTGGTTCGGCCGCGACTCTCGTTTCGCACTCGATACGTGCCGGCGGGACGTGCTCTCGACGATGGCCGGCCACCACCGGATAAAGGCCGGTGGCAACGGCGCCAGCAGCGCCGTCGACTTCGTCGAACGCGTCTGTGGGGACGCCCGCGAGGAGTTTCCCTTCGACGCCGTCACCACGCAGTTTGGCCCACACGAGGGGGAGTCACTCTCCATCGGGCACGGCAAACCCGACGGCCGACGACTCGAACTCGGGCCGGGCGAGGTGCGGAGTGTCGCAGACGACCGGGTCGTCGTCAGGCGCGAACTCGCCGGTCGTGGAACCTACGACGGTCTCGGCGTCGAACAGCAGGCCGGCGACGTCGCGACCACCAGGTTCCGCGAGGGTCGGTGGTGGTATCCGACCGTCTACCGGGGAGAGAACGGCACACACCGGGGGACGTACGTCAACATCTGCACGCCGGTCGAACTCTTTCCATCCGAGGCGCGGTACGTCGACCTCCACGTCGACGTGCTCGAACACGCAGACGGCACCGTCGAGCGCGTCGACGAGGACGAACTCACGGCGGCTGTCGACGCAGGAGAGCTCTCCCCGGAGCTCGCCGAGCGCGCCCGCGAGGTCGCGAGTGCCGTCGAATCTGCGCTGTAAACTGACGCCTCGCCCGCCCTCGCGCCGTCTGCTCGGGATACAGACGGCAGTGTCGCGGTCAATCGACCGTAATGACGTGTCTTTTTAGGGGATGGCACCGTACCACGCGGTAAGATGTTCAACGCTATCGTTCGCGCAGAGACGCTGCAGGCCACGCTCGACTCCGTGGGGGTGCTGGTCGACGAGTGCAAGATTCATCTGGGCGAGGACGGCCTCGAGATTCGTGCGGTCGACCCGGCGAACGTCGGCATGGTCGACCTGTCGCTGGACGCCGACGCCTTCGAGTCGTACGAGGCAGACGGCGGTCTCATCGGTGTCAATCTCGTTCGCCTGCAGGATATCGCGGGAATGGCCGACAGCGACCAACTCGTCAGGCTCGAACTCGACGAGGAGACCCGCAAACTCCACATCTCTATCGACGGTCTCGAGTACACCCTCGCGCTGATCGACCCGGAGTCGATCCGCGAGGAACCCGACCTGCCGGAGTTGGACCTCTCCTCGACTATCGTCATCGAGGGCCGGGATATCGACCGTGCGGTCACCGCCGCCGACATGGTCAGCGACCACATCGAACTCGGCGTCGACGACGAGGCAGAGACCTTCTACGTCAAAGCGGAGGGCGACACCGACGACGTCCACCTGGAACTCGACGAAGACGACCTCATCGACCTCACGGTCGGCTCTGCCTCCTCGTTGTTCTCACTCGAGTATCTCAAAGATATGGACAAGGCCATCCCGAAAGACGCCGAGGTACGGCAGGAACTCGGCGAGGAGTTCCCGGTGAAACTCCACTTCGACATCGCGGAGGGCGCGGGCGCTGTCACCTACATGCTCGCGCCACGAATCCAGAGTAGCTAATCTCTCGACGACGGTCACCCCTCACGCCGGAGTCGCCCGACGACGAACTCCCTGTCGAGTCGAGCGAGAAACGGACCGAGTTTCGGCCCCTCGGTGTCGTCGAAGAACAGTCCGTAGCCAGCGCCGAAGAACTCACTCACGTCGAGGTCGTACTCCTCCGCGAGTGCGAAAATCTCGCCCTGAATCGCCTCGCCGTCGTGGCCCTCTGCGACGAACTCGGCCAGGTCGTCGAGTGCCTGTTCGGTCGACTCGTCGAGTGAGTGCTCGGGGAGTGTCTCCCGCTTGAGTTCGTAGTCGAACTCGTTGCCGGTTCGGCGGGCCCACTCGCTCGCGAGTCTCACCCGCTTTAGCGCCGTCTCGACGGTCCACTCGGAGGCGTCCTCCGGGAGATGTCCCTCACGGCGGGCGATATCCTCGCGCAACGCCGGGTCGTCGGTCATCCCCAGCACTGCGGCAAAGGTGTAGGGAATCCGAATCCGCTCCTCACGGACCTCCTCGACGAGCATCGGGTACGCACGCGCCGCCCGCTCTCTCGTCTTGTCGCTGCCGGAGTCGGCAGCGCCCGTCTCGCCCCCGAGGTACAGTCGCTCGAACTGGTCGAACTCGTCGACGAGTTGGTCCAGGCGTTCGATGCTGAAATCGCGCTGTTTCAGCGGTTCCTTCGCGAAAAAGTACCGGAGCACCTCGGGTTCGAGCAGGTCGAGCACCTCCGCGACGGTGACGACGTTGCCCGACGAGGAGGAAAGGGCCTCGCCGTCGAGGGTGAACCACTCGTAGACCATCGGCACCGGCGGTTCGACTTCGAGCACGTCCCGGGCGATGTCGACGCCGCTTGGCCAGGAACCCTCGGCGTGGTCCTTGCCAAAGGGTTCGAAGTCGACGCCCAGAACCTGCCACTGTGCGGGCCACTCGAAACGCCAGGGCAGTTTCCCGTTCCGCAGCGAGGTCGTCCCCTCGTCGCCACAGCCCTCGATGACGTCGCCGTCGGTCTCGACGTCCGTGCAGGCGTACGAGGCCGTCCAGGCGTCGAGGTCGACCGCCGTGGCCGTCCCGGTCACCTGTCCGCAGCTCTCACAGATGGGGAAAAACGGGATGTACGTCTCGTCGACGCCGTCCTGGTGGGCCGAGAGCACCTCGCGGGCGGTCTGTCGGTGTTCGAGAACGTGCCTGATTACCTCGTCGAACTCGCCGTTCTCGTAGAGGGCGGTGTTCGAGACGAACTCCACGTCGATACCGAGTTGTTCGACACTCTGCCGGAGCAGGTCGGTGAAGTGTTCGCCGTAGGAGTCGTCCTCGCCAAAGGGGTCGGGAACGTCGGTGTACGCCCGCCCGAGATTCCGCCCGAGTGCGCCGGCATCGACCTCGTCGAGCCCGACGAGGCTCCAGTCGTCGTCGGCCAGTTGCCGGGGAATCGCCCGGAGACGGTCTCTGTCGTCGGCGGTGAACACCTGCCGGACCTCGTGACCCCGCTCGCGGAGCACCTCCGCGACGAAGTGGCCCCGCAGAATCTCGTTGAAGTGACCGATGTGTGGAACCCCGGAGGGTGAGACGCCGCCCTTTATTACGATTGGGTCGTCCGCGCGGTCCTCGACGGTGTCCGCGACGGCGTCGGCCCAGAAGGCCCGGTCGGAGTCGCTGGCCACGGTGTACGGTCCGGGTTCCTCACTCATCGGTCGGGAGGATGTCGGTGCCGTCGTGGTTGCCCGCCACCGCGCCGGCGACGCGGTCGGGGTCTGTGCCGTCGAGTACCACCGCCCGCAGTCCAGAGCGCTGGAGCAGTTTCGCGGCCAGCAGGTCGACCGGTGCGTTGCTTCCGGCAGTCATCTCGATGTCTGCCACCACGTCGACGAGTTCCGCCGGCGACAGCGAGTCGAACACTGTCGCCGTCTCGTCGGCGTTGGGGTCGGCGTCGAAGACACCGGCGACGCTGGTCGCGTACACCAGCAGGTCGGCGTCGACGTACTCCGCGAGCGCCGTCGCGACGGCGTCGGTGGTGTGTCCGGCGACGGTGCCGCCCATCACCGGCACCTCGCCACGCCGGAACGCTCCGCGGGCGCGTTCGTGGTCCTCGACCGGTGTCGACGTCGCGCGGTCGTCCAGTGCCGCGATCAGGAGTCGCGCGTTCAGACGTGTCACGGCGACACCCAACTGGTCGAGTTCGATCTCGTTCGCCCCGAACTCCCGCGCCGTCGAAATGTACTCCCTGGCGGTCGGACCACCGCCGACGACCACGCCGAGTTCGTGCTCCGTGGCGAGTTCCTCGAGCACTGCCGCGTAGGCCCCGACCCGTTCTGCCCCGACTGTCGGCGCGAACACGCTCCCGCCGATGGAGACGACAACTCTCATCGAACAAGAATAGCCACGACCCGGTATTAAGCGTTGTCAAGACTGCGCTCGTACCCTCGCGCGTGCCGGCGCTCGCCCGACGGACGCACCTGCCGGGGACTCTCGTCGTGTCCAGTGTCGCTCTGGCGGCCCGACCCCGGAACTAAACCCTCTCGTGGCAGTATAAACAGTCTGGCGCGATTAGCTGCCGTGACGAACAGTCGTTTTTCGCCGATTTACCCGCGTGCTCTCCCCAGTTTATCCCGATTCAACCTGAAGGAACCCAAACCAGTACGAAGCGTCCTCGCTTTATATACACCTACGGCCGGTACGGGTGTGTGAGGAAAGATGAGTACGACACGACCCCCACAGGCCGGTGAGCAGTCGACAGACGAGGAACCGTCGAAAGAACAGCGGCTACGCGCGTTTCTCTCGGAGAAGACCGAAGACGGTGAGATTTACTTCAAAAGCAAGTTCATCGCCGACGAAGTCGGCCTCTCCTCGAAGGAGATTGGCGCGTTGATGGTGAAACTCAGTGACTCGGCGACCGACCTCGAAATCGAGAAGTGGTCGTACACGAGCGCGACCACCTGGCGCGTCGCGCCGGCGTAGGACCAGGAGTGGTGTCGTCACTCCGCTCTCTACTGCTTGGCAGGTCGACCCGCCCCGGCGACCCGCAGCGGCCCTCCACGCACTCTCGGTGCTTCTGGGCGTTGCTCTCCTCCTCGGCAGCGTCGACCGTCGAGACAGAGCACACTACTCGACTCGCCGACCGGTCGTAGGTCCCCGGCAGTACTTAACCCACAACCGCCAACACCACGGTGTGCTGGCCGGAGTCCCACCCGAACTGGTCGCCGGTGTCGTTCTGGTCGTTCTCGTCGCCGGAGCGGTGAACGGTCTCGCTGGCTTTGGCTTCGCGCTCGTTGCGACGATGGCGCTGGCGACGGTCGTCGACCCGGCGCTGGCGGTCGTGTTCATGATTGCGCCGATTCTGGGCGTGAATCTCTCGCTGGTCCGTGACCTGGAGCGCCGGGAACTGCGAACGTGTGCGACGCGGTTCGCGCCGCTGATGCTCGCGGCACTGGTCGGAACAGTCGCCGGACTCGTGGTGCTCGTTCGCGTTCCGCAGGAACCGCTGAAGCTCGGACTCGGCGTGATTTCGCTCGGTTTCGTCCTCAGCGCACAGGAGACGGTTCCGGTTCCTGGTCTCGGCCGCGCGAAGGAGGGCTGTTTCGTCGAGACGACGCCGGCGATGGTCGGGTTGGGCGTGGTTTCGGGACTGCTCTTTGGCGGCACCAACGTCGGTGTCCAACTGATCGCCTACCTGCGAAGCTGTGACCTCTCGCACACCGTGTTCGTCGGCGTCGTCGCGATGGTGTTTCTCGGACTCAACGGGCTTCGAGTCGGCGCGGCCGGCGCGCTCGGACTGTACCCGAACGCCCCTTTCGTCCTCGCCTCTGCCGGGGCCGCGGTGCCCGCCGTCGCCGGCGTCGCCGTCGGCAAGCGCCTCCGGACGCGGGTGACAGAGAGCCGCCGACGTGGCATCGTGCTGGGACTGCTGACCGTCATCGGCGTCCGTCTCGTGTTCGCCGGGGCTGGCGTCGCCTGATGGTCCTCCGTCTTTCCGACCGGTGGACGACACCCCCGTCTCGGGGTGTCGACCGCACAGAGAGACACCGGGCCAAGAGACAACCGGGAGCGTGTCTCGGGGGTCCAGACCGGACAGACTGTATCCGGGTCGGATTACCTGTCTGCGCGCTCGCCGCCTTCGGGTTCGGTATCGAGACTCGAAAACCGTCTCCTCGTCTTCCGGTTTCAGTCCCTCGAATGTCGGGTTGTCGGCCTGTGTGTCGGTGTCTGCCGTCTCGACTCTGTCCGCCCGGCCGGTCGGACGTATCGACGGTGTAGGGCCGTTGGCTCAAAGGTTGGAGTCAGACGTCACCGGTCGCGGGTGTGACCTACGTATCCACGGACTGTCCGACAGCCCCGGCCAGTGGCTCCCCGATACCGAGGAGATTCGCGCTGCGCTCCCAGAGTTCGCGCTGGTTCTGTGTGTCACGGGCCGCCGGCGCGGGCCGGAGTTCGCGCTGACGGAAAAAGTAGGCCCCCGTGACACCGTCGACGTCCGGCGAGGCAGCGAGATAGACCAGCGTCGCGGCGCCGTCCTCCGAGGAGTCGAACGTCGGCAACTGCTCGGCCAGCGTTCCCAGCACCGCCGTCGGACCGGGAAACGAACGACCGAAGCCACTGCCGGGAATCACGCCGGGGTGGAACGACGTCGAGGTGACCTCGCGGTCGGCGGCCCGGAGTCTGCGTGCCAGGGCCAGCGAGAACTGGATGTTCGCGAGTTTCGAGCGACAGTACGCCGCCACCGGTGACAGTCCCGAGAGTTCGAACAACTGGTCGAGCGACAGCGTCGCGCCACGGTGTGCGAGTGAGGCCGTCGTCACGACGCGACTCTCCGGGCCGAGGTGGTCGAGCAGTTTGGCCGTGAGCTGGTACGAGGAGAGGTGATTGACGTGGAAGGCGGGGTCGACACCCAGTGTCGTCGGCTCTATATCGGTGAAGACGCCGCCAGCGTTGTTACAGAGCACATCGAGCTGGTCGACCTCGTCTCTGATTTCCGCGGCCAGCTCTGACACCGCCGTCGGTTCGGTGAAGTCCGCGCGGACAAACTGTGCGCTCCCGGCGGACCGCTCCACCTCCGCGACGACCTCCTCGCCGGCCTCGGTGTCGCGGCCGTGGACGAACACTTTCGCACCGAGTCGTCCGAGCGAGAGCGCCGCCTCGCGTCCGATTCCACTCGTCGACCCCGTCACGAGTACCGTCGTTCCGGAGAGGTCCTCGTCGGCGACGTCGGCCTGCGTTTCGGGCAACCTGTCGGTGTCGGCCATCACACCGGTATTGTACGGGCATCCGTATCGGTCTGTCGGTCAGTCTCAGGCCCTGAGACGGAGCCAGCCGACCCCCGGAATCCGCAACTCCGCCGTACCGACGACCCACTCCGGTCTGACTGGTGCGGTCAGTCCGTCTTCGACCTGGTCGTAGGTCGGGTTGGCGTCGCCTTTGGTGATGAATCCGGCGTGGTCGGCCTCACACCGCTCCTCGCCGGGCGGAGTTTCGCCGAGAAATCCCGGGTCGAACTCCGCTCTGGCCCGGTCACACCAGTTCTCGCCGGCCTCGACCCAGAACATCGCCCGGTGGATTATCGGAATCCGGTCGCCGTTCCCGTTGGGAGTGAACACGATGACGTCACCGCTGTTCCCGAACTGGCTGTAACCGCTCGCGTTCGCCGCAGTCACGACACCCGTCTCGTCGTGGGCCTCCCCCGGTTCGAACCGGTTGTTGTCCATCACGAACACGAGGTCGTTTACCTGCATGTTGGGCTCCATACTCCCGCTCTCGATTGCGACCATCGGCGGCCAGACACCGCTGACCGCGAACAGGTAGACGCCGACGAGCGCCACCGCCAGCACGCTCGTCACGATGTCGCGCGCGAACAACACCCAGCCACCGGTGTCCGCGCTCTCTCCCCCGTCGGTCCGTGGCGAAGGCGGACCGTCGGCCGTGTCCGACTCGTCTGTCATCCTCTCTGGGTTCTCTCTTTCGGTGTTTGAATGTTCTGATGCCCGCGGTTCGCTACGTTTTTGCGCCCTGCTGTCGATGTGCCCGTGTGCCACGCGACTCGACTGCCCGTATCGTCCGGAAACTCGCCGACCACGGCTACAACGCCGACCGTGAAGCGGTGACACTGCTCGCCGGTGCTGCCGACCCCGACCGCGCAATCGAGCGTGCAGTCGAAGCCGCCCCCGACGACAGCCCCGTTCTCTCCGCCGACCACGTCGGCAAAATCCTCGACAGCGACACCCAGACCGCCGACACCGGTCAGACTGGCCCCACGACGGAGCAACGGGGTTCGTCGACCCCGCCCCCCGACCCGGACCCCCTTGTTTCGAGTGGAAACGACCCCACGCAATCACAGGAACACGGCCAGGACTCTCCAGTTGAAACAACGGGGGACGGCCCGGGCGCGCTCGAGGTGAGCGGCGACATCCAGAGCACCGGTACCGGCGAGTACGGCGACTTCGTCTCGGTGTTTCGCGACCGGTACGAGCGACTCGCGGGGACGTTCGACGGCCGACTCACCCACCGTCCGGCGGGGTCTCTCGCCGACCTGTCCGACGGCAGCAGGGCGGGACTGGTCGGGATGGTCGCGAACGTCGACTCCACCAGTGGCGGTCACTGGCGACTCGAACTCGAGGACACGACGGGTACGTTTCCCTGTCTCGTGTTGAGCGACCGCGACCTCGCTGCCCAGGCGCGCGAACTGCTCTGTGACGAGGTTGTCGCCGTCGAGGGGCGGATATCACGCGACGACGACGGTGGTATCATGTTCGTCGACGAACTGTACTTTCCGGACGTGCCACGGCGAAACTCCCCGACAACTGCGGACCGTCACGTCCGGGCCGCGCTCGTCTCGGACCTCCACGTCGGCAGTCGGGAGTTCCGTGCCGACGCCTGGACACAGTTCGCCGACTGGCTCCACACCCCCGAGGCCGAGCGAGTCGAGTACCTGTTGCTCGCCGGCGACATGGTCGAGGGTGTCGGCGTCTACCCCGGCCAGGACGAGGAACTGGATATCGTGGACATCTACGACCAGTACGAGCAGTTCAGCGAACGGCTCAAACAGGTTCCGGGTGACCTGGATATCGTGATGATTCCCGGCAACCACGACGCCGTCCGGCTCGCGGAACCACAGCCGGCCTTCGACGACGAACTCCGGCAGATACTGAGCGCTCACGACGCGACCATCTCGGCGAACCCCTCGACCGTGACCGTCGAAGGGGTGTCGGTGCTGCTGTATCACGGTGTCTCGCTCGACGAGATAATCGCCGAACTCCCCGACGCCAGCTACGACCACCCCGCGGAGGCGATGACACACCTGCTCAGAAAGCGCCACCTCGCCCCACAGTACGGCGGGCTGACACGTATCGCCCCGGAGGAGCGCGACCACCTCGTTATCGAGGCGGTGCCCGACGTCTTCCACGCTGGTCACGTCCACAAACTCGGTTACACGAAGTACAACGGCGTGCTCACGGTCAACTCGGGTTGCTGGCAGGCACAGACCGACTTCCAGCGCAGTGTCAACATCGAACCCGACTCCGGCTACGCTCCGATTGTCGACCTCGACACGCTCGACCTGACTGTCCGCCGGTTCGGGTGACCCCGACCGGTGTGGCGGAACTGTCAGCCGCCGGCCCGGTCGAACAGTGCCTCGGCGTGGTCGGTCGCCCTCTCGACAACGCTCTCGGTCTCCAGTGTCAGGAGTTCGCGGTCCCGCATGAGCACCTGCCCGTCACAGACGGTGTGGCGCACGTCGCTCCCCCGTGCGGCGTAGACGAGGTGACTGACGAGGTCGTGGGGGGGCGAGAGGTGTGGCCGGTCGAGGTCGACCACCGCCAGGTCCGCGTTCGCGCCGGTCTCGATTCGTCCGCTGTCGAACCCCAGCACGTCTGCCCCCACCTCCGTCGCCATCTCCACGACCGCGGGGGCCGGCACTGCGCTGGCGTCGTCCGCGGCGAGTTTGCCAAGCAGTGCGGCGTCTGCCATCTCTCCGAACATGTCGAGGTCGTTGTTCGAGGCCGGGCCGTCGGTGCCCAGCGCCACCCTCACACCCGCCTCGCGCAGCGCCTGCACGGGGGCCATCCCGCTGGCGAGTTTCATGTTCGCCGCCGGACAGTGCGCGACGGCCGTCCCGCGGTCGGCCAGCAGTGCAATCTCGCTGTCGTCGAGGTGGACGCCGTGGGCCAGAAAGGAGTCGTCGTCGAGCACACCCATCTCGTCGGCGTACGCCAGCGGGCGCTGGCCGTGCTCCTCGGTTATGGGGTCGACCTCGCTCTCGGTTTCGTTGGCGTGGACGTGGACCGGAATCCCGGCCTCGCGGGCCGCCGGGATGTACTCCCGGTAGAACGCCTCGTCGACGGTCGTCAGACTGTGTGGCGTGAACATCGTCCGGACGCGCCCGTCGGCCCGGCCGTCGTGCTCGCGGGCGAAAGAGAGTCCGGTCTCGAACTCCGCGTGTGCCGTCTCGTCGTTCTTGCCGGCGGTGATACAGCCATGGCCCAGGCGAGCGCGCACACCGGCCTCCGCGACGACGTCTGCCACCTCCGGCATGAAGAAGTACATGTCCGCGAAAGTAGTCGTTCCCGAACGAATCATCTCCGCGACGCCGAGGGCCGCGCCGGCACGAACGTCGCCGGCCTGGAGTTCGGCCTCGACGGGCCAGATGTCCTCCTGGAGCCACGCGTCGAGTGGCTTGTCGTCGGCTCCACCCCGGAACAGTGTCATCGCCACGTGGGTGTGTGCGTTGACCAACCCCGGAATCACGAGCGCGCCGGTCGCGTCCAGCTGTTCGTCGCCGTCGGGGGCGCTGTCCTCGCCGACGACAGCGTCGATGGTTCCGCGCCCGGTGTCGACGACTACGTCCCCGCGCTCGATGCTCCCGTCTGGCCGCAGCACGTCACCGCCGGTGACCGCGAGCGTCTCCATACCACGAGTCAGGTCTGCCGCCGGAATAAACACACTGCCCCAGGACAACAACGGGGAGTCAGTACAGGTCCTCGAGTTCGTCCGCGACGTGACTGTGCTCTTCGGCGGGGAACTCGCCGGACTCGACGGCATCGACGTAGTCGTCGAGTGCAGAGGACAACTCCTCGCGGACGTTCCCGAACGCCTCCGCGAACGGCGGCGTGTTGTCGGCGAGTCCGACAGCGTCGTTGACCACGAGCACCTGTCCGTCGCAGTCGCCGCCGGCACCGATACCGATTGTCGGCACATCGAGGTCGTCGGTGACCGACGCCGCGAGATTCGCCGGAACGTGTTCGAGCACGCAGGCGAACGCGCCGGCGTCCTCGTGGTCGCTCGCGAGGTCGGCAATCTCGCGGGCCCTGTCGGGGTCGCTCCCCTGTCGCGTGTAACCGGTCTGGTTGACACTCTGTGGTGTCAGTCCGACGTGGGCCATCACCGGCACCCCGAGGTCGGTCAGGTGGTCCGTCAGGCCGACAGTGTGGGGGCCACTCTCGATTTTGACGGCGTTCGCGCCCTCCTCTTTGAGCATCCGACCGCAGTGTTCGACGCCGCTGTGACGGTCGGCCCCAAAAGAGAGAAACGGCATGTCGGCGACGACGAGCGCGTCCTCGACGCCGCGCGCGACCGCACCCGTCCGCGAGGCGATTTCGTCGACGGTCACCGGTAACGTCGACTCGTACCCGAGTTGTGCGTTCCCGACGCTGTCACCGACGAGCACGATGTCGACGCCGGCGTCGTCGACCAGTCGGGCCGTCACGGCGTCGTAGGCCGTCAGCATCGTAATCGGTTCGGCACCCGCGTTCGCCCTGATATCCCTGACCGTCGGCATACACGTGGGTGGGACACGCCGAGATAAAACCTGTTTGGATACGGCGGCAATCAGTAACGGCTTACTACTCGCCGCCAAAGTACCGTCTGTGACACCGGAGGTGAGGCAAACCGACCCGGAGGGTATCGACTACGGGTGGGTGATGCAGGTGACGTTCATCCTGACGATTGCCGTTGGCGCGCCAGTCGTCGCGTTGCTGTCGGTACTGGTCGCGCCGCCGACGTGGACCGACCGTGCCGCCTTTGCAGTCCAGGCCGGCGCACCGGTCTGGTTCGTCACTGCCGTCTCTGTCTACGCCTACGCCCGCCGACAACAGGACACGGAGTAACGGACCCGGCCCGCCCGTCGTCTGCCAGACGGCGTCTCTCTAACCACCCACGGCCCCGTCTCCGACACTCCCGACGGTGAGAGGCGTTCCGACCCTCGATGGTGGTTCGCCCGGGAGACGGGACTCTGTCACGCCACCGGGGGTTCCGGGCGGCCCGCAGGACCGACCGCAACCGGAACTAACATAGTGGTCCTTGCCAGAAATTCACACAATGACGGTAGGTATCGACGCGCGACTGGAGCGCATCGGGACAGCGGGACAGTTCCTGGTCGTCCCGATGGACCACGGAATCACACTCGGCGCGGTAAAGGGACTGGCCGACATCGAGTCGACGATTGATTCGGTGACCAGCGGCGGTGCAGACGCGGTCCTCACGCAGAAAGGTATCGCACCCCGCGTCCACGACAACAAAAACGGCGCGGGCTACATCGTCCACCTCAACGGGTCGACGTCGATCGGCCCCGACGAGAGCGACAAACGCCCGACAGCGACCGTCGAGGACGCCATCCGTGCGGGTGCAGACGCCGTCTCTTTCCACGTCAACGTCGGCAGCGAGCACGAACCGGCACAGATCACGCAGTTGGGCGAGTTGACCAGCACCGCCACAGAGTACGGGATGCCAGTGCTCGCGATGACCTACGCCCGGGGTCACGACGTCCACGACCAGAGCAACCCGGAGGCGTTCGCGGAGGACCTGGCACACGCGGTCCGACTCGGCGAGGAACTCGGCGCGGACGTCATCAAGACGGCCTACTCGGGTGACCCCGACAGTTTCGAGCGGGTCGTCGAGGCGACGCGCCTGCCGGTGGTCATCGCCGGCGGCAGCAAGGGCACCGACCACGAGACGCTGTCGATGGTCCGCGGGGCAGTCGACGCCGGCGCGGCGGGTGCCTCGATGGGTCGCTCTATCTTCCAGCACGACGACCCCGAGGCGATTACGGCCGGTGTCGCTGCCGTTATTCACGACGGTGCCGACGCCGCCGAGGCCGCCGAACGCGCCGGACTCACCGTCGAGGCCTGACCGCCCCCGAGGACTCTACCGTCTCACACCACGACGTCCGCGCACAGAGAGAAAGAGACAGGTAGCGGCCACTCCCAGCAGAGATATGGACTACGAGACGCCGCAGTTCTTTCGCGTGACGAGGTACGCGCGCGAGGCAGACCGCGACGTCGTCGATATGGTGAGTGGCAACCCCGACTGGGACCCGCCCGAACCGCTCCGGGAGGGACTCGAAGCCTACGCCCGCGCCGACCCCGAACAGTTCCAGTACCCGCCCAGTGCCGGCCTGTCCCCGCTGCGCGAGGAGATAGCAAAGCGCCGCGGTGTCGACACCGAACAGGTGCTCGTCACGAACGGCAGCGGCGAGGCCAACCACCTCGCGATGGCCGAGGGACTGGCGACGATGCCCGGTTCGGAGGTAGTGCTCGTCGACCCGGTCTACCCTTACTACGCCGGGCGCGCGTCGCTACTGGGTGCGGATATCTCGTTCGTGCCAAGCGAGGGCCACCTCGACCCCGCGGCGGTCCGCGAGCGCGCCAGCACCGACACCAGTGTCATCGTCGTCACCACGCCGAACAACCCGCTCGGGGTGACCTACGACCGCGAGACGATGGCCGAACTCGTCGCAATCGCGGAGGACGTCGACGCCCTGTTGGTCAGCGACGAGGTGTACGACCACTTCGACTACTCCGGGCGGTTCGCGTCGGCGCTCGACTGTGATTCCTCACACCGCGTCGTCACCAACAGTTTCTCGAAGTCGATGGCTATCACCGGTTGGCGGGTCGGCTACGCGATTTTCCCGGACTGCGAGGGCCCGACGGGCGACCTGTTCGACCACGCCCGCACCCGTCACATGCTCACGAACGTCACCGGTTCTCGCCCCGCGCAGGCGGCGGTCCTGCACGCGCTGGAACGGACCGGTCCGGAGTACTACGAGCGCCTGCGTGACCGCCTGCGCGAGCGCATCACGACGTTCACCGACACACTCGACGAGATTGGGGCCACCTACCTCGAACCGGAGGGCGGGTTCTACGTGATGGCCCGGTTCCCCGGTTTCGACGGGAGTTTCGAGAACGTCGAACGGCTCATCGACGAGGCCGGTGTCGCCGGAATGCCCGGCGAGGCGTTTGGTGACACCCGCGCAGACTGGGTCCGGTTCGCGCTCGTGACGCCGCGGGTGACGACTGCGACCGACCGTCTCGCGGAGTTTTTCGGGTGAACGACGCCAGCCACGCCGGTCGGGCGGTGTCCGGACCGACCAGTGTGGTTACTCTGCCGGCTCCCACCCGGATACGAGACCCCGAGTGGCCGACGGTTACTCCGTGTCTGTACCACGCAGTCGCCGCGCCAGCAGGTAGCCGGCACCGCCTGCACCGGCCACCGCGACACCCGGACCGAACCCCGGCCCGGAGCCGTCGTTGCCGTCGCTGCCGTCGGCGTCGTCTGCACCACCGGTGTCGTCCGGCCGGTCGTCGGTGGCGACCGTCTGGTCGGCGTACCGCCAGTCGTCGTGGTGACCGAGTGTCCCCAGTTGTACACGAGAGCCGACGCTGTTGCCGCCCTCGGGTTCCGTGACGACTGTCGGCGACGAGAATCCGGAGCGACCGATGTCGGACGACCAGCGCCGTTCGCCCGAGGCCCCATCCAGCGCGTGCACGTCTCCGCCGCCGACGGCGAAGACGGTGCCGTCCCACACGGTCGGCGAGGAGTCGTTGGACGCGCCGGTATCGAACGTCCACTGTCGTTCGCCCGAGGCCCCATCCAGCGCGTAAACCGTCGACGCGCCGGTGACGAAGACAGTCCCGTTCGCGACGGTGGGTGAGGAGTCGACGTTGTTACCGGTGTCGAACGACCAGCGCTGCTCGCCGGATGTCACCCCCAGCGCGTGCACGGTGCCGCTCGCGTCGACGAGAAAGACGGTGTCTCCGGCCACCGTCGGTGCGGACGCGACGGCGCTGTCGGGTGCGAACGTCCAGTCGGTCTCGCCGGTTGCCCCGTCTACCGCGAGCACGGGGTCTGCCGCGACAACGGCCACCCCGTTGGCGACTGTCACCGACGACCCGCCAAATCCCGGCGCGTCGACGCTCCATACCTCCTCGCCGGAGGCCGCCTCCAGCGCGTAGACGGTATCGGAGATGCTCTCTCCGGCGAAGAGGACTCCGTCGGCCACCGCCGGGGACGCGATGACGCCGCTGTCGGTCCCGAAACGCCACTGTTCGGTGCCGTCCCCGGCGTCCAGCGCGTAGACGGTGTCGTCGTCGCCCCCGATGTAAACTGTGTCTCCAGAGACTGTCGGCGACGAGATGCCGGGGTTGGTCTCCCCGGCGGTCCAGACCTCTTCTCCCGACGCGGCCTCTATCGCGTGGACGCTCCCCTCGTCGAACTGTTGGCTCCCGACGTACACAGTGCCCTCGTACACCGTCGGCGACGACTCGACACCGAGACCGGTGTCGAAGGTCCACTGCTGTTGGCCCGACGCTGCGGCCAGCGCGTAGACGGTGCCGTCGGGGCTCCCGACGTAGACGGTCGGCTCTGTCGCCTGCGCACTACTCCGACTGGCCGCCACACCAGCGACGACCGCGGCACCTGCCGCCCGGAGCACCGTGCGACGACTCGGCCCCGCGGTGTGTGGTCGATTGGCAGTCATTCTGCACGTGACTCTCCCCGATAGTATATATACTCTGGGGTCCGGTCGCAGAGCAGTGGGCCAACGCGGATTTGAACCGCGGACCTCCCGGTTATCAGCCGAGCGCTCAACCTAACTGAGCTATTGGCCCGGCCATACGCAACAGAGAGTACCCTGCAAGGACTGTTAAGCGTTACCTTTCACCCTCTCGGGAGTCGTCGACATCCTCGAAATCGACCTCCCGTGCGTCGCCGAAATCCATCGATTCGCCCGTCTCCTCGAACTCCGTCTCCTCGGACTCGCCGGGTCCAGCACCCCCGGGAGGTGAATCCCCGGCGTCCTCGAACGGGTCGCCGCCGGGGAAGCCACCGACGTACACCTCTCCGGTGGCGAACCCGTCGGTTTTTCCGTCGAGATAAGGAACGACAATCCGACGTTTGACGACCCACCTGACCGGGTACCGTGTCGGCGGGAGAATCAGCAGGAAGCCGATACTGTCGGTCACAAGCCCCGGTGTCAGCAGAAACGCGCCCGCGACCAGCAGGAGGCCGCCGTCGATGAGTTCGTCGGTCGGCGGTTCGCCCTGCGCGAGTTTCTGTTGTATCCGCCGGACGGTGTTCCGACTCTCGACGCGGGCGAGCAACAGCCCCACGAGTGCCGTCAACACCACCAGCAGGATGACCAGTTGCCACCCCAGAAACGGAACCAGCACGACCAGCAAGAGAGCGTCGAGCAACGGAACCAACAACAAAAGCCCGATATACCGGAGCATACCCCAAACTTTCCGGCCCTGGCTCAAACAGTTTTCGAGTGTGGGTTTCGTTTCCGCCACAACCGACGACAGCCGCCGACACCGGACTGGTCTGGCAACTGCTCGCCGGCACACCCGGTCGACGGCCGCTTCGTCGCCACCGAGGGCCGGCCCGTGCCGGCCGGGAGAGCCCGCTTTTGGGTCCGTCGAGTCGATATCTCCGCGACGAACTGTCGGTCGAGTCACCGGCAGAGAGCAGCGAGACGCTTAACAGCGGGCCGACCGGAGTGGCGGTATGCTCTCCTTTGTCGGACTCGGACTGTACGACGAGCAGTCGGTCACACTCCGTGGACAGGCCACAATCGAGGACAGTGACAGTGTCTTCGCCGAGTTCTACACGAGCCACCTCGCGGGAACGACCGTCGACGCACTCGAGACCCGCCACGACACCGAAATCGAGGTCCGGGACCGCGCGGGCGTCGAACAGAACCCCGGGCCGGTTCTCGAAGCCGCGAGCGCGGGCGACACCGTGTTTCTGACCGCAGGTGACCCGATGGTTTCGACGACACACGTCGACCTGCGCCTCCGCGCCCGCGAGCGCGGCATTGAGACCCGTGTGGTCCACGGCACGACCGCACAGGCGGCGGCGAGTTCGCTCACCGGTCTCCAGAACTACCGCTTCGGGAAGGCGACGACGCTCCCCTTTGCCGAGACCCACGGCGGTGTTCCCGACAGCGTCGTCGCGAGTATCGACGCGAACAGCAGACGGGGTCTGCACACGCTGGTCTATCTCGATATCGACGGCGCCGACGACCGGTACATGACCGGTGCCGAGGCTGCCGCCCTCCTCGCCGACGCCGCCGGCGACCGCCTCGGTGTCGTCGTCGCACGGGCCGGCAGCGACGACCCGGTCGTCCGCGCCGACGCGCTCTCGACACTCGCCGACGGGTCGTTTGGACCGCCGTTACATCTCCTGGTGTTGCCGGGTGACCTGCATCCTCTCGAACGGGACGCGCTCGCCGCCCTCTGTGGCGCTCCCGACACCGTCCTCGGGGAGTAGTCCCGGGTCCGTCGTCGTCACACTCACGACCGCAACTCGTGTACGCGTTCGATGTTCCAGCCGAACCCTTTGCCGTTCTCTGTGGGGGTTTCGAGCACCACCGGCACCCCCTCGACTGCCTCGTGGGTGAGAACGGCGCGCATCCCCTCGACGCCGATCTCCCCCTCCCCGACGTGTGCGTGTTCGTCCTTGTTGGTCCCACAGGCGTGTTTCGAGTCGTTCAGGTGGACACAGGCGAGATTCTCGAACCCGACCACGTCGTCGAACTCCGCGAGCGTCTCCGCGACTGCCCCGGCCGTCGAGAGGTCGTAACCCGCCGCGAACGCGTGTGCGGTGTCGAGACAGACCGCGAGCTCCTGTTCCGAGCGCTCCAGCACCGCCGCGAGGTGGTCGAACTCGCCGCCCAACTTCGTCCCGCTGCCGGCGTCTGACTCGACCAGTACCGTGACCCCCTCTGGCACGTCGAGTGCGTCGAGTGTGCTCGCGGCGTTGTCGAGTCCGGTTTCGACACCCGCACCCGTATGCGCGCCCAGATGGACGTTGACGTAGTCGACGCCGAGACGGTCGGCGGCGTCGAGTTCGGCCTGCATACTGTCGACCGATTTCTCGCGCAGACCGCCTTTGGGCGTCGCCAGGTTCACCAGATACGAGGCGTGGATGACCCACGGGCCGACCGCGTGTTCGGCGGACTCCGTTCTGAACCCCTCTGCCTCTGCCGCCCCGACCGAGGGCTGTTGCCAGACCTGTGGCGAGGTGGTGAAAATCTGCCCGCAGGTTCCGCCAAAGGCGTTCTGCCGGTGGACGGCGTTGCGGATGTCGTCGTACGGCGGCGTCTGTTCGTCCGAGGAGACACGCGAACTGGAGACCGAGACGTGTGCACCGACCTGCATAGGTAACTGATACCGCCCGTCTCCTATAGTGACTTTGGTACCCCGCGGAGTGACTCGACTCGGAACCCCTACGCTCCGAGACACCACGACGGCCACGGGCGCGTGGTCTGTCCCCACTATCACCGCACCCGCGAGCCAGCCCGGTCCCGACACTGTTTCGGGAGCTGTCACTACCGACGGGCCCGCCCGCGTGGTTCACAGCCGTGGTATGCGGGCGACTGTCGGCGTCAGCCCGAAACTCCCGAACTGGCTCGTGGGTATCTCTCTCGTGCTCGCCATCGGCGCAGTTATCCTGTGTGGACAGGACAGCCAGACGGTGGCGTCTCTCCCTCGTGACGCCCGGGAGTACCGCCCTGACGCGGAATATTTTAGCCGACCGGGACACTACCTGTCGACAGATGGACCGCGGCGACCGGACGAACTTCAGTCGAATGGGGACAGTCGGCATCGAGGAGGAGTTTTTCGTCGTCGACAGCGACGGTCGCCCAGTGGCCGGCACCGACGAACTCGTCTACCAGACCGACCCGCCCGAGATTCTCGACGGGCGACTCGACCACGAACTGTTCAGATTCGTCATCGAGACACAGACGCCGCTCATCGAGCGAATCGACGACGCACGCGAGCAGTTGCTCGCGGTCCGGACCGCGCTCGTCGAACACGCAACCACCCACGGCTACCAGATTGCGGCCGCGGGACTCCACCCGACCGCGCGGTGGCGCGAACTCGACCACGTCGAGAAGCCACGGTACCGCTCGCAACTGGACCGCATCCAGTACCCACAACAGCGTAACACCACCGCCGGCCTGCACATCCACGTCGGTGTCGACGACGCCGACAAGGCCGTCTGGGTGGCCAACGAGGTCCGGTGGCATCTGCCGTTGCTGCTCGCGCTGTCGGCCAACTCGCCGTACTGGAACGGGTTCGACACCGGACTCCAGTCCGCACGCGCGACGCTTTTCGAGGCACTCCCGAACACCGGGATACCGACCGCGTTCGACTCCTACGAGGAGTTCGACCAGTTCGAGGAGACGATGCTGCGCACCGACTCGATACACGACCGTGGTGAACTCTGGTACGACGTCAGACCCCACTCCGCCCACGGCACCGTCGAGGTCCGTACACCCGACGCGCAGGCCGACCCCGACCGCGTGCTCGCGCTCACGGAGTACGTCCACGCGCTCGTGCTCGACCTCTGTGCGCGCTACGAGGACGGCGAATCCGGCCACGACTACCGCCACGAACTACTCGACGCGAACAAGTGGCGTGCGATTCGCTACGGACAGGCAGGCGAGTTTCTCGACCGCGGACTCGACGAGACCCGCCCGCTCGACGAACTGGTCGAGCGCGAAATCGACCGACTCGACGTGCCCGCACTCGAGACGCTGCTCGACCGGGAGAGCGGTGCGGAGCGCCAGCGCCGTCTCCGCCGCGAGAACGGTGTCGACGAACTCTGTGCGTCACTGCTGGTCGAGTGAACTACCAGGTAAAACAGCGACCGTCCCGCGTTGGTCGGTGCCACCATCCCAGGGAACCTGCCACGACCACCGTGCCCGCACCAGAGACAACGGTGCTGGTGGTAATATACCCCTCGGAGCGGCGCGGAATCAATAACGATAACGGGGCAGAATACCTCACACAACGGAATCGTCGGGTTTCGGCGTCCAACAGTTCATACCTGTGGAGACAGACGGGTGTGGTAGGATGAAACACCTGCCGAAGCATCTCCAGCCGCGGTGGCGGTATCTCGCCGTCGCGGTCGAGACGTGGCCCGGGGCGCAAGTCGACCGTGACTCGTTTCAGCGCGCGGTCTGGCACAGCGCGCGGACCCTGCTCGGAGACGCCGGGAGCGCACGACTGGACCTGTCGGTGCTCCGGTTCCAGTGTCAGGACGGGTCTGGTGAGGCGGTGGTCCGGAGTTTCCGCGGCGAAGTCGAGCGTGCCCGGGCGGTGGTCGCCTCTATCGAGCGCGTCGACGACGACCCGGTCGGCCTCCGGGTCCGGGGAACGAGCGGAACGATTCGTGGTTGTGAGGAAAAGTATATGGGTCGCCGGCGGGTACGTAGTACTGAGAGAGACGTCGCGTTCGACGGCGCCAACCGGACCGCACTCGTCTGGAGCGAGCGCGCAGATATCCGGGTCGACGACGCGTTTGCCGGCGCGACGACGCTCGAATTGTAACCATGCAGGGACAAAATCAACAGCAGGCCTACGACCGGGGAATCACCATCTTCTCGCCGGACGGTCGCCTCTACCAAGTCGAGTACGCTCGCGAGGCAGTCAAACGCGGGACAGCCAGCATCGGCGTTCGAACAAACGACGGCGTCGTTATCGTCGTCGACAAGCGCATCCGCTCGCCGCTGATGGAGCGAGACAGTGTCGAGAAGATTCACAAGGCCGACGACCACATCGGTATCGCCAGCGCGGGCCACGTCGCCGACGCGCGTCAGTTGATCGACTTCGCGCGGCGGCGCGCACAGGTCAACGAGGTCCGGTACGGCGAACCGATTGCCGTCGAGACGCTCACGAAGGAGGTAACCGACTACATCCAGCAGTACACGCAGGTCGGCGGCGCACGGCCCTTTGGTGTCGCGCTCATCATCGCGGGTATCGACAACGGTGAACCCCGGCTCTACGAGACCGACCCCTCGGGGACACCCTACGAGTGGAAGGCGCTCGCCATCGGGGCCGACCGTGGGGACACCCGCGAGTACCTCGAGGACAACTACGAGGAGGGACTCGACCTCGACGGCGGCGTCGGACTCGCTCTCGAGGCACTCGCCTCGGTCAACGACGGCGAACTCGCACCGGAGGGCATCGGTGTCGCGACCATCGATGTCGAGAGCGAGCAGTTCCAGGAACTCACCGAGGACGAGCGCGCGGAGTATCTCGAAGAGTTCGAACTACTCGCGTCCGACGAGGGCGCGGAGTAAGACCACACCGGTTCTCTTGACGCGACCCGGCCGCGACACGGCCACCCGTCCAGGCAACAACATCTTTAACCGGGCCACGAGTACAGCCTCTAATGATATCACTCGACGAGGCGGTAACCGCACGACTCGAGTCTCACGGCGAGCGATTCGAGGTGTTGGTCGACCCCGACGCGGCACTCGCAATCCAGCGCGGCGAGTTCGACGACGAACTGGAAGACGTTATCGCCGCGGAGGACATCTTCGAGAACGCCTCGCGTGGCGACCGGCCGCCGGAGACGGCACTGGAGGAGGTGTTCGACACGACAGAGCCACTCGAGATCATCCCCGAGGTAATCAGACAGGGGGAGATACAGATCACCGCCGACCAGCGCCGCGAGATGAAAGAACAGAAGCACAAACAACTGGTCAACCGAATCGCGCGAAACGCCGTCAACCCGCAGATGGACGACGCCCCCCACCCGCCAGAGCGCATCGAGTCGGCGTTAGAGGAGACTGACTTCCGTGTCGACCCGATGGAGACCGTCGAGAGACAGGTCGAGGAGGCACTCGACGCACTCCGGCCGGTCATCCCGATTCGGTTCGATACGGTCACGGTCGCAGTGCAACTGCCCGCCGACTACGCCGGCAGCGGCCAGGCACAGATTCGCGAGTTCGCCACCCTGGAGAGTGAGGAGTGGCAGCCCGACGGCTCCTGGGTCGGTGTCGTCGAGTTTCCCGCTGGCCTCCAAAACGAGTTCTACGACCTGGTCAACGAGGTGTCGAGCGGCGAGGCCGAAACCCAGATTATCCGCGACGAGGACGACCTCAACCCCCGGTGACCGCCAGACCCGGGCGCCGACCGGGCCGGATTTAAATATTGGGCTCCCGTAGCCAGAGGTGAGTGACGGCCAATCGCACCACACCCGACCGAACTGTTATCGTCAAACGTGTCGACGGTGGCGAACCCGATACGACCGAGATTCGTGACCTGGCCCGTGCCGCGGGTTACGAGGTCGTGGCGACGCTGACACAGACCAGAACCGAGGACCCGGCCTACCACGTCGGCGAGGGGAAAGTCGAGCAACTGGCCGGTCTCCTCCGGGCAGAGAACGCGCCGGTCGTGGTCTTCGACAACGAACTCGGGCCGTACCAGACGTTCAACGTCGGCAACAAACTTCCCGACGACGTCCGCGTGCTCGACCGCTTCCGGCTGATTCTCGAAATCTTCGGCCAGCGCGCACAGACGCGAAAGGCCCAGCTACAGGTCGAACTCGCGGAGTTGCGCTACGAACTCCCGCGGGCGGAAGCAAAAGCCAGCCTCGCAAAGCGGGACGAGCGGCCAGGGTTCATGGGGCTTGGCGAGTACGACGAGAGCCGCGAGCGGGACATCAAATCACGCATCTCGCGCATCCGGGACGAACTCGAACAGATCGAGCAGACCGACCAGCACCGGCGCGAACAGCGCCGCGAGTCCGGGTTCGACCTCGTCGCGCTGGCTGGCTACACGAACGCCGGCAAGTCGACGCTGTTGCGCCGACTCGCGGCCAACCTCGACGTCGCCGAGAACGAGGACCTCCACCCGGACCTCGACACGACTGCCGAATCCGAGAACCGACTGTTCACGACACTCGGGACGACGACCCGTCGTGCCGAAATCGGACCCCGTGACGTGCTCGTCACCGACACCGTTGGCTTCATCTCAAACCTCCCACACTGGCTCGTCGAATCGTTCAAGTCGACGCTCGACTCTGTCTACCGTGCGGATTTGGTCTTGCTCGTCGTCGACGTGAGCGAACCGCTCTCGGAGATTCGCGAGAAGGTCGTTACCTGTCACGACACGCTCTACGAGCGCAACGAGGCCCCCATCGTGACCGTGCTGAACAAGCGCGACGTGGTCGACGACGAGGAACTCGCGGCAAAGACCGAGGCGCTGTCGGCGCTCGCACCGAATCCCGTTGTGGTGAGCGCACACACCGGCGAGAACGTCGATACCCTCCGCAGTCGGATTCACGACGAACTTCCTGCCTTCGAGCGTGAACGACTCGTGCTTCCGATGACCGACGAGACGATGAGTGTCGTCTCCTGGATTCACGACAACGCACGCGTCGAGACTGTCGAGTACGGCGACGAGGTGGTCATCGAGTTCGAGGCTCGCCCGACTATCGTCGAGCAGTCTCGCTCGAAGGCAACGTCACTTCTCGACGCGAGCGCGTCTGCCTGAGCCGTTGTCCGGTACTACTTCGACAGAGGCAAGTAACGACACGTCTTGACCGGAGACGATGGAACGTGGGAAGATTGCGGTCACCGACTTCGACTTACAGTCGACACTCGAGAGCGGTCAGTCGTATCTCTGGTGGCGCGAGGACGGCGACGCCTACGGTCCGAGTCCACACGGCGGAGACGCCTGGTACCGGACGACGACCCGCGCCTCCGGCGACCCGGCCGTCATCCGGGTGCGACAGGTCGCCGACCGTCTCGAGTGGGAGTCGACGGTCGACGCCGAACCCGTGTTGTGGCGACGACTCCGCCTGGACGACGACCTCGCGACTATCCGCGAACAGGTGCCCGACGACGACCTCGTAACGGCCGCGTTCGAGGAGTACCCGGGGATGCACCTCGTGTGCGACCCGCCCTTTGGTTCGCTAATCTCGTTTATCTGCTCGGCACAGATGCGCGTCTCCCGTATCCAACAGATGCAACAGTCGTTGCGCGAGGCACTCGGCACGCCGGTGGCCTTCGACGGGGAGACCTGTCACGCATACCCGACGCCCGAGCAACTGGCAGCCGCCGGCGAGGACCGACTCCGGGAGCTCTCGCTTGGCTACCGTGCGCCGTACGTCCGGGAGACGGCGGCGATGGTCGCCGACGGACAGCCACCCAGGGAGATACGTGGCAAGTCGTACGCAGACGCGCGCGAGGAGTTGACACAGTACGTGGGTGTCGGTCAGAAGGTTGCCGACTGTGTGCTCCTGTTCTCGCTTGGTTACCTGGAGGCCGTGCCCCTGGATACGTGGATTCGCACGACGATTAGCGACTACTACCCCGACTGTGACCGGGGGAACTACGACGACACCTCGCGGGCGATACGCGACGCCTTCGGCGGCGAGTACGCCGGCTACACACAGACCTACGTCTTCCACTATCTGCGACACGACGAGGAGTAACGAGGGTTACCCGGCCGCCGGGTCACGACTCAGTCGTGTCGCCCGGGGTGTCGGGCGGTTCGACGGTTCCGACACGTTCGGCGGCGTACCCGAAGAGGTTCTCGTAGCCGTACGGAGACATCAACACGGGATAGAAGCCCTCGTCGGCGATAATCTCCTCGCTGTCGACCGCCGCGAACGGTTCGCCGGCCTCGACCTGTTCGAAGTTCGAGGCGTACACCTCGTAGGTGCTCGCGCCGTCTTTCGGTACCGGTTTGCTGAGTCGATACACCGGAAGCGTGCGCTGTGGACGGCTCTCCTCGGAGAGCACACCGACCGCGCCGAGAAACTCGCGGACGAGTCGCGTGGCGTTCTCGACTGCCTGCTGGGAACCCTGGTAGCCACACTCGACCTCGATAGTGTGTGGAACGGCCTCGAACAGCCGTCCCTTGTCGTAGGCGCCGACGTCGACGACCGCCGAAACCGACAGATGTGGACAGACCTGTCGCGAGAAGTCGTCGAGTCGCTTGACCAGCGCGAACGCCTCGCGGTAGGACTGTGTCGAGTGCATCGACAGCGTCGTGCAGTCACCGATTGCCTCGTGGATGCGGGCAGCGAGGCCCGACTCGTGGCTCTCGCCGTTTGGGTCGCCCGGAAAGACGCGGTTCAGGTCCTCGTCGACGTACCGCTGGCCGGTCTCGAGTGCCCGTTCGTTGGCGACCACGAGCGCGACAGACCGCTCGACATCGGGGTCACTGTCGAGCAACCGCTCGATTGCCCGGACGCCACAGGGTTCGTCGCCGTGGATACCACCGATGACCGCGATATCGGGGTCGTCACCGCCGAGATACTCGATACGCATCGCTCGGTCACTCGAAGTCGTGTTCCGCGGGAACGTACTCGTGTTCGCCAAGCGTCGAGAACGAGACGTCGTCGAGAACCGCCTCGCTGGTGGCCTCGAGAACGACCGGCGGCGTGACACCGGCCTCGTTGGCCTCGACCCACCGCCCGAGACAGAGACACCACTGGTCGCCCGGCTCCAACCCCGGAAAGTCGAGCGCCGGCCGTGGGGTGACCAGGTCGTTTCCCTGCTGTCTACTGAAACTGAGAAACTCTGCGGTCATCACTGCACAGACCTCGTGCCGGCCCGAGTCCTCCGGCAGGTGGTGACAGCAACCATCCCGGAGATAGCCGGTCATCGGGTCCTCGCTACAGGACTCTAACTCCGTCCCGAGGACGTTCGCTTCGTCGGTCATACCCCGTTTTCGACGCCCGGCCTCAAATAACGACCGACACGCTCCGCCAGCCTGAAAAGCGTCGACCGACTGCTGAGGGGTATGGAGACGGTCAACCCACCCAAAGAGCGCACCTGCGAGCGGTGTGGCCGTGTGGCTGCCTGGGACGAGACGCGTGAAACCTGGGTCGCCACCGAGGTCGACGGCGAGAAGAGACGCGGTGACCCGCACTGTCTCCACGAGTGGGACATCAACGGAACGTACAGCCCGCTCGAAGAGTAACACGCCACCTCTGTACGCACCCTGTCCGAGGAGTCACTCCTCTCGCCGCGCCGGTGTCTGCCGGCGAACCGACCTCGGCGCTGCTGTCTTGGTCTCTCTCCCGTGCGCACAGTCCGCGGGAGAGCCGTCACAGGTCCGGCGGTCGCACTGCTCTGTTGTGGGTGTCGGTGGTCTCGAACTGTCTCCGTCGTGACGGTCGACTGTCGGTGCTCGGATTCAGGCGGAGAGTCCCGGAGGAACACCGCCGTGCTCTGCCCGCTCGCGGGACCGAGACGAGACGTTTCGGCCCGCGACCGTCGAGTGCTTGTGTCTCACACTCGTGTTCAGGACACGCCGCTCTCGAGATTCTCGAGTAGCTTACCGACGAACAGTCCGAGTCGTGGCGACACCTCGTCGTCGTCGGTGGGGTCGACCGGCTGTGCGGCGAGTGTCTCGACGAACCGCTCGGAGTGGGTCATCGCGTGGATGATGTCGACCACGTCGACGGTGAGTCCCTCGTCGCTGGTATCGAGGCCCGGGTGGCGCTGTTTGGCCTCGCGCGAGTACGAGATTGTCCACGAGGGACCGCCGACGACCTCGAGCGCGTGGTCGACCGAACCGACCGCCAGCGGCCCGTCACTGGTCTGGACGTAGATTGTCTCGTCCTCGACGTAGGTTCCGTACCGGGCCATTACCCGGGGGTTGGCCCCCCGTTGGCAAAGCTCTACTGGCTTTCCGCCCGGGGATTCAAATACGAGCACCCGACCATCTCTGCGCGTGATTCGGTACGTCGTCGCCGTCGCGCTGGCAGTTGCGTTGCTCGGCTTCGCGACTGTCGCCGTCGACCACGGAACCGCGGCCCGTAGCGAGGCACAGGTCGAATCTGCCCTCGACACGGTCGACAGCGCCGCAACCTCGCTGGTCGAGAACGAGCGACCGCCGGTCGCGGACGAACGACCACCCCGGCGACTGGTCGAGATTACGCTGCCAGGCGACCGGTTTCTCGCATCTGCGCCCGCACGACTCGGCTTCCGGCGGGTCTCCGGTGCCGACGCCACGCGCGTCACCTACCGCATCGAGGGCGAGACCGCAGAGACCGAGACAATCGACGCACCGCTCCAGCGCGGTGACGCTTCGTCGTTCGCCCTCGACGGTCACACCGGCAGACTCACCCTCCTGTTGCGACTCGTTCGCGTGGACGGAGAGGCCGTCGTCGACGTGACAGTCGACCAGTGACGGTCGGCCGAACCCGGTGTGGCTGTGGACCGCCAGAACCCCCCTCTCCGGTGGCTACCACACTATCCGGCACCGGGTCCGCCCAGACGGCGGTGACGGCCGCGGGTGACTGCCCGCTCTCGTCGAGTCACAGCGCCGAATCGTAAACTGTTATATCCCCCTGGAAGTTACAGTCGGGCAGAGACAATGGACTCAGAGTCCCGGTTCGAGAACCGGTTTCAGAGCGGTCTCCCGGTCGTCGCCGTCTTTGTCCTGTTAGCGGTTGCCGTGACAGCGGTGACCGTGGTGGCTCTCGGTGGTGACGTCGGCGCGCTGGTGTGGGCGCTCGGTGTCGGTTCCGGGTTCGGGGTTGCTGTCGGAGGCGCGTACCGACTCGGGCGGCGTTACGGCCAGCCACACTCTCACGCCGTTGCACAGTCGGCGATCATCTTCGGTGTCGCAGTGCTTGGTGCCGTTGTTGCCGACCTGCTCCGCTCCTCTGGGCGCATCTCTGATTTCCTCATCGGTGCTGGACTGGCCGGTTCGGTCGTCGGAACACTCCTCTTGCTCGCAGTCGTCGCCGTGGTCGGGCGCGCGACTGCCACGGGTTGACCGGTCACACCGGTTGACCGGTCACGCGCACCCTCTGACCGGTGTCGTTCTCTCCGTGAGACACACTGTTGGACAAATCACACTACGGGAGGGTGATTCGAAACCGATAAAACAGGATGCTCGTAAGCACAACTAGAATGGTCGTGTCCGGACCCACACTGGCATCCCTGCTCGATGGCGTGACCGCCGCCCAGGTCTCGCGAGACCAGGTCGATGTCTTCAACGACATCTTCGTGGTCTTTCTCGCCCTCGGCACGGTCGTCGGAATCGTCGTAATATCGTACATCCTGTACAACGTCAACAAGTACCGAACGGACAGTTCGGCGTCGGAGGGTGAGTACGACGTCGAGGAGGAGGCTGTCGACGAGAGCGACGTCTCTCGCCCACGGTTGGGTGAAATCCCGACAGGAACTGGCAAAGGCGGCGGAAAGAAACTGTTCATGTCGTTCGCGCTCAGTGCCGTTATTGTGCTCAGCATAGTGCTCTTTGCGTACTGGAATCTGCTGTACGTCGAGGGCACCCCGAACAACGAGGACGCGATGGAAGTCGACGTGGAGGCGGGGTTCGACGGGAACAAGTACAGCTACCAGTACACCTACCCCTCGGGTGAGACGAGCGATACGCTGGTGGTGCCAGAGGGTCAGGTGGTCGAGTTGAACGTCACGTCCTGTGACCCAAGCGAGTGTCCGGAGGAAAACGGTAAAGGAAACGTCTGGCACACCTGGACCTCACCGGACCTGAAGGCTTCGACCGACGCCATTCCCGGACAGTACACGCAGACGTGGTTCCAGGCGGACAGCACTGGCATCTACGAGGTTCAGTGTCGGGAGCTCTGTGGCCAGGGTCACTCCGGAATGAACTACGACGAGGACGACGACAAAGGCTACGTGGAGGCACTGAGTACCGACGAGTTCGAACAGTGGTGCACGGACAACAACTGTATGAGCAACGAGGAGATGACGAACTTGCTCAACACCACAGGAGGTAACGGCTCATGAGTGACCTTCCCCCGCGGTCGTCGGTCAAGCGCTGGTTGGTGACGACAAATCACAAAGACGTCGGTATCCTGTACATCATCACGTCACTGTTTTTCCTCGTGTTCGCCGGTACGCTGGCGATGCTGATTCGCGTCCAGTTGCTCAGTCCCGGCGGAACGATTCTCGCCGGGAGCCAGTACAACGAGGTCGTCACGGCTCACGGTCTGTTGATGGTCTTCTGGTTTCTCTCACCGTTCGCGTTTGGCTTCGCGAACTACCTGGTCCCGCTCCAGATCGGGGCCGACGACCTCGCGTTCCCGCGCCTGAACGCGATGAGTTACTGGCTGTACCTCGCCTCGGGACTGGCGATGATGACCTCGTTCCTGCAGGGTGGCACCCACGAGGGTGGATGGACGCTGTACGCGCCACTGAACGTCCCCGCGTTCGTCCCCCGGGTCGCCGAGATGGGCGAGACGACTGCGGTCGTGGCGCTCGCGTTGTTCGTAACGTCGGTCACGCTCGGGTCGGTCAACTTCCTGACGACCATCTACCGGATGCGTGCGGACGGACTCCGGATGCGCGATATCCCGTTGTTCAGTATGTCGATTCTGCTGACCGTCTGGATGATGCTGTTCGCGTTTGCGGCACTGCTCGCGGCGACGATTCTGCTCGGTTCCGACCACCTGCTCGAGACCTCGTATTTCACCAGCACCGAGGGCGGGTCGCTGTTGTGGACACATCTGTTCTGGTTTTTCGGCCATCCGGAGGTGTATATCGTCTTCTTCCCGGCGCTTGGCGCACTCGCAGAGATCGTCCAGACGTTCTCCGGACGCCGGTTGGTCGGTCGTAAGTGGTTCATAATCGCGATGGGACTGGTGGCGATCCAGAGTTTCGCCGTCTGGATGCACCACATGTTCCTGACCGCGATCAATCTCCCCATCAAGACGGTGTTCATGGTGACGACCATCGGCATCTCGTTGCCGTTCGACCTGATGGTGTTCGCGCTCATCTACACGATAATAAAGGGACGGGTGCGGCTCAAGACGCCGTTCCTGTTCGCGCTGGGCGCGCTGTTCGTGTTCATCATCGGCGGTATCACCGGGGTGTTCCTCGGTGCTATCGTGCTCGACTACCAGTTCCGTGGCACCTACTGGGTGGTCGCACACTTCCACTACGTGATGGCTTCTGCGGCGGTTGCGCTCGTCGGCGCGGCCTACTACTGGTACCCGAAAATCACCGGAAAGATGTACAACGAGTTCCTCGGGAAGGCCCACTTCGCGCTCGCTATTATCGGTTTCAACATGCTGTACTTCCCGATGTTCGTCGTCTGGGAGAACCCGCGCCGCGTGTTCGACTACAGCGCCTCGGCCACCACCTGGCACCACGTCGCCACCGCCGGGGCGTTCCTGTTCGCCGCGTCGTTTTTGGTGATGTTCTACAACCTCGTGGCGAGTCTCTACAGCGACCGTGACGTCGGCGACAGTCCGTGGGCGTACACCGGGTCGGCAGAGTGGGCAATCTCGTCGCCACCGCCACTCGAGAACTTCCCGGACAACCCCACGTTCGCCAGCGGCCGTCTCGACTTCGTCGGCGGCGCGGAAGCCGACGGCGGCACCGTCGAGGGTGAGGCCGCCACCGACGGCGGCGCCGCACACGCCGAAACCGCACGGGAGGAACCCGCCGACCACGCGAGTTGGTGGCCGTTGCTCGTCAGCGCGGCGGCGCTGTTTGTCGGACTCGGTATCGGTGGACTCTCCCGACAGTTCGCACTCTGGCCGTTCGTCCTCGCGCTCCCGGCGTTCGTGGCGTTTCTGGGTCTCGTCGGTGCACAGCGGGACGGCCGTGAGATAATCCACACCCTGTACGTCCTGGCGTCTCTCCCGTTTATGGGAGCGCTCCTGTTCGTCTTCGGGGCACAACACGGCGGCATCGTAAACGGGCTAACAACCGCCGGCGAACCCTTCTACACGACCTTCGCCGGGTCGGTGCTGGGGGCGTTCACGCTGGTCGGGATGGGGTACGAGTCGTTCGACGTGCCCGAACCCGAGTTCGCACAGCAGTGGCCGTTCAAAAACGTGTCCAACACGAAACTGGGGATGTGGATGTTCCTCGGTTCGGACATCATCCTCTTTGGTGCGCTGGTCGGTTCGTACGTCTTCATCCGGTTCCAGTCCGGTTGGACCGACTGGTGGTCCGACGCCACGCTCGCAAAGGAAGCCCACGTGGTCTGGCCGGGACTGCTCAACACCTACTTCCTGCTGGCGAGTAGCTTCACCGTCGTCCTCGCACTCGCGTACGCACGACGGGGCCACAAGCGTGGCACTATCGGGTTCCTCGCGCTGACGTTCGTCAGTGCTGCCGGATTCCTCGCCAACAAGGCCTACGAGTGGCAGGAACTCATCAACCACGAGGGCTGGACCCACACCAGCGACGTGATGGGGTCGACCTTTTTCCTGACGACCGGTATGCACGCGGCACACGTCATCGTCGGGATGATGATCGTGTTGTTCCTCATCGCTCGCTCCTGGTCGGGTGCATACTGGGGTGCGGACGAGGACGCAGACACCATCGAGTACTACGGCCTGTACTGGCACTTTGTCGACATCGTCTGGCTGTTCCTGTTCCCGCTGTTTTACATCCTGTGAGGTGAACACACTATGTCATCAATCAAACTGTACGGCACCGTCTTCGCTGCACTCGCGGCACTGACAACCACACAGTACGTCATCGAGAGCGTCGCACTCGACGAGGTGTACTGGATTGCGCTGGGCGTCATAATGGCCATCTCCTCGATAAAGGCCGTCGCGGTCGCTGGCTGGTACATGCACATGTTCGAGGAGCCACGGTCGATTACCTACGTGGCGCTGGCGGGCGTTCTCGGTGTCATCGCGCTGACCGCCGGCGCGGCGTACTCGGTGACGTGACGACGCCGCTCTCGACGACCAGTTCGAGTGTAGCCTCCGGTGACTGGCTGCACGTGGAGACGACTACTCTCGGTCGGTTTCGCTCCAGTCACAGTCTTGGCACTTCTGGGCGGTGACGAACTCGAGTGCAGAGGGCATATACCCCACCTCGAGGACGTCACCGCCACAGTCCGGGCAGTCGCGGTCCGCATCTTCGATTGGTTCGGCGTCCATCACGCTGTCGCCTTCCACGATTTCGGCGAGGCGTTCTGGGGTGACCATTCGTCCCTGCACGACACGGTTCTCTGCCATACACGACGTTCGACTGCCGGCATCCTAAGCGTTCTCGTTGCTGCTCCGACCCGGCGTGGCCTGCTGGAGCGGCCAGACTGCCGTCGACCGGACGACGCCGTTTATTATCACCGTTCGTCCCTCCCGTCTCCAGTCGACTTCGCGCCAACTCTGGAACTGTGGACTCTCGGTCACGTAGGTGTCGACGTTGCTCTCGATTGGATTCTGGATGAACGTCTCCTCGTTCTCGAACGCCAGGACGAACGTCACGCTGGTCGTCTCACCGGAAAGTTGCTGGCCCTGGCCGGTCGCGACGTGGTCGGTAAACTCGCCGGCCACGGGGTCGAGGTCCTCGGTGCTCTCCGTGTCGAACCGGTCTCCGTGGTAGTCGTACAGAATCGAATCTCCGGAGAGACCCTGGTTCGCGAGTGGCACCAGAGCCGACGTCTCCTCCGTGTACCGTTCGGCGACCCCCTGATTGCTGTCTATGATGGCGTCGAGTAGGCCAACAAAGTCGAACTCGCTGGGGTCCGCGGAGTCGCTATCCTCCGGAATCTGTGCGGTCACGATTGCGCTGTCGTTGACCGCGTGCCCCCGTCGCTGGTCCTCGCTCACGTAGTACGAGTAGTCGGGGTCACCGCCGCTGGCTACCTCGAAGCCCTCGACGTCCAGTCGCTCCGCGATTCGCCCCGAGTCGACGCTTCCACTCTCGACGCGAAACAGTTCTCCGGCCTCGGACACTCCGGACGCGACAACGTCGAGTTCGCTCGCCGTCGGGAACGCGTACTCCGTGTCGAGCCACCTCGACTGGTAGCTCTCCCAGTCCGGGCCCAACACCTCGCGGTGGTTGCTCACCGACGTCGGACTGGTCAGCAAGGCGTTGTACTGGCTGACGCCGTACCCGGACGAGACGACTCCCGGCGCCGGCAGCCACGATGTCCCGTCCGAGGCGTCGGTGCCCTGTCCCAACAGTCCGGCACAACCCGCGAGTGCGGCGACCCCGACTGTCCCACACACTCCTCGAAGCACGGTTCGTCGGTCCATACAGTCCACCTTCTGCAACGATTCTCTTAACTGTTGGCTTCCCAGTTCGGTACTCGCGTACGACACCGTAGACAGTGACACCTCAGAACCACGGTGGCCGGTCGTGGCTGCTGTCGGTTTCGCCACGCTCCTGTCCGGGGTCGTGCTCGGAAACAGACCGACCGCCGTCGGAGAGCGCAGTCGTCACCTCGAGTTCGTCGGACCCGGAGACACCAGCGCGGTCGGGCACGCCCGTGTCGCGCTCTGCCCGTTCGGGGTCGAACGACAGTGCCACCGTCACGACGAGCACCGCGAGCGCGACCGGTGCGTTCGCCGGCACGAATCCGACAATCGAGAGCGCGAGCACACCCAGCGCAACCGCGCTCCCGAACCGGAACCGGTCGAGGTCGACCGCCGCCCGCAGCCACGGACTCGTCGCAGCGACGAGCACTGCGACTCCGACACCGACGGCCGCCGCGGCAACTGCCCGACCCACCAGCCACGGCTCCGTCTGAACAACGAGCGACGCCTCGCCGGGGGAGAGACTCGCCACCAGTCCGAGTGCCACGATGACCGCCGGCCCCGGCAGGTAGTCGCCGACACGCGAACTCGCGGTCGAGGCGGCGACAGCGAGCACCACCAGTGCCGCGAACCGCTCGAAAACCGCCATCTCGACGGCACTCTCGATTGTCGGGGCCAGCGCCGCGACGACTGCTGCACCGGCGAGAACGACTGTGCCGACGCCGAGGACGACCCGAACCTGCTCGCGCGGTGACTCGTCCATCTCGGCGAGGATGACGGCGACAGTGGCGCTCCCGGCGAACACCAGCAGGCCGACCTCGATCACTCCAGCGACGGAGTCGAGCGCACCACCGAGGACGACAGAGACGAAGACGCCATCGACAAGCGGAAGTGCCATCACGACCGCGAGTAGCCGCCACGACCTGCCGACGCGTCGCTCGGCAGAGAGTGCGACTGGGTGTTGGGAGTGGCTCATCTCGGGTTAGAGATGGCCCTCTCCCGTGGCCGGTGGGTGACCTGCACGGCGCCGCCTCGCCCGCGCTCCGCCGGCGCCGTCGAACTCCGCTGTAAAGAATTGCCCCGGATTTGTGTTCCGACCGCTCTCGCTGCCGGTGGTCGTCTGAGTCGCGGTTCGTCCGCTGGTGGGGCGTGCGGAGTACATACTCTACTCTTGTACGTGGCTAAACAAAACCCTTGCGTGGGATGCCCCCCCACGCCACACGTGTGGACCGTTCTCGCGGGCGAAAGTGGCCACGCGTCTACCGTTTGCCGCTCTGCCCGAACGGTGACCCGCTACCGGCAGTCGTGTCGTCGGTGCTGGGAGAGACGGCCACGACTCTCTGCGAGGAAACTGAACCCGGAGTCGCTCCGCCCCCAGCACACCCCACCGCTATCCACGACGCACCCGAGACGGATTCGAACCGGCGACGGTCACTTTTTTTGAGACGCAGTGGCAGAACCTGTCGTCGGTCCGGTAGCCACACACGACCCGGACACCCCCTCCAGCGGTCGGAGCGAAACCAGTCCGAACCGGAGTCGTCCGACACAGAACACACTGCACGACAGGTCCGGTCCCCGTTGAACACAGTCTGTGACCGCACAGAGCGACCGTCTGGCCCAATCATACGACCTTTCCGCGTGTGGCACCTACAGATAGTGATGTCTGCCGCCGACTGGGACGACGACGACCCCTTTGAGGAGCAACGCGACACAATCGAGAATCCGATGAGGCGGTTGTTCGATGAGTACGGTCTCGCCTACGCGGCACAGGCCGTCGTCGGTATCGTCGCCAGTTTCTTTGCCCGCATCCTGGACCTGTTGCCACCGATTATGCTCGGGGTCGCAATCGACGCCGTCTTTCTGGAGACTGTCGATTACTCGGAGGCGTTCCCGGCCGGTAGTGGTCTCATCGCGCCGTACGTCCCCGAGAGCCAGACCGGACAGTTCTGGCTGACTATCGTCATCATCGCCGGCGCGTTCGTCCTCGCGGCGGGCTTTCACTGGGTTCGCAACTGGGGGTTCAACTCCTTTGCACAACAGATACAACACGATATCCGGACCGACACCTACGACAAGATGCAGCGGCTGAACATGGGGTTTTTCGCCGAACGCCAGACCGGCGAGATGATGTCGATCCTCTCGAACGACGTCAACCGTCTCGAACGCTTTCTCAACGACGGGATGAACTCGCTGTTTCGCCTGTTGGTGATGGTTCTTGGCATCGGTCTCCTGTTGTTCGCCTACAACTGGCAACTCGCCCTGGTGGCGATGGTGCCAGTGCCGGTGATTATGCTGTTTACCTACGTGTTCATCAGGGTCATCCAGCCAAAGTACGCCACGGTCCGCTCGACGGTCGGCAAGGTCAACTCGCGCCTGGAGAACAATCTCGGTGGTATCGGCGTCATCAAATCCAGCACCACAGAGGAGTACGAGGCCGACCGTGTCGAGGACGTCTCCGAGGAGTACTACGACGCGAACTGGGACGCGATTCGCACCCGTATCAAGTTCTTCCCGACGCTGCGAACGATTGCCGGTCTCGGTTTCGTCATCACGTTCATCGTCGGCGGACTCTGGGTGCTACGGGACGGCGGCGGTCCCGGCCCGCTCACCGGCAACCTGCGCGAGGGCACCTTCGTCGTCTTCATCCTCTACACACAGCGGTTCGTCTGGCCGATTGCCCAGTTCGGACAGATAATCAATATGTACCAGCGCGCACGCGCCTCCTCCGAGCGCATCTTCGGGCTGATGGACGAACCCTACCGCGTCAGCGAAACCGACGACGCGACCGAACTGACTGTCACGGGCGGCAGGGTGCGCTACGAGAACGTCAGTTTCGGCTACGACGAGAACGACACCGTCCTCGAGGACGTCAATTTCAGCGTCGAGAGTGGCGAGACGGTCGGCCTGGTCGGGCCGACGGGCGCGGGCAAATCAACAGTGTTGAAACTGCTCTTGCGACTGTACGACGTCGACGAGGGCTCGGTCACTATCGACGGCCAGGACCTCCGCGGGGTGACACTGCGGAGTCTGCGGGAGTCGGTGGGCTACGTGAGTCAGGAGACGTTCCTGTTTTACGGCACCGTCGAGGAAAACATCAGTTACGGGCGGTTCGAGGCGACCCACGAGGAGGTCGTCGAGGCCGCGAAGATGGCCGAGGCCCACGACTTTATCACGAATCTGCCCGACGGCTACGAGACCGAGGTCGGCGAACGGGGCGTGAAACTCTCGGGCGGCCAGCGCCAGCGGCTCTCCATCGCGCGGGCAATCCTGCGCGACCCGGAGATTCTGGTGCTCGACGAGGCCACGAGCGACGTCGACACCGAGACAGAGATGCTCATCCAGCGCTCTATCGACAAACTGGCCGCCGACCGAACCACCTTCGCCATCGCACACCGACTGTCGACGATAAAAGACGCCGACAAGATAGTCGTCTTCGAGGACGGCCAGATTGTCGAGCGCGGAACCCACGAGAGACTGCTCGACAACGAGGGGCTGTACGCACACCTCTGGGGCGTCCAGGCCGGCGAAATCGACCGCCTCCCGGAGGAGTTCGTCGAGCGCGCGAGCAAGCGACGCGCCCGGAC
This sequence comes from uncultured Halobacteriales archaeon, assembly GCA_964534485.1. Taxonomy (GTDB): domain Archaea; phylum Halobacteriota; class Halobacteria; order Halobacteriales; family Haloarculaceae; genus Halovenus. The sequence goes on from CAZHPM010000007.1 coordinate 54,461, forward strand.
CGACCTCGACGACTGACAGTCTCCTCGCTGAACAGTGCCAAACGCCCAGCGCCGCGCCGTTGTCTGGTCGTCTGGCGGTCAGTTCTTCAGGTATGCGCGCCAGTGTGCGGCGACGTCCAGAATCGTCACCTCGGTGCTGGGGCTGGCTGGACTGAAACTGAACGCTTGCGGGTGGTCCTGAACGCTGCTGTCTCCGAGCCGGTTGAACAGCGCCTGCACGTCGAAGATATTCACTCTACCGTCGCCGTCGATATCCTCGTACTGACCGTCGTCGCCGGGGTCTCTGGGCGGATTCTGCCCGAGTGTCGGCAGTGTCACCCGCGCGCTCGTGGTGGCGTCGTTGTTCGCGCTCTCGACGGTCACGGTGTACGTTCCGTAGTCGTCGTCCGCGGTGGACAGGGTGAGCGTGACTGTCGTCGACGCCTCGCCCGCGAGCGAAACTGTCGTCGCGTCTGTTCCCAGTGCTCCGGCATCCACCTGAACCGTCTGTGTGTCGCTCACGTCGCCGGTGTTCTCGACTGTCGCGTTCACCGACAGCGGTGTGCCTGCCACGACCGGTGCAGTCGTGTTCGTGATATTCACCTGGAACGGAGGCGTCTGGACGGTGAGGCTCCCGGTGGTTTCGTCGCCGGTCGTCGAGAGCGTCACGTCGTAACTCCCCGCCGCGAGTCCGCCGGTCACGCCGGTGAACGTGACTGTCTCTGTCGCGCCGGCCGCCAGCGTCGCCGTCGACTGATTCTGCTGAACCGTGGTTCCGATATCCAGTTCGATGTCGAAGGAGTTCGACTCGCTTCCGGTGTTCGTCACGTCCACGCTGATGGCCGCGTCCGTTCCCTCGGTGATGGTCGCGCTCCCGGAGCCGCCGGCGACGGTCAGATTCGACAGGCTGGCGCTCGCCGGGTCGTAGGCGGCGGCGATATCCTGTGGAATCGACGGCGCTGCCGTTGTCTGGACGTACGTGTCGAGCCACGACCCGGTCGACTCGTTGGTGAGGTTGACCACCTTCCCCCGGAGGTCACTGTAGGAGAACTCGCCGTCCCGCGTGTTGAGATGCTCGAAGACCGTCTGGAAGGTCGCTGCGCCCCCGGTATGCTGTCTGAGCCGGATATCCAGCGCCGCAATCACCCGCCGTCCCTTGTTGTAGTTCTTGTCCTCTGTCGAATCGCTGTCGTCGTCCTGCAGTATCTTGTTCTCGTCGGCGCTGGTCGAGACGTAGTTGTGGAACTGCTGGTCGCTGTAGGTTCCGGTGACGTTCCAGGCGAGAAAGCCCTCGTAGTATTCGGCGCTACCCTCGGTGATCCACTCGACGGTCGAGTCCTCGTCTGCTGGCAGGTCGCCGTCGAGCCACGCCTGCCGGGTGTGGACGTACTCGTGGAGGTGGACAGTCGAGAGAGTGTCTTCCCGCACCCAGAACGTGCCGCCGCCACCCCGACCGCCACCTCTAATCGGTTCCGGCACGACGAACGTGGTCACCTGTGAATCCCGGTCACCGACCTGCAGGTACTCTGCACTCGCCGTCAGTTCCTCCAGCACCGTTCCGGTCGGCCTGCTCGGCGTCGCCGCGTCCGGGGTGACGACCGTTACCGTCTGCCCCGCCGCCGACTGCTGGGACGTGCTCACCGGCCCGAGAAAGGCCCGCGGACGGTCGGGAGACGCGTAGCCCGGGCCGTCGACGCTGGCCGTTCCCTCGTACTCCAGATCCGGGCCCTTATACCAAAAGAACCTCACGTTCACTCCCAACTGCGGGCTCCAGACGAGCGCCCAGTCGGTCGTCTCGACGGTGTTGAAGCCGCCGAACGACGAACTTGTCGTGTTCGCCTCGATACTGTAGGTGATCGATTCTGTTGTCTCTGTCCCCTCTGGACTCGATGTCTCCCATCTGCCCGCACTCGCGTTGTACGAGAAGCCGTCCGAAGAACTCACCACCGAGAACGGAAGTGTGAACGACTCGTTCAACTTCGCGTAGAGGGCGGTCCCGTTCTTTGGAATCGTCACGTTGTACGTCACCTCGACCGTCCCGAGTGTCCCTGGGGTGCGGTTGACGACGTGGTCGCCCCGAACCACCGGCGTGTTGCTGTCCGACACGCCGTTGGCTGTCTGCACGCTGTCCCCGTCACCGACCTTGGCCGATTCGACCATCTCCTCATCCTGTCTGTCGTCGGCCCTGGGCTTCTGGACGACGGTCGTGTTGTCAGTCGTGGACTGACCGACCGTTGTTGCTTCCTGTCTGGGCGTGTCTGCTCCGCTGTCGACGGCTGCCACACCGCCAACCGTAGCTGCCGCTGCCCCGCCGGACAACAGACACAGACAGAGAGCTATCCCTCCCAGCAACGTCCGCCAAATCATATGTCACCCAAATGGTCCGACGATAATAAAATACTCCATCTACGGAGAAATACACCCGACAATAGGGTCACTCCGACGAGGACTCGAACAGTGTCTACGCGTCGTGGATAGTTATGCCGGTGTTGACTTCCAGAAACCGAATATCGCGCTGTGTCCAAACGACCCCGCTGTCGAGACGGGCGAACGGTGTCCCAGTTACTCGCGTTCTGCGGGCGTGTAGGTCTTTACCTCGAGTGCGTGGATGTCCTCGGTCATCCGGTCACCCAGTGCGTCGTAGACGAGTTCGTGGCGGTCGACGAGTGACATCCCCTCGAATGCAGGCGAGACCACGACTGCCCCGAGGTGGTCGTCGTCTCTCTGACCACGGGGCTGTGTTACCTCTGCGCTCGCGTCCTCGATGTTCGACTCGATGAGGCGCTCGATCTCTGTGAGGTCCATACGAGGTCTGAGAACAGCCAGCGGAAAAAGACTCCCGCACTCGTCCGGGTGGCGCGGTGTCGTGTGCTCGCCCGCCCACCCACGGTATTTTTTCCGGCCCGGTCGTACCCGGGGTATGGACGAGCAGAGTGTCGCGACGGTCTTTCTGCGCACCCGTGGCGCGGTGCTGTTGAACCGTCTGAGTGACGCGGCCGCCGGTGCCGGTCTGTGGGACGGGGTTTCGGGTCGCGCCGGGGACGACCCACAGGCGGCGGCCAGAGCGGCGATTCGCGAGGAGACCGGTATCGCGCTCGACCGGGTGACGCTGGTCCGTGCCGGCGACCCTCTCGAGGTCACCGACGACCGCGGAATCCGGCGATACGTCCACCCGTTCCTGTTCGACTGTCAGACCCGGGAACTCGACCAGGCCGCGAGCGGGCGGGCAGCGTGGCTCTCGCCGACAGCGACTCTCCACCGCGAGACCGTCCCGGGGCTCTGGGACGCCTACGACCGGGTGCGGCCGACCGTCGAGACCGTCGCCAGCGACACCGACCACGGGTCGACGTACCTCTCTGCGCGAGCCCTCGAACTGCTGCGCGACGAGGCGGCCGTCGCCGCCCGCGAGGACGACGACCCCGACCGGGTCCTGACTGCCGCCCGCGAGGTGTTGGCGGCCCGCCCCGCCATGACCGCGCTCCCGAACCGGGTCCACCGCGCGATGACCGGCGCAGCCACAGACACCGCCGACCCGACCCCCGGGGCCGTCGAGCACGCCGCGAGCGCGGCACTCGAGCGGGCACTCCGGGTCGACGGCGAGGCCGCGGCAACCGCCGCCGGAGTGCTGGGCGAGCGCGTGGCGACACTCTCCCGGTCGGGCACCGTCCGGCAGGCCGTCCAGCGGGCGGACCCCGGACGACTGCTGGTCGCCGAGTCCGCGCCGGGCAGAGAAGGTGTCGGCGTCGCCGAGACGCTCGCCGCCACGCTCGCCGCCGACGTGGTGCTGACAAGCGACGCCGCGTTCGCGGGCGCGCTGGCGACTCACGACATCGACACCCTGCTCGTCGGCGCGGACGCCGTCCTCGCAGACGGGCGCGTCCTCAACAAGGTCGGGACGCGCGGCGCTGCGCTCGCGGCGACACGCGAGGGAATCGACGTGCTCGTCGCCGCCGCCAGCGACAAGATTAGCCCGGACGCCGACCCGACCCTCGAACCGCGAGAGTCGGGCGAGGTGTACGACGGCACGGCCCCCATCGCGGTCGAGAATCCGACCTTCGACGTGACGCCCGCGGACGTGGTCGACGCCGTCGTGACCGAGCGTGGCGCACTCGACCGCGAGGAGATACGAGCACTGGCGGCACAACACCGGTCGCTCCGGGAGTGGCAGAGCGGGCGAGGAGACACCTGATGTCGGGAACTCTGTCCGGCCGCGTGTCGAGTGGCGCTGGCGTGGACACTGCTACCTAATCTGTCGACCACCACTGTCGTCGCCGGGCCAGCCAACCGACCCGTCTCGGCCGCTGGACCTCGCGAATCCCGGTCACCGTCAGGTCGATGCCGCCGTCCTCGTGGACCTGCGTGGGTTCGTGGACGATACCCTCGACTGCGTCGACGGGGTCGCTCATAGCCGGGTGTACCGTCGCCGGGTTCGAAACTCGACCACACGGTCGTCGAACAGAGTCGGTCGACCGGAATCTTAAGTTACGGGCCGCACCAACCACGGGTGATGGGACCGGTACCGGAACTCGACGACCGTGCACACGCCTGTGCCCGCCGACTCGCCGGGGCCGACTCGGTAGTTCTCGCCTCGCACATCGACGCCGACGGACTGACGAGTGCTGCCATCGCCTCGACTGCGCTCGCGCGGGCCGACATTCCACACGAGGTGGTCTTCCGGAAACAACTCGACGAGACCGCACTCGCCGAAATCGCCGCCCGCGAGCAGGAGACTGCCCTGTTCACCGACTTCGGCAGCGGCCAACTCGACGGTATCGTCGCCCACGAGCAGGCTGGCGACTTCGACCCCGTAATCGCCGACCACCACCAGCCAGCCGACGCCGAGACGGAGTTCCACCTCAACCCGCTGCTGTTTGGCATCGACGGCGCCTCGGAACTGTCTGGAGCAGGCACGAGCTACGTGCTCGCGCGTGCCCTCGCGGACGAGGTCGGCGGTCGGGCGAGTACGGACGGCGGCGTCGAGCGCGTCGCGGGAGAGAGTACAGAGGGGCACGCGGCCACCGGGAACCGTGACCTCGCCGCGCTGGCGGTCGTCGGCGCGGTCGGCGACATGCAGGCGACACGGGGTGAACTGACGGGTGCGAACCGCGAACTCGTCGCCGAAGGGGTCGAGGCCGGTGTGCTGGAGGAGACGACCGACCTCGCGCTGTACGGCAAGCAGACCCGGCCGCTGCCGAAACTGCTTGAGTACGCGAGCGAAGTCCGGATTCCCGGCGTCTCGAACGACCCACAGGGTGCAGTGTCGTTCCTACAGGAGTTAGCCGTCGAGACGCGCGACGGCGACGGCTGGCGGCGGTGGGTCGACCTCGCCGACGACGAGCGCCAGACCGTCGCCAGCGCACTCCTCCAGCGCGCGCTCGAACGCGGTGTCCCGCCCGGAAAAGCCGAACAACTCGTCGGGACGACGTACACGCTGGCGGGTGAGGAACCCGGCACGGAGTTGCGCGACGCCAGCGAGTTCTCGACGCTGCTCAACGCGACGGCACGGTACGAGCGCGCCGACGTGGGACTCGCGGTCTGTCTGGGCGAGCGCGGCGAGGCCTTCGAGCGTGCCCGCCGACTGCTCGCGAATCACCGGCGCAACCTCTCTGAGGGGCTGGAGACCGTCAGGGAGCAGGGTGTCGACCACACCGACAATATCCAGTGGTTCGACGCCGGCGAGCAGATTCGCGAGACCATCGTCGGCATCGTCGCCGGAATGGCGCTTGGAACCGACGGCGTCGACTCCGACCGCCCGATCGTGGCCTTCGCCAGCAAGAACGACGAGGAGACGAAGGTGTCGGCCCGGGGGACGGGCAGACTCGTCGGCCGTGGACTCGACCTGGCGGCGGTCGTCGGTGAGGCCGCCCGTGCGGTGGGTGGCGACGGCGGCGGCCACGACATCGCCGCCGGCGCGACGATTCCGGCCGGCGAGGAGGAGGCGTTCGTCGAACGGGCCGACGCTGTCGTCGCGAGCCAGCTCTGAGACGGTCACGACCCGGCGAACGATTTATTGAGCCCGCTCTGAAACCGGAGATATGACGCTTCTGGACGAACTCTCGGGGTTCGAGTTCGAGGACGTCATGGAGGACGTGTTCAGAAATCTCGGCTACGAGAACGTCCGACAGGCCGCCCGCGTCGCCGACGAGGGCCGCGATATTCTGATGGAAGAGCGGGTCGACGGCCGGCGACGCGCCGTGGTCGTCGAGTGCAAACACACCGACTCGGTCGGTCGCCCGGTCGTCCAGAAACTCCACTCGGCGGTGGCGACACACGACTACGACGGTCCAAAACGGGGAATGGTCGCCACGACCGGCCGGTTCACCGGCCCGGCCCGGGAGTACGCCAGGGAGCTAACCGAGACCGGCGACCCCTACCCGGTGGAACTCCTCGACGGCGACGACCTCCGGGAGTTCGCCGACCGCATCGGACTCGACCTCTACAACGGTCGCATCGAGATTCTCTGTGACCGGACACTCCGACCGTACGACCCCTCGCGCTCGGTCGACGCACCCGTCAGGGCTGCCGTTCGCGACGTCGAGAACATCGACGCCCGGGCCCTGCCCGAACCCGAGATGGAGGTCGATTTCCTGCCCGTGGTCTGTGTCCGCGCGGACGTCGAGTCGGTGTTCGAGACCGGCGCGGGCGTCATCCACACAATCGACGAGCGCGACGAGTTCGTCCTCGGGGCCGACCGTGACGGGCCCCGCGTGCTCGGCCGTCACCGCCGGCGACTGGTCGCCGCCAACCTCGACCAGCGTGTCGAACTCGACGAGGACAGGTTCGAGGAGACGTTCGACGCGGTCGATATCCGGCGGTTCGGTCGGACCGAAACCGAGTACAAGCAGTGGGCTGTCGACCGGGTCCGGGACCGCTACACGACGACGGTCACCTACACCGGCGACAACAACGTCACCTACACGAGAGAGTGTGAGCCGACTCTCTCGGATATCTCCGTGCAGTCGATTACGCCGGTGTATCTCCCCCGGATTCGCGCCACGGTAGCGCCGGGTGAGTACACGTACCGGTACGCCTACGACGCCGCCGGGCCCTCGCGACACACTGTCGAGAACGAACTACACCGGTGTGTGCAGTGTGGCGACGAGAGCGCAGAGACCTACACCTACTGCCAGAACTGCGGGAGTGTCAACTGCCCCGAACACGTCGAAACCGAGCGACTCGTCGACGACCCGGTCTGTACGGGGTGTGCGGTCACTGGGAACTTCTTTTTCAGCACGAAATACTTCTACGACGAACAGAACCGCGCGCAGTTCCGCACGGAGTACGAGCAGATGCCACTCCACGAGAAGGCTATGGAGAACAGACCGCTGGTCGCGGGTGTGGCCACTGTGGCCGTCGTGTTCCTGTTCGTGGCGCTTGCCGGTATCGGTGTGGTGTAGCGACCGCGCACCACCGTTAGCGGTCCCCGAGACACCTATGGGTTTCCCGGCCCGAGACATCGGTATGGAGTTAATCACGGTCGCCGCGGTGGCAGAAAACGGTGTCATCGGCCGCGACGGCGAGATTCCGTGGCCGAGTATCCCCGCCGACAAGCAACAGTACCGCGAGCGTATCGCCGACTGGCCGGTTATCTTCGGCCGGCGCACGTTCGACGCGATGCGCGCGGACCTCCCGGGGTCGACCCAGGTCGTGTTGAGTCGCTCGGACCGCGAGTACGACGTCGAGTCGGCCACCCACGCCTTCGACGTCGAGGCGGCCGTCGCCGCCGCCGAGGCCACCGGCCGTGAGCGTGCCTACGTCATCGGCGGCGGTCAGATCTACGACCTGTTTCAACCCGTTGTCGACCGGATGCTGCTGAGTCGCGTCCCCGGCGAGTACGAGGGTGATTCGTACTTTCCCGACTGGGACCGCGAGGCGTGGCGACTCGCCGACCGCACCGAGTACGACCGGTTCACGCTCGAAGAGTGGGTTCGCGCGGAGTGAACTGCCGGGTCAAACTCTTTGTTGGTGGCACACGAACACCAACTCGTAATGGGTTACACGAAAGAGCAGTACGACAGCGTCGAACCGAGAGCACCCGGGATGCACTTCCTGCGAAACGCACTGGACTGTGAGAACCTCGGAGTGACGGTTCTCGATGCCGGCCCGGGGTGGGAGGGGATGGAACACGACCACACAGACCAGGACCACGAGGAGGTGTACGTCCTCCTCGAGGGGTCGGGCGAACTCACGGTCGACGGGGAGACTGTCTCGCTGGCGGCCGGCGACGCCGTTCGCGTCGACCCGGGCGCGACACGCTCGCTCACCTTCGACACCGAGAGTCAGATGGTCATCGCCGGCGCGCCCTGAACCGGGGGTCGACCGCTACCGTCGTCTCTGACACGAGCGGATGCTGTGAGAGTCGTCGCCGGTGACCGCCGCGAGAGCGGGCCCGTCAGTACGAGCGCTCTTTTGGCTCGTAGGTCTGTTCGTGGCCCTCCAGAACAACGGGTTTGTAGTAGAGCTCGGGGTCGCCGCCGTTCCAGGCGTAGAGGGTGTGTTTGAGCCACTCGTCGTCGCGGCGTTCCTGGTAGTCCTTTCGCCAGTGTGCGCCACGGAACTCCTCGCGTGCGAGCGCGCCGGTGGTGATTGCCTCGGCAACGTCGAGCACGTTACGGGTCTCGATGGTGTGGATGAGGTCTGTGTTGTACGTTCGTGACGGGTCCGAGACGGCGACGTGCTGGTACTGTTCGCGGGCCTCGCGGATGTCGCGCAGGGCCTGCTTGAGCGCGCTCTCCTCGCGGAAGACGTTCACGTTCTCGGTCATCGTCTTCTGCACTTTCGCGCGCACGTCGGCGTGGTTGATGCCGTCTCGCTCCAGCAGCGTCTCGACGCGCTCGCGCTCCTGTTCGATTGTCCGTTCGAGCACTTGCTTTGGCGAGGCGAGCGCGCCACCGTCGGCCACGACGGGGTCGTCGACGCCGACACCGCCGAGTTCGACCGGCGAACCGATGTCGCCGTCCTCGCTCTTTGCTCCCGGACCGGTCGGAATCTCCGGTTCGCCGAGGTCAGCGCCGGCGGCGTGGCGGCCGGCGCGACCGCCAAAGACCAGCAACTCCGGCAGTGCGTTGCCGCCCAGTCGGTTCGCGCCGTGGAGACTGTAACAGGCACACTCGCCAACGGCGTACAACCCCTCGACGCCGGTCTGTCCGTGTTCGTTGACCTCGATACCGCCCATCTGGTAGTGTTGACCGGGTTTGACCGGCATCGACTCCTCGAGACCGTCGACACCTTCGAAGTCCTCCGCGAGGTGGAGGATGTTCTCGAGTCGGTCGAGAATCCGCTCCTCGCCGAGGTGACGCATGTCGAGGTGGACGTACTCGTCCTCGATTCCCTTGCCCTCGTTTATCTCCGTCAACTCTGCACGAGAGACGACGTCCCGCGAGGCGAGTTCCCCCTCGTTGTTCGCGTACCCGTGCTCGAACAGGAACCGCTCCTCCTCGCTGTTGTAGAGGATACCACCCTCGCCACGGACGCCCTCGGAGATGAGCACGCCCGTCGAGGGGAGTGTCGTCGGGTGGAACTGGACGA